>DATAPP010000241.1:0-60195 GCA_036265125.1 Pseudolabrys sp. | reverse complement strand
ATTACCGCACGACGCAAGGCCATCGGAGCGTTGTCGCCAACTTTTGCAATTGCATCTTCTATTTCTTGCTGCGATGTCCCAAAGTGCTTGCACCAACGTCGCGCATCGTTACAAAGCTACAGAGCAAGCCGCGGGAAAATGGTGCGGATGTTGTGACGTGGAACATAACCAGCTCAGCCACGTTCCGAATTCTCTTTTTCGCACTTGATGCACTGAACGTGTCATTCCCAGCCCTACTGATACGACGTTGCCATTGGCTCGTGCGCTGATTGAAAAGGGTCTCGCTGACGTGGCTAGGCTCGGAGCGGCCGAAATAGAAATTCTAGCCACCGATAGCTCGGAGGAAATCCATCGGTCGAGAATGTGAGTGTCACCTTTCCGTGAATGACTTTGGCCCCTCTCTCTTTCGACGCTTCGCCGTAACGCATCCATCAGATTGACGACATTGTCGGACTTTGGCTAATGCGAAGCTTCAATTTTCTCGCCTTTGTTTTTTGCGCAGCAATTTCAATGCGAGTCCTCGAACTTATCGGGCTTAAAGTGACTCGTTTTCATCTTGATAATGTGTTTTGCGAAGCATGTCCTTGTCACACGCTATATCGTCGAAATAGTCTTTTTCGTCCCGCACCTCATAAGGATAACGTAGCGTTATTCCCATGATGCCTTTCCCGCGCGGCTCTAGGACGTCTCCGATGTGCCGCGTGATCGTCTTGTCGGGTCCAATGACAAGGATGCTGTCCTCGCCGGCGATCGCCGGCAGCTCAAGATGCTGCCATTCGCAAGATTAGCGCAATCCTCTTCATCGGTTGATCCTTCGCTCGAATTCGCTGACCATGTGGCGGCGTCCTGTTCGATTTTGTCCCAGAGATCCAACGTGGCCTGGGTAACCCTGTGCGGCCACGGTAACGCTTAACGCCGGGGCCTCGTCTGGCAACTTGGCGGCCGGTACAGACACGGGCAATCTCACGGTAGCGGGTGGCACTGGCGCCAATACGATCACGGTGGGAAACGGAACCAATACGATCACCGGCGGCGGCGGCGCGGATGTGCTGACCGGCGGCACCGGCAGCGACATCTTCAACTTCAGTTCAGCTGCCAATCTGGGCGCCGCTACAACCATTGCAGGCGGTGCGGGCAATGACACTATTCAAATGACGGCGGCGGCAACGCTGACCGATGCCAACTTCCTCCATGCGACGAGTATCGAGACGCTGGGTCTTACTGGCGCGAGTACCATCACATTGGGTGCAAATGCAGCCAGTGCCGGCATTGTGAATGTGGTCACGGGGAGTGGAGCGACCAGCATTACGGATTCTAACGGTGTCACGTTGAATGACGATGCAACGGCGCTGGCCAACAATACGGTGCTGACGCCCATCGGCTCGGCGGCCGAGGTGGTCACCGGACTGGTGGGGGATGTCACGGCTGGAACGCTGACCGGTGCACTGACCGTGACCACGGGCGATGCCACCGACAACACCATCTCGATCACCACCGGCTCGGCGGCGACCTCGATTACCGACAACTTCAATACCGACACGGTGACGGTGAATGCCACCGCGCTGGCGCAGAATACGGCGCTGACACTCATCGGCTCGGCGGCCGAGGTGGTGACCGGGCTGGTGGGGGATATCACGGCTGGAACGCTGAGCGGCGCACTGACCGTGACCACGGGTAATGCTGCCGACAACGGCATCAGCATTACGACCGGCTCGGCGGCGACCTCGATTACCGCGAGCGGCGCTGGTGATACGGTGACAACGAATGCAACGGCGCTGGCCAACAATACGGTGCTGACGCTCATCGGCTCGGCGGCCGAGGTGGTCACCGGACTGATCGGAAATATCACGGCTGGAACGCTGACCGGTGCACTGACCGTAACCACGGGCCATGCCACCGACAACACTATCTCGATTACCACCGGCTCGGCGGCGACCTCGATTACCGACAACTTCAATACCGACACGGTGACGGTGAATGCCACCGCGCTCACCGCGAATACGTTGACGATTTCTGGTTCTGCGGCGACTATTGTGACTTTGGGGACCAACGGAAACTTAGCGGCTGGCACTGATTCTGGAAACCTCACGGTCACCGGTGGGAGCGGGGCCAATACCATTACGGCTGGCAGCGGCAACAATACGATTATTGGTGCCGGAGGAGCAGATTTGCTGACCGGCGGGGCAGGCAGCGATCACTTTGTCTTTGCTGCGATCTCAGACTCGACGGTGGCAAGCCACGACACGATCAACAGTTTTGTGCATGGCGTCGACTTTATCGACACGTCAGCAATTCTTGGCATCACTGCGGTTCAAGGTTTGATCACTGGTGCCACCCAAGTGGCTGCGCATAGTGTCGCCTGGATCCAGAGTGGCGCGGATACGATTGTATACGCCAACAACACCGGTGCTGCGGAGAGCCAGGCTGCTGCGGACGTGGCGATCTATCTAACCACGATCACCGCAAGCACACTCGCGGCAAATGATTTCATCCACCATTAGTGTTCGAAGCCATCGGAGAGATAGTCATGCACAAGCGCGATCAGGGAGCTCATGCTTGCCTCTCTGCCGATCGGCGATCTGGTAAAGACCGCCGTTCTAGCATTGATACCCGCCCAAAAAAGAAAAGCCGCATGCAGGGGGAACGCCGGTCCAACACATCGGATCGACGCTTAGGCGAGGACAGGCGATCTGCATCTCGTTTCGAATTTGAAATCGAGTAGCGTAGAGGGTTCGACCAATTTGTATATTTGACGGCTCTTTTTGACCCAAAGTGGAAATGCAGCGAGCCCCACGTCTGCTGTCGTCCACTCCGCTTAGTAATTTTAACGGAGCAGGGGTCGTTACCCGCAACTAGACCGTGCTGTGCTTGGCGCCTGTCTCCGACTATTCGGGAGACCGGGAAGTTGCTATCGTTTTTGCCGTCAATAGGGGCTTCGCAATGCAATCCTTTGTTCGGGTTATCGTGTCTGCGGCTATCTGGGCCGTCACGAGCGTCGCAGCCTTGGCGCAGCAACCGCCGTCGGCGCAAGCCGCGGCGCAGAAACTGATGGCTGTGCCGGGATCGAAATATCCGGGCCGGATGCACGTCCTGCCGGCGACGATGGAGACGACGCAGTGGGGATGGTTCGATAACGCTGAATTGCCGCGCCTGTTTGTCGATCCCGGGGACACTGTCGCCATCGAGTCGATGTCACACTCGCACGGCCAGCTTTGGCCGGGTCGCACCATTGAAGAGCTAAAAAAATTGCGTACCGACTGGCCGGGCCGCGGTCCCATGACGCTGACCGGGCCAATTTTCGTCAATGGGGCTGAGCCCGGCGACACGCTACAGATCAAGATCCAGAAGATCGTGGCGCGGCCGTGGGGTGCAAATTTCAACGTTCCAGGATTGTTCGGACAATTCCCCAAAAATTTCCCGGACGGGCAGGTGAAGTACTTCTATCTCGACAACGAGCGGAAGACCGCGGAGTTTGCACCGGGCATCGAAATTCCGCTGCGGCCCTTTCCGGGCACGCTAGGCGTCGCGCGCAAGGAGCCGGGACGTTACAACGCGGTGCCGCCCGGGCCATTCGCCGGAAATCTGGACAACCGCGATCTGGTCGAGGGAACGACACTGCACGTTCCTGTTTTCGTGCGCGGCGCGCTGGTCTGGCAAGGCGATTCCCACGCGGCGCAGGGAAACGGCGAGATCAACCTGACTGGACTCGAAACCGCATTCCAGGAAATCACCCTGACAATCACGGTTGATAAAGTGACGAAGCTCGAATGGCCGCGAATTGAAACGCCGACCGAGTGGATCACCATGGGCTTCGACGAAGATCTCACCAAGGCGCTCGCCAACGCAAAATCGGAAACCGCGAAGTTTCTGGCTGAGCAACGCAAGATATCGCCCGATCAGGCCATGGCGCTGGTGTCGAAAACGTCGGATTGCCGCGTGACGCAGGTCGTGGATATCAAAAAGGGCGTCCACTGCATTACATCGAAGGACGCCGGCAAGTCGCTCGCCGAATCGCGCCCGACCGCCGAGACGCCGCAGTACCTGGTGACTTCGTCGGCCGACGCGGACATGAACAAGGCCATGGATAACGCTTCATGGGCGATGATCGAGCTTCTGCAGAAAGAAAAGTCATTGTCGCGGCTGGATTCCTATGCGCTCGCGAGCATGACCATGGATTGCCGCGTTGGCGAGATGGATGCGGCCGAGAAAGGCGTGCATTGTCTTGTCGCCAAGAACATGTGGAAGAAGTGATAGGCTTCAAGCCTGAGTAAGGGGAATCATTATGTCTCGACCAGTACGCACTACCAGTATTGCTGCCGTCGTCTGCGGTACATTGATCATCGGCACTGCAACATTCGCGCAAACTCCGGCGCCTGCGCCGACTCCGCCCGCCGTATCGCCTTTAGGCATACCGCTCACGGCGACCATCACGACGCCGGGCTATCCCGCCCCCGGCCCGGCCGACCCGAAACTGCGTGTCCTGGCCGCACCGGGCGGCAAGAAGGTGCATGTCCTGCCCGCGACGCTTGAAACGACTCAATGGGGCTGGTTCGACAACTCCCAGCCGCCGGTGCTGCGCGTCAAGTCCGGTGACACCATCGCGCTGGAAACGATGATGCACAGTCATAACCAGGTGGTCCCGGGTGCCACCATCGAACAAATCAAAAAATTGCGTACCGATTTCCCGGGACGTGGGCCGCACACTTTGACGGGGCCCATCTATATCGAGGAAGCGCAGCCGGGCGACGTACTCAAGGTCCGGCTCAACAAAATCGTTCCACGGGCATACGCGACGAACTTCAATGTTCCGGCCATGTTCGGCCAGTTTCCAACCGTCTTTCAGGACGGCCAGGTCAAGTACCTGTATCTCGATCTCGACAGCATGACGACCGAGTTCCTGCCCGGCATCGTTTTGCCGTTGCGACCATTCCCCGGCACACTTGCCGTAGCCCGCAAGGAGCCTGGCCGCTATTCAAGCGTGCCGCCTGGCGAATACGCGGGCAACATGGATATCCGCGACTTCGTCGCTGGCTCAACGCTCTATGTCCCCGTGCATGTGCCGGGCGCATTGCTGTGGACCGGCGATTCCCATGCGGGCCAGGGAAACGGCGAGGTCAATCTCACCGCCATCGAGACCGCCTACAAGGAGTTCAACATCACGGTCGAGGTGGTGAAAGGCAAGCCGCTCGACTTCCCGCGCATCGAGACGGCCAAATCCTGGATCACAATGGGATTTGACCAGGATCTGAACAAGGCCTGGACGCAGGCCAAGGCGCAAACCGTCAAGTTTCTCTCCGAACAGCGCGGCGTTTCTGCGGCAGAAGCGGAGAAACTGATGACCAGCGTTTCCGATTGCCGTGTCTCCCAGGTCGTCAACATCAAGAAGGGCATTCACTGCCTCAATCCAAAGAACGCGCGTGACAAGGAAGACATGGAGCGCCCAACCAAGGAGACGCCAAAATATTATGTCTCGCACGTCAAGGATGCCGACCTGAACAAGGCAATGAATGACGCATCGATGGGCATGATTAACTTCCTCTCGTCAGAGAAGAAGCTGACGCGTCTCGATGCCTATGGGCTCGCCAGTGTGGCGATGGATTGCCGGGTTGGCGCCATCTCCGATACGGAGAAAAATGTCCATTGCGTCATGCCGAAGAGCATCTGGGTGGCCAGCGCCGGCAAACGCTAATTGAAGACGAGGAAAGGGCCGCGGCTTCGCGGCCCTTTCCTTACCAAGTCCATGGCGTTGCGTTTGGCTTTCACAATCGCGCTTTGTGTCCTGGCGTCGCCGGGAATTGCGCAGGATCGCGTCCAGGTGGTGACGACCACGACTGATCTGCGCAGCCTGACCGAGGCCGTGGGCGGCGATCGGGTTGCGGCGACAAGTCTCGTCCCGCCGAACATGGATGCCGAGGACTATCAGCCCAAGCCGCAAGACGCGCTGCGGCTCAAGCAAGCGCAGATGCTCGTACGCGTCGGGCTCGACTACGATCTGTGGGTCGATCGTCTGTTGGTACAGTCTGGTAGACCGGAGATCAGCCGCGGCGGCCCGGCTTACGTCGATGCTTCGCTTGCGATTGCTGTGCTGGAGCTTCGCGGGATGAGCGTCGGTCCCGGCGACGGCCACGCTCATGGGAGCGGAAACCCGCATTATTGGCTGGATCCGAAGAACGCGGAAACCATAACCGCCAACATTGTTGAAGCCTTGGCGCGGGTGGACCCGGCCAATGCCTCAATATACGAAGCCAATCGGCAGGCATTCCTCGCTCGTTTGAATGCAAAGCTGGCAGAATGGGAAGCGAAGTTGAGTGCTATCAAATCCATGCCAATTGTCGCCTATCACAATAGCTGGCCCTATTTTGCGCGCCGTTTCCGGCTGGATGTTGTCGGCTTTATCGAGACGAAACCCGGCGTGCCGCCGAGCCCTTCGCACCTTGCGGCGATCGTGCGGGACATGCGCGCGCGCGGTGCCAGCATCGTGGTGCGCGAGCCGCACGAGCCGGAACGCGACGTTGCTTTCGTCGCAAGCAAGACCGGGGCACAAGTGGTGACACTGGCTGCGTCGGTCGGCGCACTGCCGCGAGCCGACGATTATATTTCGCTGTTCGACGTGAACGTCGAGGCTCTCACATCAGCGGCGGCGAAGCGATGACCGATGTCATTCAGTTTCTCTGGCCGCCCTTCCTGGTGGCGGTATGCCTGGTCGGCATCCACACCTATTTCGGGATCCTCGTCCTTGCCCGCAAAGTGATCTTTGTCGACCTGGCCCTCGCCCAGATCGCGGCGCTCGGTGCGACGGTGGCATTCATGCTCGGCCACTCGGCCCAGAGCATGGCGACATATGGATATTCGCTCACATTTACCGTGCTTGCTGCCGTGCTGCTGGCGTTCACGCGGGCTTGGGGCACGCGCGTGCCGCAGGAGGCGCTGATCGGAGTCATCTATGTGGTAGCTGCCGCGACAGCCATTCTGCTCATCGATCGGGCGCCGCAGGGAGCAGAGCATCTCAAGCAGATCCTCACCGGAAATATACTCACGAGCGGGCTCAACGATGTTGTTGTCATTGTTCCGCTCTATGCGGCGGTAGGATTGCTGCATTGGCTGCTGCGCCGTCACATGACGGAAGCGGGGTCACTCGCCTGGGAATTCGTATTTTATGCGACTTTCGGAATTGTCGTAACCAGCTCGGTCGCGATTGCTGGCGTGCTGCTGGTTTTTTCTTTTCTCATTATTCCCGCCGCCATCGGCGTCATGTTTGCTGGGTCGCTTTCAAGGCAGCTTACGATCGGCTGGATCGTTGGTACATTTGTCAGTGCCTCCGGTCTTGCGGGCTCGTTTGTCTTCGACTTGCCGACCGGGGCGGCGATAGTCTGCGCTTTCGGCGCGGCTTTGGCGCTGGCGGGCGTGCTCTATCCGTTTTTGCGTGGCGATCGCCGGTGGGCGATGCGCTCCACAATCGCAACTGTGCGCTGGATTGGTGCTTTGATTTTGGCGGGCTCCGCAGTGCAGCTTGCAGCCGCGCCGCGCGCCGATCAGCCACTCATCGATCTCGTAGAATGGGCAATTCCATCGCTTCACACGCTCTATTTCACCCGCGCAGAAGCAACGACGTACGCGGATGCGAGCGAACACGCGGAACGCTATCGCAGGGAAGCGGAGCAGCTCAACGAAACGGAGCGGCGCAACCGCACGCAAGGCGAGGCGCTCGATGACTTCAGCGTCGCGCGCATTTCCTCGTTCCTGAAATCTTATGGAGAAATGCGCAAGGGCGAGCAATTTGTTGTGGGTGAAGTGCGAGCGAGGGCGCGTGAACGTGTCCGATGGATTGCGAGCTTTGGTTTGCTGGCGTTGTCACTTCTGATTGCTCCAGTCGGCTGGAGATGGCTGTTGCAAAAATAGGTTTAACAAGACGGACATCAGGAAGCCGTCGAGGCCTGCGCAGATGATAGTGCCTCGGGATGTCCGTTTGGGGGTAGCATGCCCTGTGGCACAGCGATGTGAGCGAAGACCTTGATCGAAGACCGGAACATTCGAGCGGCTTTGGATCGCCACTGGGCTGCCTCAGACGCGAATGATTTCGAGGCAGAGCACGAGATTTACCACGACGATGCAGTGCTGGAGTACCCGCAGTCCGGGGAGCGGATCCACGGTCGGCGCAATATTCAAGCGTCTCGTTTTGCCCAGCCGAACACGAAGCGCTTTATGGTGCGGCGCATACTCGGTGCTGCCGATCTTTGGATCACTGAATTCGTCCTTACATACGACGGTCTGCCGTCTTACACGGTGAGTATCATGGAGTTCAGAGACGGGAAGGTTGCCCGTGAGACCCAGTACTTTGGCGATCCCTTCGAGCCGGGGGCCTCACGCGCGCAATGGGTCGAGCGGATACGCTGAAATGTCGCTCCCTCCCTGGTGCACCAGTTCCTAAAAGGCTTACGGCTTTAGATTTGGATCGTCAGTCTTCGGTGGGGGAGGCTCGTAAGTAAGATCGAACTGACTGTTACGTTCTGCCTGCTCGGCAAGGCGGACAAAGGCGGCGGCGAGATTTTCCAGCTCGGCGCGCATTTGTGGATCGCATTCGGTTTCGGCTCGAGCCAGGAGCTCAAGAGCCTTTGCGCAATATTTATACTTGCCCCCCGCGACCACTCCGAAGATCCATGTCTTTTTACACAACGCTCCCGCGTGTAATGCAGCATTTTTGAAATCGTTCCGGGAACTTAAAAATACAACATTATTTTCAAGCACTACCATGAAACCACTAACTTCGGATCGCGGACTGATGCTGACTCTTACCGGAAGCGATTCGCCTTCATATGAGCGGCAGAAGGTGATGTGCGTGAGCCACGCTTGCGACTGATGACGGAACTCAAAGATCCAGCGCCTGCGGCGTCCCAACAATTTCCTTATTGCGCAGCCCTTTCCTGCACGCTGCAATGCAGGACCACATTGTTTTCACAAACAGGTAGGACAAAGCGCGCACGGTAATCGCTTTCGGCCCAGGCCAAAGCTGCCGCGTAGTTCCCTAGTCACATGAGTTTAAACAGGAGGGTCCTATGCCCTCGTCCCATAATTTTGAACGGGTCTACGGGTCCCGACACCCTAAAGATCATGACGACCGCATTCGATAACGCGCATAAATGCCTTCCAGCAAAGTTCCGAAAAAATGACCAGGCGCGACGCAAACTCGCTTTGCTCATCCTTCGCCACATCGAACGTGGGGAGCATGATCCGGAGTATCTCGCTGATTCGGCGGTGCTCGATTTCTTACGATGACGACACCGCGTGGGAGTGAATCCGGTCCATGCCGGAATGTCCGCCAATGACCTAAAGCGGACATGCCGTTCACGCTCAGCGTGTCCGCTTTCAGGGGTAGCGCTCCGCCATCATCCAACGCGGCAAAGTGCGGCCGATCCGTGAGCGTTAGCTCAGGGAGTGGGAACGTCGGATGTCGCCTTTCCGCGCCGGTTGCGGTCTATTGACGTAGCCTGCGACGGATTGAGGCTATCGGTTGCGGCGCTGCCCTGTCCGTTGACGTCGATCGCTATGGGCTGCGCCTGTGCGCGTTTTGCCGGGACGAGCGAGGGCGTATCGATGACATTTTCCTGTCGTCGTGACATTCCCTCGAATTGCGCATTCTCCTCGATTGCGAGAGAGCGATGATAGATATCGCCTTCAACCACAGCGGTGCTATTGAGCCTGACGCGGTTGGCATGGATCGTGCCCTTCACGCGGCCGCCGATTGTTAATTCATCCGCGACGATATTGCCCTCCACCTTGGCACCATCGCCTATCTGGACAGTTGAGGCGTGTACTTCGCCCTCGACGTGACCAAAAATCCCCAGCGTCCCTTCGCCAACGATCTTGCCGATAATGGAAAGGCCGGAACTGATGGAGGAGACCGCTTCGGGGGCTGGCGGCGTCGTCGAGTGTGTCGTGGCGGAGCGTTTGATTTCCTGGGTCGATACCGAGTCTCGATCGTTGTCTGCCGCATTGTCTTTGGATTTTCCGAACATGCTACTCTCCTAGTGCTACTGGTTAAACTTCGACTTACTTAGGTGGCGTAGTAGATACGGTGGAAACGTGGGCCAAGATGAATGAGCAGTTCGCGACCGGTCGATTTGCTTGCGGCTGCGAGATCGTCGATGCTAATCCCGGCGCCCACGAGCGTGGCCATGTTGCCGTGGCGTGTGTCGGTCGGGTCTGAAACGTCAGTTACATCGATAGCCAGAAGATCCATCGATGGATGCCCCACCACCCGGCATCGTTGACCGCCAACGATCGCCTGTAATTTATTGTCGAAGGGGCGCGCCGAACGCGGATAGCCATCCGCGTATCCCACCGAAACCAATGCAAGTCGCGTGGGCCGCTTTGCGGCCCAACCAAAGATATCGGTGATAGTTTCCCCGCGAGCCAAGCTGAGAACTCGTACGATGCGAGTGCGCAGTTCGATCACCGGAAACATCGGATTGTCGGCGCCTTGCGTGGGATTAATACCGTAAAGCGCCGCACCCGCTCGGACGAGATCGAAACGGGCCTTCGGAGCAACGAAGATGTCGGACGAATTGGCCAATGACGCCGGTATCCCACGGTAGAGCCGGCGTAAGTCACCAAACAGGTTGATTTGATGGTCGTTTGGGGGGTCACCAGGTTTTTCGGGATTGTCGAGAGTGCTCATCAGAAGGCTGATGCCATGGCTGCACGAACTCGGCGCCAGCGCGGCAGCTTCTTCGATCGAGAGCCCGAACTTGCTGTCGCCAGTGTCGACGTGCAGGGCGCAACCGCCCGCCCATCGTTGCGAGCTGACAAAGAGGTCCCATTCAGCCATTTCGATGGAACTGTAGATGACAGGTCGCGCATTGATTTCTGCGAAGGCCTGCCCGGTCCCAGAGTACAGCCCACCGAGAACATAAATCGATGCGTTTGGCGCAACAGTGCGAACGCGCCTGGCTTCCGGAATATCGGAAACAAAAAATGTGCTGCAGCCCGTTTTGGCCAGCGCTCCCGCGATTGGTTCGATGCCGCAGCCGTAGGCGTTGCCTTTGACTACGGCGGCGCATTCAGCCGCGGCGTATCTCGCCAGTTTTTCCCAATTGGATACGATGCCCGTCAGATCGATCTTGAGAACACCGCAAGCTTCCGCTTCCGCAGGCCCATCGTTCGTAACACAAGCCGCATGTGCCTTGTTGTTAACAACAAGCCTGCCCCCTTTATTTACGATTTTTCCGTCTACCGAACCTTCAACAACAACTTTCGCCCCAGGCTCGATTGTCAAATTGCCCAGGAGATTTCCACGAATGTGTAAGGAGCAGTTCTTTTGAACAACTGTGTCGTCGAGGATCGAGCCATTTATGTCGGAGGAACTGGCGAGCAGCCCTTCTACGGCTTTCTGCGCTGAAAGCGTTGCAACGTCCGACACGGTCCGACAACCCCCGCTGCCCGTATCCAATGTTTGCGCGTTTGCGGCCGTACCACAAGGCAAACGGCATACAATGGTGAATCAGAGGGTCCGGTGGTAACTGGGTCCGCATGTTTTCGAGCAGCGGTGTCGACGAGTTAGCGCGAGTTCCAAAGAACGGTGACTTTTCGGGGTGCGGGCGATGCCCTCGCGCTGGTGAATTAATCGAATAACTCGCTCGATTGTCCGGTTCTGGCACAAAGGAGACATTGTCTGGCGCATCCGAAATGTCCGCTCAGTGGCAGTACCAGACATTCCGCCGCTCACTCGATCACCTCCTCCGCGCGGCCGACTATCCGTTTGGGGGCTTTGAGGCCGCGCGCCTTGGCGGACTTGAGGTTGGTGTACAGGACCGGCAGTTCGCCAGGCTTTTCGCCTTTGAGAATACGGGCGGTGCAGGCGCCTCGGATCACACGCTGACATGACGGCACTTATCGCGAGGCCCCCTTCACCCCCGAAGGCAGACACTGACCGGCGGCCCTGTGACAAAGGACTGCACAGGCCGCCTATGGCTACCCAGTCCTGCCGTCTGCTATCGTCCGCTCCCGCCCGGGGTTCATCCAAGCGAATGTGAAATAAGGAGAAAACTCAGTTATGGTGAGTTCCGCTGCCGACATTGTCAAAATGATTATGGATAGAAGCAGCCACACCGGCGGCGCACTTCAACTGTCGGAATCTCTCAATAATGTAGGACTGGACTCCATGGAGGTGGTTTCTTTAATTTTTGATATTGAAGAAAAATTCAATATACAGATTCCACTCAACGCGAATATGGATATTGAAAGCAAGACTGTGGCCGATCTCATTCAATCGGTGGATCAGCTTGTTGCCGCTAAAGTAGGACCGAATTGAACAGGGTTGTTATTACCGGCCTCGGCGTTGTCTCATCTGTTGGACAATCGACGAAGGACTATTGGAATTCTTTGATCGCGGGCCGCTCGGCCTTCGCGCCGTCAACCCTCGGAACCGCCGCGCAGGCCAGCGGCAGACTTGTCGGCGAAGTTAAGAGTTTTGATCCGGTGGCCCATTTTGGATCGTCGCAGATCCTGCTTCTTGACCGCGTTTCGCAATTTGCCGTCGTTGCTGCGCGGCAAGCGATAAGCCAATCGGGACTTGCGCTGCACACCGAACTTGCCGAACAAACGGCCGCGATCATCGGAACCGGATCGGGCGGGCATACGACCATTGATGAAAGCTTCCACCGTCTCTATTCGGAAGGCGCCGCGCGCCTGCATCCCCTGACCATTCCCAAGGCCATGATCAGTGCGCCAGCGAGCCAGGTCTCGTTGCACTGCGGCATCAAAGGTCCGACTTTTGCGGTCTCATCTGCTTGCGCATCGGCAACGCATGCCATCGGCCAGGCATTCCATATGGTGCGAAGCGGCAGTGTGACCTGTGCGGTGACCGGCGGCGCGGAAGCAAGCATTACCTTCGGCGCGATGAAGGGTTGGGAGGCCATGCGCATCATGTCGTCCGACACCTGCCGGCCCTTCTCTAAGGACCGAAAGGGAATGGTGATCGGCGAAGGGGCTGCTGTGGTGGTGCTTGAGGCCTTGGATCACGCGCGAAGCAGGGACGCGAATATCCTTGCTGAAATCATCGGATTCGGAATGAGCGCAGACTCGAAAGATCTAACTGCTCCCGACTCAACCGGAATGGCGCGGGCTATCACTGCGACGCTGGCGGATGCAGCCTTGTCCCCAAATATGATTGATTATGTCAACGCTCATGGAACGGGCACTACTGCCAACGATTATGCCGAAACGGTAGCTCTGCATCGGAGTTTCGGCGCCCACGCGCGGCAACTTGCCGTTTCGTCCACGAAGTCCGTAATCGGTCATACGCTTGGCGCGGCGGGCGCGCTGGAATTTGTCGCCGCCATCATGGCAATTCGTGATGGTATCGTTCCGCCGACCATGAACTACCTCGGGGTGGATCCTGACTGCGACCTCGACTACGTCCCGAATGAAGCGCGGCGCATGCCCGTCAACGTAATCCTGAGCAATTCCTTCGCCTTTGGCGGACTGAATGCTGTTCTAGCGGCGCGCCAATTCTAGGCTGAGATCGCATGATCGTAGCGAATGGCGATTGGGAACTCGGGACGCCATTCGAATATTTATGAAATGCGATATAGATTCTACAGAAATCGAAGACCAATCCCGTCAAGGAAACGCAAATGATATGTCGAGTCTGGCGCGGCTGGACTACGGCGCAAAACGCCGGAGCTTATATGCGAATCGTAAGCGGCGAAGTCATTCCCGAGATCGAAACCCGGCACATTCAAGGTTTCCGTCATATCGACCTGCTGCGCCGGGACTCCGGCGATGAAGTTGAGTTCACAACATTGATGTGGTTCGACAACCTGGACAACGTTCGCGCGTTCATGGGCGATGACTATTCCTTAAGCCATGTTCCTGCGTCGGCGCGCGCGGTGCTATCAAGATTCGATGAACGTGCGGCTCATTTTGACGTGCTCGACCGGAGACCTCAATCTTAGCCGCTTGGCCCGGGCGCGTGATTAGCCGAGTAAAATCTAGTGGACGCGACAGGAAAGTCCGCTTTGTTCATTGGCTGAGCACCTAACGCGCACGGGCGGAATCTCGCGTCTGCGTCAAATATCCGGCGTCACGAAACCAGCGCACGGCGTCCTTGATCCCCTCAATGTATGGTCGCGACTGATAAGAAAGCTCCCTTTCGGCTTTTGTCGAAGCAAAGAACATGCGGTGTCTCGCCATATAGACTCCGGCAAGGGTCGCGAAGGGTTCGCGTCCTGTAATTCTGGCGACGCCTTCGGCGAAGAACGCGACCGGGACGAGCGCGCCCCACGGAAGCCGCACGCGCGCCGGGCGACGACCGACCAGGCCAGCGACATCGCTCAGCAGCTGTGAGAACAGGACGTTCTGCCCGCCGAGAATGTAGCGCTCACCGATTTTCCCGGAGCGCAACGCCGCCAGATGCCCGCTGGCGACGTCGTCCACATGGACGAGGTTCAGTCCGGTGTCGATGAATGCCGGGATTCGGCCGTTGGCAGCTTCGATGATGATCCTTCCCGTCGGCGTAGGCCGCACATCGCGTGGACCGATCGGCGTCGACGGATTGACGATGACAGCGGGGAGACCTCGTTCCGTCACCATGGCCTCGACCAATCGTTCGGCGGCGATCTTGCTGCGCTTGTAGGCGCCGATGGCTTGATTCTCGTGCAGGCGGATAGTCTCGTCCGCGGCCATGCCATTAGATTGCAGGGCGATGGTTGCCACGCTGCTGGTATAGATGACCCGCTCGACACCCGCGCGCATTGCCTCTTCCATGAGGTTGCGGGTGCCTTCGACGTTGGAGGCAAAAATCTCACTCGGGTCGCGAGCCCACAGGCGATAATCGGCTGCCACATGAAAAATGTAGCGCATGCCGGCTGCCGCACGCTCGATGGATTTTCGGTCGCGGAGATCGCCCTCGAAAAAATCCAGATCTAACCCAGCGAGGTGCGTGCGCGGACTTGTGCCGCGAACGAGTGCCCGGATCGAATAGCCGGCCTCGACGAGTTTGCGTGCGACGGCCGAACCAACAAATCCGCTTGCTCCAGTTACGAGAACCTTTTCCTTCATGCGCACCGCGGCGGCATTCGCTCGACTCCTATATCACCCCCCGAGCAGGCTCTGGGTTCGATCGCGCAATCTCTTGATCAAGGCATCTGCACCGCCGGAGGTGACGATCGAGGAGAATTCGTCGCGTCGCATCGCGAGATCGCTGATTGTCCCATTGAGATAGACATCGATCACCCGCCCGCCGCGGACAAGATAGTTGATGTTCACGGTCCGGCCACCTGGCTGCAGCAGCTTCGTCTTGACGATTTCGCCGCCGCCTCGTGACTCGGTCGTAGTCTGCGGCTCGACGACGAAGCTTTCTCCCGAATAGTTGCTCACCTGGCTTGCGTAATCCGCGATGATGAAGCGGGCGAACGCATCCCGGACCGCGGCCTGCTGGCCGGGCGAGAAGGTCGTCCAGGCCGGCCCGACCGCCAGTCTCGTCATCGTTCCGAGGTCGAAGGCGGCGGTGATGGCAGGCGTGAAACGTTTATCGCGTTCGCGCACACTGAGCTTGCCTGCCTGCCGGATCGTCGGCATCAGCTGCTGATAATAGGTTTGAATGTGTACGGCGGCCGGACTCTGTGTTTGAGCCTGCGATGGGGTTGAGCCGAATAATACAATGGTCATCACGACCACAATCCAGGCCATCGAAGGACTTAGACGGAGTTCAAACTCTTTCATCGTGCATTCCACTTGTTCTATGGGTGGCTGGCCCGTTGGTTAACTGTGCTAACATTACTTCGCAGATCGCGCCGACGCAAAAGCTTGCAGCCTTGTATCTCGACGCAGTTTTTTGATTTGGGCTGAGGCCCGTCAAGTGACGAATGGAGGCATGTCGCTGGAGCCCGATCTTCGTTGCAAAGCTGTCGCCATCTGCGGATCATCCAAGACAAGAAGGCGTATGTCGCGCCGGGGGCTGATCCCGGTCGTATTTTCAGCGAGCCGTCCATTCAAATCGTAAAGCGTTCTCAGGTGCTGCCAAGGTTGCACATCGGCCCGCGCCTCGCTTACGTTCGCAAAGTGCATTGACCCATTTGAGATGCAAACGCAATACGGGCGCCCCGCCACGATCCCATGAGAAAAAATGACAATCGCTTCGCGATCACCGCAATCACGCGGGCCGTGAACATATCGAGCCGCTTTTCGTGGCCTGTCATCGTCGGCTTCTTGCTGGTGACGATCGTCTCCGTCGGCTATCTGGTGCGTCATTTCGCCATCACGACCGATAGCAACAAGCTCCTGTCAAGCTCACTGCCGTGGCGCCAACAGGAGATCATGCTCGATCGGGCCTTTCCCCAGCGGATCGACCAGATCATAGCGGTTATCGACGCGACGACTCCGGAAGCGGCTGATGAGGCGGCGGACGCGCTGGTGAAACGCCTTTCGAGTCGTTCGGATGTGATTCGTACCATCACCCAACCCGATGGCGGCGAGTTCTTCGCCCGGAACGGCATCCTCTTCCTCACCACCGACGAGGTGCGCCGCAACACCGCCGAGCTAATCGCGGCCCAGCCGTTCCTCGGCACCCTGGCCTCCGATCCGACGCTGCGCGGCGTCCTTCGTACCTTGTCGCAGTCGATCGAGGGGATAGGTCTGGGGAAATCAAAGCTCGAAGATCTCAGGCCGGCGCTTGTCGCCATCGCCGATGCCTTGGAACTTATTGCGAGAGGAAAGGATCCTGCTTTCTCCTGGCGCAGGCTGATCACGGGACGTGCGCCGGAGCCATCGGAGCTTCGTCGCTTCGTGAACATCCAGCCTGTGCTGGACTTCGACGATCTGCAACCCGGACGCAAGGCGACGGCGGCCATCCGCGAGACGGCCTCCGGACTTGGACTGACGTCCGAAAGAGGGGTCACGGTACGCCTCACCGGATCAGTCGCTCTTTCGGACGAGGAATTTTCCACGGTTGCCGACGGCGCCGCCTTGAACGGTGTTGTCACCTTGCTTCTTGTCGTTTTTGTGCTGTGGCTCGCACTGAAGAGGGCCCGCATCATCCTGGCAGTTCTGGTCAGTCTCGTGATCGGTCTCACTGTCACGGCGGCTGTGGGACTGTGGATGGTCGGAGCGCTGAACCTCATCTCCGTCGCCTTCGCAGTGCTCTTCGTGGGACTCGGCGTTGATTTCGGAATCCAGTTTAGCGTTCGGTACAGAGCCGAACGTCATGCCTCACTCGACCTCCATGATGGACTCCTGGCGACAGCGCGCGGGCTGGCGGGACCACTTCTCCTCGCAGCCGCCTCAATCACGGCTGCGTTTTACTCGTTCCTGCCGACTGCATATCTGGGCCTCTCCGAGCTCGGGCTGATCGCCGGAACTGGCATCATCGTCGCATTCGCAACCACAGTGACTCTGCTTCCGGCCCTGCTCACGGTGCTCAAGCCCGCCGGTGAGGCGGCTCCGATCGGGTATGCGGCACTCGCGCCGCTCGATCGCTTTCTCGAAAAGCAGCGCAAGTGGGTCGTCGGAATAACGCTCGCGGCCACGATTCTCGGCCTGCCGCTGCTTACGGGTTTACGTTTCGACTTCAATCCGCTCAATCTCCGGGCTCAGGATGCCGAGTCGATCTCGACGCTGCTCGACCTGATGCGCGATCCTGACACGAGTCCGAACACACTCGATATTCTTGAGAGCAATCTCGCCCATGCCACGAGCATCGCCGAAAGGCTGCGCGCGATGCCGGAGGTCGCCCGTGTGCTCACTCTGCAAAGCTTCGTTCCCAAGGATCAGGACGCGAAACTCGCCATCATCGAAGATGCGAGCTTTTTCCTGCGGAACACTCTCAATCCCGATCAGGTCGATGCCGAACCGACTCCGGCCGAAACTGTTGTGGCAATCGAGAAAACGGCTCACGACTTGAGCAATGCGGCAGCTGACCTTGATAGTCCCGCCGCCGTTCAGGCGCGGCGTCTTGCGGGCCTGCTGGCTGCGTTGGCGAAAGCGCCGCCGGAGGTCCGGGACAAAGCGCAGCACGCTCTGGTCGCGCCTTTGATAACGACTCTCGGCCAAGTGAGAGATCTTCTGACCGCCGAACATGTGAGCATCGAGACTCTTCCGCCCTCGCTGAGAGCGCGCTGGATCTCGGCTGATGGACAGGTGAGGATTGAGGTTGCGCCGGAAGGAGATGGAAATGACAACGCGACCTTGCGCCGCTTCGTCACCGCGATCCGCAGCGTTGCACCCGAGGCCGTCGGAAAGCCGGTCTTCGTCATCGAGGCCGCGGCAACCATCGTCAAGGCGTTCGCCCAGGCAGGCATCTTTTCGGTCGTTTCGATCACGCTCATTTTGTTCGTCGCGCTGCGTCGCTGGACCGATGTCGCCCTGACCCTGGTACCTCTGTTTGTTGCTATCGTCGTCACGCTTGAGATCTGCGTGATCATCGGGCTGCAGCTGAATTTCGCCAACATCATTGCGCTACCGCTTCTGCTGGGCGTCGGCGTCGCCTTCAAGATTTACTATGTCATGGCGTGGCGCTCAGGGGAGACGAACTTCCTGCAATCGAGCCTGACGCGGGCCGTCTTGTTCAGCGCCTGCACGACGGCCACTGCGTTTGGCAGCCTGTGGTTCTCGCATCATCCAGGCACATCGAGCATGGGCAAACTGATGGCCCTGTCGCTGCTGACGACGCTCGCGGCGGCGGTCTTCTTCCAGCCCGCTCTTATGGCGACCCAGCGCTAGACTCGGCCGAAATCAATAAAGAGCTATGGATATCAGCAGAAGTAGGGGGGCTGTGGCAAATAAGTCACGGTCATTCGCGCCCGCTTCTGCTAATTTGCGGAAGGGGCTCGATCTGATTGGCGCGTTGCGTCGGCGGTCATCCCGCATTCGTCGGGAATGAGGTGAAGAGATCCAATGCGCCGCGCGGGGGTTTGCGTCAGATGGGCGATCGTGTCGTTGTTGCTTGTATTCGTCGGTGCGTGCGCGAGCGCACAGAGGGATACATCACTGCCGGTTAGCGATCCCAACGAGCAGACAAATCGTCAAATCCTGGCGGCAAACCAAGCTGTACTGAGTCCGGTTGCCGAAGTCGTCAAGGCGGTGACGCCGGGGCCGGTGCGCAATCGTTTGCACGATTTGAATTCAAACCTGAAAGAGCCACGCATCTTCGTCAATAATATCCTGCAACTCCGGTTCGATGCAGCGCTGCATACTGCTGGCCGCTTCGTCGTGAATTCGACGTTTGGCATCGGCGGCCTTGTTGATCTTGCGAGCATGGAAGGCCTGCCGCAGGAGAGCGGTGATTTCGGCCAGACCTTATTTGTCTGGGGCGTCTCCGAGGGTCCGTATGTGATGCGACCCTATTTGGGTCCTTCGACGTTGCGCGATGCTGTCGGCTCGACCGTCGATCTTTTTGGTGACCCGCTCGGCATGCTGATCGGGACGCAAGTGGGCGTAGCCATCGCGACCACAAGCCTGGATGCAGCGGTCCGGCTAAGCGAATTGAAGCAGGCCGAAGATTCTTCCATCGACTTCTACAGTTTCCTGCGCTCGGGCTATTATCAAACGCGCCGGGCGCAGCTGCGCGAAGCGGTTGGCCAGCCGAACGTCATCGACTCACCGGCGACGTCATCATTTCAGTAATCGCGGCGGCTAGCCTGCCTTATCCTGGCTACGGCGCAGGAGATAGTGTCCTTCGACCCAGTGCCAGACAAACAGGCCCGGCAGACCCAGGATTACCTCGCGAACCCGTTTTGACAGCGAAATAGCCAGCGCTGTTTCCGCCGGCAGCCCGAGCACCGCACCGAACAAGACAAAGCTGCCCTCAAGAGCACCTAACGCTCCGGGCACCATGAATGCAGCTGCACGAACGCCGGAGGTGAGGCTCTCGAGGATAAACGCATCAACTACGCCGAGGGGCTGACCCAGAAACTGCATCACTAACCAGATTTCTCCCGCGCCTGCAGCCCATCCAACGAGGCGCAACAGGTTGGCACGCAAGAAGGAAAAACCGCTCCGGTACCCTGCGACGACGGCATCGTCGATCGCCGAAGCGTTACCCGCGAATCCCGACAGCCATTTCTCAGGCAACAGCCCGCGAGCCAGTTTGACGAACCGGCCAAACATACTTCGATGCTGCAACAGGACGAATGCTGCGACCGCCGCGACGAGCACGCCGATGCCGATCAACTCCGTCCACGCCGCCTGAAGTGCGGCATGCTCGGTCGAGCGGATCACCAGCAACGTCACCCCGGCGATGACAAAAACGAGCTGGGTCATCACCCCGACCGTGGTGTCGACGACCATGCTGGCCGCTGCTTGTATGCCCGGGACGCCGCGCAGATGAGCGAGCCGCGCGCTTGCGATGTCGCCTCCGACGCCGGCGACTGGCAACAAAGAATTGATGGACTCGCGGATCCAGCGGATCCAGGTCACGCTGATGACATCCGGACGGCTTGAAAGAGGTAGCAGTTCGCGCCATGAGAGAGCGCTGAAAAACAGAGGAATGAAATGGAACAGGGTTATCGGGAGCAGCCCCCAACCGATGACCAGCATGGCGCGGGCCACCTCCGCCGCGCCACTGTCCACAATCAAGTAGACGACAAACGCAAAGCCGAAGAACGCAGCGACGACCAGCGAAATAGGAATGGCTTTGACTCCTCGCTTATGTTGTGGCTCGCATCAAAGATGACGCAACAATACGATCGGGGCACGTATTCGTCATCTTCTATCGATGTCTGTCGTCTACGCCAATTGGAGGGAGTGGTGTCGAGATTGATCCATGCAGCCTGACGTTTCTCGCGCCGCGATCTCGGCCTCGCCGATCCTGGTCCTTGTGCCGGCTTCCGTTGCGTCGCCCCACGCTCCCGATGTCGCGCCGACGCCCGACGGTGACCCGACGGTTCTTGGGCTCGGTCTTATGCGACGCACGGCTATTGCTGCGCGTCGCGCCGGTTACGGCCAGATATTTTTTCTGGCGCGAGATCATGCTGCGCCGCCCGGTATCGTTACGATTTCCAATTGGAGCTATCTCGCCGCTGCCCCTATGCAATCTCAGACTTCGCCGCTGCTCATCGCGCCTGCAGCAATCCTTTCTGAAACCAATTGGCTCGAACGGCTGGCCGAAACGCGCATTGAACCGGCGACCTGGGCGGCGATACCGCAGCGGATCGTCATGCTCGCTGCAGCATCGGTACCTGATGCACTTGCTGTGCTACACGCGGAGGGCGGGGCGTACGATTTCACGGCAGTACAGGATCGACTGACTCGTCGCTTCGGACCGCCTGCGTCAATTCCCGCCGGGATCGATCCGATGGTCGTGATGACATCGACGGATGTCCGCGTTGCGGAACAGCGCTTGCTGCGCTCACTGGTTAAGGACACCGACGGGTTCATGGCGCGGCATGTCGAACGGCCAATTTCTTTGCAAATTGCGCGCCGCCTGGCGTCCACCGCAGTGACGCCAAATCAAATCACCGTAGCCTCGGCTGCCATCGGACTATTTGGCGCGCCGTTTTTTCTGTCAGCGTTCTGGCCCTGGCAGACTGTCGGCGCCCTCCTGTTCCTGACACATTCGATCGTAGATGGATGTGATGGAGAATTGGCCAGGTTGAAGTTTCAGGAATCGCGGTGGGGCGGAGTTCTCGATTTCTGGGGAGACAATGTCGTTCACATTGTCACCTTTGCCTGCATGGCTATCGGTTGGAGCCTGTCTGTTGCCGCGTTATGGCCATTGTTGCTTGGCGCCGCGGCGGCTCTTGGCACCCTGGGATCGGCTACCTTCGTGTACTGGCGGCTGATGCGCGTCAAGGATGACGGCGGCCCGCTCTTTACCTCTGTTTCCACAGCTCCCGACAACCGTCTGGCGCGGCTGCTCGACGCAGCGTCGCGCCGCGATTTCATCTACCTCGTGCTTGTTCTTGCGCTGTTCGGCAAGTCGAACTGGTTTCTGCTCTTGGCCGCGTTAGGTGCACCGATATTTTTTATCCTGCTGGTATTTCTTGCAGTGCGTGAGCGGCGCCCGAACATATCAACAATGCCAGGCGCCTAGCCGCCAAATGACAACCGGGCACCGCCCGCGGCGCTTGACTGCTGGGCAAGATCGATTAGCCGAGCACACAACACGGCTTCGTCCAGGTTGCTTTTGCCGCCGCCTGTCGCCGCAATCCGGAAGTCCTCCGCCACCCCCAAAAACCAATCGGGATGATGTGATCCTTCAGACAAAGATGGCGGACAGGACCAGTGCCGCTCCATCGATTTCCGTCTGACAATAACGCTGTCATCAACGACATTGATGGTGCCTTGCTCGCCCTCAATCTCGATCTGATTGGAGCGCTCGTTGGCGGCCCAGGTCAGAAAGATGTGGCCAATGCCGGAGTTCAGATCGAGAGTAAGGGCCGCCGTATCTTCGAGTGGCCACTCATGGAAGCGGCGCGTTTCGAGCGTCGCCGCAATGCCGCGGGGAACACCGGCCCAGCGCATGACGCAATAGAGCGCATGCCAGCCGTGATCGAAGAGGATGCCGCCGCCTGCAATTGCCGGATCAAGGCGCCAATTGTTCCCCCCGTCAGGGGCGAGAGCGACCGCGGGCTGGGTGCGCAAGGTTTGCCAGCGAATCGACCGAACGGTGCCAATTGCTCCTTCGGCGATCAGTGCCGAGATCTTGAGGCAGATTGGCGATTTGAGCCAATTGTGGACCGTGTACACAGTGCGCCCGGCGCTCGCCGCGGCAGATGCCACGAGCTGCGCGTCTTCCACGCGCGTAACCAGCGGTTTCTCACAGAGAATGTGAAAGCCCGCGTCCAACGCTCGTTTAATGAGCGTTGCATGGCTGCCCGGCGGCGTGCAGATGTCTACAAAATCCAGCGGTTCGCCCGACAACAAGTCATCAACGCTTTCGTACCAGCGCCCGTCTGCACACGTCCGGAAAAAGGCCTCGCGGCGCGCCGCAACAGCATCGGTTGCAGCGACAATTCTGACATCGGTGCAGGATTGCCAGCCGGGCAGGTGCCCGTTAGCCGCGACGTTTCCGAAGCCGATAAATGCGCCCCGCAGCACGTGCCGCCGTCTCAGTCGAGTCCGAACTGGCGCGCGATAGCGGCGAACGATTGATCAAGGATATCGATGCCACGCATTGCTTCGTCCTCAGTAATGACCAGCGGCGGGTTAATGCGAATAACGTGCGAATACGACATTGTGACCAAGCCGCGTTCCAGCGCCTCATGGAACAGGGCGCGGGTAATCGTCCGATCCAGCGGCACCTTGGTCGCGCGATCGGCAACCAATTCGACACCGATCATGAGGCCACGTCCACGGACGTCGCCGATGAAGCGATATTTGTTTTGCAACTCCTTGAGTGCATCGAGCATCAACGCGCCGACCCGGGCGGAATTTTCGACCAGCTTTTCATCGAGGATGGCCTCGACGGCGGCCAGGCCGGCCGCAGCGGCGAGTGGATTTCCGCCGTAGCTGGACGAACTCCCGCTCGGCTCTCCGAACGGTTTGGCGGACATGCGTTCGAACGACGACGCGACGGCACTGAGCGGAAAACCGCCACCTATGCCCTTGCCGATCGTCATGACGTCGGGCGTGAGGCCGAACTGTTCGGACGCCCACATCGTTCCCGTTCGGCCGAAGCCGGTCAGGATTTCATCAGCGATGAGCAGCGCGCCGGATTCATCTGCGATTTCCCTTACGGCGTGAATGAAGTCGTCGGGCGGGATGACGTTGCCCGCCGTGCCTTGCATCGGCTCCAATATGATCGCCGCAACTTCATCCTGCGTATCGTTCTTTATGACGTTGCGCAGATGTTCCGCGCACGCGAGGCCGCAAGACGGATATTCGAGCTTCCAGGGGCAGCGATAGCAGTTGGCATACGGCGACAGGTGCATTCCCGGCTGAAAGGGACCCTGGTGGTTGCGATAGCCACCTCCGAGCAGGCCGATCACACCCGCGGTCTTTCCATGGTAGCCGCCCCAGAACCCGACAAACTCGAATTTCTTGGTAACCGATTTGGCGAGACGGAAAGCGGCCTCAACGGCCTCCGCGCCGCCTGAGAACATCTGGATGTGCGTGATGCCTTCTGGCAACAAGCCGCTGACCAGTTCGAGAAAGCGGGCACGCGTCTCGGTCGTGAAACTGCCGAAGGTAATGCGTTCGAGTTGCTCCGTGAGACGTTTGACATAGTGGGGATGACAGTGGCCGAGACTGCCAACCGCGATACCGGCGATGAAATCGAGATACTCGTTCCCGTCGACGTCGGTAATCGTGCAACCCGAGGCCCGGTCGACCACGATTTGTGAATAGAGAGCGATCGATTGCAGCCCTGGCGCCATTGCCTCGGCCTCGCGATCGAAAATCGCCTTGGATCTGGGGCCGGGCACCGCGCGGCGTTGCCCGCGGTCTTGCGGCCCCGATGCGATATTGCGGGGCGGTGCGCTGTTCATGGATCAACTCCTCGAAGTTACGATGCGCGGGCGTCGCTGGAAGCGCTCGGTCAGGTGGTCCGCGATTGCTTGTGCCGCGCGGTCGCGATATCGCGCAAAACTGGGCCAGGCATTGATGTCGACGATCTTCGGTTCGCCGTCGGGCTGGATGATGGCGTCGCCGCCGAAAATCTCGAGCTCCAGTGCGGCTGCAGCAGCGAACGCAGCCTGGCGCAAGCGCGAAACCTCGAAGGAATGACCCAGCATTCCTTTGTCGCGATGATAGAACCACTCGAACCAATTGGCCATCACTTCTGCGCTGCTTCTCACACCATAGAATTTGACGAGATCACCGGCCACATGCTCCTGCGCGATAATGAACGGGATGCCGCGCTTGGAGAATCGATCTAGTGCCTCGTGCCATCCGTCCTCCGATGCAACGTAAATGACATCGCAGGATTGCGTCGCATGGAAATCGTAGCGCTTGATCCAAACTCCGGCTGCAGGACGTGGCTTGCTCGCGTCGCTGGCGACGATCTGGCTGGCCGGGGCCGGAACATGGTGTTGTGCAAAGAGTTCGATCATGCGGTGGCGATAGGTGTTGCGAATCGCCTCCGAGGAATTAACGACGATCGAGCCCTCCTTCTCCGCTGTCTTGAGGCGATCAAGAATTGCACCACGCTCGCACATTACAAATATGTTGGTGCAGCGGGTCTCGAATGTGGCGTCGGCGGTGGCAAGCTCAACATGGAAGCCGCGCGCGGTCAAAGCCTCGCCGACACTTTTCATTATTGCGCTGTCGTCATCGATACGCCCGGGCGAGTGCGCCAACTCGCGGTAGATGCCCCGGCAGGTCTTGGCCGTGTTCATGCGCGCGTATTTCCGCGTTCACGATCGAACCCTGACAATTCGGCCGCCACAATGTCCTGTGCCCGGTCGATGTCGAACACCCGGGGCAAAACGATGCCGTAAACCGGCTGGTGCTCCACCAGCCACCCGAGATAGTCGCGAAGCCGGGCGAAACCGGTCTTGGGCTCCGCTGGCCGCTGCGCCGGCAACCAATAGAGCCCCGCAGTCACATGGCTACCGCCACTGCCACCAAGCTGTCGAATGCGGCCGTCCGCCGCGTCCAATGTAGCCCACAGCGGATTTTCGTCGTCGACATAACCGGTCAGGCCCAGAACCACTGCGTTTTTCGCCAGGCCAGTGGCCGATTCCACAAAGGTGTGAAAATCGTTGATCGGCATGATCGCATCGACCGTCGTGATCAACGCCGGCGCGCCGGCCAACCGACTGACGACGAGTTGGAAGCTGGCATAGGACGACGGGGTCGTGCGTACAATCATGTCGAGATCAAAATCTTCAGCATGGTCAAGAAGCCATTGCCGGCAATCGTCGCTCGTATCGTTGATGATGATAGTCAGTTGACGGATCCCGACAGCGCGGAACCGATCGAGGGCCAGGTCGATCAGGGGACGTCCAGCGACCGGCACCATCGGTTTACTGACTCGATACCCGCCGGCTCGCAAACGGCTCCCCTCGCCAGCGGCGATGATGCCTCCCTGAAGGATCGGACGCGCCGAAATTTCAGTCATTTCAAAATCTTCATAAGATCAGGCAGCCTGGTCACCGTAGCATGAATGGGCGGCTCCGCCGACGCCCGGGTTTCGGCGGCCTGGACATTTTGTGGCGCAATCCAGATGAAGCGCATGCCCATGCGTCTAGCGCCCTCGCGGTCACGGCGCAATGAATCGCCCACGAACACGGTTGTCTCGGGCGTCGCATGAAGCGTCTCGAGGGCCACGTGGAAGATTGCCGGATCGGGTTTCTCGGCGCCGACGCATTGACTATCGACAATGACTCCGAACAGGGGGGCAATAGCGGCGCTGCGGCACACCGCTTCAAGGTTGCCGTAAAAATTCGACACGATGCCGAGCCGATAGCGTGCCTTCAAAGCCTCCAAGATCGGCCGATTACGTGTGAACGCGGCCGAGGCTTCGAACAGAAAGCGCGATGCTACGCGCTGACCGCGATCCTGCTCGCTGACGGCTCCAGCGTCTTCTCCCGCGCCGCGGCGCGTCAGTTCGGCTTCGAGGTTTGTGGCCAACGCAGTGACCGTTTCGGACAGGCCGGCCGTGGATGACAGACTTCCAACAAGCGGGTCATCGGCGGCGAAGAAAATAGGCGCGAAAGCATCCGCGGGTATATCAAGCCCTTCGGCCCGGTAAAGTGTGTGGAAGCGTTCTTTCCAGGCTACGCCATCTGCGTCGAGCGTACCCCCAAAGTCGAAGAGCAGCGTTTCGATCGGCTCCATCATCCGCTATGCGCCGTCCGCCGGGGCCGGTTCAGAAATTCTGTCACCGAAATCCGGCGAGCAAGCCTCTCCGAACTTACTTCGAACGGCGCGGACGCCCGGCAACCATTGCACCACGCGCTGTTTCCGCGGGAAGGTCGTACTGGCGGCCATCGATGAACGCGTTGCAGGCATCGAGCGCAACGCTGTCGCGCAATTGCCGTGGCGGGCTTTTCATATAGTAGGCCGATGGCGCCTCCAGCGGACCAGCTTCGCCGCGCTCCAACGCCAGCTTCGCGCAGCGTATTGCATCGATGACGACGCCGGCGCTATTCGGAGAATCCTGAACCGACAGTCGCATTTCCAATTCGATCGTGGCGTCGCCGAAGCCGCGTCCCTCCATGCGGATGAAGCAGACTTTATTGTCCTGCTGCCACGGCACGTAATCGGACGGACCAATATGTATGTCTCGAACGTCGAGTCGCTCGTCCAGCTGCGATTGGACGGATTCGGTCTTGGAGATCTTTTTTGACGTCAGGCGATTGCGCTCCAGCATGTTGAGAAAATCGGTATTGCCTCCGGTATTGAGTTGATAAGTTCGATCGAGCCCAACGCCTCGATCGGCGAACAGCCGCGCCAATGCGCGGTGCACAATGGTCGCTCCGACCTGGCTTTTGATATCGTCGCCAATGATCGGGACGCCGGCGTCCTGAAATTTCTGCGCCCAGTTGTGGTCCGAGGCAAGGAACACGGGCACGCAATTGATCAAGGCAACGCGCGCATCCAGACAAGCCTGGGCGTAGTGCCTGACAGCCTGCTCCGAGCCGACCGGCAGGTAGCACACCAGAACTTCGGCGCCTGACGCCCGCAGGGCTGCGGCGATATCGGTGGGTTCGAGATCGGCGGACCGGAAGGCGGCATCGTCGGGATAATCGGCCATGTGCGCCGCAACGCCGTCCAGTACCGGGCCAGCTTGAACGATGACGTTAGACACGGGCAAAGCGCTTTGAAAGATGCGCGTGCAGTTTGGCTTTGCGAAGATGGCCTCCTCGAGCGAGTGGCCAACCTTGCGCCGGTCTATGTCAAACGCCGCGACAAATTCGACATCGCTACAGCTATAGCCGCCAATGGACTGGTGCATGATGCCTTCGACCGCAACGCCTTGGCGATTGCGGTAGTACTCAACGCCCTGCACCAACGCGCTGGCGCAATTGCCGACGCCGGCAATGGCTACTTTGATGTCGTTTCGCAAACTAACCCCCCGATTTCCAGGAAAAATAAGAATATAGAGACGCGGCCCCGAGGCAAATCGGCGTCACCACTAGCTCTGTCGCAAATGCAATATGTGTGGCGATCTGGTCACATGGCTCCAACCGATTGCAATACCGACGTTTTTCCGTGATTGGAAGCACGTTCATTGGCCGCACCGGCTCAAGCGGTGAGGGGACTTACTTCTAGCGCCCAGGGGGGCAGAGACAGGTTAGATTTGGACTGCTTCCGCCGCCACTGCTTGAGCGATGGCATTTGACATCATGGAATTGCGCCATCTCCGATACTTCGTGGCCGTCGCGGAAAAGTTACATTTTTCGCGCGCGGCGGAGCAACTCAATATTTCGACTCCGACGCTCAGCCACCAGATCCAGGCGCTCGAGACCATGCTTGGCGCGCAACTCCTTTCACGCAAGAAGAAGAGCGCTGTATCACTCACGCACACTGGCAAACGGTTTCTTGAAGAAGCCCGTGCGACACTGAGACAGGCTGAGAACGCAGAACTTGTCGGAAAGCGCGCCGCGCGTGGCGACATCGGCTCGATCGCAATCGGCTACATATTGTCGGCGAGCTCCATCGGATTGCTGCCCGAACTGATCGCAACCTTTCAGAAGCACAATCCCAATGTTCTGCTGCAGATCAACCGCATGGAGACTTTCCCGCAAATGAAGGCGCTTATCGACGGCGTTATCGACGTCGCATTTATCAGAGCGCCGCAACGTTATCCTGCTGAGCTCACCGGCTTTGTCGTCGACCGTCACCCTTATTATGTCGCCATTCCCGAAGGGCACCACCTGGCCAATCGAAAGCAAATCACGCTCGCAACGCTTGCCGAAGAGCCCTTTGTCGGTGGCTCACTCGAGATGGAAGTTGGCTTCTGGGGAAATCTGGGTGCCGTATCGAAGCCGGGTCAATCGCTTCGCATTGTTCAAAGAACGCCGGATATTTTTTCTCTGCTGACTCTTGTTGCGGCCGGGGTGGGACTCGGCATTATTTCAGCGCCAATGCAGGGCGTCGTGATTCCGGGTATTGTCTACCGAAAAATTATAGGCGCCCTGCAGGAGGCCGAAATAGCGGTAGCCTATCGAAAGAGAGAAAATGCGCCGGTTGTTAAATTATTTATTGACGGGCTGCGGGCTAGAGCACGTACGTTTTCGTAAGTTCAGGGGACTGTTTTCAGATGATTTCAATGCACATTTCCCTGGCATCCGGTACGGAAGATGACCGTCATGAATGACGCCGGTGTTCATCGTCCGCTTCTTCTTCAGCCCATTTCTCTGCGCGGGATTTTTGCCCGCAACCGCATCGTGGTTTCGCCGATGTGCCAATATCATTCGCAGGGCGGGGGGCCTACCGACTGGCATCTTGTCAGCCTCGGAAAATACGCAATAGGGGGCGCCGGCATCGTATTTACGGAAGAAACGGCGGTGGAGGAGCGCGGACGCAAGACCTATGAGTGCGCCGGCATATATTCGGACGATCATGTCCCCGCCTATCGCAGGATTACCGATTTTATCCGCGGCCTGGGTGCAATTCCGGCGATTCAGTTAGGGCACGCCGGCCGAAAGGCCTCCAGCGATCTGCCGTGGAAGGACTTCAAGCCCCTGGACGACGGGGACTCGGCGCGCGGCCTCAAACCATGGACGGGAGTATCGTCGAGCGCCATTCCCGCTCCGCGTGCGGGCTCGATGACGCCAATCGCCTTGTCGACGAGCGACATCCACGAAATGGTTGTGGTCTGGCGCGATGCAGCCCTGCGAAGTGTCGACGCGGGATTCGACATCTGTGAAATCCACGGGGCTCACGGATACCTGATTCACCAGTTTCTCAGCCCGCTCGCAAACCGGCGCAATGACGGTTACGGCGGCGACCTGCAAGGCCGAATGCGTTTCGCGCTCGAAATTACCGAGACAGTGCGGGCAGTGTGGCCGAACGACCGGCCGCTGTTTTTTCGATGCTCGGCCACCGACGGGCCAGGGGGCCAGTGGACGATCGACGACACGATCATCCTCGCGCGCGAATTGTCGAACCGCGGAGTGGATGTCATCACCTGTTCGTCGGGTGGCATAGGCGGACCAATCAACACGGAAATTGTGCCGCGTGCTCCGGGCTACCACGTTGCCTATGCGGAGCGCGTGCGGCACGAAACCGGCATCAAGACTGTTGCGGTAGGATTGATTACCGAAGCGAGTCACGCCGAGCAGATACTCCGCGCCGGGCAGGCTGATCTGATCGCGCTTGCGCGGGAGCTTCTTTACAACCCACATTGGCCTATTCATGCTGCCAAGGAATTGGGAATTGAGAATTATCTCGACACTCTTCCCTTTGATCTTTCGTGGTGGCTCAAGCGGCGAGAAGAAGTTCGCCGATTGAAACCGAGCTGAGCGCGAGCAATTGACTTCAGGGCGATTGCGGAGAATGCGATGTTCCGGCGTGTGATCGTAACGGCTCTACTCGCGACCGGACTGTTTTCGCAGCAGGCGGCTCTAGCCCAGTATCCGACAAAACCGGTGCATATCGTCGTCCCTTATCCGGCGGGAGGCGCGGTCGATGCTTTCGCCCGCGTTCTGACTCAGCAACTCTCCGAACTATGGGGCCAGCAAGTGGGGGTGGACAATCGTCCGGGCGCCAGCACCATGATTGGTGCAGAGCAGGTAGCGAAATCACCGCCGGATGGGTACACGCTTCTCCTGACGGCCGAGTTGACTTTGGCGATCGTGCCGCATCTTTACGAAAAGATTCCATATGACCCGTTGCGCGATTTTGCCCCGATCGTCGCGCTGGTTTCCGCGACCCAGGCTCTGGTTGCCAACCCCTCATTGCCGGTGAAGACGGTGAAAGATCTTGTCGCGCTTGCAAAAGCAAGGCCGGGCCAGCTGACTTATGGATCTTTCGGCAACGGTTCAACCGGTCACCTGAACATTGAAGTACTTCAAGCGATGACCGGCGCGCGCTTCAACCACATTCCCTACAATGGCGCGGGACCGGCCATGAATGATGTGATCGGGGGACACATAGACTTCATGTTGGCGGCGCTCAGCATTGTCAAAGGCAATGTGCAGGCCGGAAAACTGCGTATGATCGGTGTCGGAAGCAATCACCGCAGCAGTGAATTTCCCGATGTGCCCACGATTTCGGAGTCGGGCGCGCCGGGTTTTGAAGCAAAGTCGTGGTTCGGTCTTCTGGCGCCAGCCGGCACGCCGCCGGACGTCATCAAGAAAATCAATCAGGATGTGACGAAGGTGATGTCAGATCGTGCCTTTGCCGAGAAATATCTTGCCGCGCAAGGTTTGGAACCGATCACCGGTACACCCGAACAGTTTGCGGCATTGATCCACGCCGAAACGGCAAGGTGGGGCAAGGTCATCAAGGATGCGGACATAAAGGTGACGAAATAGTCATCACGGGTGCAGGCCCGGGGCATTGCGCCTCGCCGCCGAAATTCAGCTGTCAGGAACGGGCTTTGGCGTCAAGCCGCTGCTGCAGGCGCTGGATATCGACAACCATTCGCTCATGGGTGCCGTTGCCTATTTCCTCGACCTCATCGCGGGCGCGGACCTTGAATTCGATGCGGCGGCCATCAACTTTGGTGACTTCGGCTTCAGCCGTCACGCGATGGCCGACGGGCGTTGCCGCAAGGTGACGGACATTGATCGCCGTTCCGACAGCGCTTTCCGCGGGCCCAAGATAGCTTCGCACTGCATTGAGCGCAGCGTTCTCCATCGCGGTTATCATCATCGGTGTTGCGAATACAGGCGGCAGCGCGGCATCTTTGAATTGATTGGCAAGATGCGCCGGCGTGACGCGCAGCGTGTAAGTTCCTTTTGCTCCGACAGGGATCGGGCTCATGGCATTAACTCCCGGTGCGGGGGATATGATTGATTGCCGGCGCCAGGATGACCAGCACAATCCCACATAAGGCGATTGGCAGGAACGCCGCGCTGGCAATCCCGGTCAGATCCCAGGCGAGCCCACTGATGACGGGCACAATCACTGCGCAGCTATAGCTGATGGTAAACATCGCAGCGGTAACGCGATGGACATCGTCGGGCGGGCTGAGCAGTGGCGGCAGTGCCAGCACCAGAATCAGGATTGCCGCAGCGGCGAAGCCCTGCAATGTGGCAGCCGCTACGACCCATGCGCCGCTGCCGAACACGATGCCACCGGTCGCAATGACGCACAGCAGGCCGCTGACGACATAAGGCCAAACCTTGCGTTCCAGACGACTGGCAATCGCGAGCAGCAGAAATGACGCGGGCAATTGGCCGGTATTGAGGCCCGTCAGAGCGGCACTGATCCACTCGCTCTGCCCGCTGCTCCTCATGTAGTCGGGAATGAATGCGTTGGTTGCAAAATAAATAGCATTGATCGTTCCGAGCATGATGCCGAGACGCCAGATCAGCGCGTTGCCCCAATCGGGCCACCAGCGCCGCCGGACCAGTGTCGATCCATCGGTTGTTGATCGGGGCGCGAGCACCATCACGATGCCGGCGATGAGTGCGACTGGCACGCTCCAGAATACGAAACCCTTCTGCCAGCTGCCCCCGACAAGCGGCAACACCAGTGGAAGCATCAACGCCACTGGCAGAATCTCGCCGAGGAGCAAGCCGTTGGTATAGACAGCGGTGGCGAAACCAATTCGGTCGGGCACCCACGCACGAACAGCTGGGGGCATTGTCACCTGCATGATCGCGACACCCGCTCCCATGGCCATGGTCATGCAATAGAGCCAAGACACATCGGGCAGAACACCGCGAAGCGCGCCACCGATTGCGGTGATCGCAAGCCCAACGATCAGCGCGGCGCGGATACCAAGGCGGGCAATCAGCAGGGAACCCGGCACTGCCGCAAAGGCAAACAGCATCGATGGCAGTCCGGTCAAGATACCAATCTGGGTTGCGCTCAGATTCAGTTCGTCATGAATGAGAGGAATGACAGGCGGCACGGCCAGAATTGTCAGTCGCAAGGCCACGCCGGCAAGCCAGAGCAACAGAAGGGACGTCAGAACCCTCTGCGATGTGCCAACAGGCTTGTTCATGAGCGAAGTCGATCTTCCAAACCCGAACTTTTGGCGAGTTCTTGCCGCACGACGTCTACCAGAGAATCCGTTTGCGGACTGAATTTGACCCCGCGGATGTTGAATGCGGCTGCAGCGGCCATGTCGTCGTCTCTGTCGCCGATCAGGAAGCTTGCGCCGACATCGATCGGCCATTCGCGCGCGGCCTGCTCCAGCATGCCCGGAGCTGGTTTTCGGCAACGGCAGCGCACTGCCAGCGCCTTGATGGTGCCTTCAGGATGATGCGGACAATAATAAAAGGCATCGATGTGAGCGCCGTGTGCCGAAAGCCCGTCCTGCATATGGGCGTGAAATGATTTCACAGCTGCTTCGTCGAAAAAGCCACGCGCAATGCCGGACTGATTTGTGACGACTAATACGTAATATCCGGCTTCGTTCAGAAGGCGCACAGCCTCTGCGGCACCTTCGACCCACTCAAGCTGTTCGGGCCTGTGGGCATAGCCATGGTCAACGTTAAGGACACCGTCGCGGTCGAGGAAGGCCGCCGGGCGACGCATGCCGGGTCTACCGTGCCCGCCATCGCGCTGGCTTTTTGATTCGTTCATTTGCCCTGGAGCCTGTTCGAAGCGTTACGTGTTATTGCCGACGGCCTTGGTTTCCGCCGCAGTTGGAGCGAAGGATCGTACGCGTAGGCCGCTGGCGATCCAGACGATTCCACCGATAAGGCCGACGGCAAAACTCGCCGCCCCGAAAAGGATGGACAATGTCAGTCCGTCCCTTTGAGCGAGGCCAGCAACGCCGAAAGCGGCGATCATGCTGGTTTCGCGGACACCCCAACCGGCGATCGATATCGGTACAGCTGATACGAGCAATACGGGAGGGATAAGGAACAGCACCTGCAGGAAACTGACGGGCGCGGCGATCGCCTTTACGCAGCACCATGCTGCCGCGATAGTGATTAAATGAATTGCGATGGAGCAAGCGATCACAAATGCGAATGAATGAAGCGAACTGCACAGGGTTGCCGCGACGCGTGCCGCCGCCGCCAGATGGCGTGTGAGGGCCCATCGATCAAACAATTTCTGAAATCTCGCACCGATAAAGACGAAGATCATCGCGCCGATGGTTGCGCCAAATCCGATCATCAAAAGAACGGTTCGGGCGATGGCATCATGGATAAGTTCAAACGTCCACGGCAGGCAGACGAGGACAACCAGCGCCAACGCGAATATGCCGACAATTCTGTCAATCAAGACCGAGTAGGTTGCGCGCGCCCAGCCGGCGGCACCCCGACGAGCGAGCAGCCAAATTCGCGCACCATCGCCGCCAACGGTCGAGGGCAGTACCTGATTAAAAAATGCCGCAATAAAACTTAGCTGCAAAGCGGGCACGAATGCCAAGTTCGCTCCGCACGCAACGGCAATTGTCTTCCAGCGAATGGCAAGGAACACGATTTGAGTCGTCAGCAGCCCAAGTGCCAGGGCGATCCAGCCCGGCTCAAGGCGGCTCAGTCGGTCGGGTATCGTGCTGACATTGCTCCATCGCAGCGAGAAATAGAGAAGCAGGATGGAGATTGCCGCCTTGGCCGACAATAGGAGTGCGCGGCGCATCGACGCAAAGTCCTTCGAGGCATGGTGGTTTCTTGGGTTTCGGCGGGACGCCCTTCGCATGCCCTATCCGCTGACGCAAGTGGGTCGCGCAAGAACTACATACGCCGCCGAAAAAACCGACCCCTGCGATCGCGTGCTTCGAAAAGCCGAGCGGGCACGGTGGATGGACGGTCTTGAATGCCGATCGACCAGCCTGACCTGCAAAGGCTTTACCGCGATTAAAAGGGCTGTTACCGGGCCTGCGGAATTTGCTAGCTAAGTGGTTGGTAATCGGCCCAATTAGTCCGTTTGAAGTACGAGCAGGGCCACGCAGCGGCAGTTTGCTAGGATATTCTCCATTCCGGAGATAAGGGATCCAGTTGAATATCGCATCCACCAAAACGGCGCCGTCCAGCCCGACCGGCACGAAGACCGCTGATATCACTGTTGTGGGTGGTGCCGGGCACGTGGGAATTCCGCTTGTGCTCGCCTTTGCCGAGGCGGGCCTGACGGTGAACATCAATGATCTCAACGAGACTGCGCTGGCGACACTGAAGTCCGGCAAACTTCCGTTCATCGAACATGGCGCAGCGCCGCTGCTGGCAAGAGCGCTCGCCGGTAACAAGTTGCTCTTTACATCGTCACCCGACGCAATTGGCCGCACCGGTCCGGTGGTCATCACCATCGGTACGCCGGTCGATGAATTCCTCAATCCGGTGCAGAAGGAAGTACAAAATTGTGTCGACAGTCTACTGCCGCATATCGCCGACGACCAACTGCTGATTCTTCGCTCGACAGTTTATCCCGGAACGACCAATTGGCTGCATGACTATCTCAAACGGCTCGGCCGCAGGAACGGCGTGGCATTCTGCCCCGAACGCGTGGTGCAAGGATATGGCATCAAGGAATTGGGGGAAATGCCGCAAATTGTCAGCGCCACGTCACCGGACGCCGAGAAAGATGCGAGCGAAATCTTCAGACGAATTGCCCCCGAGCTCGTTGTCGTAAAGCCGATCGAAGCTGAATTCGCCAAGCTCTTCAACAATGCCTACCGCTATATCGAGTTTGCGGCCAGCAATCAGTTTTACATGATCGCGAAATCCGCGGGCGCCGACTATCGCGCCATCATGCGCGCAATGAAGCAGAATTATCCGCGCGCCAGAAGTTTTCCGGGTCCAGGCTTTTCAGCGGGCCCATGTTTGTTCAAGGACACCATGCAGCTTGCCGCGTATGCCCGCAATCAATTCGGGATGGGTCATGCTGCCATGCAGGTCAACGAGGGCCTCGTGCTGCAGCTCGTTGATGACCTGCGGCATGGCTACGAGATTTCGAGCATGACCGTCGGTTTATTGGGTATGGCTTTCAAGGCCGAAATCGATGATACCCGTGCGTCGCTGAGCTATAAGCTCAAGCATGCTCTGGAAATCTGCGCGCGAGGAGTGCTCACAACTGATCCTTTCGTAACGACGGATCCAAACATTCTGCCTTTCGACCATGTGGTCGACCACAGCGACCTTCTGATCTTGTGCGCTCCGCACTCTGTCTATGCCGAGGCGGATCTTAAAGGGAAGCCCGTGGTCGATATCTGGGGCTTTCTCAAAAACGCAAACGTCGTGTACTAGGAATGATGCGGTCTCTGAAGCTGACCCCCCGCCAGATTCTGATCGTATTGCACGATCTGTTGGCCACCGCCGCGGCGATTGTCGTGACATTTTTCATGCGCTTCGAAGGCGCCGCTCTCAATGAGCGTCTGCATGCCCTCGTGTTGTTCCTTCCGTGCTTTTTGGCCTATGCGTTGATCGTCTATTTCGTCGTAGGCCTGCAACGCAACAAATGGCGATTCACGTCGGTCCCGGACCTCTACAACCTCTTTCGGGCGTCGACGGTGCTTGCCGTTTCGCTTCTTGCACTCGACTACGTTTTGATTTCGCCGAATTTCTACGGCACGTTCTTTTTTGGCAAAATCACCATCCTGCTCTACTGGTTTCTGCAGATGTTTTTTCTCGGTGGTCTGCGGGTTGTCTATCGTTACTTGCACTATAGGCGCACGCTCAAGCGCGTACGGATTGCAGACGCGACTCCTACCCTGGTTCTCGGGCGTGCCGCCGACGCGGAAGTTTTATTGCGCGGGATCGAAAGCGGTGCCGTTAGAAAAATATGGCCTGTCGGTGTGCTGTCGCCATCGCCCGCCGATCGGGGACAATCGATCAGGGGCATTCCGGTGCTGGGCGATATCGACGACCTTGAGCGGATCGTGGCCGATCTGGAGGCGAGCGGCGACCGCGTAATGCGGCTTGTGCTGGCGCCTTCGGCGCTCGACCCAGAAGCGCGTCCGGAAGCGATTTTGATGCGAGCGCGCAGGCTTGGGCTCGGCATCAGTCAACTGCCGTCACTTGATGCCGACGGGCCTGCTGTCCAGCTGGCGCCGGTTGCCGTCGAGGATCTTTTGTTGCGGCCGAGCGTCAAGATTGACTACCGCCGGCTTGAAGATTTTGTCAGCGGGAGGGCGATTGTCGTAACCGGGGGTGGCGGTTCAATCGGTGCGGAAATCTGTGATCGCATTGTGACATTTGGGGCCGCCCGGCTGCTCGTGATTGAGCATTCTGAACCCGCATTGCACGCCGTTCTCGAAACGCTGAAGGCCAAGCAGAGCTACGCGGCGATCTCCGGTCGTATTGCCGATATTCGCGACCGGGAGCGGATTATGGGCCTCGTCGCGCAATTCAAACCCGACATCGTTTTTCACGCCGCGGCCCTCAAGCATGTACCGATGCTGGAGCAGGATTGGGACGAGGGCATCAAGACCAATGTATTCGGCTCGATCAATGTTGCCGACGCCGCTGCGGCTGCTGGCGCCACAGCCATGGTTATGATTTCCACCGATAAGGCGATCGAGCCCGTATCAGTGCTGGGTGCCACCAAGCGTCTCGCCGAAATGTACTGCCAGGCGCTCGATGATGAATTCGCACGCCGCAGCAGCCCCGGCCAGCACGCGATGCGTTTGATCTCGGTGCGGTTCGGGAATGTGCTCGCCTCGAACGGTTCGGTGGTTCCAAAATTCAAGGCACAGATTGAAGCAGGCGGCCCGGTCACCGTCACGCATCCGGACATGGTGCGTTATTTCATGACCATTCGCGAAGCGTGCGATCTGGTCATTACGTCGGCGAGTCATGCGCTTGAAAACCGCAATGGCGATGTGTCGGTCTATGTTCTCAATATGGGCCAGCCCGTAAAAATCGTCGATCTTGCAGAACGCATTATCCGGCTGTCCGGCCTGGAGCCCCACCGAGACATCAAGATAACATTTACCGGCATCCGTCCTGGTGAGCGTCTGCATGAGATTCTGTTCGCGCGCGAGGAAGAGACGGCGGACATTGGGATCCCGGGCGTCGTGGCGGCGAAACCGGTCCGGCCGCCGCTGGACGCCATTCGAGCCTGGGTGACGACCCTGGAACAGGGCGTTGCCCGCGGCGAGCGCGCGGCGATCTATAATGTACTTCGCGATGCAGTGCCTGAGTTTCGTGGCGAAGCGGCGTGAGGAAAAGCGACTTGGACCTGGCAGCATTCTTCAAAGCGGAATTCGCCGAACATCACGACGTCGCGCGCCGATCGGAAGCGGCGCTGTCCGATACATTCGAAGGGGTCGTTCGCGTTTGCGCCAAATCGGTCCGTGACGGCGGCAAACTCTTGTTCTTGGGAAACGGCGGCAGCGCGGCAGACGCGCAGCATCTCGCGACCGAATTGACGATCCGCTACAAGCGCAATCGTTCAGCCATCGCGGCGATTGCATTGACCACTGACACCTCCGTGCTCACCGCTGCCGGGAATGATCTCGGCTTTGAACAGATTTTTGCCCGCCAGATCGAGGCGTTGGGCAAGCCCGGCGACGTTGTGGTTGCGCTTTCGACATCGGGCAAAAGCCCGAATGTGGTTGCGGCGCTCAGGCAGGCCCGTTCCATGCGGCTGGTCACCGTGGCGTTTAGCGGCAAGGGCGGGGGCGACCTGGCTCCTCTTTCCGATCACCTGCTCGCGGTGCCTTCCGCCACAGCCGCCCGTATTCAGGAAATGCACATTACCCTTGGCCAGATGCTCTGTGGGGCCCTGGAAATCGAGCTTGGCCTTGCAGGCGAATAGACTGAAACCGGGTAAAGGCCTGTTCGGCCACCATATTTAGATTTTCTAATGGCGAAAACACGGTTCTTAATACTGAAATTTTCTTGACTCAGTCGCGCTGTGCGATTTCCCTATCGCCAGGGAGAAAACAAACATGGTTGCGACAATCCTGCCCGGACCGGGCGCCAAGGCCCGTTCGCAGCGCTCGCCCGCTCAGGGCGATCGCCACAACATTCAATCGGTCGATCGCGCTCTGTATCTGCTGGAAACCATCGCCGAGGCGGGCGGGGAGGCGACGCTCACCGATCTCGCCACGCGCACAGGCCTGAACATTTCCACGTGCCATCATCTGCTTGCAACGCTCATCCAGCGCGGCTTCGCCGCGAAGGTGCCGGGGCGCCGCCTCTATGCGCTCGGCGCCCGCATTCTCTATCTCGGGCACGCCTGCTTGCAGGTCGATCTGCCGCGCCGCGCGCAGCCCTATCTGGAAGCAATCAACCGGGCGACGGGCGAGACCGTGCATCTGGCAGCACTGCAAGGCGACGCGGTGATCACGCTTGCTGTGCGCGAGGCGCGCCATGCCGTCCGTGTCGACACGGGCAAGATTGGAAAACTGGAAGCACCGCATGCGACGTCGATCGGCAAAGCGATTTTGGCATGGCTTCCAGAGGATGAAATGCGCCGCATTCTTGCGCAGGGCATGAAGCGCTTCACTGAGCATACCATCACGGAATTCCCCGCACTGATCGAGTCACTGCGCATCGTCCGCCGCAACGGCTACGCCATCGACCGCGAAGAATTTCTGCCGGGAGTCATTTGCGTCGGCGCCGCGATCCGCGATCAGGCGGGAACAGTCATAGGCGCAATCAGCGCCTCGACCCCGGCAATGCGTGCCAGTGACGAGCACATCGCATCGATGCGCGACGAGATCGTGGCCGCAACGCGCGGCCTCTCCGCTGAATTCGGCGATCCCGGCGCACAATCCAGCGCTCAACATGCCGTCACTAATTGAGTGGCCCGGCTTTACTGACAAAAAAATTTTTCGGAGGACTCATGTACGCACCGGCTGGCGTGAAAACCAACCACAACGAATTTCCAATTCCGGACAGCCAGCGTGCCTGGGTGCTCGGTGAGCCTGGACAACTCAGCATCACAAGCAAGCCGATTCCGGTGCCCAAGAGGGCGGAAGTACTGGTGCGCATCGACGCGGTAGCGATCTGCGCTACCGATCTTGAGATCATCTACCACGGTCCGCCGGCGTCAATTCAGGGCGGCTTGCCATTCAATAAAAATTTCACGCCCGGTCATGAATACATGGGCACAGTCGTCGCGCTCGGGCCCGGCGTCGATGAATACAAAATCGGCACGCGCGTGGCGGTCGAGATTCATGCCGGCTGCGGGCAGTGCAAGCGCTGCCGCGAAGGTATGTATACGTCCTGCCACAACTACGGTCTCAATTATGGTGATGTTGACAAGGGCCACCGCGCCAATGGCTTCACCACTGACGGCGGCTTCTGCGAATACCAGGTGAACAACATCAACACGCTGGTGGCGATCCCGGACGGGATGACAGACGAAGAGGGTACCCTCGTTGTCACCGCCGGAACCGCAATGTATGCGCTCACCGAACTTGGCGGGCTTGTGGCCGGCGAAAGTGTTTGCGTCACCGGCCCGGGCCCCATCGGGCTGATGGCCGTCGCAGTCGCGAAAGCACTCGGCGCTCAGCCGGTCATTCTCACCGGCACCCGCGACAATCGACTGAAGATCGGCACGGAGCTCGGTGCCGATGCGGTCATCAACATCCGCAAGACGCCGGACGTCGTGGCCGAAGTGAAAAAACTCAATGGCGGCAAGGGCGTCGACTATGTCGTCGAATGCTCGGCAGCAACGAGCGCCGTCAACGATGCCGTACGGATGGTCAATCGCGGTGGTCGCGTTTGCCTGGCCGCCTTTGCCCATGAGGAAGTGCCTGTGGATGTGGCACACATTGTGCGCAACAACATCTACGTTTACGGGATCCGCGGCGAAGGCAAGAGCGCGACCCATCGCGCCGAAGCCTTCATGAAGCAAAAGCGTTTTGACGCCACCAAGATTCACACCCACACCTTTCCGCTCGACGATCTTCCGACCGCGATCCGGTACGCGAAGGATCGCGTCGAGGACGCCATAAAGGTGGTTGTGAAGGCGAAGATGGACGCCGCACAAAAGGTCGCGGCGGAATAACGAAAGAGCAGCGATGCTCACTTGCGACGATTATCTGACGCCGGGCTCGCTCGACGAGGCGTTCGACATGATGGCCTCCAATCGCGGACGCCATCGCATCGTTGCGGGCGCGACCGACACATTGCCGTGGGCGCGCGAAGGGCGCGCCGGTGATGTGCACATTCCGGCGCTGATCGACGTCGCGAAAATTCCTGACCTGCGGGAAATTTCGGTCGGCGACAGGCGCGTGCGGCTTGGCGCCGCCACGCCTATCCAGCGATTCCTCGACGACCGCACCCTTGCCCGTGCGCTGCCCGCTATGCCGCGCTGCGCAGTGTGGTTCGCCGATGACCAGATCCGGGCACAGGCAACGATCGGCGGGAATATCGTGAATGCTTCGCCGGCTGCGGATGCCACGCCCTGTCTGATTGCCCACAAGGCCGAGGTCGAACTGGCAAAGTACGCCGGCGGCAAGGTTGCGCGTCGACGCATGAAGCTCGACCAATTCGTCATGGGCCCCAATCGGACCGCGCTCGCGGACGGCGAATTGCTGGTGGCAATCGAATGCGACGCGTTGCCTGAATTTGGGGGCAGCTTCGAAAAGGTAGGTCATCGTCGCTCACTGGTCATCTCATTGGTGTGTCTTGCAACCTTGCTCAAACTCGACGAGCAGGGACGCAGGATCGAGGACGTGCGGCTGGCCGTTGCCGGCATCGGGCCGAAGCCAGTTCGTCTTGAACAGGTTGAGACGTTTCTTCGCGCCGGGCCGCTCAGCACTGAGCGGCTTGAAGAAGCGGCCGATATGCCGGTGTCACTCGTCGCGTCGCGGACGCGGCAGGATTATCGCCGTGAGGTCGTACGCGGTTTCATGTTGCGCGGTTTGATCAGCGCGGCTCGGCGTGCCGGCGCCGACTCGGCGGTCCTCGCATCTGAACTGGAGGCGGCTTATGCCTGACCTTCAATTCAAGGCCACGATCAATGGCCGCAAAATTTCGCGCGCGGCCAGGCCGCATCAGCGGCTGCTCGACTTCATCCGCGACGATCTTAATCTGACAGGCAACAAGGAGGGCTGCGGGGCCGGCGAATGCGGTACGTGCTCGGTGTTCGTCGACGGCGTGCTGATGAAGTCCTGTCTGTTGCCCGTGGCGAAGGCCCAGAACGCGACGATCGAGACCGTCGAGGCACTGGCAAAAACCGGTGAACTCAGCGTCCTGCAAAAGGCTTTCCATAAGACGGGGGCCAGCCAGTGTGGCTATTGCATTCCCGGCATGGTGATGGCGGCGACCGCCGCGCTGCGCGCGAACCCATTCGTTGATCGAGAGGAGATCAAGGAGCGGCTTGGCGGGAATATCTGCCGCTGCACCGGCTATCAAAAGATTTTTGACGCGGTCGAGCTGGCGCGGGACGTGCAGAATGGCCGGCTGTCCGTGGACGCCCTGTTCGAAGACGAAGCCGAGCAAGGTGACTTCATCGGAAAAAACGTGCGCCGTATCGATACGCCAAGCAAGGTCTCGGGACGCCTGAAATATGCAGGCGACATGACGATGCCTGGAATGTTGCATGTGCAGGTCCTGCGCTCGCCGCATGCCCATGCGCGCATCGTGTCGATCGATACGTCCGCCGCGGAGGCCATGGATGGCGTAGAGGGTGTCATTACGAGCGCTGACGTCCCGGGCGAGGACGGGTTTGGTGTGTTCGTCAACGACCAGCCGACTATGGCGCGCGGCAAGGTCCGCTATGTTGGCGAGGCCGTGGCGGCGGTCGCGGCCGAAGATCCGCTCATCGCCAAACGCGCGCTATCCGCGATCAAAGTTGAATATCAAGAACTGCCGGCCGTATTCGATCCGGACGAAGCCGTCTGTCCTGGTGCGCCCGTCTTGCACGACTACGCACCGGACAACGTGACCAAGCACATTCCCATCCGCGTAGGCGACACCGACAAGGGCTTTGCTGAAAGCGACCTGGTGGTGGAGGAAACCTATACAACGCAAGCCATCGAGCACGCTTATCTCGAGCCCGAAGCAGGGCTCGCCTATGTCGATCACGATGGCGTAGTGACCATCGTATCGCCGGATCAGAACATTACGCATCATCGTCACATGCTGGCCCGCATCATCGCAAAGCCGATCAGCAAGGTGCGCTTCATCATGAGCCCGGTGGGCGGCGGATTCGGCGGTAAGGAAGACATGATCTACCAGGGCATGCTGGCCCTGCTTGCAATGAAGACGCTGCGCCCCGTACGGCTGGTATTCACGCGCGAGGAGTCAATTATCTCCACGGCCAAGCGCCACCCCTCGCGCACCGTGTTGCGCATGGGCTTAACGCGCGATGGTCATATCCGCGCTCTGCAAATGAAGATGATCAGCGATGGTGGTGCCTACGGCCTGTCAACCGAAGGCGTCATGCGTAAGGCCGCGATATTGGCAGCGGGTCCTTACGCCATTCCCAACGTCAAGGTGGATACCATCGGTATCTATACGAACAACACGCCATCGGGCGCCTTTCGATCCTTCGGTGCATTGCAGACCGCTTTCGCCACCGAATCTCATCTGGATATTTGCGCCGAGCGGCTCGGACTCGACCCATTCGAGATCAGGCGCATCAATGCGATGCGCGACGGCGCGCTGACTCACACAAAAGCCAGGCTTGGCTCTGTCAGCCTGATGCGAGCGCTCGATGCACTGGAGAAGGCCTCCGGCTGGGAAAGCGGCGCGCCGACGTCACGCGGCGACAGGCGACGCGATCTCAACCGTAGCGACACCCGGCCGCCGTGCACACTGGGTGCACGCTTTGCGGCGGTGGAAAAACAGGAAGCGGCGGAGTAGGCGATGGCCCGCAAACGTGGACGAGGCATGGCTGCCTGCTGGTACGGCATCGCGCGGACTGCCGTGGTCGATCGCGCCGCCGCCTGGGCCGAACTCGACGACGGCGGCAGCGCGAAGGTTGTCACGGGCGTGACTGAAATCGGGGAAGGTATCCTCACCGTGCTAGCGCAGATCGCCGCCCACGAGATGGGTGTGAAACCCGAGCACGTCGTGATTGGCGACAATGATACCGCGCGTGCGCCCGAGGCGTCGCATGCGGGAGCCAGCCGCCAGACTTATATGATCGGCAACGCCGTTGCGCTCGCCTCGCGGGAGGCGCGCAAGCGTTTGGTTGAGGTCATGGCCGCCGTCTGGGATGTGGAGGCCGAGACGATTCGGACCGGCAACGGAGAAATTTGGGCGGAGAATACCAATCACCGCGTCACAATGGGCGAAGCGGTGCACACGTGCAAAAGCCGTGGCGTTGTCCCGGTCGGGTCGGCGAGCTTCGGCACGGATACAACAGGCCTCGACCCGGTCGACGGTTCCGGCCGGCCCTGGCAGGCGTATGTGTTTGGCGCTCAGATCGCCGAGGTCGAGGTCGATACGATCACTGGCGAGGTGCAGGTGCTTGGTATCTGGGCGGCCCACGATGTTGGCCGTGCGGTCAATCCACAGGGCGTGGAAGGCCAGATCGAAGGCGGCATCGTGCAGGCGCTGGGGCAGGGGCTGATGGAGGATTACAAGCTCGACAACGGGCGGACCAGCACATCGGGCTTTGCGAAATACATTTTGCCGACAGCGCTCGACGTCCCGCGAGTCAATTCAATCATCATCGAGGATCCTGATCCGATTGGCCCGTTAGGGGTCAAAGGCATCGGTGAGCCGGCGATGGTGCCGACGATTCCGGCGATCACGAATGCCATCTACGACGCGGTCGGCGTGCGAATTACAACGTTGCCGGCGACACCGGAAAAAGTGCTCATGGCGATCCGGGAAAAGGAACGGCAAGAAGCGCAAATGGCGGCACAGGCCGCCGAGTAAACGCAAGGTGGGGAGAGATTCATGAGAAAAATTTGCACGGCCCTGTTCGCCGTAGCCGCACTGGGAGTGTCCGGACCGGCGGCGCTTGCGCAGGGTTATCCAGCGCGTCCGATCACCATGATCGTTCCCTATCCGGCCGGCGGGCCGAGCGACGTGGTCGCGCGGATCATGGCCGACGGCATGAGCAAGGTCCTTGGCCATAACATCGTGATCGAAAATGTAGGCGGCGCCGGTGGAACCATTGGTACCGCGCGTGCAGCCGCGTCGGAGCACGACGGCTATACGCTGCTTGCCGCCAGCATGGGATCGCACGTCTCCGCCCCCGCGCTTTTCGCCAACCTGAAGTACGATTCGACGAAGGATTTCGAACCGATCGGTTTGACGGCAAATGCGCCGGCGGTGGTCGTGGCGCGCAAGGATTTCCCGGCCAGGGACTTCAGGGAATTCGTGGACTACCTGAAAAAGAACGGTGACAGCGTGAAACAGGCCCACGGCGGCGTCGGTTCGTCGTCCCACATGGCGTGTCTGCTGTTTACCTCCGAACTCGGCCTCAAGCCGAACCAGGTTGCGTATCGGGGCACTGGCCCCGCGCTCAATGACGTCATCGGCGGCCACGTCGATTTCTTTTGCGAACAGGTCGTCAGTGTCCAGGGCGCGGTTCGTGGGGGCACAGTGAAAGCCTACGTGGTTTCCGGCAATGATCGCTCGCCGGCGCTGCCCGATGTTCCTTCTGCGAGGGAGGTTGGTGCCAAGGACTATCAGATCAATATCTGGAGCGCGATTTTCGCTCCGAAGGACACACCGAAACCTGTCGTCGACAAATTGAGCGACGCGCTCAACAAGGCGCTCGATGATCCCGCGGTTGCCCAGCGCCTGCTGGAACTGGGTGGAACGGTGCCACCCACGGCTCAACGCGGTCCGGCCTACCTCGCGAACTTGCTCAAGGCCGATATCGCGCGCTGGAATCCGATTCTCAAGGCCGCTGCGGAGAAGACCAACTGATGCTCACGCGCGCCGACAGCGACGCCGAACAGCAGACGCGTGAACGTGCTCGTGCGGTCGCCAAAGCCGGCGGGGTGGAGCAGGCGCTGGCGAAAGGTCTGCCCAGGCTCGCCGAATTAACGCTATCGGAAGCGCTTGTGTTGGGGCTGCTCAGGCAAGGCGTGCGCAAATACTTCGCGATCTTTGGGCACGGATCGACCGATCTCGGTAATATCCTGCGCGTTTATGAGGAAGAGGGTGCGACCCGCACCATCAATTGCCGCAATGAAGTGGAAATGGCCCACGCCGCCACAGCATTACGCTGGCAATATGGAGAGCTGTCGGCGGTTGTGACATCGATTGGGCCTGGCGCAATGCAGGCCTTCGCCGGTTCGCTCGCGGCGGCTTCGAATGGTGTCGGCGTCTATCATATCTACGGCGATGAAACGACCTTCGGCGAAGGCTACAACATGCAGCAGGTGCCGAAGGAGGAGCAGGGACTGTTCGGCCGCATGACGGCGGTGATGGGCCAGTCCTATGTGCTGCACACCCCGGAAGGTTTGCGTGATGCGTTGCGCCGTGGCGCGCTGTGCGTGAATCATCCTTACCGTGCGGGGCCGTTCTATCTGCTGTTGCCGCTCAATACCCAGCCGGCGAAAGTCACGGTCAACCTTGCCGCTTTGCCGACGCGACCCGAACTGCCGAAGCTTGCACCCGCCGACGATAAGGTGATCGACCAGGCGGCTGCGATGATCGCCGGGGCCGCGAAAGTGGCAATTAAAGCCGGCGGCGGTACACGCGGCCACGATCCGGCAATCAGGAAGCTTGCAGAGGCAGCCGGAGCCGCGGTGATTCTATCGCCCGGCTCAACCGGAGTATTGCCGGATGCGCATGCGCAGAACATGCATGTCGGCGGCTCGAAGGGCTCGATCAGCGGCAACTACGCCATGACGGAGGCGCAACTGCTCATCGTCATTGGTTCGCGGGCGGTGTGCCAGGCCGACTGCTCGGGCGTCGGTTACAAGAACGCGCAGGCTGTGATCAATATCAATGGCGATCTGGCTGACGCACTGCATTACAACAAGACGCTTGCATTGATTGGCGATATTTCGGCGGTCGCCGATCGCCTTGCAGTGAGGTTGAAAGATTCCGGCACCAATGCGGGCAAGAACGCCTGGCTGAAATCCTGCGCCGAGAAAAAGGCGGAATGGGCCGGTTTCAAGCGTCAGCGTCTTGAGTGCCCGCCGCTGCGCGACGAGGTTTGGCAGAAACCGGTCCTGACGCAGCCGGCCGCCATCAAGGTCGTCGCCGATTTCGCCAAAGAGATCGGCGCCGCGAAATACTTCGACGCCGGCGATGTGCAGGCGAACGGGTTCCAGATTGTTGAGGACGATCGGACCGGCGATACCTTTACCGAATCCGGCGCGTCATATATGGGCTTCGCGCCCAGCGCATTGCTCGCATCGGCTTTGGCGGAAAAGCCGCGCTACGGGATTGCTTTCTGTGGCGACGGTTCTTTCATGATGAACCCGCAAATTCTGATCGACGCCGTGCAACATGGCGTGCGCGGAATTATTGTGATCTTCGATAATCGGCGGATGGCGGCGATCACCGGTTTGCAAGTTGCGCAGTACAAAACCGAGTTCCGCACCAATGACCGCGTGGGGGCCGACTACCAGAGGCTCGCTGCGGCGGTTTCCGGCGTCATGGCAGTATCCGGCGGAGACAGCGTCCATTCGCTGCGCGCCGCATTGAAGACCGCCCACGACCATGACGGGCTTTCGGTTGTTCACGTGCCTGTCTATTTCGGCTCCGACGAACTCGGCGGCCTCGGCGCCTGGGGCGAATGGAATGTCGGCAATTGGTGCGAGGACATGCAATCCAGCTGGATCAAGCAGGACCTCTAGCGGAACCGGGTTCAGGAACGTCTCCAAGCCTTGGGAGTTCTTGTTGCGACACTAATTCGCTTCGGCGCGGAACTATGTCCGCAGGCAGAGGAGACTGGAAATGACCGATTCGATGAGCGAATCCAGGCATTTGCGGAACAACCGTCGCGACAAGCCGGTGCGCGAAAGGATCGAGGCCGAGCGAGAGCGGGCCAAGCGCCACGAAGACGAGGTAGCGACGAGTTCCGATGACAGTTTTCCTGCCAGCGACCCACCCAGCTTTACCGGCGTGACGAGCGCCACGGACGTGGAAAGAAAAAAGAAAAAATAGGCCCGGTTCGGTCAGCTGAATTTCATATTCAGCAGCCGCTCCGCGTTGCCGCAGAAGATCTCGTTTCGCTCGGTCACCGGCAGGTTTAGCCCTTCCATTGTTTTGATGGTCGGCGCGATCGGGCCCAGCGGGGCATCGGTGGCAAAAACCACGTGCTCCGCGCCGAAAAATTCATAGCCGCAGCGCGTCGCGGGCACGCCGCCACCGAACATGGCGGTGTCCGCGTAGAAATCGTGCAGATAGTCCATATGCGGCCGCTTCAGCGACGGCAGGATGTTCGAATAGTCCTCATCCGAGGTGCGCTGACCAAGCACCTTGAGCCCCGGACCAACGCGGCCGTCGTAGTAGGGAATCATCCCGCCGAGATGGTGTGTGATGATTTTCAGGCTTGGATAGCGATCGAGCAGGCCCGAGAAGACCATGCGCACCATGGCCACTGACGTTTCATAGGGCCAGTGGAAACACCACCACATCTCAAAGCGCGATTTTTTCTCGGCGGGGTAGTCGGGCATCGCTGCCGTTCCGACGGGATGCAGCCAGATTGGTAGGTCGAGTTCCGCCATGGTTGCGAAGATCGGTTCGAACTGCGGATCGTCCAGCGGGCGCCCCGCAACGTTGGTATAGAGCAGCACGCCGCGCGCCCCGAGATCCTTGATCGCGCGGCGCGCTTCCGCAACCGAGCCTTCGACGTCGGTCATGCACAGTGCAGCCGCAAAGGCAGGAAAGCGCTGGGGGTATTTGCGGCACAATTCGCCCATCGCATCGTTCGCAACCCGGGCGAGATTCAGGCCAACGCCCGGCGCGGCAATGTCTTCGATCGCCGGGTTTGGCAGCGAAATGATCTGCCGGTAGTTCCCGAACTCATCCATTTCCCTGAAGCGTGCGTCCAGGTCGAACAGTTTGGTAACGCCACGCAACCGTTTTCCGATGTTCTCCAGATTCGGCGCAACCCTGGTCATCTCCTGGAAGTAACGATCGGGGAAAATGTGGCAATAAATGTCAATGATCGGGCTCATTGTTTTCCTTCCGCTTCTTTTTCAAACACCAGGTGCCGTTGCAGTGGCAGCGCCTGCCAGCCGAGGCGCTCCACGATCATCCCCCATAGTCCCTTCGGTGCCCACAGCATGACAACGATGGCGACTGCCCCCATCATCAGCAAGTACAGACTGCCGAGATCAGCCAGTGCCTGGCGAAGCAGGAAGAAGACAATGGTGCCGATGATAGGTCCTTCTATCCGGCCGATGCCGCCGATGACGGTGATGAAGATAACGAAGGCGGTCCAGTCGTTCACGCTGAAGGCGGTGTCAGGAGAAATGCGCAGCTTCTGGAGGAAAATGAGCGCGCCGATCATTGCCGTCCCGAAGGCGGTGAGCACATAGACAATGAATTTTATCCGCCACACATCGATCCCGTTGCTCTGCGCAGCCACTTCGTTGTCACGGATGGCGGTGAGCGCGAGGCCGTGGCGCGAGCGCAGCAATATGACGATGGCGCCGAGCACGATGGCGGTCAGCGTCAGTGCCAGCCAATAGATTTCGAATTCGCGCATCTGCCGGGTCGGCGCCATGGCGACAACAACAGCTGCCGGAAGGCTGATGCCTGAGCCGCCGCCGAGCACAGAGACTTGCGAAGCCAGCAGGCGAAACACCTCCGCGACGACCCAGGTGCCGATCGCGAAGTATGCACCGCGCAGACGGAAAATCAGCGCAGCAACCGGAATTGCAACAAGAGCGCCGATCGGTCCGGCGATCAGGATGGCAGCGATCGGATGAACACCCAGCAAAATCGCAAGCGCGAACAATACATAGCCGCCGAGACCGACGAAGGCCTGCTGACCGACCGAGACCAGGCCCGCATAGCCGGCGAGCAAATTCCACAGGCTCGCCAGCGCGACGAAGGCGTAGATCTCCGCGAGCAGCCGTAGCATCTGCCGATCGCCCCAATAGGGCGCGACCGCCAGAGCAACGAGCGCCACGGCAATGAGCGCAACGCCGACGCGACTCGACGGGGTGGCGTGTTCGACGCGGCTCATCCTGACACCTTCGGAAAGAGGCCCTGAGGTCGCACGGCCAGGATGGCGAGAAATACGATGTGACCGGCGAGCAGTTGCCAGCCCGGATCAATCTGCGCTCCGATCGCCTGCGAAACACCGAGAATGATCCCGCCGGCGAGCGTGCCCCACATGCTGCCCAGCCCGCCGATGATCACTGCCTCGAAGCCGAAGATCAGCCGCGCAGGTCCGATGGCGGGATCGAAGTTTGTGCGCACCGCGAGGAACACACCCGCGATGGCGATCACCGCGAGCGACAAGGCCATCGCCATGGCGAAGACGTGTCGTGTATCGAGGCCCATCAGCTGGGCCACCGACGGGTCGTCCGATGTGGCCCGAAAGGCGCGGCCCAGCGCGGTGCGATAGAACAGGATCTGCAATCCGGCAATCACGGCAACGGCAATGGCAAACTGGAGCAACGGCAATACACCGATCCAGACGCCTTGCAGCAATTCGAACGCCTGAACCTCGATGGCGCCCGCCTGCAGCCTGCGGCTGTCGGCTGTGAAAAGCTCCAGCAACCCATTCTGGATGATGATGGACAGACCGAAGGTCACCAGCAGCGGTGGCAGCAGATCATCGCCGAGCGTTCGATTGAGGAGCCCACGCTGCAAGGTATAACCGATCACCGCCATGACCGGCACAACAAGCAGCAGCGAGGTCAGCGGATCGACACCCATTGCCTGGGTCACCATCAGCGACACATAGGCCGCAAGGACAATCAGGTCGCCGTGCGCGATGTTTACCAACCGCATCACGCCGAAGATGAGAGAGAGACCGGCGGCGAACATTGCGTAAAGTCCGCCGATCAAAACGCCTTGGAGGACGATGTTGAACCACTGCATCGAGCTATACCCCGGCCTCTTTTTCGTCATGCCCGGCTGTATGCCGGGCATCCACGTCTTGCCGCGCTCGAATAAAGGAAGACGTGGATGGCCGGGACAGGCCTGGCCATGACGGCGGACAAGAACGTGTCTGTTTCATCAGTCACACCCCGAAATAGGCGGCTGAGATCATCTCGCGCGTGAGCTCACGCGCCGGTCCATTGAGGGCCACGCGGCCTTCCTGCAGGCAGTAAACGTGACTTGCGGCGCGGAGCGCCTGCGCAATGTCCTGCTCGACAACGATCAACGACAGGCCTTCCGCGACGATCTGCGGCAACTGCGCATAGATGTCGCGCACCACGATCGGAGCAAGGCCGAGGCTGATTTCATCGCACAGAAGCAGTTGAGGGTTGGCCATGAGCGCTCGACCGATCGCCGCCATCTGCTGCTGCCCGCCAGAGAGTGCCGGGGCGGGAAGGTGACGCCGCTCTGCCAGCATCGGGAACAGATCGTATATGCGCGCGACCGTCCAGGGACCGGGCCGGTGCGATTGGCCGCCGATCAATAAATTCTCCTCAACCGTCAGGGAGGCAAACAGCCTGCGCCCTTCGGGTACCAGCGCAATCCCGCGGTTGACGACATCGAAGGCAGGCGTACCGGTCACGGGCATGCCCTCGAATAGAATCTCGCCCTGATGCGGACGCATAAGGCCGGCAATGGTCTTCAGGAGCGTGCTCTTACCTGCGCCATTGGCACCAATCACTGCGATGATCTGGCCAGCCTCAACACGGAGCGAAACGCCGAACAGCGCCTGGAAGTCGCCGTAGAATGCATCGATTGCCTTGACTTCCAGCAGGTCAGGCATCGGCGTCGATGCCCAGATAGATCTCAGCCACCTGCGGGCTTCTGATCACAGTACGTGGATCGCCCTCCGCAATGAATTTGCCCCCGTGGAGCACAAGCAATCGATCAATTATTGCGAGCAGGGCATGGACGACGTGTTCGATCCAGATGATCGAAACGCCGCTTGCTCGCACGTCTTTGATCAGCGCGACCAGCAGTGCGCATTCGTGCTCAGTGAGTCCGCCGGCGACCTCGTCGAGCAGCAGGACTCGGGGTTTTGTCGCCAGCGCGCGCGCCAATTCGAGGCGCTTGCGATCGAGCAGCGTCAATCCGCCTGCCGGTCTGTTCGCCTTGCTCGCCAGGCCGCAGCGCTCGAGCAGATCCGCGCACCGATCGTAAACGGCGGCTTCGCGCTCGTTGGCCCCGAACGCGGCGGCCACGACGACATTTTCGAAGACGGTCATCCCCGTGAACGGCTGCGGGATCTGGAACGAGCGCGCCAGGCCCTTTCTGCAACGCCGTTCCGCCGGCAGCCTGGTGATGTCTTCGTCCGCGAAAATGACGCGACCAGCGTCCGGTGCGAGTGTGCCAGTGGCGATGCCGAACAAACTCGTTTTGCCGGCACCGTTCGGCCCGATGATGCCAAGCGCCTCGCCCTGGTTCAGTGCAAGATCAATACTGTCGGCTACCACGACGGCGCCGAAGCGTTTCGAGATCGTCTCCAGCGCGAGGATCGGGGCCATGGGTGAAGTCTATCCCATTCGTCATGCCCGGCCTTGTGCCAGGCATCCACGTCTTACTGCTTTGGCTTGCCGCTCGTCGTGGATGGCCGGGACAAGCCCGGCCAGGACACTGGAATTCACGAGATCGGCTGCAATTTGCCTCCGACCGGAATATTCGGTGCGGTCTTGTTTTCAGTGATGGTCAGTTCGAACTTGCCGTCCTTGCGTTGCCATTGCCCCGCAACCAGCGGTGTCTTGGTAACGTTTTTCACGGGCGCGCCGGTCCATTGGATCGGACCGACGATCGATTGGTAGTTGGTCGCGACGATTGAATCGAGAATCGATTTTGGATCGCCGGGATTTCTGGCGCGCTTGAGCACGTCGATGGCCACTTCGAACAATGCATGCTGGAAACCGATCGGCTGCGTCCACGGCCGGTTCGAAGCCTTGGTGTAGGCGTCGGTGAGCTGTCGGCAACTCTGGCCCGTCAGTCCGGACTTGAACGGATGATTTGGCGTCCACCAGATCTCGCTCGTGAGACCGTTGCCGCGCACACCCAATGAGTCAATGACCGATGGGAACAGCAACGCTTTGCCGATGGTGACGATTTTTGGTTTGAACCCCTGCTGTGCCGCCTGCGACCAGAAGGTCGCGAAGTCGGGAGGGATCATGTTGCCGGTCACGATCTCGGCGCCCGCCGCTTTGAATGCAGAAATCTGTGACGTGAAGTCGTTGTTCATGAGCTGGTAGCGGCCAGGATCGTGCAGTTTGTAACCGGCATTGGCGAGCGCTGGCGGCAGGCCGAGCTTGGGATCGCCCCAGGCATTGCCATCGGCGTCATTGGGGAACAGCCCGCCGACGACCTTGTTCGTCGGTAATTCGTCCCATAGCGCGAGGAATGAAGCGATCACATCCTCAAGGCCCCAGAAGAAGTGGTAGGTCCATGTGAACCCCTTCTTCGGGTCACCCTTGCGGCCAAAGAAGTAAGGCTGCCACGGGCAATTCGTGGTGATGCAGGGGACCTCATTGACTTCGGCCTGATCGGAAACGGGATTTGTGGTGTCGGGTGTTGCCGAGGCAACGATGAGATTGACCTTGTCACCGAGGATCAGCTCTGACGCCACTTCCGCGGCGCGGCTGCCGCTCGATTGGCTGTCCTTGCTGATGATCTCAACCTTGTAGGTCTTGCCACCGTTCTCGAGGCCTTTGCTCAGAATCCCGCGAACTTGCTCGAGGATAAATCCGTCGGCTTCGCCAAAGCCAGCCAATGGTCCTGTCTTCGGGCTGACATGGCCGATCTTGATCACCGGCGACTGCGCATTGGCTGGAAGCACGCGCAACACCGTCGGCGCGGCAATTGCGCCGAAGCCGGCCTTGACCAGCATACGGCGAGAAATTGTCTGACGTTCGGTCATCGTCTCCTCCCTTGTCGCGCGTCGTCAGCTGTCCTGGACGCGCGCATTTTTGAGATGCTGCAACACTTTCGAACGCAATGCGGCCTGCTGTTCAGGGCTCCACTTCCGAAAACCTTCACCCGATTTGAAACCGAGCTTTTGATCCTTCACCAGCTTTTCGAGATAAGGCGAAGGGCGCGGACGATTGTCGATATCTGGCAATACTGTCCTGTGGATCGCCAGCGTCAAATCCGTCCCCACCATGTCGGCGTTTTCCAGCGGCCCCAGCACGGCGAGCCGGCGGCCGAACGCCGATTTGATCACGGTATCAACCGTTTCGGCGTCGCAAATCCCTTGCTCCACCAGCGCAACCGCCTCGCGCCACAGAGCATGTTGCAGGCGATTGCCGATGAAACCGGGCACGTCCTTCTTGACGTGCGCCGGCTTTTTGCCGGCAGCCGCGTGCAGCTTCATGGTGAAATCAATCGCCGGCCGGCTCGTCCATTGGGTCTCGATCACTTCCACCAACGGCACGAGGTAAGGTGGATTCCACCAGTGCGTTCCAAGCGCGCGCTCCCGCTGCTTGAGTTCTCCCATGATCCTGGTGATAGGGATGACAGACGTATTGCTGGCCAGGATCGTGTCGGGTCGAACGTAGCCTTCGATTTCGGCGAACAGTTTTTGCTTGAGCGGCAGATCTTCCAGAGCGGCCTCGACGACAAAATCGGCGTCACGCACGGCCAGTGCGAGATCGGAAACCGGCGTCACACGCTCGACGGCTTTCTGGTCGTCACCAAGGTCTTTCAGGTTGTTGAGAATGCGCGCCTTGACGGTATCGAGCGAGGCAGCGATCGAGTCATAAATCGTCACATCGTGGCCGGCGAGCGCAAACACCTGAGCGATCCCGTGACCCATGAGACCGGCGCCGACCACGGCAATGCGCGTTTTCGCCATCGGTTATCCCGCGGTGTAGCCGCCATCGGCGTAGAGGATATGGCCGGTGTAGAAATCCGATGCCTTGGACGCGAGGAACAACAGCGGCCCCGCAAGATCTTCCGGTTCGCCGAGGCGGCCTTTTGGTACCCGTGCCAGAAACCCCTTGCGCACGTTCTGTGCGCGCTCGGTGTCTTCATACATCCACGCCGTGAGCGGCGAGCGAAAGACGGTCGGTCCCAGAGCATTCACAGTGATGCCGGTCTCGCCCCATTCACAACCCAGCGCCTTGGTGATCCCGTCGACCGCGGACTTCGACGCGCAATAGGCGGTATAGCCGGCTGGATGTCCCAGCAATCCGCGCGCTGACGACGTGAGGATGACCTTGCCACCCTGACCCTGCTCGAGCATCCGCTTGCCGGCAGCGCGGGCCATCAGCCACGACTGATTGACGTTGGCGTCCATGACATCGAGAAAATCCTCGACCTTCTGATCGACGATTTTCGACACTTTATTGAGGCCCGAGGCGACGACGAGGATGTCGATGCGGCCGAATTTGTCGACGGCGGCTTTGACGATCTTGTCGCAGTTTTCTTCGGAGTTCGGCCGCAGCGCGATGAGCTCGGCCTTGCCACCGAGCTTTTCGCATTCGGCGGCGACTTTCCTGAGTTCATCAGCCCTGCTCGCCGCGAGTACGACGTTGGCCCCAGCCCCTGCCAACGTCTTCGCCGCCAATGCACCGAAGGCGCCTGACGCGCCGGTGATGATGGCGGTCTTACCCTTGATATCGAACAGCGACAGCGGATTTTTCAGGAATGCGTCGGACATGATATTTCCTTCTCCGTTGTCATGCCCGCGAAGGCGGCCATCCAGTAAACACCGCACTTTCAGTGATTACTGGGTCCCCGCCTTCGCGGAGACGACAGGCTGAATTATTTCGGCGGTGCCGCCACCGCGACCAGTATCGTGCACACGTCCTTGCCGCGGTTGATAATCTCGCGATTTTCGTTCGGCGCGATGTAGACCGTGTCGCCGGGCCGGGCCACTTGCTCTTTACCGCCGACGATCACCGTCAGCTCCCCCTTGAGAATGTGGTAGATTTTTTCCGGCGGCGAAGCGTCGGGCCCCGCGCCGCCACCCGGCTGGAAGTGCGAGATGCCGAAGATGAGAGTCTGCGATCCGCCCATCTCCGCGCCGTAAATACGCAGCGATTCATATTTGCGGTGATTCGGTGCCTCGTAGGGCTTTGCTTCATTGAGGTGACGGACGATCATCAGAACTTGCTCCCCTTTTCGATGCGGAATTTCTGCTTGGGGTCAAGGATCGCGACCAGGCGCACGATGCAGCCGTCGCCGCGGTCCCAGTTCCAGGGGAAGTAGGCGAAAGTGACGCGCTTGCCGGTGACTTTGTCGATGTCGCCGCCGACATTCTCAATTCCCATGATCCCGTTCCTGAACAGGATGCGATGCACCGGCTCCCATTCCGGGAAGTCATCTTTCCAGTCGCGTCCGCCCGACCATTCGCGATATTCCTCCGCGAGATGCGGATGCAGCGGACCGTTGCGCTGCGGGCCGATGGCGGTGGCGAGCGGATGGTCATTGGCCTGCGTATCGTGGCCCACCACTTTGACCTTCTTCTTCACGAACCATTCGCCGGCCGACGGCACGAACCCGGGTGCGCGGCAGAAATAGTCCTCGCTGTCCTCGTAGAATTTGTGCCAGCCGGTGTTGACGATCACCACGTCACGCGGGCGCACGATCTTGCCGCAGGCTTTTTCCAGATCGTCGCCGGTAATCGGCTCCCATTTGTTTTTGGGGATAGACACCACGATCCCCGAGCCGAAGAAATGCGGCAGTGGAACCTCGTCGATGAAGGGCGTGCCCTGAATGACGTGCGCGGGCGCGTCGATATGCGTGGTGTTGTGCATCGAGGTGGTGATGCGCTGCGACAGCACGCCGGACTTCGCCATGTAGTGGATGCGCTCGATCTTGACGTCCTCGAAATACGGCCAGTTCGGGGACTGATAGCCGAACCGATGGGACAGGTTATAGAACTCCAGTCCCATGCTGTTCTTGAGGTTTTCTTCGAACATCACGCCGCGAATTTTCCTGGCCACGGCATCCTCCCTTGTTCGCGCATTCGCGCTTGTCGAGTAGTCGCAGAGTCCGGTGCGCCACGTCAGGCGGCGGCCGAGCTCATATGGTTCTCCAGCTTGTTTTTGGTGGCGATCAGGCGTTCGGCGATCAACGCCTGACGATTTGCGAAGCGCTGACTTGGTACGGGCACTGAAATAGCGACCGCGTTGCCGAGCGGATCGTGGAAGGCAACGCCGACAGCGCAGACACCCAGCGTATGTTCTTCACGGTCGTACGCAACGCCATTGCGGCGCACCGCCTTGAGATCGGCAAGCAGCGCGTCGAGCCGGGTCAACGTCTTTGGCGTGCGTGTCTCGTAAGCGCGGCCGATCAATGCTTCAATCGCGGTATCGGAAAGCTGCGCCAGATAGGCTTTGCCGTTGGCGGTGCAGTAGAGCGGAAATGTATCGCCGACCGCCGATACGGCGCGCAAACGCTGCGAGCCGATAACCTGGTCGATGAATACAAGGTGATCTTTCTTGACTGTCGAGAGGTCGACGGTCTCGTGCAGCTCCTCAGAAAGTTGCTCCAGGAGCGGCCGCGCCAGCGTTATGAAATCGCTGCGCACCGAAGCCGCAAGACGCAGGATCGTGGGACCAAGCCGCACGCGCCCGTTTGGGGTTGCAGCGATGACGAGCTTTTCGGCTTCCAGCGCGGCGACGATGCGTTGCACGGTCGAGCGCGCGAGATTCACGCGCTGGGCGATCTGGCCGAGGCTCAAGCCCGCGTTTTCGTCTTCGAGCGCGCGCAGAATGGTGGCTGCGCGCGCGATCACCTGCACCTGGCTTTTGTCGTTGGTGACGTGGCGGTTCATCGACGGCAACTCGATACTTACATGAGGCGGCGACCGCCTTGCATGATGGTACACGGTAGCCCAAAATACGGTACAGACAAATGAAAAAATCTGCGGCGGCCGTTGCGTCCGCCGGCAAGCGCGAGGACACGCCATGGTCAAAAAGATCGCCCTGGAAGAGCATTTTCTCGATCCTGCGACGGAGCCTTATTGGCGGCCGACCATGGTCGACGTCGCGCCGGCAAAGACGGCGCAACTCTATGCGAGCCTGACCGATTTTGACGGACAGCGGCTGCAGATGATGGACAAGACCGGCATCGCGCGTGCCGTTATGGCGATCGCAGGGCCCGGCGTGCAGGCGGAGCGCGATGCCGCCGTTGCCGTGCGCGCCGCGCGTGCATCGAACGATTTCCTTGCAAAGGAAGTGCAGAAGCGCCCGGATCGCTATTCCGGCTTCGCTCACCTCGCCATGCACAATGCCAACGCTGCGGCGGACGAACTCGAGCGCTGTGTGCGCGACCTCAAATTCTGCGGAGCCATGATCAATGGCCATACCAACGGGCAATATCTCGATGACCGCGCGCTCGATCCGTTCTGGGAGCGGGTGGCCGCACTTGACACCGTGGTCTATCTGCATCCGGCCGACCCCGTGGCGCCGCTGCGGGCCATCGACGGGTACAACGTGCTGGCGCGGCCGATGTGGGGCTGGGGCGTGGAGACCGGATCGCACGCGTTGCGCATCATCTGCGGTGGCGTGTTCCAGCGTTATCCGAAGGCAAAGCTCGTGCTCGGCCATCTGGGCGAGACGCTGCCGTTCCAACTCTGGCGCTTTGACAGCCGCTCAGCGCCCTACGGCTGGAACCTGCCGAAGCCTCCGTCGCAATACCTCAGGGAGAACGTCTGGGTGACAACCTCAGGCATGTATGACCTGCCCCCGGTGCGCTGCTCGCTCGATGCACTGGGGCGCGATCGCGTCATGTTTTCGGCGGACTATCCTTTTGACTGGCCAGGTTGCGAATTCATCGACACGGTCCCGCTCGACGAATCCTTGCGGGCCGATGTCGCCTACAATAACGCCGCGAAGTTGTTTGGCCTGGCTTAACGCTCTCTGAGGTCACGCGCGGGCCTGTCCCGCGCATCACTTTGCCTCGATCACCCGCACCGGCTTGCCGTCGAGCCAGGCGCGGATGTCCTCGACAGCGTCGGGAAAATATTTCCGGTAATTCTGCTCGCTGACATAGCCGAGATGCGGTGTAATGACGACATTCTCCGTTTTGCGAAACGGATGATCGAGCGGCAACGGCTCGACGTCGAAAACGTCAAGGCCTGCCCCAGCAATTGCCTTGTTCTGCAAGGCCGCAATGAGCGCCTTCTCATCGACGATCGGGCCGCGCGAAGTGTTGATCAGATAAGCCGTCTTTTTCATCAGCCCGAGTTCTTTGGCACCGATGAGTCCGCGCGAGCGGTCACTCAGTACGATATGGATCGTAACGAAATCGGAATTGCGGAACAGGTCGTCCTTGGACACGTAGTCCGCGCCGGCAGCTTTCGCCTTGTCCTCGGTCAGGTTTTGGCTCCAGGCGATGGTCTTCATGCCGAAGGCCTTGCCGACCGCCGCCGAACGCTGGCCGAGTTTGCCGAGGCCGAGAATGCCGAGGGTGAGGCCTTCGAGGTCGCGGCCGACGGTCACCTGCCAGGGCGCGCCGGCCTTGAGCCGGGCGTTTTCGAAGCCGATGCGGCGGGTGAGTTCCAGCATCAAGCCGAAGGCGATGCCGGTGGTCGGACTGCCGGTGGCGCCGGTTCCGCATACGGTCACGCCGCGCTCTGCGCAGGCCTTGACGTCGAATGAGTTGTTGCGGGCGCCCGTGGTGATCAGCAGCTTCAGGTCGGGCAGGGCCTCGATCACCTTGCGCGGGAAAGGGGTCCGCTCCCGCATGCCAACGACAACCGCAAAGCCCTGCAAGGCCTTAATCGCCTCATCCTGGCTGGCGAATGGCTTATTGAAGACCTTGATCTCGACATCTTTGGCGATCGAAGACCAGTCGGCGAACTGCATCGCAACGTTCTGGTAGTCGTCCAGAATGGCTGCCCGAACCATGCAAAAACCCTTTCACTGCAGCCCGGAATGGTCCGGGCCGCGCCACCTTAGGCATGGAGCATTGAAAAGAAAGGGGGGCTAGTCAGCCTGACGGACGCCGTGCTTAGCGCGCCAGGCGGGGCCAGGTCCGCGCATGTAGTGCAATTCGGGCCGGTAGGGGCGGATCGCGTCGCGGGTCAGCTCGTGCCAGAAACCCCCGAAGATATTGCGGAAGGCGGCGAAGGGGCGGGGCAGCAATGAAACTGCGGAACCCGACAAAGCCAGTATGGCGCGACCCATGACACAGCTCCCGACGCGACCGACTGGTGGAAAGTTTCGGTGCGCTTATTCATTGGTCGCCCCGACTGGCGGCCAGGTTCATGGAGTCTGATGATGGCGCCGAAGCGGTTAAAAACCGGTACCTGAACGGCCTACCGAGGGCATTTTTGCAATCAGGCTTTCCAGAGATTTACCGATACCGCTGATGCAAGTGGGCA
>DATAPP010000240.1:0-92910 GCA_036265125.1 Pseudolabrys sp. | reverse complement strand
CTTGAGATCAGCCTTAAGCAGCTCAAAGACAAGAGCACTGGCCATATTGTCGAACTGAGCAAAAGGGACGATGTGATCAATCGCCTAAAGCTCCAACGCTACACGTTGAATGTTGAGGTTATTGCACTCAAGTCCCAGCTTGAAGCGCTCAAGACCCGACCGACGCCCGCCGCCAAGGGAGCCGCGGCCAAATCCAATGTTGTGTCCGCTATGCGGCACTGGATTCCGCAAAGAAGCTACCGCTAATACCTGCTGACGCAATTTCGGCGTCACGCTTTAAGAGTCGCTAGGCCGAAGAATTCGCCGAACTCTTTTTTGGTGGAGGCAGTGCGATTGTGTCGTCAAATACGGACTTGATAAGTGCGTTTTCCGACAGGTATTTGTGGTATTGAGTTACGACTGCTTTTGCTTCTTTCAGCGTCGCCAGCCTCCACTGAATCTCCAGGTTCTCATTTCCGGCGATGCTCTCGACAATCCTGCGTTCTTCGACAAGCAACTTGAATTCGCTTGGCTGCTCGGCGTCTTCGGCGCTTCCATTCAGGCGCGTTGCGAAATCGATGCGCCCGGTAGGCACCCAGTCATGCTTGACGACCCCTTGGTAAGGCAGCCGTTTTTCGTTTTTCCAATTTTTCCAGTTTTCTACTTTTGGCAAATATGCCAGCACGTGAGCCATCTTTTTCTCCTTTCACAAACGCGGACCGGATTTCGGATGCACACGAAAGTTCCCTACGCCTCCTAACGCCTCGCAGGCCTAGGTGGTTTCATTGACGATTGCCAGCCTCACTCTCTGCCGTTACTGCAAAATGGTAACGGAATGTGGCAGGCGGCTCTATTTCTTTGCAAACACCCGCGCGACTTTTTCGAGAGTGCGTCCACCGAAATATGCGGTGACCACCGTCATCGCCCATTGCGACATGTCGCCGGAGAGTGCATCGGTCGTGCCGAGGCCCAGGACCTTGTCCCAGACCACCACTTTCCAGATGTAAATTATAAATGCGGAGGCAAACAGCGGCCGCGGCAATGCCGTGTACCAACGCCCCTGCTCCGCGACCAGCATTTGACCGGCCAATTCGTGCTCGCGCTGCTCTACAGAGAGTTCGCGCGCAGCAAGATCGGCGGCAATCTTTTCGCTGGTGTTTTCAGCCGCCAGTTTGGCGCGATAGGCGTCAACCGCTGCTTTTGCAAACGGACCGCCAAACAGATTGCCCAGCCAGGAAAGGACAGCTGAAAACATCTACTTTGAACTCCCCGCTGTACGCCGGCGCGCGATTTCGGTGATCAGCCCGACAGCGATGACGTAATACGGAATGAATTTTGGCTGCAGCGCAGATTGAATTGCGCCGGTCACATTGGGGTCAGACGCGAGAGCCATCAGCGACGCAGCGGTAAGGCCCGCCAACACCTGCACTCGCGCCCAAAGAATTGTGACCGAGTTCCTGAACCAGGATCTGATCTTGTTCCACATCGATTGTATTCTCCGAATTTGCCTTGAATCACTTGTTGCGTGCCATCGTGCTGGCCTTGGCAGCGTCCGCTGCCATCTTAAGCGCCGTTGATTTGACGTCCGCCACACGGCGAGCCCAGCCCGCGCCGAAAACCGGCCATGTCTTGAGTGCATGGAGAAAACGCAAGCGCTCGTCACAGATGGCGGCAATCAGGACTTTGGGATCGGCCGCACGTGCGGTTGCAATGACGGCGTCGGTTACGGTGCGGGAGTCGTCGGGCAATCCGAGCATCCTCCGCAACACCTTGCCACTACGTCCTGTGCCTGAGTTAACGCCGTAGTCGAAAAGCGCATAATTGACACCGGCCGGCACCTCATCACAATGCTGCGCATCCCAATACTTCTCGCGGTAGATGATTTTTGCTTCATCAAGCTTCATTCTGCGCACGTCGGCGGCAGTCGCATTCACCTTCACATATCTGCGATAGTCCTCAATGGTGATGCCGAAATTGGTTGGCCCGCCGGGGTCGCTTGGATGATTTGTGTAACCACCCTCGTGTGCGAGCAGCAACGATAAGCAGGTTTCGAAAATTGATTGCATTGCGTTACGAGCCCGGAATGGACATTTCAAGGAAGTAAATAATTAGGCGCACTTTGCCGGCGGTGAAATTTCCGCCGTTGGCAGTCACCCGCACCTTGGTATCCGCGTAGAACGCGGTTGGTCCAATTACGCCGTTGTTTGTGGAGTTGAGCGCGACACCAAGCAGGTTGCCGAATTGCGTAGTGTTTCCCATAATCCCGATGCCATACGAAGTCGCGCCGGTGATCGCGAGTGTGGTGCGCGAGGCCACACCGAGGACAATCGCACGGTCCGGAATGAAGGCCGCATCCGTGGTATCAACAAAACCGCCGGCAAGCGTGACTTCTTCTTCCTTGGCGCGCAGAGTGACGCGTCCCCCGTGGACGGTGAGCGCGATGCCATCGCGCCAGATTCCGTCTTCGTAAGTAATTGTGAGCCGCTCGGCTTTCACCCAAGCCTTCAGGCCGGACATGGGAATAACGCGGATCCAGCCACCGCCACTAAAGAGGGCGATCTGTCCGCTCCAACTCGCCCATGCGCCGGTTGCGCCCGCGGCCGGGATGTAACAAGCGCCATCGGCCGGCGTTCCGGGCGGCGTCGTGAGTGTGCGGCTTTCGACCGCCAGCTGAGTGAGCGCGTCGAGTAGCGTGAGCGCTTCATTGTGGGTGACGTGTTTCTGCGCCTGCGCGGCTTCAATCGCCGGCAGAGCAAGACGAGGAGTGTTGGTCATGATTTCTTTCAGAGGGTTAGAATTGCTTCGGTCCCGATCCCGCGGCCGACGGTTGCGGAGAGCTGCGTGACGCGCACGTGCAGGCTTGTCTGCGGCCCACCAAAGTCGGACACTTCGTCGGCGGAGGCGTAAAGCGCAGACGGCGTGGTGCTTGTAAACGTACGAACCACGGTGCTGCCGGAAAGGATGTCGATTGCGTACTGCTCCACATCCTCCCCGAGCGGCACTTCGCCGACCCAGGTGTCGCCATCGACGCGAGTGCGGCGGATCCAACTGACAGTAACGCCGCTTCCGCCACGCGTAGCCCTGAGGTGTACGGGCATCAATGGCTTGAGCGCAGTTGCGTGCGGTGTTGCGGGAAGCGTCAGCGCAGTCGGATCACCGTGGTCGCGGCCCGCCATGACGACGCGCAATTGCAGGCTGCGTTCAAGTGCATCCTGTCCTCTGGCGATCGTCACCAGATGCTGATCAATGAGCACGAACGATGCACCGGCCGGCAGATGCGCACCGATGGCCCATTCGCTGCCAGCCTGGCCTCTCAACAGCCGTGACAGGAGATAGGTACGATCGGCGACCAACTCGGCATTGGCGAACTGAACGATCTCCCAACCCCCGTCGGTGTGCCGGATTGCGGCTGCATTGGCGCCTCCAAACAATGCGGTGTCGGAAACCGAGTTGAGTACACCGCCGTAGATCTGAACGCGAAAGCTCGCGAGGTGCCAGCGCGCCGTCGGGCCGGCTGGCAAATCCTCGAGTGTCCGCCCAACGACAGACGGTGCCAGCGCCAATCCGGCCTGGCTGAAGCTCAAGCCGTCGCTCGAAGACCACACGGCCATAGGTCCTGGCCAGGGGTCGGCGAACACGGCGAGGCGCGAAAGCACTGGCGGCTGCTCTGCACCAAGTGCGGGCAGATCGAGGACCAGCGTGTGTACAGGACCTATTGAGGCTGGCACCGTAGGCGTGCGCCGGCGAGGCGGTGAAAGGGCGAGATTAAATACTTCCGGATCGATTGATCGCCCTCTGATCGCGCGGTTTTCGGTGTCGCTTATTTCCTGCAATTCGATCAGCCGCCGCCTGCCATTCACGGTCAGACCCGCAACGTCGCCAAGGCCAACCGCGAGCCGGCTCGGCGGTAGCGCAAAGTCTGCGCTTTCGCGGCCGGCCCACAGATCCTGTAGCCAGATTTCCGCGCGCCGCCCCGCCTCGCTATCATTCGTGACAACAGCTAGGTCGGCATGGGCGCTGCGCCTTGACGCGCCGGCCAGACGCCGCGAGGCAGCCGCGCCCCGCTGATAATCAGCGCCGATGTCGGTAAATCCGATTGTCACTTCGCGCGGCAGGTCGCCTTCCTGCATACGCGTCAATCGCGTCGGTGATGTTTCCTCCGGCAAGACCAGATCGTCCTCGGTTAATTCGATCACGGGCGCGCCGCCACGCTGGCGAAAACGCAACACCCCGTCCTGCTCGAAGGCATCGAAGGCAAATGCCAGCGCCAGCGGATCAAGCATGGCGCGCGGGGCCATCGGCCGGTCCATCACGTAGCCGTCCGGTCCCCCGCCTAGCTCACTGGAGTCGATCCCGGTCACTCCGCTATCGGCAAGGATCGTCGAAACCAACGCGTCGAGAGGCGTCGATCCGAGCCGTCCCGTCAGCCAATGTCCGGTCTCCCAGTTGGCCGCATCGCTCCACGCATCGGTCGCTGCAGGAAATGCGGGATAAGGCCGCGCATCCCAGGTCCACAAATGGATGCCGTCCGGCGCGACCATCCGGCCGTTATAAATGGGCGAGATGGAGTTGAGCGCGGCTGCTCCGAACGCAGGATCGAACGCGCCGAGCACCGCTTCCAGGTAGCGCCGTTGAATTAGATCGTCGCGTTTGCCGTTGGAAAAATGGGGAAGGCTAGCTTCTGACGATTTCGGATCTGGGAACACGCTGGGTTGATTGGCTCCCTTATCGACGGCGGGGCAGCCGACCTCGGTGAGCCAGATCGGTTTCGACCTTGGTATCCACGCCGTTGAGTTGGCGAGTTCTGCGCCACCGACACGCTCACGGTGCGGCTGCGACCAGAAATTCCAAAGGTCTTTCTGGCGGAAGATCCAGGGTTTGCCGAGTCCGTCGGAGATTGTGCTTCTCGTCTGGGCATTCCGTGCAGCGTCGTCGGCGTAAAACCATTCGTAACCCTCACCGCCTGCAAGATTACCAGCGAGATATGCCAGGCGATACGGATTGTCGGTCAGCGTTCTATCGAGCTGATTGCTGGCGCCGCGCCAGTCGGACAGCGGCGCGTAATAGTCGATGCCGATGACATCGATCGAGGGCGAAGCCCACAATGTATCGAGAGGAAAGCGCACCTCATTGGCGGCAGCATCAACCACATGCGATCCGTATTCGGTCCAGTCGGCACCATAGGTCACGGCAGTACTCGCACCGACGATTGCTTTTACATCGGCCGCAAGCGTGGCCAGCTCGTCCACCGCCGGATAAACGCCGGACGCCGAACGGACGCGGGTGAGCGATTTTAGTTCTGAACCGATCAGAATCGCATCGACACCGCCGGAATTTGCCGTCAGCGAGGCGTAATGCAGAACCATCTCACGATAATTCCACTGGTCGGGGCCACCGCTGAAAAATGTGCTGATCTGCGTTGCCGCACCAGTAGTCCCGTCGGGCGATCCACCCCGCCCTGGTGCCGGATCACAAGTGATGCGGCCGCGCCAGGGATAGGCCGGCTGCGAGGCTGTACCTGTCCATGGGTCCTGCAGCGTATTGCCAGCCGGAATATCCATCATCAGAAAGGGATACAGCGTGATCTTGAGGCCACGGATTTTAAGTTCAGCAATCAGATCACGGACGCTTTGATCGGATGGCGTACCGCCAAAGGCCGGACGGCCGTTCACACCGGACACTAGATGCGCCGTGGCTCGGTCCAATCCGGCGACCGACCACGTTCCGCCGTAAGTCTGCTTCTGGCGATTATCGACCCCGGGCATCACCCGGCATTGCTCGCAACGGAGATCGGTGCCGAACCACGCCACGACGATCGCAACGCGTTCGACGTTCGGAGCGACAGACTGCAATTCATCGAGCGAGGCGATGACGTCCGACGGCGCGTATGTAATATGTCTGTTCTCAGGCGCCGATTGGCCCGGGCCGAGCGTCTGCACCACTGTTTCTGGTTCGTAGCCGAACTCGGTCGCGCCGGGAATAAGCGTGACGGCGCGCACCATCTGTTCAAGCCGACCTACCGGGCGCAAGATCTCGAACGACATTTGCGGAATGCGGTTGCCAAAATTCGCCAGCGGCAGCCGTTCGAACACGACATAGGCGAGGCCTCGATAGGCCGGCGCATCGCCTTCCTTGGCGACGATCAACGGATCTGGCGTCTGCATTTCGTCGCCGGTGTATGTGCGTATCGTCAACCCGAACAGGTCGAGCGGCTTGCCGTCGGCCCACACGCGCAACACTGCGCCGATCGGACCTTCGCACAGGCCAACCGCAAGATTCGCAAAGTACGAATAAGTGGTCGTGTTGGTTGTGACGGTTGATCCGCCGCCCATACCCTTGCCGCCACCACTCCCTGCAGTCTGCGACGTGGTGGCTACCACCTCTTCGAGGTTCGTCGCCCACATTACTTGCCCCGAAAGACGGGCGCGTCCGTAGACGCGTGGTATCGGCGCGCCTTCCGTCGAGGCCATCACCTCTAGGTCTGCGAGGCGCGGCCCTTCCTGTGAAATTTCGCGCCGACTCGCGAACAGCGCGCGATCAATGGCATTGCCGGCAAGCGCGCCGACCAGACGGCCGGCGATTGCGCCCGCCGGGCCAAACACTGTATTGCCGGCGGCAGCGCCGGCGGCTGAAAGAACGAGGGCAGCCATTACCTGATAACTCCGGGAAATTTGAATGCGTAAGCCAGACGCCTTCGCCACCACGGCGCGATGGCGACCTCCGCAACGGCCGCCCCATCGTGCGCGTGCACCATCAGGTTGGGCGTTGTGACGATGGCCGAGTGTTTGGCGGGCAGATTCGTACGCCAGCGGAATAACAACACGTCGCCGGGGGCAATGTCGGCTAAGGGAGTCGCGATCAGGTGACGTGCCGCCGCCTCCGCCAACGACTCATTCCCCGTCGCCTCGGCCCAATCGGGAGCGTAAGGCGGTGCACGCTCAGGCTCTTCCCCGATAACAGCGCGCCAGATACCGCGCACCAGCCCGAGACAATCGCAACCGACCCCTTTGAGCGAAGCCTGATGCCGGTAGGGTGTACCAATCCAGCGTCGCGTTTCCGCGACAATATCCTGCCGAAGAACTGACATGGCTCAACCCTGCCGGCTCTTGCCGTCGTTGCCTGGCTGGCCTTGGACGGGATAGCTGACGACGAAGTCGTTGCCGGGAATGTGCGGAAAGCCGCGGAAGTTGACCACGTTGTTGAAACGGTCGTGGCACGTCTGGAATTTCTTGTCGCAGCCCGCAGTGACGGCGAAGATATCGCCGGCGGTCACAGGCTCCGGCAGCGCCTGCCAGAGTTCGAGGGTGACAATGCTATTCTTGCGATGCACTTTAACCTCAACGCTCAAGCCGGCATTGGCGCCGCTTGTGAATGTGAGTTTCCCAGCTGTGAACCAAGCGTCTTCGAAACCATCGAGCCCGCTTGCTGTGAAAGCCGCTGTTGCGTTGAGCGCGGTCACCACACCGCTGCCGTGAAAGCCGGCAGCCGCGACATCAAACTTGCAGCGGGCATCGCCAAGATCGGCCGGGCAGGTCACGGTATAAAGTCGTCCGCTGTCCTGTGACAGCTGTTCGCTGAGCCCGCGTATTTCGGCCATGAATGCTGCGCCCTCGCGGCTAACCTCGCCGAGAGTGCCCCTCGCCAGGAGCACGCTCAGATCGGGTTCCGTCCAATCGGTGAGCCACAAATCGACGACCGCCGCATCGTAACGGCCGGCGGCGAGATCGGCCTCGTTAAGTGTATCGTCGGCCAGCGCGCCGGAAATCTCGGAACTATCGACAGCGAGGCCGAGCTTTTGCGTCGCTTCGCTGCCCGACAACCCGCTGCCGGCGCGACAGGGCACTGAGCCGAGTGCGACATCCTCGTCATGGTCAGTGAAGCCTTGAATTACGCCGTCAGAGCGCTCGATGATCCAGCAGCGGCACAAAGTCGTGACGCCGGAGTCGAGCTTGGCCTGAAGCGCAGGAGGAATCACTCTCATGGCCGAATCTCCACGAGCGGAATTTTGGGGATAGCGCCGGCCGCAAAAGCGGAGAGATCCATCTCGAGATAGTCGGTGTCGAAACGCACCGGCACATCAAACAGGAAGCCGGCGGTAATGGCCGCGCCGCTCGCCGGAATGTGGCCCGGGAGGAAATTGATCACGCCTGTTGTTGTATCGACGTTGAATCCGGCCCCCTCTTCCAGCTCATTTTCCGCCACAGCAATGCGCACGCTGTCGGGAACGGGCTTCGCAATCGGCCGCCGGTACGGTGAATAAAGCGCACCATGGATCTTGCCGAGCTGGAACGTCCCGGTGACGCCGTCTCCTGTGCCGATGACCTGGTCGGTCGGCGCAATCGCACGCCCCGGAGCGGTCGAGGAATGGTCAAGCCGGTCGCGCCAGCGGAAACCGTATAGCCTCCCTCGTCGCTCCTCAAAAAAGGCGAGTACGTGCGACAACGCTTCGAAAGTCTTCACGCCGTAACCCGCATCGTAATGTCTGCGGGAATGCGTCCATCGCGCGTTGCGTTCTTCGGCGCCCGAGCCGAGCAAAACTACATCCGTGCGACGTTGCGGACCGCCGGCACTTTTCAAGGAGATGTCGAGCGGAAACAAAACTTCGTGGAACGCTGTCATTGCTCAAAACCCACGCTGGCCGCGCGCCACTGCGCGGGCAATTTGGCCCGTGACGTAGGCTTCCGAGCGCCGAAAGCTTTGCGCATCGGCGGTCGCGATGTGGACCGTGACATTTGTCGGCTGCCCCGCGCTCATGGCAACGCCTAGCCGTCCATCGGAACCTCGCGTCAGCGGGATGATTGCTTCGGGTCCCGCTTCACCAGCGAGCCCAAGGCCACCCTGCGAAAGTGGAAAATAGGTCGGCGCACCGATTACTCCGCCCGTTGCGAAGGGAATAGCCCGCCTACTCTCGGATGAGTCACCTCCGCCGGCGAACAGACCGTCGAAGAGCTTGCTCAGGCCCCCAGCCAGGCCTTTAGCGACAGGGTTGACTGCTTGCGTGACGGCCATGCCGGACAGCCGTAAGGCAAGTTGCTTGAGCACATCGTCGAACTGTTTACCGCCGGCTGCTGCGTCCGTGAAAGCCTTGCTGATGGCTTTGGCGAATACCGTCGTGCTGACGCCCAGCATCCTGGTGCTGTCGCGAACCTTGTCGACCGTCTCAGGCAGAAAACCGGGTAAAGAATTGTCAGTGGAATCAAAATTATCGATCATCAGGATATCTCTTCATCAATTTGGTAAGTGCACTTCTATCGAGCGGTGCGCCGAGGCCGGTGACCGCCTCAATGGCGTAGGCGAGTTCGCGTGGCGTCATGCGCCAGAACTGTTCGGGAGAGAGCCGCAGCACACCGAGGCCAAAGCCGATCGCCTGCTTCCAGGGAAACGGCGTCATCCGCTCGCCTCGCCGAAAGTGGCGGCAATCAGCGCGGCTGCGACGCTGACATAGCCTTGCGCGCCGCCGTCGATCGCCATGGCGGCAACCTCGTCGTCGCTAACGCCCTCTCCGGCCCCGCGCAGGCCCGCGCCGATGATGCGCGTGAGATCGCGCGCCTTCATGCGGCCAGCGCCGAAACGTTCGGTCAGCGCAACCAGGTCGTCGGCCCCAAATGCATCTTCGAGTTCGGCCAGTGCGCCGAGCGTGAGCACCAGACGGCGGCGCGCACCGCCGATTTCGGCCTCGATCTCACCACGGTGACGATTGGCCATGCTATGCCTCCGTGAAGATCAGCTCGCCGGCAGATTCGAGCGACATGTCATAGGTCACTTCGCCATTATGCTCGCCGGCGATTTCCAGGCTCGTGATCTGGAAAGGACCCTGCACAGTTCCAAAATCCGGGATAACAATCTGATGGCTGACAACGCTGCCATCGAAAAATGCCTGCCGCATCAGCGCGTCGCTGGTAGCGTCCTTGAACAGCCCGCGGCCCGATACCGATGCGCGTTTGATGCCGGCTCCGTCGAGCAGTTCGCGCCAGCGATTGGCGCTTTCGGCGTGCGTGATATCGACCGTTTCAGTGTTAAATGCGAGACGGCGCGTGCGCAGGCCGGCGACCGTTGTGTATCCGCCGCCGCCCGCGATCTTCACGAGCAGGTCCTTGCCTTTTTGAGCAGTCATTTATGTTGTCCTTTTTCAGTTAATTCTGTGCCGAGCAGCGAACGTGGACGCTCGCACTCGATCAAGTGGCTTTTGTTGTTGAGATAGCGCGTTACCCGCGCGGCAATTTCAGTTCACGGCGGCGTAAACGCGGCGTGCGACGAAACACACGCAGCTGGCACAAAGTGTGCCGCTACGCACAGCCCTGTCTGCCTAAAAGCGGACACGCTGCGCCGAACGAAATGGCTCAGCTGCTGCGTTGCAGTTCGTAACCTATGGACCTATGGCCGTGTGACCAAATTACAGGCTGTCGCACGGATGGGCGCGATCACCGTGTCACGGAGGAATAGGCAACGGTGGCAGGGGATGCGGCTCCGAGCGGGGCACTGGCGTAGACGATAGCTGCGTTGCGGGCTCCGGCGGCGTGCGTGGCAGAATGGGAGCCGCACGCAATTGAGGCGGGGCTGCGGTCTTCTGCCTGGTGGTCTGCTCGCGCGTCTGCAGTTTTGCGATATTTTGGGCCATCTGTTCTTGCTTCGCTGCAAGCTGCTGTTGCTTGGCAACGAGCTGCTCAAGTTGCTGTTGTGCGGCAGCAAGTTGCTCCTGCTTGGCGGTAAGCTGCTCTACCCCGCGGCGCACGAGGGCGAGATCCTGCACCATCGCGTCGAGCTGCTTCGCCAATTCAGGAGGAGTTGCAGACGCGCTGGGCGCTGATGCGGTTTGTGTAACGGGTCCCGATTGCGGAAGCGCCGCGCCTGGTGCCGATACCTGAGCGGAAGGCGCAGAACTCCGCTGCCCGGCCGCGGCGTCAACATCTTTGGGCGACATCACGGTCCAGACACCGTGAGACTGCCAGGCGAATGTACCCCCGACACCGACCAAAGCCGCTATGAATAGGCCGGCAAGAACGAGGACGATCTTTCGGCCAATCGAGGGCTTGTCGCTCGCAAACGGTTCGAAACTGGAGGAACGAGGAGTAACGCAGATTGACGGTTCCGTTGCCTGCAGCCCGGCGGAAAAGTCAGAATCTTCGTGACTATTTTCGACATGCTGATCGGATGAATCGCGTTCCCTGACGGCCAGGTCGGACGCCAAGGCCTCGAGCTGACTCATTAACTTAAAAGTTGTCGCCGAGGGAGCCTGTGCGATCTGAATGGCAGGTGCTCGTTGTTGTGCGTCATCTTGCTCAGGCATCTGAGCGGTAGGTGCCGGGCATGTTTCCTCGGCCGCGATGTCGATGCGCTGCGATGAGTCTGTCGGATCGTTCATTGACTCGCCGTGTCGAGCGTTCGCCGCTATCGGCCCGGGCACAAGGGGCACAGTATCGTCTCTATGATATTGCTCGTTGAACAGACTCTGTGAGGAAACCATTGGCACTCCAACTTCAATCACGTTGAGAGAGCAGCCGGGTTTTTGGCTCGATTGTGCCGAAACAGGCCATCAGGGTGTGACAAGAGGAAGGCAGGAGGGCAGCAAGCCAATGGCATTGTTTTGGCCAAATTAGCCATTCCGTATTGTTGAGTGCGGCGAAATCAACCGTTAAGGCGCTCGGGCCTCAACCGCCGCATTCGATGCTTGCCGGCGCAGGGATCAAATGAACAACGGTGTGTCGGATTTTTCCTGCGCCGGATGTATGCCCTCGTGTGGGTGTCTTGGTACCAGCCTGTGGCACGCGATTCATTGCGTCTGTGACCTGCGCGCTACAGCCGCCGCCGTCGACAGTCGCTACAGTGCAACCCGTTAGCACCGAGTACATGCAAATGATGACGTACGTAATCAGCGAAGGCAGACTGTTTGGGTTGAAACCCTCGGAATGGTCACTGATGCTTGTCGGTGTCGCACTCTGCGGACTCATGACCCTGCTTTTCTGATTGCGCGGGCCGTACGCGGTGCCGGCCGCCATGGCGGGACCGGTTGCGTTGGAACCCAGGGGACGGGGTTCGCAAACGGCCTTGGGGAAACCTGCCAGGGCGGTCGGCCGCGCCCGAGATAAGCAGGTGACTTGAAAATTGTAGTCCCGCCGGGCAACCGCCGGGCCAAATCTGAGTTACAATTGCGTCAGTCACGGAGGTTTGTATGGCGCCACCGGGCCAGAAATGCCGCGAGGACCACTAGCGCAAGCGTTCGGGCTCTAGCGTAGCGGCAACTTTACGAATGGCACGTCGGGAGCGGCTTTCGCGGGTCACATCAGTCAGGCAAGACCCCAACTCAGCCGTTCCCGGCGCGCATTCTCTCCATCACAGGGCCAAGCGGCCGCCGCCGCACCATTAAATAATTTCAAAATCTAACTACACGACCTTCTTCGCCAGCGGGACTTTCCACCTCCCGTTGAGGATCTATGGTGATTTTTCATTTCGTCAGTACGTGCGCAACATCAGGACGAACTTGCCCGCCGGTTCCTTCTCAGCACCGGCGGGAGCAGACCGGATCAGACGGCGCGGCGCACCATTGCGAACGCGTTCACTGCGCCTGCGCACTGATGCCGGCGTCCTTGATGATCGGCCACCACTTGTCGATCTCGGACTTCTGGAACGCGGCGAGGCCTTCCGGCGTCTGCAGCTCGCGCGGAGCGACGTCCAGCCCCAGTTCGGTAAAGCGCGCCTTCACAGCGGGATCGGCAAGCGCCTCTATCATCGCAGCATTGAGCTTGGCGATGATATCCTTCGGTGTTCCCTTCGGTGCCCAGAATCCAAACCAGCCTGACATGTAGAGACCCTTCACCCCGGCCTCATCCGAGGTTGGGATGTCCGGCATCGATGTCGAGCGCTGCGGCGACAGGTTCGCAATCGCCTTGATCTTGCCGCCGCGAATTTGCGGGAGCGCCACCGCGCCCTGCACCACCAGCAGGTCGACCTGGCCGGAAACCAGGTCAGTCATGGCCGGACCGGCCCCGCGATAGGGAATGTACTGAAACTTCTGTCCGGTGAGTTTTTCGAACAAAACGCCGGTCACATTCGCCGCGGCGTTCTGGTTGACGAAGTTGATTTTGCCGGGATTGGTCTTCATCCAGGCGACCAGATCCTTCAGATTATCGGCTGGAAGGTCTTTCTTGGCGACCATGAGTTGCGGATTGTTCGATACGAGGCCGATCGGCTCGAAATCCTTTTGTAGATCGTAGTCCAGTTTGTAGATGATGCTGCCGACGTGCGTGTCCCACTGGCCGATGTCGAAGGTGTATCCGTCAGGCGCCGCACGCGCGACACGCCCGACCGCAATGCTGCCGCCGGCGCCGCCGATGTTTTCGATGATGACGGGCTGCCCGAGTGGCGCTCGCATGCGTTCGGCCATGATGCGCGCGGCAACGTCGGTCGATCCACCCGGCGGGAACGGAACCACGAGCGTGATCTGGCGCGATGGGTAGGTCTGCGCCTGCACACAAGAGATGCCGGCAAACGCAGCCAGCGTCATCGCAACAACGATTCTTCTCATGGTCCCTCCCCCGGTCTTTGCGCCCTTTAACTTCGGCGTTTATCCAAGGTATCAGCCGCCGCGGTCATTGAACATGTGCCGGTTTGCCCCCTTGGCTATTCGCGGAATACATTGGACCCTGGTCCAATTTCGATTGCGAGGGGCGATTTGGATAATTCAGCATCCTTGGGACAGGCGAACGGGTCGCCGGTTATTCGTGAAAGGGAAACACGTGGCGCTTTGTACTCATCTAAAAGATATTCGTGACGTGATACCGAGCGCGCTGGGTTGCGAGGAATGTCTGAAGAGCAACGATGTCTGGATTCATCTGCGTCTCTGCCGCACGTGCGGCCATGTCGGATGCTGTGATGATTCTCCCAATCGCCACGCCACAAAGCACTTTCACGCCACCGGTCACCCGCTTGTTGAGGGCTACGACCCGCCGGAAGGATGGGGCTGGTGCTACGTCGACCGGGTGACATTTGATTTATCGAACCGCATGACGCCGCACAATGGACCGATCCCCCGATTCATCTAGGCAGAAGAATTATCTAACAACGCGATCACTGTCCGCCTTGTTTGCAATAATCCTGATTTTCACGACATTGACGTTTTCTTCGCCCGGGCGTGCCGTCTGCAGCTCCGGAGATGAAAATTGTGGGCCTTCACAAGATGAATTTCGCGCGAAGGTAGAGCAATTGCTCAGTTCGGCCTTTCTGACACCGTATTCAATAATCTCATTGGAGACATTCGATGCTCGTGACGTTGGAACGCCAGACCAGAAAAAATATGAAATGCGGTTTTTTGCTACAGTGAGCTTCTCCGGCGACAAGCTGCGCTGCCGAAGAAGTCTTTGTCCTGAGCTGCATAACTATTTGTTGGAAGTCGACCAGACCGCAAAACGAGCAAATGTTGCGGGTTGGCTCTTTTTTGAAAAAGCGGAGCGAGGATGGCGCTAGAACGACAGGCACATCAGCGACGCAATGCCTGCCTTGGTGAGCTGTTCGAGTCCGATTGGCTATTGCCGTTGGTTTACGGCAGCTTGTCGTATTCCCGTTGAAAGGCTTCATCCATAATCTGATCGGCTCCCGGCTCAAATGATCTAGCGCCGCAAGAAACGCAAACACGGACTGTCAGCATCACGCCAAAATGCACATAACCTTTTTTGCTCCATTGTCGAAATTTCACTTCTTTCAAGGAACTGATGAGTCGCCCCTTGTTGCAAAAATCACAGACTATCAACCCATTATCGGTTGCCAATTGTCACCCCAGATGACCTCGGTAACCTGGATAGGCAGTTTGCATGGGTGTTGTTTGGTGTCTGTGTGAGCTACTTCACACACGGCACCCTTTGGGACAGTGCATGCGCAGCGGCCCAGGCCCGGCTCCAATAACCGAGAACGTCCGCTAATGGCCGAAGGCGGATATGGCGTCCGCTGTCGGGGATAAAGCGGGCGTCAAGCCTAGAGGCCGGGCAGTGCCTGCCCTTTTTGCTCTACGACGATAACTGTGCGCTCGCGCGAACTAGAACGCGTCGTATTGCTCGGTAGGCAGATTGGTCTTGGTTACCGTCAAGCTGGTCGGGTCAATAGAAGCGATGCCGTCCTGTTTCGCGACGGTCGGAATGCTCGCCCAAGCTGCGACGACGAGAACGGCTACGACAGCAATGCCTAACAGGATGCGCATGGGAGGTCTCCTTTACCTGCTACGGAGAGTCCTTCGCTCTCGATTGGCACATTAGTCACAACCACGCGGTCTCAATGTTAAGGAGATCACACAAAGGTTCTTCGCTCCGGACGTTCCGATGTGTCCGCTTCTGGCCTTAACAGACGTTTTCAATAAGCGGGCGAATGTCAGCTTGGGAGGTAAGGCGGACATGCGGTCGACGGCGTGAGTCGTCCGCTATTGACCCTTAGCGGACATGCCTCCCTCGCCTGCGAATGTTTGCTTTGAAGGTCCAAAGCGAACACTCGGAAAAGGGTCGAACCGGACAGCTCAGAGTCAGGTGGGTAGCAGACGCTGTGCCGCGTCGTCCGCTGAGCGGGGTCGTCTTGTCGCTCGCTTCTTCGGCGCCTTTCGTCGCTTCTTCACCGGCTTCAGCGCCCTCGCCTGCTTGGGCGGAGACGGGGGCGGAAGGTTTATGTTTTTGAGCCGGTTTACAAAAGCCTCGGCGATCTCGGGAATGAGTGAAGGGCCCTCATCGGGCAGCGTTTGTATTGTTGCTTCGAGACGCTCTGCTTGGAGCGCCTTGCGTGCATAATCGACCGCGAACAGAAGCATCTGGAGGCGCGGCTTCTCATTGGTGAATAACTGGGCCCTAGTCAGGCATTCTTGCGCGAGGGCACGACACCTCTCGCTGAAGGGCAACGGCCTATGCTCTGACATAATTACGCACGCCTACGACTGCAGCGATCACGAAATAGTACCACCAGGTTTCACGTCCGGCGGAAGTGCCCGATTACCTCATCGCCGAAATTCACGCCGCTATGTCCGCTGGTGGCCCACAGCGGAAATCTGTTCCAAAACCCGGAGACGGCAAAGCGACATAGTGTGACCGCCATCACTTCCTATCGCGTGAGCGTGCGCTAACCGTCGTTTGGGCAGGATCACGCGCTGGAGACTAAAAAATGGGAAGGAAGCCAAACGAGATTTGCGCACACTGCAATCAGCCTATCGCCACACCTCGAAAGCGCCGCCACCTAGGCTACGACGGATGGCTCAAAGGCCATGCTCCACTCATCATCGCCATGCACAAAGAGGGCAAGAGTGCCGATACCATTCTTGCTGTGCTGGCAAACAAGAAAGACGTGATACTCCACTATGGCGGCAACCCTAATTGGAAGATGGCCCTGCGCGGAACGGTCATCTATATTTTGGCTCGCCACGGGCTTGCATATCATGGGGCAGTTGCCAATCGCGCTATACGCACTGCCAGTCCCGGCGCCCGGCTGATCGAAAATTACGATGATGCAGCGTAACTTGCCTGGTTCGGCATTGCTCGGTTAAACGCGCGCCAAGCGCCAAGTACAGTTTTTTGATTCAAGCAAAGCCCCGGGCGATGTCTCGGGGTTTTTCTTTTGGGGGGAGCCGAACGACCGCCCCCGCAAACGCCCGCCGAGGTAAAGCGGACATCAATGTTAGAAGAGGAAATTTCGGCGCGAGCGACCTGCTATCCGGTCTGCGGTCCCAGCTCTTATTGAGGTCGATTACGGTCCTTACCCGGGCGGAGAGGGACGACCTGGTCGGCCTTCCGGCGCGGCGGATTCATGCGCACGATTGCGTCCGCAAGCTCGCGCTCCATGTAAGGCTTCGTAAGTTTCGGCAACCCGATATTGTCGCCGCGGACCCGGTCGGCATAGCCGGTTGCCAGCAGGACGGGGATATCTGGCCACTCGCGTTTGATAGCTTTCGCGAGTTCGGTCCCCGTCATTTTCGGCATGGCCTGATCGGTAACCACAAGATCAACCGAATCCTCGCGTCTGAGAATTTCGAGGGCTTCATTGCCGGAATAGGCCTCAAAAACCGTGTGACCAAGATCTTCGAGCATGGTGACGGTGTTCATGAGAACAAGGGCATCGTCATCCACGGCCAAAATTGTGAGCGGACGTTGAGCCCTTGCTGGGGTCGATGGTGCGGGAGCAACCGGTTGCACCGACGTTTTGGCAACCGGGAGCCAAAGCTCGGCGGTCGTACCATTGCCTTTCTGACTGTGCAGGATCAACCGTCCGGCGGATTGCTCGGCGAATCCATGGACCATTGAGAGACCGAGGCCAGTGCCTTTGCCAACTCCCTTGGTCGTAAAAAATGGCTCGACCGCTTTGCCCAGCGTCTCCTGATCCATTCCTTCGCCCGTGTCGGTCACGCTGAGGCGAATATAACGGCCAGCTTCCAGTCCACTGCGGTGATCAGCGTGGATGTTTTCTTCCCGAGCTGCCAATTCGATATCGCCACCGTCGGGCATGGCATCGCGGGCATTCAGACTGAGATTGAGGAGTGCCAATTCCAGCTGATTGGCGTCCGCCTCGACTGGCTTGAGCGAGAGCGGGAAACGGAGCTCTATGTTGAACGACGGCCCGATAGATCGCTCCAGCAGCTCTTTCATGCCGTGCACGAGCGTGGGAACATCGATCACTTCCCTCGTCAGTTCATAGTTTCGCGCGAAGGCGAGCATACGCTTGGTCAATGTTGTCCCCCGTTGCGCACCCTGAGCAGCATTTTCGAGCAGCGCTGTGCTTTTGGGGTCATCTGGCAAGCGTTTGCGCAACAGCTCGAGGCTGCCAAGGACTGCCATCAGCAAGTTGTTGAAGTCGTGTGCAATGCCGCCGGTGAGTTGGCCGATCGCCTCGAGCTTCTGCGCCTGGAACGAGAACTCACGCGCCCTTTCGAGCTCTTCCTCGGTTTTCTTGCGCTCGGTGATATCGCGCGTGATCTTGGCGTAGCCAATAATTTGTCCTGAATCGTCGCGAATGGCATCAATGATGACATGCGCCCAAAAACGCGACCCGTCCTTGCGAACGCGCCAGCTTTCTTTCTCAAAGCGTCCCACTTGCCTGACAGTTTCCAACGCGTGTTGTGGAACGCCTGCCGCGCGGTCTTCATCTGTGTAAAAACGAGAGAAGTGCTGTCCAATGATTTCGGCTGGCAAGTACCCTTTGATCCGTTGCGCACCGAGATTCCAGTTGGTCACATTGCCTTCCAGGTCCAACAGATAGATGGCGTAATCGCTGACGCCCTGCACGAGTAAGCGAAACTGCTCCTCGCTTCGGCGCAGCAACTGTTCGGCGGCCTTGCGCTCGGTCAGGTCACGGGTGATTTTTGCAAAACCGACAATTGCTCCCGCCGGGTCGCGGATCGGATCGATGATGACGTAGGCCCAAAAGCGTGTTCCATCCTTGCGCACACGCCAACCTTCGGCCTCAAATCTTCCTTCGCGCTTTACTGTCGCTAGCGCTCTTGCGGGCAGGCCTGCCTTCTGGTCGTCCTCGGTGTAAAACAGTGAGAAGTGCTGGCCGATGATTTCTTGAGCTGTGTACCCTTTAAAGCGTTGGGCGCCAGGGTTCCAGGTCGTCACCACTCCGGAAGAATCCAGTAAATAGATGGCGTAGTCCGTCACTGCCTCGACGAGGAGGCGGTAACGTCCTTCGTCCGTGAAAGACGCCAAATAGCTGTCGGATCGCTCCATGAATGCCCTGGGGTTGCCCAGCCAAGTTGTTGTGACAGGGCGCATCGGCACGTCAAATGCCCATTGGATCAAAAGGTTCCCGCGTTACGTCGATGTCCGAGCTTGGCCCATAGCGGACATTACTGAACCCTTCCAAAACCTCAAATTAAGCCGGTACGATACCTTGCGGGTCCAGGGGCGAGCATGCGGCGGCGCTACGGTGTCAACAGCGCGAACTCATATCGACGGGCCGCGACCTATGTCGATCGCATCCTCAAAGGCGAAAAGCCCCCGCCGACCTGCCGGTCCAACAGCCGGTCCAGTTCGAGCTGGTTGTCAACATGAAGACAGCTAAGGCGCTAGGTCTAGACGTGCCCTTGCATCTTCAACAGCTCGCCGACGAGGTGATCGAGTGAGCGGCGAATTGTTGCTTTTGGCCCTTAGCAGACATTGCCCAAGTGCTTTTTAGTGCATCTTATTTAGCTCTGAGCAGCCGCATGTCTGGTCAGTGGCCAGGCCCGCGACTCACGCCCACTGTCACAAATGCGAACATGCCGCGTTGCAGGGGCCCCAGCCTTGTGGTTATTATTTTTCTATACCGTGGACTAGCGAATGCATGTTCGGGGGCGAGCATGAGATGCGCTTATTTGTCCGTCCGTGCCGCTGCAGCACTAATTTCGGCAGCTGTATGCTCATTCGGTGCGCACGCACAGCAACAACAGCTGCCGGTCGTTGGCTATCTTAGCTTTACCTCCCCGGATGAACGTCCCACGCTCGTGGCTGCATTCCGCCAAGGTTTGCAGCAGGCTGGCTTTGTTGTCGGCCAAAATGTGGCGATCGAATACCGCTCTGCAGGCGGCAAATCTGACCGACTTCCGGCGCTAGCGGCAGAACTCGCAAAAATTCCAGCAGCGGTTATTGCGGCAACTGGCGGCGAGGCGGTGGCGCGCGCCGTGAAGGCCGCGACTTCTCAAATTCCAATAGTATTCACCTCCAGTTCCGATGTGGTGAAGGGAGGGCTGGTTGCGTCCCTCAATCGGCCGGGCGGCAATGTTACCGGCGTCAGTTTGCTGGGCTACGAGCTCGATTCCAAACGCTTGCAGCTCTTGCGTGAACTCCTTCCGCGGAGTTCGACGATTGGAGTGCTCATGGATGCCAACAATCCGGTTATCACGGCCACCTTGCCGCAAATGAAGACGGCGGCCGATTCGAATGGTCAGCGGCTTGTTGTGCTGGATGCCCGCACTGAGGTTGACATCGATGCGGCATTTGCATCGCTTCGCTCCAAGGGAGTGGATGCGCTGCTGGTTACGACCAATCCATTTTACGAGGGACGGCGTGATGACATCGTGGCGTTAGCAAAGCGCCATTCTGTGCCCGTGTTGTATCCTTGGCGTGAATACTCGGTCGCTGGTGGATTGATTAGCTACGGCACGAGCTTCACTGAGTCTTACCGTCAAGCTGGTCTTTATGTTGGCCGTATCTTGAAGGGCGAGAAGCCTGCCGATTTGCCAGTCGTGCAGGCAACCAAGTTCGAACTGCTGGTTAATATCAAAACCGCCAAGTCGCTGGGACTGATCGTGCCGCCTTCGATCCTCGTTTCCGCCGACGAAGTGATCGAATAACCCGCGATATCCGCTTCTGGCATGCCTTCGAGAAGGCTGCTAGGGCCAACGCACCTTGTGTCGCGAAACCGGCGGGCTGGCTCCCTCAGGCGTTAGCCCGCGTCAAAAACGGTCTCTTGCGAACACGACTAGCATATGTCCGCTTTGGGCCAATAGCAGACATATGCTAGGGCACTGCAAATATCTGCTTTCACTGGCACGCAATCTTCGCCTATCTGTATTTGACGATCTCAACGACCACGTTCTCGCACACTGGGCATTGAAACGTGCATTTATCGTAGTCCAGCGTGTGGCGTTCAACTCGTGCGAGCCACATCGCTGCGCTGCACACAGCGCAGTCGGGTTTCTGGTTTCCGTGCCGATTAATGAAGTGGGATATCTGCATCGTGACTCCCCTCCTTGCTGTTGCAGGCGGGAGCGCATGGCGCGCCATGCACGCTACCGAATTCGTGGTCGAGAATCGCCACTAACGACTATGGGTGAGTCGCTTTGCGCGACGGCGGTAGAACTGCACTAGCGCGCACCCACCCTTGGACTTCGCCGTGTTATTTGTGCGGGCTGGCTGCCAGCTGGACCGGGCTTGCATACTGCGCCTTGAAGTTCCATGGCTTACGCGCGCCTTATCCACACGATCGTTCAACCGGGCACTATGCCGAATCAGGATATTCCGATTGAACATCGACTGGCTGGCCGCTCGACCGGCCGAACCGACACGGAGCGTCGATGTCTCCTTCGGTGTCACACCGTCGTCAACCAGGCCACCCGCGACGCCCATCCCGCGGGCGCAATCGGCCGTCGCAACGTCTCGCCATCCTTGCGGTAGTCATCAGGTCCGCGCTGGCAGTCATGGCCGTGGGGTCGATCGCAGCCGGCGGTTATTTCGCGTTTCGCGACAACCTCCTCGCCCGCCCAATGACTGAAACGAAAATCACCTCCGAAGACCAGATTGCTGACTTGCGTATGCGGGCCGATCGCATCATGAACCGGATCGACCAGGGGCAGGTCGAACAGCAAGTCATCGTGCTGCTGCAGCGGCAGGCGACGTTAGAAAAACAAATATCGGCGCTTACCGACGATCTTCAATCGGCCACCGCATCCATCAACTCGAAGACGCTGGCACCAGATTCGGGCGGCGTGATCGGCACCAACGGACCGCCTGTCGCGGCCGGCGCCCTGGCAGTATCGAAACCGAAATCAGCAAGCACTCGCCACCGTCTCGGACCGCGGCCCCATCGCAGGCTCGCAGGGCGGCCGCGGCAACCTGGTGGAGATCAAGCCGCCCCCGCTGCAACACCTGCGCCCGCAACCACACAGATGGATCTAGGCAAGCCTAGTCTCGTACCAAACTAAGAAATTGCCAGAGCACCCTGTGCCTCGTGGATCTAACCCACTCCCCGCCTTCTGCGGTCGTGTCCGCTACTGCCCTTAGCGGACATTGGATCTTTTGCGATTTGTTCATGAGATAGTATTGTGTGCGCGTGCGGAGGCGGGCTGTGAATCCGGAAGAGTCCCTGTCGGAATTCTTCGACAGTCAAATGAAAGACCCGAATACCGCATGGAGCGTCGGCAGTTTTGGCGCCATTGCCGAGTTCATGCGCGATCCGGATGAGCCGGTCACCTTTCGCCGCAACGGCACCGCACGGTCGGCGGTCACTGCCCGCGGAGGCGTCCTCGTTGACGCGCGAACCGGCTCGCGGCTTATCGCGTCAGAATCGCCAACTGCGCAAGCGTGGAGCCATCGTGTCGCGCTGTGCCTGCCGCAGCAACTCTGCGGCATGAATCGTCGGCTTGAATTGACCGAAATTGGCCCCGACATTGAGGCGCTCCGATCGGAGGATCGACCTGGAATCCTTTTCGACCTTGGGTTTGGGCTGTTGCAGGTTGACGCTTTCGTCCGCATCAACGACCCGGCTGTCGCCTCCGCACTGCGACGACATGTCGGAAAATCCGTATTCGCAACTGATAGCGGTGCTGTGGCTGTTATTCTGGACGCCAACCCTCATCGTGTTTTTGTGAGCAGGGTTGGTCGCGTGGAGGTCTTCCAGGGAATTCCGCCGCCCAACGGGAAGAGCCCTGAAGGTCCGCACACGCATGTTTTGCCCAAACTACTTGCACGTGGCAGGACGCATTCTGCAACTGAGCCATTGCCAAGCGATTGGGTGCCGTGCGCCCATTGCTATCCGCCTCATCCTATCCGTGATGGCCATGGCCGCAGCCGTCCGTTTGACGCCAACAGTCATTTTGCCTTCCAGGCGATGTTAGAGCGTTACGGCGACGCCGAACGCGTTGCACTTAAGAAGTACCTCATTGGTGCTGTGATGGCGGGCGACGAGCCGTTCGTTATCAAGCCGAACGGTGATCGTTTCAGGCGTGCCACCGCACGGCTAACGCTTCGGCAGTTGCAGGCGTCGGGTGTACAGTCGGCGACGTTAGCGGCCTGGTTGGCAGCGTATGATTGGGCCGAGAGGGTGGAAGACTCGTGCGTTTGATGTCCGCTATTGGCACTTAGCGGACATTTCGGCCGAACCTGTCACTTGTTTGCTTTTCGGGGCAAGCGGACATGGCGATCGCTGCTAAATATCTGCTAATGACCCAAAGCGGACATTCCACCAGCTCCCTTTCGCCCCTTACAATCCCACTCTTACTCCTCGGCCGTGCCGATGAGGCGACCGAATAACGATCTTTGAAACAAACCGGGAGGACTACATGATTATCGCGAGAACTTGGATTGTCGCTGCAATTTCCGCCGTTGCGTTCGCCAGCTTGGCGCAGGCGCAGGACTTGAATCCGAAAAACCGCCAGGAATTGAAACGCGCCGATTTAACGGGGACGAATATGGAGGTCATCATCTCGGTCGTCGAAAATCAACCTGGCGAGACCATTCCGAGTCACATCCATCACGGCGAGGAAGCATTTTACGTGCTGCAAGGCGCAACGGTCGAAACATCGGACGGGAAGCAGATCAGCCTGCCCACCGGAGCAGCCGCCATCAATAAGCGCGATGTGCCGCACGCTGGACTGAAAATTCTTGGCAATACACCTTTTAAATATATCGCTGTCCATATTGTGGACAAGGGGGCTGCGCTCTACGACGCCCCTCCGAATAAATGACGCAACTTTTCTGTGCGACGCTCGAATACGGCAATGTCCGCTAGTGGCCCTTAGCGGACATTTCTAAACCACCGAGCAATGTTTGCTTTTGGGGGTAAAGCAGACGTTGCAATTGGCGGTCACGTCCGCTTTATGACCCAAAGCGGACTTCGGTCGCGGCTTCGTCACCTAGAAATTAGATTTGAACACACTGAAATACCTCGCGGTTCCCACAGAGGGATCGATTTACTCTTTGGGCTATCCGGAATACCGTAGTAGGAGCGAGTCCTTGAGATGCACTGGGTCAGAACAAATTGCCGCTTAGGCGCATGGGCAGCGTTATTCGCGCTGTGCATCCAGCTTGCGTTGTCTTTTGGCCACATTCACCTCGAAGACATTCAGGGATCTCCTTCGGCGACAGCTGCACAGCTTCAGACGCAAAACGAGAGTCCTGCTGACGACGACCACGGCAAACCCGGCCATGACTTCTGCGCGATTTGCGCAGCACTGAGCCTCACATCGAACTCGGTGTTACCAACGGTTTCGTTGCTCACTGTCCCAGTTGATCGCGCTTACGAGTGGATTGCCGATTTCCGTACCGCGCAAGTCTCATTTGGACTTCATTTTCATTTCCAAGCTCGCGCACCTCCGCACACCATCTAGCCACGACCGAATTGGTCTCATTCGCTGAGGCCTGCCCGTAAACCCACACCCATGGTGTGGGAGTGGGTGTCATCCACATTCAGTTGGAGCTACGATGCGTTTTCTATTTCGGAGAGCCTTCGCGTCATGGAGCGCGTTGTCATCCGCTCTGCTGTGCTGTGTTACGGCGTCTTACGCCCAAACGGCGCTGCCGCAGATTGACGTTACGGTTGCCAGTCCAATCGCCCGTCGAGCACCGGCAAGCCCTGCACCTGCTCAGCCTGGGTCGACTCAGCCTGCGCCAACTCAACCGACTGCACCTCCTGCCCCGGCACCCGAAACGCTGCAGGGGACTATTCCAATCGTCACCGACCAATTCGCAACCATTACCGTCGTCCCCAACGCCGAGTTGCGCCGTAACGGCGCGTCGACCTTGGGCGATCTTCTCTTTGAGAAACCGGGCATTACCGGTTCGGAGTTTGCGCCTGGCGCGTCCAGCCGTCCGATCATTCGTGGATTGGATGTCAATCGCGTGCGGATTCAGGAAAATGGCATCGGTGCCAATGGGGCCTCGGATCTCGGAGAAGACCACATGGTGCCCGTCGATCCGCTTACGAGTAACCAGGTCGAGGTTATCCGCGGGCCTGCCACGTTGCGATTCGGCTCGCAGGCGATCGGTGGTGTAGTCGAATCAACCAACAACCGCATTCCAACTTACATTCCGTCGCGTGGGATCAGTGCCGAGTTCCGTGGCGCAGGAACGTCAGTTGACAGTGGAATTGACGGCGCGGCCCTGCTTGATGCGGGAAGCGGCAACTTTGCGATGCACGCAGATGTGTTCGGCCGCACAGGGCAAAACTATCGCATCCCAAGTTATCCGTATCTCGTGCCGCCCAATCCGGCGGACGCGCCCAACGCGACGCAACCTGGCAATTTTAATGGACATCAGCCGAACTCTTCGGCGCACAGCGACGGCGGAGCGATCGGAGCCTCGTACATTTTCAATGAGGGCTTTTTCGGACTCGCGGTCACACAAAACGATGCGCTTTATCACATTCCGGGGATCGACGGGGAAGATCACCATACGCGCATCGACGCACACCAAACCAAAGTCCTGAGCAAGGGCGAGTGGCGTTCGCCAAGTCCGATCATCGACACGATCCGCTTCTGGGGCGGCGTCACCGACTACAAGCATAGTGAGATTGGCCTTGCCGACGATACTAATCCGGCAAGCGATGGCATCCGCCAGATATTCACAAACAAAGAGCAGGAAGGCCGCGTGGAAGCGCAGCTCGCTCCGTTCGATCTGCGTTTTGCCTCCCTTGCGACGGCCATTGGCATACAAAGTGGCCATCAAGAACTCACGGCGCCAAGCCCGGATAACGCCGGCCTTTGGGACCCGAACAGCAACTGGCGCGTCGCCGGCTATATGTTCAACGAATTCAAATTCAGCGAAACGACCAAGGCACAAATCGCCGGTCGCATTGAAGAGGTCTCACTTTCCGGCGTCGGCCGCAGCTTCGACGCGGCAGGAACGATGACGTTCACACCGGCTTCGCCAAGTTATACGCCAAAGAGCGTGAGCATCGGCCTTCTTCAAAACCTTGCATGGAATCTGGTTGGCAGCATCACGGCTCAATACGTCGAGCGAGCGCCCAAGCCAGCCGAATTATTTTCTGGTGGCGGTCACGATGCAACGACGACCTTCGACAAGGGTAATCCAAATCTCAAGATCGAGGCAGCGCAGTCGATCGAGGTTGGCTTGCGGCGTGCGAACGGCCCGTTTCGATTTGAGGCAACAGCCTACTACACGCGGTTTAACGGCTTCATATTTCGGCAACTCACAGGGAACACCTGTGACGCCGACACAAACGTGTGCGGACCTGGTGCAGGCGACCTCAACGAGGCAATCTATTCGCAGGCGAACGCTATCTTCCGCGGCGGTGAGTTTCAGAGCCAGTGGGACATATTGCCGATCGCCAGCGGGTTCTTCGGTATCGAAAATCAGTTTGACGTCGTGCGTGCCACATTCACGGACGGCACCAACGTGCCGCGTATCCCTCCAGTGCGCGTGGGCGGCGGCGTCTACTGGCGAAACGACGCATGGTTGGTCCGGGTCCGGCTGCTTCACGCGTTCGCGCAAAACGATATCGCGCCTGTCGCTGAAACTCCGACAGCGGGCTACGACGATCTGCGTGCGGAGGTCAGTTACAACTGGACACCCACCAAACCAAGATCCGACCAGTTGAGCGAGATGACCTTCGGGTTGGTCGGCACCAATCTCCTCAATCAAGATATTCGCAACAGCGTGTCTTACACCAAGGACCAGGTGCTGTTGCCCGGCGCAGGGGTGCGACTATTTGCGAGGCTCAAGTACTGAAATGTCATCATCTTATCGCGAGCGTCTCAGACCTCACAGTGTAGTTTCGGCAATCGCGTGCACTGCGTGGAGTCTACTCCTCATCGTCTCGGCGTCTGCGGCCGACGCGGACGAACCGCTTTTGCCAGTTCAAGGTACGGCCATCTTGCCTCGCGATCTATCACCGTGGGGCATGTTCATGAATGCCGACGTGGTGGTGAAACTCGTCATGGTGGGGTTGGTCATCGCGTCGGTCGTCACGTGGACGGTCTGGCTCGCCAAGACGATCGAGCTGCTGAAGGCGCGCCGGCAAGTTCGCACCGCGCTGGATGCACTGAGCGCAATTCAAACGCTTTCGCACATCAAAACATCGAACGTCAAAGAACCAGCCGCAACTTTCTGTGCGGCAGCGATCGGCGAATTGCGCCTGTCCGATGGGACCGCTGACAAGGACGGATTAAAGGAACGCATCGTTTCACGGCTGGAACGGATCGAGGCTCAATTCAGCCGTCGGATCAGCCGCGGTACCGGCGTTCTCGCCACGATCGGAGCTACCGCCCCCTTCGTTGGGCTTTTCGGCACCGTGTGGGGCATCATGAACAGTTTTATCGGCATCTCAAAATCTCACACGACGAATCTGGCAGTTGTCGCACCAGGCATTGCCGAAGCACTGCTTGCGACTGCGCTCGGGCTCGCAGCCGCGATCCCGGCCGTTGTCATTTACAATTTGTTTTCGCGCCAGATCGCGAGCTACCGCGCGGCACTCTCGGACACATCCGCAGAAGTTCTTCGCCTTGTGAGCCGCGACCTCGATCGTGGTTTTTCGATTCGAAAAACCGGCCCTGCTGCAGCGGAGTAATTCGCATGAGTGTCCGTCTCGATCACGGCAAAGACGAACTCGATGAAGTCCATGAGATCAACGTCACGCCATTCATCGACGTCATTTTGGTGCTGCTCATTATCTTCATGATAGCCGCACCGCTTACCACGGTGGACATCTCTGTCGATCTGCCATCCTCCACCGCGGAGCCGCAACCCCGGCCTGACAAACCGATATACCTTACGGTGAAACCTGACCTTTCACTGACCCTTGGGGATACGCCGACTGCGCGCGATCAGCTTTCGGCGGCGCTTGAGCACACGACAAACGGAGACAAACAAGCCCGCATTTTCCTTCGGGCCGACAAAGTCGTCCCCTATGGCGAGCTGATGGAGGTGATGAATCTGCTGCGAGCGGCGGGCTTTCTCAAAATCGCATTGGTCGGAGTCGAGAAAGCCTCATGATAGCTGCGGTTGCGGATGGCTACGATCTTCGCCGCTGGGCTTTCAGCGCGGTGGTCGTGATCGGCATTCACGCTGCGCTCGCTGTGTTGGCCACTCGCTGGCACGAGCCAGTCGTTGGCGATGAAGGTACCGAAGCCATCGTAGTGGATCTCGCACCTTTCGCGGCGCCCCCGGCGGAAAGCAGGAACGACCTTGCGCCGGGCCCAGAGCAGCAGCAATTGGACACCCCTAAAAACCAGGAGTCCAAGCCCGAAGAAACGCCGCGAGAGAAAATCGAACAACCACCGCCCTCCCCGGATGCGGACGTCCAACTGCCCGTCGAACCCATCAAACCGCCCGACAAGCAGATCGAGCAACAGAGCCCACCTGCTCTTGCAACTTCGCCGCCGCGGCCAAGACCCTCTGCCGTGCAAGTTGCTTCCTGGCATCGCCAGATCGCCCTGCAAGTCGAACGCCATAAAGGCTATCCGGCGGCCGCGCGAACCCGGCATGAGACTGGCATCGCCGAGCTTGCATTCAAGATTGACCGACAAGGAATGGTGTTATCGAGCCAAGTCGTCCGGACATCAGGCTTTGCGTCACTGGATCAAGAGACGATCGCCACCGTCCAACGCGCACAGCCATTTCCGCCGCCGCCGCCGAACATGCCGGGCGACACCTTCGAATTCACGGTCCCTATAAAATTCAACATTCGATAATGGAACGCAACGGACACGGCCAGGAGATCAACGTCTATGTACAAACAGCTTCCCAGCTTCGTTTTCGTCCTTCTTTGGGCGATGTCGACCTCAGCCGAGGCTCACGCATTTTTGGACCACGCCTCACCGAGAGTCGGAAACACGGTGATGTCTGCACCGAAAGAAGTCGTGCTCTGGTTTACGCAAAAGCTCGAGCCGGCCTTTAGTTCGATCGAGGTACGCAATGAGCAGGGCGCATCTGTGACGACTGGCAAAGCCACCGTCGTCGGCGATCGCACGCAGATGCAGGTACCGCTCAGAGCCTTGCCGAAAGGAACCTACAAAGTTTTCTGGCGCGTATTGTCGGTCGATACGCATCGCACCCAGGGCGACTTTAGCTTCCACGTCGGGCCTTAGTCGCTCGTCTGAGTGAAATTGCGAGGATGATTCCTGTCTGGCACCGAAAAGTGGGGGGCAGATTGATAAATGAGGAGATCAACGCATGAGAAAAATCGCCCGGGAGACCACTATGAAAAAGGTCACAATCGCTCTTGGTATGTTGCTCGTACTCGCAGCTTCGCCGAACAAAGGTCACGCCACATGCGAGCAGGAATGCCTAAGTTTCTGTCATGCAAACTCTGGTGTCTCAAGTCGACAATTTGTTTGTCAGAGCCAATGTTTCGCAAAATGCTATTCGCACCGAGCTGAGCACAAAAATTAGAACCGCTAGCATTCTAGGCTAATGTGGACGCAGCGAGGCCCCAGCCCGTCCAGATAAGGAGGACCAAATGGTTCGAGCCCACCAGCCAGACGAAGCCGCTTTCAGATCTATCCTGCCCGAAGACATCGACTGGAAACCGTTTGCGGCATTTCCACCTTCCGTCCGGCTCGCCATCCTTGTCGGTCATCCCGCAGAGCCCGGGCCCTACCTGATCAGAGTCAAAGTACCCTCCGGCGTGAAGTTGATGCCGCACAGACACCCAGAGGATCGAATCTATACAGTCATGTCCGGTGTTTTCTACATCGGCCTGGGCGATAAGTTCGACGGCGATGGGGTGAAGGCGTATCCGCCCGGTAGTGTCATTGTTCTGCCTGGCGATACGCCTCACTTCCACTGGGCAAAGTCCGGTGAGTACATCACCCAGGTATCGGCCGTTGGTCCTTTGGGTCTGGAATACCTGGATTCCGCCGACGATCCGCGCCACTAGACGGCTGAAGCCAACGACGCGATCAAGCAAGGACAATGTCCGCTAATGACCCGAAGCGGACATGGAATGCCAGCACCGCTGCCTCAAAGCGAGTGAACTTAATGGGTTCCTCGCACGTTGATTGTGACCATAACCGGAGAGTCGAATGACTGACATGAGCAAGATTAAAGAACATATGGAAGTCATCGGTGCTGACGGCACCCATGTCGGCACAGTTGATCGGGTAGAAAACAACCGTATCAAGCTCGTTAAAAGGGACAGTGGCGAGGGCAAACACAAGGGACACCATCATTTCATCGATTCCAGCCTCATTGCCGAAGTCGAAGGTAGCCAAGTCCGGCTTTCAGCCAACGCCGATGTCGCTGTAACAATGGAGCAGGAAGCCTAAGTACGGTTTTTTCGCTACCGGGTTCGCTCGTTGGGCTGCGTCGGCCTGCTTCTGGCCGTAGTCCCGAAGCGGACATCGCGATTGCTAGTGTGTTTTTTGGTCGCACCAAAACTCGAGCAGCCTTTTGGCAGTCGAGGGGGACAGCCTCGTATAGTCGCTTTTCAATTTATTGAGCTCATCCTCGGAAGCTGCTCTCCCTAATAAATCATCTTGCAGCAAAGCCCGTAAGGTGGGCCACGAGAGTCCTGCGGCCTTAGATGGGACTAGCAAGGGCTCGTTGCGACCGTCGTCCAGCATTTGTTTGATCATATCAACTGGCGCAGCGCACAACGTTGCGAGTGCGGTAATCGTTGCCGCATACTTGCGCGCTTTTGCAAGCTCGAGCAACGCCACCTGGTCGAGTTCGCCGTTTTCGCACATAAGCTGGACAAGACGCTGCGCCGCTGTGAAATCAATATCCAATTCTTCGTTTTCGATAACTTCATTTGGAATGCTGCCGAGTATTTCTCTAATCTCATCACGCTTTTCTGGGGTAGCCAGCGCTAAAAGACGCGCTCGCACGGCGTCGGTAACACGCTCCAGAAGACGACGAAGAATATGTAATGGCAGGTCGAGGCGCAGACCAATTTTTTCCAGAAGTGTTTCATCAGCTTCGGGTTGATCCACAAGATAAGCATAAGATTTTTCGGAGAACCGAGCCCCGGAATTCTCGGCCAGCCTGCCGATCACCTGTCTATCCCCACGCTCGATCAGAGTATCGGTCAAGGCCTCGCTGAGACTGCTCCGTTCGGAAATTGCCAGCAAATGGGATTGGCTTTTGACCGTAGCAATTTCGATGAGGTCAGGCGTTGTCAGACGATCCGACATGGACAGTATCGGCCCGGCGATGGCTATCTCGTCGTCGCGCGCAAGCGTGTGAACGACTTTGGTCGGAGCGTTGTTGATTGGCGCGAGCCGCTCGCTGAGTTCAATCAGGGCGTTTGACTCCATCCGCGCAATCAAATGGCCCAAAACGTCATCGAATACCTGGATTTGCAGCTCAGTAAGCCGTTCGTGTCCACCCAGAAATAAATCCGTGACACGCTTGAGGGTTTCGACCCGCTTTTCCTGCGAACCGCGCCGTACGGCGTCCTCGAGTTCAGAAATCAATAACCTGTGCTGATACATCGAATTCGTTTAGCTGGTGCTGAATTCACACGGTTCGGCGCCGGGGGCGCAACTTGTTAATAGTAAGTAAATGTCATTTTAAGCGGAAAGCGTTTAAGAATTGATCTAGGGGCGCAAACTTGCGGCATGATCATTTTCCGCTTTTGGATCTGCCCCTCAGCGGACGCCCGTCTCCGGTATACGGACCGACAGCGCGTGTGAAAATGTACGCTCTTGGTTGGCAAAGCGGACATCGGATCTCCTGACGATCGACGCTCGGTTGCAATGCGATTACCCACTCGCCTCACGGTCGTAATCTGTTATGATCCGGCATCGCAGGCGTGGTCCTTACAGGGGGGGCGCATGCAACGGCGCGACTTCATCAAATGCATTGCTGGTTCTGCGGTCGGTTGGCCGCTCGTCGCGCGCGCACAACAGTCCAAAAAAGTGCCAGTAGTCGGAGTGCTATGGCCCAATCCGCCAGCACAGTTCGAGTTCATTCGTCAGGGCCTGATAGACCTCGGGTATTTTGAAGGTAAGAACATCCGTTTTGAATTTCGGTGGGCGGAAGCAGCGCTCGATCGGTTGCCCGAACTGGCGCAAGATCTTGTCCGCATCCCGGTTGATCTCATCATAACCTTGGCACCACCGGCCACATTGGCGGCCAAACGAGCCACGCAAACAATCCCAATCGTTTTCGTGGCGATGGGTGACCCGCTCGCAAGCGGTGTTGTCGCCAGCCTCGCACGACCAGGCGCGAATCTCACCGGCACCACCCGAATGATTTCCGAGATGAGCGCCAAACATGTCGAGCTGCTCAAGGAGGCGTCCCCCGAACTTTCCAATTTGGCCGTTCTCTGGAATCCGAATAATTCATCGCATCCGCCGGCGCTCAGAGCAGCTGAGGCCTCGGCTCAATCGCTTGCGCTTCAAATCCGGCCCCTGGAAGTGCGGGCAGTCGCCGACCTCGACAATGTCTTTACAACGGTTATGCAGCAGCGGGCCGATGGCGTTCTCTTCATCGCCGACCCCATCTTTTTCATCCAGCTTAAACGCATGGCCGAATTCGCGGCAGCAAATCGGTTGCCCGCGATTACCAACTTTGTCGAGTTTCCGAAATTCGGCGGCCTAATGGGCTATGCGCCAAGCCTGCCGGATGAATACCGGCATGCAGCCAAACATATCGACCAAATCCTTAAAGGTGCCAACCCCGGCAATCTGCCGGTCGAGCAACCAACGAAATTCCAACTCGTGATCAACCTCAAGACCGCAAAAACCATAGGGGTCACCGTCCCGCCGAGAATGCTCAGCCGTGCCGATGAGGTGATCGAGTGAATGTTGGAATGTCCGCTCTTGGGGGCAAAACGGACATGCCTTTTTGCACTGCATATGTCGGCTTTCGGAAGGATGGGAGCGAGATGGCGAGGAACCAACCATGAAAGCTTTCTCATTCGGCACCCTTGCCACGCTGCTGTTTTGGCCAATCACGGCGTCGGCGCAGCTGAACGTCCTGATATCCGGTGGATTCAGTGGCGCGTACGAGCAGCTGTTGCCGGAATTCGAGCGGACAAGCGGCATCAAGGTCGCGACCGGATCGGGTGCGTCGCAGGGAAAAGGGCCCCAAACGATTGCCGCGCAGCTCGCCCGCGGTGTGCCCGCCAACGTAGTGGTCCTCTCCAGGGAGGGCCTCAATGAGTTGATCGCCGCGAAGAAGATTGCCGCCGGAACGGACGTGGACCTTGCGCGAGTCCCGCTCGGCGTGGCGGTGCGGGTGGGGACTCCGAAGCCCGACGTGAGCACCGTCGAGGCTTTCAAACAAGTCCTGCTCAAGGCCAAAACCGTCGCGATCCCCGGCAGCACCAGCGGTATCTGGCTTACGACCGATCTTTTTCCGCGGCTCGGCATCGCGGAAAAGATCAACGTCAAGGTCACGCCGCGCGCCACAGACGCAACCGGCATGGTCGCCGCAGGAGGCGCGGATCTTGCGGTCATGCCGGTCAGTGAAATTGTGCACGCGCGAGACATCGACCTGGCAGGCAAGATCGCGCCGGAGATCCAGTTCGTCCAGACCTTTTCCGCCGCCGTCGTGGCCGGCTCAGGTGACACTGACGGTGCTAAACGACTGATCGAATTTCTTACCTCTGCGCGTGCATCCGAGGCGATCAAGAATAGCGGAATGGAACCGCTCGCGACCTCGCGGTAGGGGACAAGCTTGGCCAGTGTTGGCTTTCGCTCCGTTGGCGGGACGGTACAATCGCACTGAGAGATTTTTTGCCGCCGTTTCACGCAACACGATCTCTACCTGAGCACCAGCCTCACACCCGTTTAACCGTGTTGCGCAAACGGTGTCGTGGTGGTGTTTTCGGTCGTCATCGGTGCCGCTATATCGCCGCTACTTCACTGACACCCCAAACTTTGACTCCGCGCGGGGACTCCCGTGCGGGGATTTTGGTTTTCGGCGGATCCCTGAGGCTGCGGTCTTCGTCATGCGATGATGAAGCATCACGCGGGCTCGGTCACCGCGCGGAACCGCAACAGAGCGTGATAGGTGCGGCCGTCGCCTTCCCGGCGCACGTCGGCCACCGCAAAGCGGAAATTGACCAGGTGATGATCGGCGAGCGTCAGCGGTGCGTCGTCGAGCGCCTGCATGAGCGCACCGGTGATCACGTGCGCCTCGCGATGGCCGCCCTGGCGCGACCAGGCGTGCAGCGTGAGCTGATGCTCCTCGCCGCGTTCGTTTCCGGCGGAGAAATCGGCAATGCGCGCCTCGCCAAGCGTGACATAGGGAAATGCGGCCGCGCGCGGCGGCTCGTCATAGATTTTCGGGCCGCCGAGCACGGACGTCACTCTGGCATCGGAGATGAGCGCATCGTGCACGGCGGCACGAAGCGCGGCGGAAGCATTCGTTGGCATTGGGAAACTCTTTCAGCGTACAGATTCGCCCTCCCCTCACGGGAGAGAGCCGGCGATGTGGCTAGTCCTCGCGTTCCTCGGCTTCGATCTCGAGAAAGCGGCGATCGGCGGTCGGGCGCGCGGCCACAATGCGATAGATGCGCGTGCCGTCCTGGAAACGGTGACGCGTGGTGATGTCGGAGCGCGCGCGCACGATGATCCGGTGGCGCACGGCGGCGCCGGCATTGCCGGCGGTGACGCTGGCTGTGGCCGAGAGCGGAAACACCTGCGCCCACAGCACGGTCACGACATCGTAGAGCAGCGTGACGCCGCCGGCGCCGTCATCGGTTTCGACCGGCGCTTCCAGCAACAGCCGGCGGTTCAAATTCCCTGCCCCGGTCACAGCGACAGCACCCGGTAAGACGAGATCAATGCGGCGACGGTCGACGGCAGCACTGTGCTTTTGTCGGCAGCGGCCACCAGGCCGCGGTTCTCGTACCAATGTGCGACCAGCAGGCGGATCGCCTGCCGCAGCGGTTCGGGCACGTCGGCCACGGCATTGCCGAAACCGACCGTGACATCGAGCTCAATGCCGGCCGCGATCCGGCCGGGGACCGGCATGATCCAGGGCATGAAGGCCAGCGTTGAAGCGCCGTGATTCGGCACGAAGGCCTGCGTGTCGATTGTCTGCGGCTGGCCGTGACAATCGTAGACCCGCGCGGCATTGAGCGCCTTGAGCGGCCCCGGCCGCACGGCAATGCGCCCATGATGCGGCCAGCAATCGAGCACGATGCGCCAGTCTTGCGAAATCAGCGCCGTTTTCCCCTGCCCTTCGACGTGCATCCGCGCGCTGACGATCAGGGCGGTAATGAGGGAGTCGTCGTCGCCGTGCTCGACGCGCAGGAATGATTTGGCGTCGTCGAGCGATAACGGCTCGATGGCAGGGCCTGTCAGCAATATCGAACTCATGTGCTATCCTTCACGGGCATGTCCCGCGTCCTTTCCGTCATTGTTGGGTTGATGTTCACTGCGCCCGCATGGGTGCTGGCATGGGCGCTGACCGGCAATGCGCCGCCGGCAGCTCCCTGGGCGGCCCGGCCAATTGTGATGATCGTCGATGCGCGCGACGACCTGTGCACCGGCACCGCGATTTCGCGCGACCTGGTGCTCACGGCCGCGCACTGCGTCGTTCGCCGGGTCGACTATACGATCAAGCCGTACCAAACCGGCGTGCCGATCCCGGTGCGCGCGATCGTGCGTCACCCGCAATTCGATATTGCGAGCTATGCCGCAAGTCGCGCCACCGCCGACCTCGCATTACTCAAGCTTGCGGCACCCCTGCCCGACGTGGTGGTGCCGGCAACGTTGGCGGCCCCGCGTCGGGTGGCGGCCGGCGAGACGCTCACGATTGCCGGCTTTGGCGTGACGCTCGCCGGAACGGCGCGTGGCCTCGGCCTGCCGCGCATGGCGACACTGACGGTGACGGGACAGCCTGGCTCATTGCAGATCCGGCTCTACGACATCGCCACACGCAACCAGCGCATCGGGCTTGGCGGCTGCACCGGAGATTCCGGCGCGCCGGCCTTCGATGGCGATGGGCCGATGGTCATCGGCGTGGTGACGTGGTCGACGGCGCCCGGCGATGAAACGGGTTGCGGCGGCCTCACCGGCGTCACGCCGCTGTTGCTCTATCGCGACTGGATCATCGACACCGCGCGCAAATTCAATTCAGCGCTGGAGCCATAACGGAGGAATATCTCCTCCGTTCGGAGGAGGAGCGGATTGCGACGCCCGCAGAGTTGGCGCCGAACGTCCGGCCATTGTACTCTATCCGCAAGTCTTCCACCCAAGTTTTGCTGCAAGTCTTGCCAACAAGTCCTGCTAGCAAGTCTTGCTCGCAAGTCTTGCCAGCAAGTCCTGCCAAACAATCAAAACAGGAGATCCACACCGTGAAGCGTTTTGTCATTGAACGTGAAATGCCGGCCGTCGGCACACTGGAGCGCGAGCAAATGCGCGCGGCGGCGGAAAAATCGAATTCGGTCCTCAGCGAGCTTGGCCCAGACATCCAGTGGATGGAATCTCACGTCACGCAGGACAAGATCTACTGCGTCTATGTGGCCAAAGACGCGGCGCTGATCCGCAAGCACGCCGAGATGAGCGGCTTTCCGGCCAACAGGATTTCCGAGGTCAAGCGCACCATCGATCCGACAACGGCAGCCTCGTAGTTTGCGCGGCGGCGACGCCGGCTGCGTTCTTGAGAAAAGCAAAGGCACCGGACTCGAAGGTCCGGGGCCTTTACCTTTTAGGGTCTCTACGTCAGAGCATCCTCACCAGCAGCGGCGAATTGTTCTCGCATGCCCATTGAAGTGTTCCCTGACCAGACGGCAATGACGCCGATTTACATAACCGTCGTCATAGGCGTAGCTGCGATAGCCGGGGCCATAGTAACCATCGCGGTAGCCCGGACCGTAGCCCCAACCTGGACCAACGCCGACACCGACGCCGACCGGACCCGCGCCGACAAATACGCCTTGCGCGCTTGCCGGCACTGACAAGGCTACGCCTGTCGCGGCCAGGCCTGTTGCAGCAAGGCCTGTCGCAGTCAGCAATCCGATTACAAGTTTCCTCATGAAATCCTCCTTGTTCGACTGAGGGACAACGCAGGGGTGCGCGTGGGCGTTCCTGAAAAATTCACGCAAAAAACGGGAACCATTTGCGAAAGCCGCGCGGGGCTGCGCTTGGTCTGCCTTTGGCTGCGTTTGCCCTGTGTCGACGGGAATTCGGTTAACGGCCATGGCCCTGCCGGAACTGTGGATTTCTCAGCTGCACTCGTGCGCCACCGCCGTGAACGGCCGTCAATGGCCGCTCGTCCCCGCTCATGGCTAACAGGTTGTAAATTTTTTGCCGACCATTCGAACGGTTTCGCTTGCAGGGTTTGCAGCAGCACCGTGAGCTTTTCTTAATGTGTCAAGATTATTGTCGCGACGCATAAAGTTACAACTGAATGGAGTGCGTCAGATGTCAAAAGTGTTTGCGTTTTTGAAGGATGAGTCGGGTGCGACGGCCATTGAATACGGCCTCATCGCCGCTGGCATTTCCGTTGTGATCATCGCGACCGTCAATACGATCGGCACGACCCTCAACGGCAAGTTCAACAGCATCTCGACCCAGCTGAAGTAGACTTTCACATGGAGCGTTCAATGACTAAGGTTCTCGCGTTCCTCAAGGATGAGTCGGGTGCGACGGCCATCGAATACGGCCTCATCGCGGCGGGCATTTCCGTCGTGATTATTGCCGCGGTGAACTCGATCGGCACGACCCTCAACGGCAAGTTCACCAGCATCTCGACCCAGCTGAAGTAGACTTTCTCTTACGGCTGAAACCAAGGAAGCCGCCGGCGACGGCGGCTTTCTTTTATCGGACCGGGTTTCGAGACGAATTGAGAAAAATGCAAGGCAGTTTTGCGACGGCTACGGGCGAGTCTTATTAACGGCCAGACTATATCGTGTTCCAGTATCCAACCACATGGAGCGTTCCAATGACTAAGGTTCTCGCGTTCTTGAAAAATGAATCAGGCGCCACTGCGATCGAATACGGCCTCATCGCGGCGGGCATTTCCGTTGTGATTATTGCCGCGGTCAACTCGATCGGCACGACCCTCAACGGCAAGTTCACCGACATCTCGACCCAGCTGAAGTAGGCTGTCGCTCACGTGGCTGGATCCTGGAGGCCGCCGGCGACGGCGGCTTCCTTTCCAGGCACCGGCTTGCGTGACGAATTGAGACAGGTCCTGCGCAGTCTTTCAGTGACTGTGTAAGGCTATTGTAAACGGTACGGCGATATCTTGCTCCGGTATTCGGCTTCGTGGAGTGTGTCACATGTCAACGTTTGCTGCGTTCCTCAAGGATGAGTCAGGGGCCACCGCGATTGAATACGGCCTGATCGCCGCGGGTATATCGATTGTGATCATTGCCTCCGTTAATTCGGTTGGCACGACCCTCAACGGCACGTTCAGCACCGTTTCGACCCAGCTCAAATAAGCATCGCTGTTGACGTTTGCGTTTCTCGAAGCCGCCCCTGACAGGGCGGCTTATTTTTTTCTCCAATCTGCGGATAGTTGGAAAGGCGACGCAAGAAACGAGCGCAAGAAACGGCACAAGAAACGACACCTTAAACAACAAGGACGATCTGATGGTGCTGTCCCGCGGGATCATGAGCGCCCTCCTCCTCGTGACGCTTTCTGCTGCCGGCCTTGCGCAGTCCGGAGCAGGCTTGGCGCAGGGCTTGTCCCAAGGCCTGTCCCAAGGCCTGTCCCAAGGCCTGTCCCCTGAAGCTTCAGCGGCCCTTCTCAAGGCCTATCCGGATTTCCTCGACCGGATCGAGGGCAACGACCTTGTCTGGAAGGACGGCACCCGCATGCGCATCGACGGCGGCAAGGGTACCAGGCCATTCGAGGCCATGCTCGACGATCCGGACATCAAGGACATGTTCGCGTTTGACTATCCGGTTGGCGAAAAAGGTCTCGCGCCGGACGTCAATGTCGATCCCGGACGCGCGCGGTATCTGCCGCTGTTCCGGAAAATGTACGGCGATTGCCGGGCAGCCGGTTTCGCGAAGACTTTGGCGGACGTCGTGTGGCTGCCGGGCAAGGACGGCAGGCATCTCAAGTTCAGCAGGATCAACGGGGCCGCCAAGGCGCTGCAAAAGATTTCGAATGAGCTCGCCAGGCTGCCGGACCGCTTCCTTCTGTATGTGCGGCCAAGCCAGGGCACCTACAATTGCCGCCCGATTGCCGGAACGAACCGCCGGAGCGCGCACGGGTTCGGCATCGCGATCGACATCGCGGCCGCACATTCTCACTATTGGTTACGGGCGAAGCCCGGCGCCGGCGGCCATATCGCTTATAAAAACGAGATTCCCTGGGAGATCGTCCGCATCTTCGAGGCGCATGGCTTCATCTGGGGCGGCAAGTGGTATCACTACGACACGATGCATTTCGAATATCGGCCTGAGCTTATAGGGGCCGCGAATTAGGTGAGGCTTTTAGCGGCGCTTAAAATTCTGAGGCACTGAATCATTCCCTTTTGCTAGCTAGCTGCACACACACACGCGTTCCGTTTTTGACGACGAGAATATATTGGCGGACGCCCGAACTCAGATTTCGGATGGGAACTGGCCATCCCTGATGTCCGCTTATGACCCAAAGCGGATATTGCCCAGCTTCTGCCGTGCGGTGGGCTGTTCGTGAGTTATTGGTCGCCCATCCGGATTTTACCAACGATATTGAAATCCGTCCCGTGGGGCTGGAGCACGATCAACTCCCCCATACGAACAGTTGGCTCAAGAACAATGTTGGAGATGTTGAGATCGTGGGTGATCATCACCAGATTCGAGATGTCTCGATGTTTCAGAATTTCTTGCAAAACGCGTTCATTGTTTGTTTTGGCCTGACTGTCAGAGACTGCGCCGGGTGGCATCAGATATTGAACGGTGGTCGCGCGACCAAACGCAAGCGTACCGGTGTCTGTGCAGCGGCAATAGGGGCTAGACAAAACCTCCCCAACCGCAATGCCGTGAGCACGGAATGCTTCGCCGATAAACTTGGCCTGTTCTACACCGCTAACGGAAAGATTGACTTCTTCCACGCAGTTTCCGGGCGCGAGCCGCCCTATCCCTTCTTGAATATCGACGTGAGTGTGGCGCAATAAGATAACCTTGCCACCTTGCTTTAATGCAGCCCAGACGCGCTCGTCAGCATGTGCGAATCTGGTCGAGAGCGTCAGCAATACCGCAAAGCAGAGGAGTAAGGGGGCCGTCCGGCTGTTCAATTCGGCATGTCCCGGCTGTCAGCTCTATGCTCAAACTAACTCAGTTTCTCGCTAATACGGAAGGTGGAGGAATGTCCGCTTTCGAGGGTAAAGCGGGCATCGAAGCGAAGGACTTTCTATTTCCGCTTGTGCCCAAAGCAGACATGTAAGGCAGCATCACTTCCCTATTTACGATTATGGCCTTTCGGGCAATTATTCCCCGCGCAGATTTGGCTTAGTTTCGTGCACACTTTTTGACTTGCAAGAAATCAGTGCAGGAGTGGGCGAGCCATCAGGAGAACTTCCTCGTCGGTGATTGAGTTGGGTGCGATGATGCTTACCGTGCACGGGACCTCAGGCCCCTTCGCAAATCGAACTTAAGAATGTCCGCTCGACAGGAGACCAATTATAATTCTCCGTGCAGATCGTCGTACTGTGCTGGCTGGGCTCTGGGACCTGCCTCCAGGCCACGAGCGGTTCATGGCCGCGAATGCCTTCTTCGAGCATCTAGGGCTGGTCGGCGGATTCATTCTGGTCGCGTGGTACGATTTGCAGAGGACATCTCGTATCGCCAGCGGCAAACTAAAGATGGGATGAAAGAAGAGTCTACAACGAAAGGGTGAGAAAATGATGCAGATGATTGCTCGATCGATCATTCCGGCGTGGCTTCTCTCTGTTGCCATCCTGATTTCTGGCGCCCATTACAATGTTGCTCAAGCGCAAGACAATCCGAAACTACACAGAATGGCTGTGGCTTGTGGCAAGGAATTGAGAAAGCAGTGCAGCGGCGGCGCAGTGGCCGGCGCCCAGTTAGGATTGGGCACAAGCGGCGTTCTCTGGTGCTTCCAAAAGATACAAGGAAAACTTCCCGCAAGATGCGCTGCATTGGCGAACAATGTTGTGCGCGGGTGTGATGTCGATGCAGGGCGTTTTTGCCAGGGCGTCGTCGCGAGCCCCGACGGTAATATTGTCGGATGCCTGACAATGGCCAGGCATATGGTTTCCTCGCGATGCAATGCGGCTCTCGATGCCGCTTTCCTGCGCTAAACAATTACGATCTGCGCGATTGCCTAGTCGAACGTCCCACCAAGTAGTCAATCTCAAAGCCGCGAAAGCGCTGGGCATTACATCTCCGGGCTGGCTGCTTGGTGCCGCCGACGAGGTCACCGAATGAACGGCGATGTCCGCTATTGGCACTTAGCGGACATCGGACAGTCAACGACCGATGTGCTATTTCGAGTGGGTACAACGCCTGCTCCTAAGCCCTCAGGAAGGCCAATGAGACGGAGCGAATTTATAACGCTCATTGCGGATGCGGTGGCTTGGCCGGTTTCGGCGCAAGCGCAAGTGCCAATGCCTATGATTGGGGTACTCGGCATGACAATACGTTTTGTAATACCTGCAGCGACCATGCTCTTGTTGTCTGGGTTTACTCAGGCTGAGCTAGAAAAAGCTAAAAACACGAAGGATTTCTTCAAAGACGCGTATTGGAAGTGCCTCGCCACTGAGATTGTCAGAGTGGTACCCACAAGCATGTCAGTACAAGAATTTTCTGTGCTCGTGAAACGAGCTTGCCCCGAGGAACGGAATAAATTTTTCACTTCACTGTCTAATTATATCGTTCTGCTACAGCCTGATGTCGATAGAAGTACGGTCGCTCCAGCGGCAAATATAGCGGTCCTTGATGCGCAAAAAGATGCTGTAACGGCTTTAGTTGATCTGCGATCTGGGAAAAGAGAAAGACAGATGGCACCACCGCCACGGTAGATTATTTAATCCAACCAGCCATATTGGTGTCCGCTAGTGGCACAAAGCGGACACTAAGTCCGGTGCATGCACACTTATGCTGCCTATTTATTCCGGGATGGCTGGACTTTTTTCTCGCACTCTTACTTGTGCAAAACACAGGGAACCCGTGGAACAAAAAATCATGATCTGTAACGGTGATGAAGGCAGTCGGGGGGCTGACTATGCGAATTTTATGGCTGGTTGTGTGTTCATTTCTGCTGAGCACCGGGTTGGTCCATGCGCAACTGGGCCCTGAGTCGCTAAAAGGACTGATCAAAATAAAGCTATGGGTGGAGCCGCCCGATGACACGGCCCGCGCATGCGGTGTTACAGAAGAACTGGTCACAGCCGCATTTATGGATCCTGCCCGTTCATCTACGTTACGCGTTACAAATAATGCCGTAGACCCCATTTTTTCCGTACAGGTCAACGCGATCGATTTGAAGAATGGGACGTGTGTTTCTGACGTGACTCTTCAATTGCTTCACCGTCAGCTTATCAGACCGGATTTCTCAGCAGACCCTAGATACGTAACTACAATCTATTGGTCTGAATCTACGCTCGCTGCCTCGGCGCAGAACCAGCACGCTGAAATGGTCAAAAACGCTATCGAAAGCCACGCGACGAAATTTATCGCAAAATGGAATTCTGATAATAAAGCACGCCAGAGCCGCTACCGCTGACTGATGTCCGCTATTCGCACAAAGCCGACATGCGTGGGTCCACTGCGAATATCCCCTTTCGGGGGTAAAGCGGACATGGCGATTGCGCTGCGAAATGTGCGCTTTTGAACCAAAGCGGACATCGGTCGACCAACCCCGAAGACATATCCGCCCTCTTTTGGTGTGCTAGTTTGAGCCAATACGTTGGTCTTTTCCTGAGGGTCAACACTTGGCAAAGAAATTATTTTTTGTCAGCGACTTGCACATGGGCGGTGATGGTCGGCTGCAGCATTGCGACTACACGACCGAGTTCGTTGGCTTTTTGAAGAAGCTGGAACGCGAAGGCGCCGACACTGAGCTGCTCATTGTAGGTGACACGTTCGGGTTCTGGGAAACGACTCTCGTTCAGGGCGTCGAAAAATTAGATCACATCATCGCGGCACACCAAGCTATTTTCGATCAGCTCAAACTCACTGGGGCCCGTATCAAAGTGACCATGATGGTCGGCAATCACGATTACGATTTGGCTTGCGATCCCGCTTTTGCCGGCAAGCTCAGCGCATACAACATCCAGCTGGACACAAGCCTGAGTTTGATTCGCACCTTCGGCGGCAAGAAGATTTGGATCGAACACGGACAGCAACACGACCGGTTCAATGCTTTTCCTGAATATGGAAATCGGTACGCCCTGCCGGTTGGTTACTTCATCACCGAAACTTTCGTTAGCGGAGCCAGCCGACATTCGGATTTTGGAAGGGGAGATTGGCTCAAAGATATTCGTTCGGTAGACACTACGCAGATTCCCGACTGGGTTTTGTCGAATTACTTTTACCGCGAGATGAGCACGCTGATGCGTTGGCTCTTGTTGCCCTTTCTGCTTCTCGCAAGCGTGACGCTCATAGCAATTCTTGGGGAGCTTTTTCGAATTCTAGGAATCTTCGACTACAATGTTTTGTTTAACAATCCAGTGATGAGCAGGCTGCCGATTGTCGATAACGTCCTCCAGGTCGTAATTGAAATCAATTCTATGTTCCTTATTTTCTTTGGCGTACCTACGGCGCTTGTTGTTTACGACTTGATGCGAACATTGCGTCGCTTTCGTCTGCTTACAAGCCACGGTGCGGAGCCCGACGTCGTTTCGTCCGAATCCTATCTGAGAGGAGCGCAGGAAGCTTTTCGAAATGACGACGAAGTAGCGGTGTTCGTCTTCGGCCACACACATGCTGCGTTTCTGAAGCGACTCGGGCCGTCGGGCAAAGTGGTTCTCAACACTGGAACGTGGCTGAAGCTATTGAGCCGCATCCCGGTTCGCTTCGGTCTGTTGCCCGCGGTCTACTATCCCTCTTACCGGCTGAACTACTTCAAAATTGAAGAGAGGGACGGCCAATTGGTCATCCATTATGTCGCCATTCCAAAGACGCCTGAGCAAGAACTGACATGGCTGCAGCGTCTGCTGACCTTGGGCAAAACACCTAGGTTACCGGAAGAGATCCCGGCGAAGACGGTTATCGACCTGTAATGAGGTAATTTGAGGATTCTGGGGAGCCGTCGAATAGCTTGGCTCTGTCCGCTTTTGACCCAGCGGACGCGCGTGCCTTTGTGAGCAGACACCGTGAGTGCTATTGTACAGTCATGACGGGCCGCGAGCCGATCCTCATCGTCGGTGGTGGTTTCGGCGGGCTCACAACGGCGCTCGCGCTCGCTCGCCGATCATACAGGGCATGTGTGCTCGAAGGCGCGCCAGAATTCGGCGCCATCGGTTACGGCATTCAATTCGGCCCTAACGTCTTTCATGTCTTCGATCGGATCGAGTTGATGGAACAGGTTCTTGCGGTTGCGGATTCGCCCGCGGCTGTCTTGATGCTGGATGCCCTCGACGGCAAAGAATTGGTGCGGGTTCCGACCGGGGCATCGTTCCAGGCGCGTTTCAAATATCCGTACATCACTGTTCACCGCGTGGATTTGCATAACGTGTTGCTCGACGCCTGCCGCCGCAGCGATATGATTGAGCTTGTGGCCGACGCAATGGTGACCGGGTTCGAAGATCGCGGCGACGTCGTTACGGTAAACACCGCGGATGGCCGCACCTTTTCGGGCCAGGCCCTGGTGGCAGCGGATGGCTTTCGTTCGATGTTCCGCGCCAGATTTGTCGGCGATGGTGAGCCGCGTCCTGTCGGTTATGCCGCGCTCCGCACCATCGTTCCGATGGCTGAACTAAAGGTTGATGTCCCACGCGACAGCGTCGTGCTGTGGGGCGGGCCTGGCTACCACGTCATTCATTATCCACTGCGCCACGGCTCGCAGTTCAACATCGTGGCCGTGTTTCGTACACCGAGCCACGCCGAGAAGGCCAATGCCGCGACTTGCCGCAGCGAGCTTGAGCACATATACCGCGATGCTCATCCGTCGATGCGCGCGCTGAATGCAATGATGGATTTCCGGTGGCGTCGCTCCGTTGCTGACCGCAATCCCGTGCGGCATTGGCACAAAGGCCGGATCGTGCTCCTCGGTGATGCCGCGCACGCGCCGTTGCAATCTCTGGCCCAGGGCGCCTGCATGGCGATCGAGGATGGATTCTGCCTCGGCGAGTTAATTCACGCGACGGAAGGCGATTTCGGCGCCGCCTTTCGTCATTTCGAGGCGTTACGATTTACTCGAACCGCGCGTGTACAACTTGAATCGCGTGCTATCTGGGATTGGTTGCTCCACGCTGAGGGCATAGCGCGGGACGCGCGCAACACAACTGTGGCCAATTGGGACGAGGCACATATGTTCGATTGCCTGTCATGGCTCTATGACGGTGCCCCGTTGCCTACCAAAATCGGCCTTGAGTCGGCGTAGTGATGTCCGCTCTTGGGGGCAAAGCGGACATTAGCCCGTTCACACTATCGGTCTAAATGGTATTGTACCGTGTCCTGAGCCTCGGGGGGCGACTATGAGGCGGCGCAAGTTTATCGCATTGCTCGGTGGTGCGGCGGCATGGCCGCTCGCGGCGCGTGCTCAGCAAACAAGACGTTTGCCAAGGATAGGGTTTCTTTCAGACCAATCAGAACGACCTCATCCATTCAATGCACGCGACTACTTTTTGAAGCGGTTGGGTGAACTCGGCTATCAGGATCAGGGCAACGTCGTCATCGAGTACCGGTATGCAGCGGGCGAATTAAGCCGGCTTCCGGTCCTGGCGTCCGAATTGGCCGCTTTGCCAGTCGAGGTTCTTATCGCAATCGGTACGCCTGCATCGAAAGCGGCGGTGACGGCAACGGGAAAGATACCGATCGTGTTCTCCCGCGTGGCCGATCCTGTGGCATCAGGATTGGTCAAATCCTTGGCGTACCCGGGCGGCAATGCCACAGGTACGACCGTGATAACTTCAGACCTCGCAGAAAAGAGGCTTGCGCTATTGAAGGAAACAGTTCCGGGGGTCAGTCGGATTGGTGTCGTTCACGAGAAAAACTTCCAACCGGGCGATGCGGAACTGAAGCAACTCCTTGCAGCCGCCCCGCGCCTCGGATTGGAAATCAGCGCGGTCGCGGTCGAGCCACCGCTTGCGGCGACGCTTGACGCCGCTTTGAAAGAGATTGTCCAGGCCTCCGCGGGGGGCCTCTTCATAGGCTCGTCCGGCTGGCTTGAAGACCTCTATCAGAACACTTTAGATCTGGCGAACAAGAGCCGCCTGCCCGCCCTCTACGTGCGGCCCGAGTTTGTTCGTGCAGGGGGCTTGATGTCCTATGGCCCAGATTGGGGTCAGATGTATCGAATTGCCGCAGATTACGTCGACAGGATACTCAAGGGCGCGAAACCCGCTGAGCTCCCGGTCCAACAACCGACCACGCTCAAATTGCTGTTCAATCTTTCCGCTGCGAAGGCGATTGGGCTTAACGTGCCGCCAGCGCTGATCGCTCGCGCCGACGAGGTGATCGAATAGCGTCGATGTCCGCTATTGGCCCTTAGCGGACACCCAAGCTGCACCGGACGTGTCAGCTTTCGGGGGTAAAGCGGACACCAGCTGACCCCAATTTGCAGAAAAGCGCATGACGAGAACCACCGCCCGAAGGCGCTTCGTGTACGGTGGCGACGGGTCGTATTATTTCAACTGGTCCTTGACGAGATCGATGCCCGCTTGCACACACGGCTCATCGACGCCTGGCGAACCGGATAACCCAACTCCACCAATAATATCGTCGCCGACCTTGATGGGTACTCCGCCCGGGATCGCGATTACGTTCGGTAACGTCACCTGTTGTTTGACGACCGGATTTCCAGCTTCTAGCTTTTTCGCATACTCCTCAGTGGTCTGGCCGAACGACCGGGCCGTATAAGCCTTCCGTCGCGCATTCTCCATCGTGTGCGGCCTCGCATTATCGTATCGCATCGCGACGAGCGTATCGCCAGCACGGTCAACTACCACTACCGAAGTATTGAAGCCGCGTTTATGGCACTCCACGAGCGCACCCTCGGCAATGGTCTTAGCGATCTCATAGGACAAATCTTTGTGCACTAGGAGCTCGGCGCTGGCCGGGCTTGCCAGCAGCCCGGTGAGCGTGATGGCAGCGAGGCACTTCATCGGCGCGAACATAAAAACACTCCTTGTTTCGGCCCATCCGGGCGACAAAGCAAACAACACGGATTGCTGACGTGCAAGAAGGAGGCGAGATGTCTGCTATTGGCCCATGGCGGACATCCCGCTCGCAGCTACGAATTTCGGCCTTTAGAGTTATAGCAGCCATTACAGATGACGGGCCGCTTATGACCCAAAACGGACATCATGCGGACGTGGTGACGCAAAGAGAGAACTAGAGGCCCCCGCGTTATTCGGGAAAGAAGCCCGAAGCTACCAAGCCAGGTGTCCCTTCCATCGTTACCTTCTTCACGAAAGTCCATTTCTGCGAGGGCACGGTCTGTCCCGGCTTGGGAAACATGTAGTCGACCCACCCCGATCCCTTGGTTTCGGCCACCCGAATAATCTCCTGGTGAAATAGCTTGCCTTTGGTGTCCTTCTGGCCGGTCACGTTAGTTCCCTCGCGCTGTGGGAAAGCGGGATTGAGCAGTACGTTCGCTTTCAAATCGTAGACGAACAAGTACGTGTCTCCGTGGAACCATTCGCTGTCTTTTTTTCTGAACTCGGCGAAGGCTGCCTTGCCATTTTTATCAATCAGTGCCGCAGCCTTGGTGACCAACGCTTCGGTCTGTTTAACCTTCTCTGACGGCGGAGGAGCCTGCTGGGCAAATACCGACGACGCAGCCGCAAGCAAAATTGTAAAGCCGACGAGCAGAGCCTTCATAGCGACCTCCTGCCTTAGTTTGGGTCGCCCCCTCGCGTGACGAGTAGATGCCACTGTCGTTGAGGGGCAATCTAAACTGGCAATCACTGCCTTGAAAGGCCTGTACCTGCAGACATGCGGCAATGTCCGCTATTGGCACATAGCGGACATCGCTAATTGCACTGTGAAATGTCCGCTTTTGACCCAAAGCGGACATAGCATTTACACTGGCTAACGCCCGCCTTCTCTCAGCAGCGCATCATATTTATCGTTTGATCTTTGCCGTCAGCCCCAGGAACCGTTACGGTTTGCGCGGCGCAGCCGGACCGATAACTTACCGGCGGAGGAGTTGGTTCAGGAGGGGCAGCAAAAAGACTCGGCGGATAACGGTGTGCCCAGTCCCAGGGAAAATCGTTTTTGTATGTGTAATTGAAATCGCCTGATATCGAGCCCGTCGGTTGCCCGACCTCTACGTTGGGTACGCCATTCGATGGCCCCCAGAAGAAGCCCCCGGTTGTCGGGAAGAAAGCCGCTCTATTGCGACCGATGCGTTGATGCGGCGAGCGGGTGACCGATGGATGGGAAGTCGAATGCATCGAAGCAGAACTTCCACCCTGGGCTGCCCCTGACTGACCCAACGCTTGGTTGGAGGCAAAGGCAAGCGCCACGCTGATAGACATTGTGAAGGCCGCACATACTTTATACATCATGGACGCCCACTAATTCGCAGGGTTACAGAGCAACATCCCAATCCATCCTAGGCCGGCCCATTCGAGCCCGCCAACGCATAATTAATCATTAGTTAAGGCGTAATCTTAACCGCATCGGCGGAATGATTAATGTCTGCTCTTGGCACTAAGGGACAAACCGAGCGCACCTACCTTTGTCCCTATTGGAGTACAGCGGACAAGTACGAGCGTCGGCCTTAACCAACCAGGTCGCCAATGACCCAAAGCGGACATTGACGAGGTTTTTGACAAAGAAAGTCGTTAATATTGCCACTGCCATTTTCCGCCTGAGGGCGCCGGCGCTTCCCCTGTAACGAGGATAGTCGTCTCGCGCATATGCTCCTTGACCAGCGCGAATAAGATGGCAGCGTTTTGTGGACGTAGCCGGATGCAGCCGTGCGACGCCGGACGGCCGAGATGAGCAATCTCGTAACTGCCGTGAATGGCGTAACCGCCATCGAAGAAAATAGAATACGGCATCGGCGACCAATCGTATTTGCGAGAAAACCATTTCCGTGCCAGCCGCTCGGGGCGATAGCTTCCATTTGGCGTGCTGTATCCCCAGCGCGCCGTAGAAACCGGCCATTGATAGCGTTGCGAACCGTCGATTGCGACTGATAGCCGTTGTGCCGACTTGTCTACGGTGACTACGATACTGGCATCGGCGGACACGCAATCAACGCACAATGCGGCAACGGTGGCGATCGCAATCACAAAACGTGACATATTTTGCATGTTGCATACATCATCGGTCTTCTCGATTTCGTGAGATATTGGACCGTAGTCCAATCGTCATCGCCAAAAGCTCCGCTAACGCGCGCAGAGAGGGTGATCGAATAACTGGCGGAGGCCGCTATTGGCCCAAAGCAGACATGGGCTAGTGCACCGCACATGTCCGCTTTTGACCCAAAGCGGCATCGCCGCGCCGCATTAAGGTTTATTTCTCACGATAAATTTGAAAATGCGACCGGAATACCGTGTATCGGCGGGCGACTCATCAGAGAATGTAGAAGACCGCTTCGCAGCGGTGGTCTCCCTTAGGAGGAGAGCATGAAGGTCGCCGCACTTGCCGCTCTCACTGTGCTCATCGCGTTCCCGGTAGAAGCTGGACAGCGCTATCGGCAAAATAGTGTTTCGCCAACTTGTGACAATGATGGCCACTGTGCGACTCTTACCGTGGCCGCACCCACATCGAGCCACACACCCACATCAGAGCGTAAACCGCACCACGCTGTCGATGCTAATGGCAACAGCTTGATGGTGACGGTACAAACAGCCTTTGGCTTCAACATCACGGTGCATCCAGCTTACGCCAGCAAGTTTCAGAAGTTCTTCGCGCTGCTGAAAGAGCGTGGCTACAAGGTGCCGGGTAACATCACCAAGTGTTGGGCACCGCACGGCACGCATGTTGCGGGCTCCAACCACTACATCGGCGCGGCCTGCGATATTCAGACGGGCTGGAATCGCGGGCCTCAGTTCGTCTACCACATGAACGACATCGTCGAACAAGCTGGCCTGTTCAACGGCTGCTCGTTCCACGACTGCGGTCATGTCGAAGCGGTCCGCGGCACCCATAACCGAGCGCCCAACCTCTATGCCGCGATGGAAAAATTCAAATCGGAGCAATCCACAGCAAACTATCAACCCTGAGCACCATCAAGAGCGGTTTGTGATTTTCTGCTGATCGGATGAATTGCGGAATGTCCGCTATTGGCAAAAGGCGGACGTTGGCTGTTGCACTGCACATGTCCGCTTTTGACCCAAAGCGGACATTGCTCTCGCGCAACAGCCCTTTCTGTGGCGCCCTAATCTGATAAGCTTTAAAAACACGCAAAAAGGGGCGCGTTCATGAATTTCAAGTTGATCGTTGCTGTTTTGGCAATCGCCGCTGTGCCGGTGTGTGCGCATGCTCAAGCGCCTAACCCGCCGAAACCTTCGAAACCCGCCAAAGCTGCGCCGGCTGCGCCAGTGACCACAACGGCGGCCACGCAAAAGGTCGTCAAAACTATCAGCGGCGACAAGGCTAAGACTCAGACCTATTGCGATATCGGTAAGCTTAGTAGCCAAATCGAGGACGCCGAACAGAAGAAAGATATGAATAAAATTGATGAGCTGAATAAAAAAATGGACGAAATGGCAACAAAACTGGGCCCAGAGTATGTCGCGCTAATGACAAGGCTTGAGGACATCGACCCAAACGCAAAAGAGGCTCTCGAGATCGGTTCGGCGTTCGAGACACTCGACAAGTTGTGTGCAAAGTGACGAACATGAAATCTTCACCCGCGCGGCTCGAAACGGCAAAGTCCGGCGCCGCATACGCCGTGCGTATCCGCTACCAATGGTCAGGTAGCGGCCCGGTTTGAATTTCGTGCGATCCGGGAAAGCCCACTCCAATGGAATGGCGGCGCGACCACCGCGAAGAGCGCGCAACAACGAGCATCGCCAGGACCGATCCTATCGCCAGTAATGCCTGCTTGATGGTTCTCATTTGATCTGAGTCCGTCTCAGCGGGCGGCCTCTTTTATATATCGAGCCGCAGGCGCGATGTTCGCTTTGGCACAAAGCGGACATCGGCCATCACGCGAGACCCCCCTTCCAACCCGCTCGTTTCAGCGGCTACGATGCACAATTCTGGGCTTCAGGGTGGGAAGTGAAACGACGCGAGTTCATCACACTTCTTGGCGGCGTGGCAGCGATTCCACTCGTTGCGAAAGCGCAGCAACCCCAACGCGTGCGGCGGATCGGCGTGCTTATGAGTGCGCCTGACGATCCCGAAGGCCAGGCGCGCATTGCGGCGTTCCGGCAGGGGTTGCAAAAATTGGGATGGACCGAAGGTGTAAACCTGCAGCTCGACGTTCGGTGGACCGCAGGTGATGCAGACCTTGATCGCAAATTCGCGGCGGAATTGGTCGCGCTCACGCCAGACGTCATCCTGGCCACGGCGAGCCCGACTGTGGCGGCGTTGCAAGCGGCAACCCGCACTGTGCCGGTCGTGTTCGCGAACGCCGTTGACCCGGTCGGCGCCGGCTTCGTCGATAGTTTGCCGCGGCCGGGCGGCAACGCCACCGGTTTCGTTCTGTTCGAATACGGCATCAGCGCGAAATGGCTCGAGTTGCTCAAAGAGATCGCTCCGCACGTGACGCGAGTGGCGGTGCTTCGAGATCCTGCTATAGCCGCAGGAACGGGCCAATTCGGCGCCATCCAATCCGTAGCGCCATCGTTCGGGGTGGAATTGACTCCGGTCAACGTGCGCGATCCAGGCGAGATCGAGCGTGTGGTCTCGGCCTTTGCGCGCTCATTGAATGGCGGCTTGATCGTCACGGCGAGCCCATTGGCCACTCTTCATCGCAATCTGATCGTCACGCTGGCCGCCCGGCACAAGTTATGCGCGGTTTATAATTTGCGTCAGTTCGTCACTGCCGGCGGCCTGATCTCCTATGGGCCTGATATCGTCGATCTGTACCCGCGTGCAGCCGGTTACGTTGATCGCATCCTCAAGGGCGAGAAGCCCGCTGACTTGCCAGTGCAGGCGCCGACCAAGTACGAGCTGATCATCAACCGCAAGACCGCCAGGGAACTTGGTCTCACAATTCCGCCGGCGCTGCTTTCCCGCGCCGATGTGGTGATCGAATAAATGACGTGATGTCCGCTATTGGCACATAGCGGACATGGACTTGTGCGCTGCCAATGTCCGCTTTCGGGGAAAAACGGACACGCCTTGTTGCACTGCCAACGTCCGCTTATGACCCAAAGCGGACATTGGCGCTGTTCGGCGTTTGAGGCCGATTGATTGCCATTTGCCCCTCGCCAACGGTCGCAAAGTGCTAGGCTTTAGACCGTGCAAAGCGTGTTCTGAGGGGTGCGCATGCGACGGCGGGAGTTCATCTACGTACTAGGCTGTGTGGCTGCATGGCCGCTCGCATCATACGCCCAGCAGCGATCAGGAAACGTCGCTCGAATAGGCTTTCTCACACGCAAAACGGACGCTTCAGTTGCAAGTCAAATAGACGCATTCAAACAAGGTCTCCACGACCTGGGATGGGTCGAAGGAAAGAACATCGGCATTGAGTATCGAGATGCGGGTGGTCACGTGGACCGCCTGGGTTCGCTCGCTGCCGAGCTTGTCGCTCTCAACGTCGATGTCATTGTCACGGTGGATACGCCACCCACTCAAGCCGCTAAACAGGCAACTGGAACCATCCCGATTGTTATTGCGGTTTCGGCCGATCCGGTGGGAGCTGGGCTGGTCAAGCGTCTTAGCCACCCTGGTGGCAATGTCACTGGATTATCGCTCCTTGCCCCAGAGACAGATCAGAAAACTCTGGAAGTTTTGAAGGACACGCTACCCAAAACCAGGCGAGTGGCGATGATTTTTGATCCAAAAAATCAGGGCATGATGCTTAGATTGAAGGCAATAGAAATTGCAGCCACGAAGCTTGCATTAGAGCTTCAATCAATACCGGCACTCAATGCGAGCGAACTTGCCACCGCCTTGACACTCGTCGCCAAGGATCCTCCTGACGCTCTCTTTGTGCTTTCTCCTATATATGCAGTCTATAAAAACGAAATCGGAGAATTTGCGAGAACAACGAAAGTGCCGCTGCTTTTCGATACCAGCGGGCTGGCCGGAGAACCTGGTGCCCTCTTGTCCTATGGGGCGGATATCACGGCTTTGTTTCGGAGAGCTGCAACCTTCGTGGACAAGATATTGAAGGGTGCCAAGCCAGCCGATTTGCCGGTCGAGCAACCGGCGAAGTTTGACCTGGTGGTCAATCTCAAAACTGCTACGGCGCTGCGCCTCGACGTGCCTCCGACGGTACTACTGCGCGCCGATAGGGTGATCGAATAACGACAAATCGCTGCGGCGCATTTGTCCGCCTTTTTTCACTTATTGGACATTCCTAATTACACTGCACATGTCCGCTTTCGGGGGTAAAACGGACATGGCGATTGCACTGCGAAATGCCGCTTATGACCCAAAGCGGACATTCAAACGACCCTTTCCCAGCTCGGCTTTAAGCCGGTACGATAGCTGTGAGCTCGGGGGGGAGATGAAGCGACGCGAGGTCATAAAGCTTATCGGGGGCGCGGCGATATCGTGGCCGCTGGCCGTACGCGCCCAGCAGCACGATGAGGTCCGCCGGATTGGTGTGCTTGTGAACGTGGCCGCGGACGATCCGGAAGCTCAGACCAGCGTCGCGGCATTCAAGCAAGCCCTGCAACCACTAGGCTGGAGCGAAGGCCGTAATCTGCAAATCGACTTTCGCGGGGCGGCTGGTGACCCGGAACGGATGCAAGAGTTTGCAAAAGAGCTCGTTGCGCTCAAGCCCCATGTGATCTTGACCAGGAGCACGCCGGTGACGGCGGCGCTCCTGAAGCAAACGCGTACGATCCCGATCGTTTTCACGGTGGTATCCGACCCCGTCGGGGAACACTTCGTCGAAAGCCTGGCACGTCCGGGGGTAACGCGACCGGATTCACCAATGTCGAGTTCTCGCTGACAGGCAAATGGCTGGAGCTGCTCAAAGAGGTTGCGCCCGGCATCAAGCGCGTCGCATTCATATTCAATCCAAAGCTGGCCCCGGGCGGCGGCTCGTATTACACGCGCCTAATTGAAGCCTCTGCACCAACGTTCGCGGTCACGCCAACAGTCGCACCGGTTCACGATGCTGCCGAGATCGAGCGCGCTATTGGTGAATTCGTTCGTGAGCCAAGTGGCGGGCTGGTTGTGCTACCGGACGCTACGACTTTGGTTCATCGCAAACTGATTGTTGCGCTGGCAGACCGACATCGCGTACCTGCCATCTATGCGTTCCGCATTATCGTCATGGACGGTGGCTTGATATCCTACGGTATTGATGTGGTCGACCAATTCCGGCAGGCGGCAGTCTACGTCGATCGCATCCTCAAAGGCGCAAAGCCGGCCGAATTGCCGGTGCAGTTACCTACGAAGTTTGCGATGGACATCAATCTGAAGACGGCAAAGAGGCTTGGGTTGAACGTTCCATTGCTTATGCAGCAACGCGCTGACGAGGTGATCGAATGAATGATGGAATGTCCTCTGTTGGCATATAGGCGACCTGGCTCCCGCATCGCAAAATGTCCGCTTATGAGCCAAATCGGAACATGTTCTTCAGTTTCCTCAAGGCTGTCCGCATGGTGCCCCAAAGGGCAATTTATTTTGCGCCACGTTGACCTGAAAATCGGCGGGCTCGGGGAGCATAGAGGTTGACGATGACCCGCATTAATTTAGTTGCCATCGCTGGTCTTGCCGGTGCGTTTTTCGGGCTACAGCCGGCCCAGGCTTACCAGGCCCCCTGGTGCGCGGTGATCCAATTAGGCCCAGGCAGTAACTATTGGGACTGCCAGTATCACTCGTTCGAAGACTGCTACCGAAGAGGTAATATTTTGGCAGGCAATCGTGGCTTCTGCAATGCGAGCCCGTACTATGTCGCCAACGCCGCAGACCACCCGCGCTCAGTGAAACGCCGCGCTCGCTCGCAGTAGCAGCAGCGACGGACATGGCGTTGGTGTCCGCCAAATTCCTCGCCCTCTGGGGCATTCTCACCTTAACCTTCGCCTTTCCGGCACAGGTCTCTGCCGCGCCGGAAGAGACGATCACCATCGCGACCCTGCTGAAAGGTGGCTGGCAGATCGCCGGCTACACAAGCACGACGGACGGACGGTCGGCGTTCATCTTATTCCGGCATCCGGACGAGCCGTATCTCGTGCAATGCCGTGCAAGCTATGACGTGACCCGCACACCAAACGTTGCCTTGAATTGCTACAAGCTTGAGTAGCCGCGCATCGTCGGCTTCATCAATCATGCTGAACGCCGGTACGCGATGATGCGCAAACGGCACGACCCGTAATGTGGTGACACGGTGATGCCGAATCATTTGCTTTCGGAGGATTTCGCCATGACAACACCGCTTCGCCAATTGGCTGCGAGGGACGGTTTGTCCGCTATTGGGCTGCTGTTGTGACTAATAGGGTATGGTCGCTTTGGCGAATTGGCTGAGTGAACATCAAATTAGCAGGAGAGCAAAATATGCCCTATCACGTTAGAATAACCACCGACACTGATGGCCTCATAAATGATGCCAAACCGTACCCCACCTTAGCGGCCGCAATGCAAGTTGCCGGTTTGTCGCTAAAGACAGGCGGCGCAACGACTGCATGGATTGAAGATGATGATGGGAAGGTTTGCGCCAACACCGACGACGTGAAAAAATATTGCGCGTTGACTTGATTCCAAATACGCCATCAATGGAATGGCGAGATACGGTCCCGCTTAATGTCCGCTATTGGCACTTGGCGGACATGCCGAATTGCACCGCACATGTCGGCTTTTGGGGTAAAGCAGACATCGCGCGAACCTCTCCCAGTGTCCGCTTTTGACCCAAAGCGGACATCGCGGGTGATCGGCCTATCTATCGGATTCTTTCGGGAAAGCCTATGGTTGCCTTCGCTTAGAATGCGAGTTGTCGTTGTGCTTGAAGAACTTTCGAAGATCGCTCGAAAACTCGGTCGAGTTGATGCCGAAGATAGTCTTGTCCGCGTGCTTGCGTCACTTGTGACGGCGTCCCGTGAATTTATTGGCGTAGCCGATCTCGAGGGCAACGCACTATTCGTCAACGATGCTGGTCGTGATCTGGTCGGACTGCGAGACTTGGAAGCAGTGCGTTCAACCCGGATCATTGATTATTTCTCAGCAGACGACCAGCGCAGAATTCTGGCCGAGGTTTTACCAGCCGTTCGCGATAGTGGTTTTTGGGAAGGTGAATTGACATTTCGAAATTTTCAGACCGGACAACTCGTACCGGTTCTGTACAACATATTTCCAGTTCGTGATTCAACAGGCGCAATCACCGCGTACGGAACTGTGACGCGCAATCTAACTGAAACTAAATCTGCCGAACAACGACTGCGTTCGCTAGCGTCTATCGTCGAGTCGAGTGACGATGCGATTGTAAGCAAGAACCTCGACGGAATTATCGCAAACTGGAACAAAGGGGCTGAGCAGATATTTGGTTACGCTTCCGAAGAAGCGATTGGTCAGCCCATTACAATTTTGATTCCGGCAGATCGGCAAAGCGAAGAGCGTGACATTCTAACGCGCATAAGACGCGGGGAGCGCATCGATCATTACGAGACGGTTCGACGACGCAAGGACGGAAGCCTGGTCGTCGTTTCGTTGACCGTCTCTCCCGTCAGAAATGCGGAAGGCCAGATTATTGGAGCATCCAAGATCGCGAGGGATATTACGGAGCAGAAGCGAAGCCAGGAGCAAATCGCGACGTTGGCTCGGGAAGCAGAGCACCGAAGCAAGAACCTGCTCGCGACCGTGCAAGCAACTGTGAGGCTTTCTCAGTCCGAAACACCCGACGGTCTAAAACGAGCAATCGAGGGACGCATTCAGTCGCTTGCCAATGTCCACTCATTGTTTGTCAAGACGCGTTGGATTGGTGCCGATCTATCGACGATAGCGACACAGGAGCTCGCCCCCTATTCTGAGAAAAACCGCGTGCGCATCGACGGTCTACCAGTGGTGTTAGAGCCTGATGTTGCTCAGACCATTGCTATAACTTTGCACGAGTTGGCGACCAATGCCGCTAAGTACGGTGCTTTGGCCATGCCCGACGGCCAAGTCGAACTGAAATGGTCGCATGACGCGGACGGACGGTTACACCTGCGTTGGACGGAGTCGAGCGGACCGAAAGTGCGAGAACCGACGCACAAGGGATTTGGCGGGCGGATTATTGAACAAATGATCGCCCAGCGGGCCGGAAAAACGCATTTTGACTGGCGTGCAGATGGTCTTGTCTGCGAAATCACCTTGAAGGTGTGAAGTACTCCCGTTCTTGCCGACACTGCGATGTCCGCTTGTGACCCGAAGCGGCCATTGATCAACGCGGATCGGGGCAACTTCAAACGGATCGCTAGAGTCGAAACCAAGGTATCGTGAGATAGACGCATGCGACCATTGCTATTGGCGGAATGATGCACACGCACCACGCCCAGAACCAGCTGAAGCGATCTGGCAATAGCGCGGCAATTAGGCCGACCACGAGAGCGCCGACCGCGGCTGAAGCGGTCCATCCGTACCAATACATCTCGGGCGCGAGAAAATCCAAGACGGGATCGGCAAAATCCCGGGAACGGTGGAGGCCCGGGAGAACGATCCCTTGCGCCGGATACACCGTAAACAGAACGATCCCGCGCAGCCGCGCAATGACATAAAAGAGCGCAAACGCCGCTCCAAAGGCATGGCCAAAGCGGTGAACCGTCGAAGCGGACATCACGATCCGAAACCTCTGATATTGTTCATGACGTGACCAACGAGGAAAGACCACCACACAATGAATGCCAGGAGTACGGTTAGAATAATGCGTATCTGATGATGTTGACCATTAACGGGTCCGCGCCAGCAGTACCAATATGCTGGCAGCACGCCCAGGCCGATGACAATAAAATCCTCCTTGAGATCAAAGTAACCCATTGCATGCCAATGGCGCTCGCGTTCTAAAATCGGTTGAACATCGACCTTGAAATAGAGGTAGACGACCGCGCCGAGCACCCATGAGGCTAAATACAGAACGGTGATCGCATTTGTGAAACCAGCGGCCGTTACCGCGCGAAATCGGCTGAAGAAAGTATGCGGCTTGGCATTGGATGGTGCACACGTTGCCAATGCCTGATGCGTAATAGCACCAAGCAACACTACCGCGACCAAGCCGTGCAGGATTAGGAGCGTTGTCACCATAGAAGATGGGCTAGTTACCGAGTGACGCTTCTATGAGAACAGTGCTTCGGTCGCGAAAGGCTCCGCCGATCCTGGCCGGAAGCGGGTCAGGGTGAATTTCGTTTTATTGCCCGCATCAGCGTCAACCAAAACATAGTTGTATTCCAGTTGCGGCGGCTTGCCCTTCCAATAGAGGTCCGGCGGATAGCCGCTTGGCACCTTGATACTCGTGCGGCCCGGAAGGATCGGGTCCTGTTCCGCCCCGCCGCCCCCGAGAACAAGATATTTCACGCCATCGACGTCATATAGCTCCGTCGTGTGAACGTGACCATTGAAGACAACCAGTTCTAAGTCTTTGGCGTAGGCCGCGATCACTTTGTGAGGATTATCGGGCTCCGGGATCGGGCCAAGGCCAGCGCGACAGAAGACCGGATAGTGGAAAGTAATAAACGCCTTCTTCATGCCCTTGGCTTTGGCATCGTCTAGCCATTCCCGTAACTGTATCATCTGTTCCGCGTATTTCGGCCGATCTGCGTCCCACAACGACGGGGAACGGTAGTCGTATTTCCCGCTCCAGAGGAAAATGAATCGCATGTCTTTGAAGTCGAACTTGTAGATTAACCGCTCGGGCGTTACGCCGAACTTTTTCAGATAGGGCACCGCATTAAGTGTGCCCTCGATCTTTGGATCGCCCCACACTTCGTGATTGCCGACCGACATGAGCCAGCGTCCTTCGAGACCGGCGGCACGCATTTCGACGTCCGGCTCCGGCAACTGCTTTAGCATGGTGTCATTTAGACGCTTCCAATACGGACTGTCGTTAATCGTCACGCCTTGATTGCCCCACCACACGACGTCGCCACTATTGATTACGAATTTGGCGCGTCCACTGCGCACCTGTTGCACAATCTCGCGGGAGACCCAGTCGCCGCCAGCAATCTGAAACATGTCCCGGTGCACCCCGGGGAGCAATTTCACATCTTCAACAGTCGCGCGAGTAACCCAACCCTGGTCCACGGTCAACGTCATGACCTCGGTGCGCGACATAAACGGCATCACGACGGTCGTTAGTTCTTTGGTGACGGGATCGAAGATCATTTTCACATCGCGTGCCACCACCGCTTCCGCGACCTTTTCGGGCATTACCAGGCCAAACATTTCGACGAATAGCTTGACCAAGTCCGGACGACCATCTTTGTAGGGTAGGTACATCATGGGTCGCGAGTCGCCATAGACCACGAACGAAAGTCCGGAGCTGACTTGTTGCGCGGCGGCGCTATGGGTATTTCCAAGCAGAAACGACGGCAATACCGGGAGCATCGCTGCGCCTGAAATGAGCACTCTTCGATTCAACCCGTCATTTCGATCCTCTGATGTCCCATCGCAAGAAGTGGAGTTCTTTTCCAATGCGCCCATAGGAAACGTCACGTGCTGAAACATTCAGTACCTCCCTAAGATGTCGGCTGACGTTATCTCGAACGGGGCGATGGTTTGAGTTGGACTATGGCCCAATGTTTACGCGCCAGTTACACGCAGGACAGATTCGAAGAGCGCCCACGCTTTGCTGGACGTCTTGAGTAATCTGCCCTGAGGCGGTCTTTCTGTTCGCGCAAAGTAGTTTGCGAATGTCCGCTATTGGCACAAGGCGGACACGGGCTGTCGCACCTCAAATGTCTGCTTTTGGGGTAAAGCGTGTCCGCCTTTGGAGGTAAGCGGGTGTCGAGAGATTGACGACGAAAACCGCATCCTCGCCACTCGCCGGGAACTGACTGATTGAGGTAGGATTTCGATCAAATGATCGAAGCGATCATGTATTTCGGCATAGGGCTTCTGTTGGCGACCCTCGTCGCAGTGGCCCTTGTCCCTTTTGTCCATAGCCGCGCTGTGCGGCTTACCATGCGGCGGCTGGAAGCTTCCATCCCACAGTCGATGGCGGAAATCCAGGCCGGCAAGGATGCGCTGCGCGCAGAATTCGCAATGTCGACGCGGCGCCTCGAGATCACCATCGACGAACTGAAAAATAGGGAAACCAACCAGCTTGCCGAACTCGGCAAAAACAAAGACGCCGTCAATCGGCTCAAAATCGAGCGCGAGGCGCAGAAGGTTGAGGTCGCCGCGCTCAAAACCGAGCTCGACACGCTCAAGGACCGGCTCACCGCAAGTGGCAAGGAAATCGAGCGAGAAAGGGCTCTGCGTCATGCAGACGATCTTATTTCCCTTGCCGCGAAGGGGTGGCCGCCAGGCGAGGATGCTCGGGTAGCTCGCGAGAAATCTGGCGCTTCTGCCGGGTTGCAGATAACGATACCTTCGACCCAAGTGTCTCCTCGCACCTTCGGCAATGAGTTCGTGAGCAACGGGCCTCCGATTGGCAGGCGAATATCTCGAGCTCTTTCGCATTTTTCCATCATGGCTCTGATCGGCGCGGGTGCGGCGTTTGCTTGGCAATCACACGGTGACGATGCAAAGGAGATGGTGAGAACCTGGATTCCCTCGATAGGTCGGTTGTTATCCGACCCGATGACGAAGGGGCCTCCCGATGTTGTAGCGCAGCGGGCGGACCCTCCGGCCACGCAAGATTCGGTATCACCGCAATCAGCGCCCGTCGCTCAGACACAAATGATCCCTGCTACGCCAACTCCTCCTGAGGTGGCGCAGAAACCTGAGAACACCTCGGAGAGCGATCTCGCCGGCGTGCATCGCGAAGAACAGTCCGCCGCCAGGCAAGAACAGACAGACGAAAATATTGCGACGCTGAAGGCGCAGCAGGACACCAAGCAGGAGACGCCTTCTTCTGCTGCACAGGATCAGCCAACGCCCGCTCCGGCGCCGGAGACAGGACCGGCAACCATCACGAGTTGGACCGTTCGTGAAGTTACGAATGGGACGGCGGTCTTGCAGGGACCTGCCGGCACGTGGAAGGTGACGCTCGGGGACACGGTGCCGGGACTTGGGAAAGTCACTTCTATTGTTCGCTGGGGAAACGGGTGGGTAGTCGCGATGAGCGCAGGCTACTGTACGAGTACTCCGCAGGACCACGCAGATGGAATCTGCAAACCGTATCGCAGAGACTAGTAGATAGTCTTGCCACCGCGCGCCTCTTGGCAAGCCCATTCGGTTCGGTGACGAATGTCCGCTTTCGGGTGCAAAGCGGACATCGTCCGGGACGCCGCGCAATGTCCGCTATCGGCACATAGCGGACATGGCGGTTACACTGCGAAACGTCCGCCTATGACCCAAAGCAGATACTCCATACCGACAGATGTCGGCATTTGGCCGCAGGCCAATATTCACATGTCGGGTATCGCGGTTCTTAGTGCCACGTCTCGTGCATCAAATGGCAGAGCCGTGCCCATTCGATTGGTCACATATGCGTATCCGGTACCGGTTTCAGGGTCGGCGAAAGCGAAAGACCCGCCCGCCCCCGGATGTCCGAACGACCTGAGGTGACCGAAGGGCGCACCGGGCCCAGGCTTGCAGAAGCCGAGTGAGAACTGGATCTCGCCCTTCATGATCTCGTCGTAAAAACCAAATGCCGGTGGAATTGCGGGGTCCTTCAGCGCTTCCAACGTTTCCGCACGCAGTTTCAGTTCTCGACCGCCGGTGGCGAAAACCCCATAGGCCTGTGCCATTGCCCGCGCGGTGCCGACACCGCCGGCCGCAGGTACCTCAAGGTTACGCGAATAAATGCGTTTCCTGTCATGACATATCGCGGTGCCGGGATTTGTTAAGAGCGCTCTGAACGTGTTTGAGCGTGGATACAGGGTTGCCAACGCCAACCGTATCGGGACCCCCAGGAGCATCTCCATCCTGGTGGCATTTTCAACGATGGCAAGCCGTGAGTTCGGAATCTCCTCAGGCACCCGGATGTAGAAATCCAATTCCAACGGGATGGCTATTTCTTCCTGGAAGAATTGTCCCAGGCTGCGGTGCTGCGGATCGACCCGACGCAGCAATTCTCCTTCGTAAAATCCAATACTGATGGCGTGATAGGCCTGTCGTGTGCCTGGCTCCCACGCTGGGGATTGACGGGCCAGAACCTCTGCCAATCTATCGAGATCAGCGACAACGTCCCGGTCAACCGGCTCGTCGAATGCAAACAATCCGGCCTGGTGGGCAAGAAGCTGGCGGACCGTAATCTTTTCCTTGCCCCGCTGGCCAAACCCCGGCCAGTAGGTGCACACGCGTTCATCATAATTGAGCCATCCACGGGAATGCGCCAATGCAAGTGTCATCGCCGCAAGGCCTTTGGTCGCAGAGCGCACGATGACCATGGTGTTTTCCTGCCATGGTTCGCCGGTGGCCCTACTCCGAATCCCGCCCCACAGGTCGACGACCTTTTCCCCTTCTCGGTACACGCAGCACGCTGCTCCCAACTCTTTTCGAAGCAGGAAATTCTCGAGAAAAGCGTCCCGAACGGCTTCAAAACCTTTGCTGACGTAACCCTCAATCCCGATCGCTTCTTGAACAGCTGTCATTGCAGGCACCTTGTAGCCCGTGGCCGTGTCTTCCCCAAATATTTTGATTTTCGGAATGTCCGCTTTTGACCCAAGCGAACATTCCGAACCTGGTCGCGTAGTGATAGGCTTAAGTTACTCAAAGGTGGTCCTAGGCGGGAACATGCGGCGGCGAGAATTCATCACACTTTTCGGCGGTGCGGCGGCGATGTTGCCGCTCGCGGCTAGTGCGCAACAGGCGGACCAAGTCCGGCGGATCGGCGTACTCTCGAATATTGGCGAGAGCGATCTAGAAGCACAATCGATGGTAACCGGGTTACACGAAGAGCTCCGCAAACTTGGATGGATCGATGGCCGCAACCTGCGAGTTGACCATCGTTGGGCCGCCGGCAACCCCGAGCGTGCTACCGCCTTCGCCAAAGAGCTTGTTGCACTGAAGCCTGAAGTGATTGTTGGTCATACCACTCCGTCGGTCATCGCACTGCGGAAACAAACAGACACCATACCGATCGTGTTTGTGCAAATTTCCGATCCGATCGGTTCCGGGTTTATTACCAACCTGGCGCGTCCCGATGGGAACATCACCGGCTTCACCAACTTCGAAGCTCCAATGGTCGGCAAATGGGTCGAATTGCTCAAAGAGATTGCGCCCCGCGTCTCGCGGGTAGCATTTCTATTCAATCCGCAAACGGCCCCATACGTCACTCGATATTATCAAGGACCATTGGAGACCTCCGCGCGGTCGCTTGGGCTGCAGCCGTCGGCGAGCCCCGTCCACGACGCCCGTGAGATCGAAAGCGCAGTCATCGCGTTTAGCCGTGAGCCAGGTGGCGGTTTGATCGTGATGCCCGACAGTTTTAACATTGTTCATCGCAATCAAATTATTGCGCTGGCGGCTCAGCATCGGTTGCCGATCATCTCTCCTTACCGATTCATGGCAGACGAAGGCAGCCTGATGGCATACGGCGTAGAGTTGGTCGAATTATTTCGGCGGGCCGCAGCATACGTCGACCGCATCCTCAAGGGCGCCAAGCCAGCCGAGCTTCCGGTACAAGCGCCCACGAAGTTCGAGTTGGTCATAAACCTAAAAGCTGCGAAGGCTCTCGGTCTCACCGTGCCCTCGCAGCTGCTCGCGCGTTCCGACCAGCTCATCGAATGAGGGGCCAATGTCCGCTATTGGCCCTTAGCGGACGTCGCTAGTTGCGCCGCACATGTCCGCTTTCGGGGGCAAAGCGGATATGACCGTTTGCGGGAATCCGCTTTCGCGGTCGCTATTGGGGGGCAAAGCGGACATGCCCTTTTGCACCGCATATGACCCAAGCGGACATTGGCATTTATAAATGCGATGCCTCATCGGCCGGCGCCGGTCGATCATCGCCGCCGGTAATCCGATCTCCCAAAAAATCCGAAGGCTTTGATGCGCTTACGCAGTGCTTCGGGATGTAAGATGTAATAAGATAGGAAATGCCCGTACTAGTAGCGCGAGGCGCGTCATGGTCTCCATGCGTTGTTGGACGGCAGGCTTCGTTTGTCTCAGCGCGACAATTTTGGTGGCGTGCTCGAACGAGCGGCTAGCCATAGCTGATTACATCGCAGCTATCTGCGCCGCACCCTTTCACTCGGCTCCGACCGAGGAAGCCCCGTTTTTGGCCGAAAATGTAAGAGCGATGACGAAGATGATGGTCGATATGGGTATCCAACCGTCCGGAAATGTCGACCGCGACTTCGTTTCGATGATGGTGCCTCACCATCAGGGAGCGATTGAAATGGCCCAGGCACAATTGCGCTATGGCCACAACGAACAGCTCAAACGCTTGGCTCAGGAAATCATCGTTACCCAGCAACAGGAAATCGCTGCAATGCGATTGGCGGTCGGCCAGCCGATGGCGCCGTCTGTTCTTTCTCCGAACCAAGCATCAGTCACACAGCAGATGGGGTCCGCATATACCCGCCAAACTGGCATCGTTCAGGAGCCGTGACATGAAAAGGACTTGGATTTTGACGGCGGCAATCGCGTTTCTGAGTGGGCAATATGGCTACGCAGGGCAAGTGCCGGGGGCCGCGCCCGATCCTGATATACCGATAAGCCACCGCGATCGCGTCTACTCTGCGGAGCAATACTCAAACACCGTCTCTGTCACTGACCCCGCTGACAACAGGCTTGTCGGAGTTATCCGGCTCGGCGATCCGTCACCGGCAGATCTCAGCCCGCTCTATCGTGGCCAGCTATTGGTACATGGCTTAGGATTTTCGCCTGATCATCGTACGATTGTCGTCGTCGCCGTAGGCTCGAACGCGGTCAACTTTATCGATACTGCGACCAACCGTGTATTGCACGTGACCTACGTCGGGCGCTCTCCACATGAAGCCTTCTATACCTCCGATGGAAAGGAAGTTTGGGTTGTCGTTCGCGGGGAGAACTATATCTCTGTGCTCGACGGCAAGACCCATGAGGAGACGACACGGATTATTGTTCCCAATGGTCCAGGAATGACGATTTTCTCGCCTGATGGAAAATATGGCTATGTTTGCTCGTCGTTCAGTCCTGAGACCGTTGTGATCTCCGTCGCTGACCACAAGATCGTCGGGAAGGTTGAACAAGTAAGCCCTTTCTGCCCAAATATTGCGGCGACGCCTGACGGCTCCCAGGTTTGGTTTACGTTGAAAGATACCGGCAAGGTTCAAGTATTTGACGCGCAGCCGCCGTTCTCTCTCTTGAAGACGCTTGATACCGGCCCGATAACAAACCACGTAAATATCGTCCGCAATTCAAATGGTATGTTTGCGTACGTTACGGTCGGCGCTCTAAATGAGGTTCAGGTTTACCGTACGAATGATTTCTCGAAAATCGCGACTATTCCGGTCGGTAAACTGCCTCATGGCATATGGCCGTCCGGAGACGGCGCACGCGTCTATGTTGGCCTCGAAATTGATAATCGCATTGCCGCGATCGATACGCTGACGAACAAAGTTATTGCGACAAGCCCGATTGGGCAGGCGCCGCAGGCGGTTGTCTATGTGCCGAATGCCGTCCCCGAGGGACCGGGCACACAGGGCCTTCAGCCGATCGGGATTGTCCATCCCTCCGCAATGTTGTCGCTCGGACGGCTCGGACAAAAAAAGGAAATGGTACCGACCAGCGTTTCGTTGTTCGACCAGGGGCTTGTGCAAGTGCTGGAGGCTGCGGTCAGCGGACTCGAACCTAAAAAGCCTTACATACTTGCGCTATCAAGCGAGCCATCCGGCACCGGTCCTTTGGAGTCCCTGTCAACCTTCATGACAAACCCCGCCGGCTCGGCCGTCGTCAATGCGATCGGGCCAATTCGCCAGATGGTGCGGGGTGAGGACAAAACCCCGCGCCGCTATCTGGTGATCGCTCCAGGCACCGCTGATCAGTATGGACCCCCGGTTCAAATCCAGCTGGAGTAATTTGCTGGTACAGGCCGCTGCGTAATAGGCAAAAAGGTCGAATTCGAAGTCAGTACTGATTAGGCCCACTCATAAAATCCGGCCTATGCTGGCGGTCAACCCGCAGACGCCGCTGCGTTGGTCGTCCCATTCCTCCGGCAATACTGGTGCGCGCCGACTAGTGCGTTATGTCCGCTATTGGCGCTTAACGGACAATCCAGTTGCGTCTGGGTTTGTCCGCTTTTGGACCAAGGCGGACATGGACTTGTGCGCTGCACATGTCCGCTTTCGGGGGTAATCAGGACACTGCTATGATCGCTTAATTGGTAGCGCTCCTGGGGGTCACCGAAATTGACTGAGCAGATCCACGCCTACGTTGACCAACTTGCCAAGGCGCTGGAGCTCGCGGGCGTGGCGATCATTGTTGGTGGCATTGTCCTCGCAACTTGGTGGTTCATCCGCGATGGGAGCCGCACAGGTGACTGGCAATCCGCTTATCCTAATTATCGGTCGAATATTGGGCGCGGCATCTTGCTTGGGCTCGAGCTCCTCGTGGGCGCAGACATCATCGCGACGATTACAGCCCCGCTTACTGTCATGAGCGTCGGGTTATTAGGTGGAATTGTGCTGATCCGAACCTTCCTGAGTTTCTCGCTGGAAACAGAAATTGAGGGTTGCTGGCCGTGGCAACGCGCCGCAAAAGACGCTGTGCGTGGCGAAAGAGACCAACGTTAGCGATTGACACTAATGTCCGCTTTTGGCCCAAGGCAGACATTCCAAAATGCGCAATTGATGTCGCTATTGGGGTAGAGCAGCAATGTCAGAGTTCGCTTTAAATGTCGCTTTGATAATTTTTGTCGCGAAACTTACTGATCCATTTGCGACCTTATTTGCACTGGTCGCAGGGTATTTCTGCCGGACTTGGTGGCAAGTTGTTATTTCCGCAACGGCAGTCGGAATAATCGTCGAAATGGTTCTGGTATTTTTTGAACAAACGCCTGGAATTCAGGAAGGCCGACTCTTGATGGGTGTGCTGGCGGCAGGCGTTTGGTCCACCCTGGCTTTTGCCTTCAAAACTTGGCGCGCTAAGCGTGCTTAGTCGAAAACGACCGAGGCGGTCTTTCTTTCTGTTCGACCTTGTCTAATTTCCGCTATTGGCCCAAGGCAGACGTGGCCGGGTGCACTACACATGTCCGCTTTCGAGGGTAAGGCAGGCCTGCCGATTGCACTGCGAAATGTGCGCTTTTGACCCAAAGCGGACATTACTTCGGCTTGTTGCCCTTCAGTCCAATCGCCTAAAGACTGGTTTCTTCATAAATTCGTATCGCGTCGAAGCCCGGAGGATGCGATGTGTAAGTTATTACCATTTACCCATTTCTACGGCCTGGCAATCGTCCCTGTTTTGGCGATGATGCTCGCTTTTCCTGCGAGCGCGCAGATCAACTCTAATTCCGCAACCCAGGGCCCCAATTCCGAGACCCAAGGCACCGGCGCCATCTTCATCAACATCGACAAATCCAAACAAAAAATGACGGTTTCTTTAGATGGGGTGGAAAAATACGTTTGGCCGATATCAACAGGCCAGGCAGGATACTCAACTCCATCAGGAACCTATACCGCCACCTCTATGAACGAAATCTGGTATAGCAAGGAGTGGGACAACGCCCCCATGCCTCATTCTATTTTCTTTAGGAAGGATGGTTATGCCATCCACGGCACCTATGAGGCGAAGAATCTCGGTAGGCCCGCCTCGCATGGTTGCGTGCGTATTTCGCGTGAGAATGCCGCAACGCTTTTTGCGCTGGTGAAGAAGGTTGGCTTAAAGAATACCGAGGTTGTTCTGACCGGCGTTACTCCGGGCGGCGAGTATAAGGTCGCAAGGCCGGAAGAACCCCGTTACGGTCAGGCGGGTCCCGGCGGGTACGCGTCCGACAATTACTACGCCCAGCCCCAGTGGGGCGGTGGCTTTTTCGGGCGCTCTAGCGGCCCCTATTACAATGGATCTCAGGGCTACTACAGAGCGCCACCACCGCGCGGATATTGAAGCCCGCATGTCCGTTGCGGAGAGTTAATTCACATCTTGTTTGCCAAGGTTTGTAGGCGCTCGGTTTAAGTGCGCCGCTGACGCCAATCGCCACCATCGACCGAGATTTGCGATGTCCGCCTATGCCACAAAGCGGACAAGCCCTTAGGCCTTGTTCACCACGCGATTGACTTTCCGTCGAGTGCTGCGAGCAATTTTGCATCATGTCCGTAGATATCGGGACGGAAGTTGACCAAATCGCCGTCGACCCAAGCGGTCATATAGGTGATGTGCACGGGCAAGGGACTCTGCAGGTTCACAACCGTGTTCTTGGCCGAGGCAACCACTTGGTCGATTCGGTCTCTATTCCATCCCGAAATGCCACCCGCACGAAGGACTTGTTCAGCCAGATCGAGCGGCCGTGCGAGCCGGATGCATCCATGGCTGAACGCCCGTACGTTTCGGCTGAACAGGCTGTGCGCTGGACTGTCGTGCAGGTAGACGTTGTGTTCGTTTGGAAACATCAGCTTTACGTGACCCAGTGCGTTATTGGCGCCAGGCCGCTGTCGAATCTGAAAAGGGAAATTCCCACCCGCATATCGGGACCAGTCAATTGACGCTGGATCAACAACCTGATTCCCACGGACAAGCTCAAATCCCTGCGCCGACAAACTCGCCGGGTTCTTTCGCAGTTTAGGCAGCTCCTCATTGGCCGCGATCCCGGGCGGTACGGTCCAGTATGGATTGAACTCGACATAACGGATGCGATCGCTGAACACCGGGGTGCGCGTGTAGGGCTTGCCGACGACCACGGCCATATGCTCCTCGACATTGCCACCGTTGATGCGGCGCAGATCGAACCCGGCGATGTTGACGATCACATATTGCTGGCCAAGGTCTTCCGGCATCCATCGCAGACGCTCCATCGCCATCACAATGCTTTGGATGCGCTCCTGGAGCGGCACATTCATAGCAACGATCGTGGACGCTCCAATAACGCCATCGTTTTCCAAACCCTGACGCGCTTGGAATCGCTTGACGGCGTCGACCAGCGCGTCGTCGTAAATTTCCGATTCGACCCTTGATGGCCCGACGCCGTCGGTCAGCTTAAGCCTCGTGCGAATGGCGGGCACCCGGGGATCCTTCATACCCGGTTTAAGCGCCTCGCCCAACGGCACGGAACCCCACCCGCCCTTGTCTGCTAGAGCGAGATAGTTGGCGAGTGCAGAGCGAAGTGCAGCGTAACGGGGGTTCGAAGGCTGCCACTCGCTGAAAAACCGATCTAGGCTGTTAACGCCTGCAAGGCTCTTCAGGGCCGCCGTCTGGTCGATTGTGCGCCCTTCGATGAAAAAATTCGGGTCGATTTTTCGCGGTAGGAAACGACCGACCTTGATGTCTGAGGCATATTCAAGAAAGGCTGCCGAAAAAAATAGTTCAACCAAGGCTAGGCTGCGCTTGTCGTCCGTTGATTTGGCAGCAGCGAGTCCTGCGAGCTGTTTGCTCGGGTAGTCCTTCGGGTCGAGACCATCACTTGCGGCGTTTTGCAACCGCCCCAAGAGTTCATTGGGGCGGCGGCTGCCAAGCCAGAGCAGTTCGCCTCCGAATTCTTGGTAATACTTCCACAATGCATCGCGTCGCTGCTTTACCGGTAGCGGCAGGCCTTGCTCGTGGACCAGAAGGTCCAGCACATTGATGCGAATGATCGCAAGCTCGCGAGGCGAACTGACAATCTGCGCCCGAGGCTGCGGGATCTGCCAAGTCAGCGACAACCAGAGAACTACAAAACCCGTTGCAAATCGGGCAATCGCGTTCCGCCGTGAAACGGGCGGCAATCGCCGCCGGCCGATTTCCATTACTTGTCGGTGCGGACTACTGCATCGGCGGCGCATACAGGAGGCCTCCTTCGTTCCAAAGGGCATTCATTCCGCGGTTCAGTTTAAGCGGCGTGTCCGGTCCCAGGTTGCGCTCAAAAATCTCGGCGTAGTTCCCCACACTGCCAATCAACTTGACGAACCAATCGCGCGACAAGCCCAGCGAACGGACCGCCGGCGCGCCCAATGCCACCGCCTGTTCACCTTTCTCGGCCCCGACGGATTTCGAACTGATCCCGAGCTCCTCTGCATTGATCAATGCAAAAAGTGTCCAGCGTATAAGGCCGGTCCAGCGCGAATCATCTTTGCGAATGACGGGACCTAGTGGCTCCTTGGAGATGACGTCACGCAGAATGACGTGGTCGTCTGGCGAGGAGAGCGCGGACCGCTCCGCCGCCAAAGCAGACCGATCGCCGGTAAAGGCGTCGCATTTCTTGTCGGCGTATGCGGCGTGCGCTTGAGCTCGCTCCGTGAATGTCAGGAAGGAGACCTTGAGATTGTGGCTTTGAAAAAATGCCGACGCATTCTCTTCGGAGGTTGTCCCCGTGGCGACGCAGATTTTGGCGCCACCAAGCTGAAGCGGACTTGTTGCCCCATACAAGGCAGGCAACAAGAACCCCTGCCCGTCAAAATAGCTGATGCCGGCAAATTCGAGACCGAGGTCTAGGTCGCGCGACATCGTCCAGGTACTGTTCCGTGATAAGAGGTCGATGCGACGGTCCTTCAGGGCTTCAAAGCGAGCCTCTGCCGACAACGGCCGGTATTCGACCTTAGTACTGTCGCCGAATACAACGGCTGCGACGGCCTTGCAGAAATCGACGTCGAACCCCCGCCAAACGCCAGAACCGTCCTTTTCAGAAAATCCTGGAAGACCTTCGCTTACACCGCAGATAAGCGTACCTCTTGCGCGAACGTCATCCAAAGTCCCTGCTATTGCGCTGGATGGAGCAATGATTCCACCAATCCAAAGCGCCAAGGCGACACAGATCGTTGATGCAACTAGCTGAAAGTGTGCCCAGTACTGTTCATCAGGGTTTGACCACAGACGGTGTCGAGAATCCAAATTCGGCATCTCCAAGTCCTTGTTCAGCTGTGGACCATGAAGAATGAGCATATTACATCGTCGCCTGCGGGGCACAGCAGAAAGCGCGGCGGTACCTTTTTTATATTGATTTCGCAAACGTTGGCACAAAGTGGGCATTCCGACGCCGAAAAAACGTCTGATCAAAATACCTATTCGGATGTCGGAGGGACCGCCGCGAGGCGGTTTTTTTTCGCGTAAAACATTTCGCGAATGTCCGTTACTAGCACAAAGCAGACATCGCCTAGTGCACTGCACATGTCTGCTTTTGACCCAAAGCGGACAATCAGAAAGGTCTATTATGAGCGCCGCCAGCGGCAGCATACAGGTCAATCGGCTCGGTGATGCCCTTAAGATCGCGTTTGCCGCGCTCCGAGAAGTGAATATCCGCTCCGGCCACCAAATCCTTCACAGTCCGCGACACGAGGCACTCACCCGCTTGGGCCTGCGATGCGACGCGCGCAGCAACATGCACGGCAATGCCACGCACATCGCTCTTCACGTGCTCGACCTCACCGGTATGAAGTCCGGCGCGGATTTCTATTCCCAGCGGCCTGACTGCCGCAATCAAAGACAGGGCGCAATGGATCGCTCGGCCAGGGCCGTCGAATGTTGCCAGAAAACCATCGCCGGTCGTCTTAATCTCTCTTCCCCGATATCGCGTCAATTCTCGTCGAAACAAATCATTGTGCGCGTCGAGCAATTCGCGCCAACGTCTATCGCCTAAAGTTTCCGCGCGCTTAGTGGATTCCACAATATCAGTGATAAGCACAGTCGATAGGACGCGCTCCCCCCCCTGCGGACGGCTTTACGCCAGTCAGGAATTCGGCGACTTCATTTGTGATTTCGTCGGAGTCGTCCCCGAGGAATGGGAAGTGATTGATGCCGGGCAGTTCTATCAGCCGGGCGTTCGGGATGTTATTGGCCAATTGCCGGCCGCCCTCGATGCTCACCACCGGATCGTCCGTTCGGTGAACGATCAGCGTTGGAACATGGACGTAGGGCAAAATTCCCGAAATATCGATCATCTTGTTCATTCGCATTAAGGCTGCGACGGCAGACGGGCTAGCACTGGCGCGTTCCCGCTTTGCGAACCATTCACGAAATGCCGGGTCATCCTTCATCGAAGGAGCCCACACGCCAATATTCGCTCCCGTTCCCCAACCTTTCTCAACGTATTCAAAGAACCGCTTAAGTTTCTCGTCAGTCGGAAACCACGAGCTGAATTTGGCAAAGGCACCCCACAGCACGAGCGCCCGACAGCGTTCGGGATAGTGGGCGGCAAAAAGAGTCGCGAGGGAACCACCCTCCGATAGTCCGAAGACTGCCGCTCGTTCAGAGCCTGCCGCATCCATGACTGCTCTTACATCGTCCATTCGTTCATCCATGGTCGGCAGGTTTTCGAGACGATCCGACAGGCCGGTGCCGCGTTTGTCGAACGTGATGACACGCGAGAACGATGCAAGCTTACGGAGCCAGCGAGCGAAATGTGGTTCCTCCCAGTAAATCTCGATGTTCGAAACGAACCCGGGGAAGAAAACGAGATCAATCTCGCCGTCGCCAAAAACCTGGTACGCAACATGGACATCGCCACTTTTCGCGTATCGCGTGGTTGGCAGCATAAAATTACCGTCGTTGCGCCGGGCAACCTCATCATACGCCTTTTTGTTATATTACATGCTGATGTCCGCTATTGGCCCATAGCGGACATGCCCTTTTGCACTGCAGATGTCCGCTAATGACCCAAAGCGGACATTGATCACCCCTTCCTAATGGCCCATGCGTGTTGGTACCCTGCCGTGCCCTGAGCTTAGGAGGTGCGATGAGGCGGCGCGATTTCATTAAAGTCATCGCAGGTTCAGCGGTTTGGCAGTTTGCTGCGAACGCGCAGCCTAAGAACAAGCCAGTTATTGCATTTCTTAGTGCGCGGTCGGCCAAGGAAAGCGCGCATCTGGTGGACGCCTTTCGCAAAGGTTTGGCCGAACACGGCATAGTCGAGGGGCAGAATGTCACTATCGAATACAGTTGGGCAGACGGCCAGTACGAGCGGCTGGCCGGTCAAGCCACCGATCTTTTGAACCAACAACCCACCGTGCTGATATCGGTCGGCGGAGACATGACTGCGAAGGCAGCATCTGCGGTCACCAAGACAACGCCCATCGTTGCGATCTTCATCGGCGATCCGGTTGTCGGAGGGTTTGTCGCAAGCCTAAGCAGACCTGGCGGCAATATTACCGGCGTCAGCAATTTGAATGCGGTGATCGAGGCAAAGCGCATTGGACTGTTACGGGACGTAAAGCCAGGCATAACGACCGTGGGTGCGCTGTTGAACCCGGCAAGTATAACTGCTGCGCCTCAACGAAAGGACATAGAGGAAGCGGCGCGAACGATTGGTCTCAAGGTTGAGTTTTTGGAAGCCAAGAATGAAGCCGAGCTTGAGGCAGCCTTCAAATCTATTGTCGCGAACGACATCCCGGCGCTCTTAGTGCCCGCCGACGCGTTTTTTGCAGCTGCGCGCGACAGGCTTGTCGATTTGGCGGCGCAAAATCGTGTCCCTGCGATTTATTCTCTTCGAGAATCCGTCGTCTCGGGTGGCCTGATGAGCTACGGAAATGATTTGCCAAGCACCTACCGGCTTATCGGCACTTACGCCGCTCGCATTGTGAAAGGCGAAAAGCCCGCCAACCTGCCTGTGTTGCAGCCCACAAAATTCGAATTTGTGCTCAATCGCAAAGCGGCAAAGGCGCTCGAACTGACGATCCCGGCCGGCGTGATGTCCATTGTTGATGAGGTCATCGAATAACTGCTCGAAGGGCGGGCGTTCTTCATGGCCATCATGTCCGCTTTTGGCCCTTAGCGGACATCAGGCTTAAGTGCCCACCCCTTCCTTAGAACACGCAAGAGTTGCTACGATCCCCTGTCCAAGCCTCGGGGGCGATAATGAGGCGACGTGAGTTCATTACACTTCTTGGCGGCGGTGCGGCGGTATGGCCGATCATCGCCAGCGGTCAGCAAAATGATGGCGCACGCCAGATTCGAGTTGGCGTCGTCGCGGCGGTGCCTCCGTCATCCGGGATGCTTAGGGCATTTCGCGACGCGATGCGTGATCGGGGCTATGTTGAAGGCCAAAATCTAACCGTCGATGTGCGCTGGCCACGGGGAACCTTCGATCAGGATCCCAGCGCTATAACCGATCTCGTTAAAGCGAATGTCGATGTCATCGTCGCGTGGGCTACACCAGCAGTGATCGCCGTTCGTCGAGCGACTTCGACAATCCCTATTGTCATGACATCAGTTGGCGATCCACTTGAATCGGGCTTTGTTGCGAGCCTGGCACGGCCGGGCGGCAATATCACCGGCGTTAGCGGCATCACTTCCGATCTAAGTACTAAGCTCCTTGGCCTCTTCGTCCAGCTGGTTCCGACCATGAAAGTCGTCGGTCTGGTTACCAATTCATACAATCCGAATGTAGCGGTACAGCTTAGCCGGAGCCAGGACGCCATTCGCGAATTGGGCCTGCAATCGAAGGTCGTCGAGGCACGAACTCTCGAGGAATTTGAACGCGCGTTTAAAAGTCTGAAAGCAGAAAAGGTCGATGGTGTTATGCTGCTGGCCGATCCGGCAGTCCTTGAGTATGGAAAAGAGATAGCCGAACTTACCTTGACAGCCGGGCTACCAAGCGCCTTCCACCGCCGAGAGAATGTTGAGGCTGGAGGTCTCTTCTCATATGGTGGCAGTATTACAGATCAGTTCAAGTTTGCGGCCAGTTACGTCGATCGCATACTGAAAGGTGCAAAACCCGCCGACTTACCCGTCGAGCAACCGACTCAGTTCGATTTCGTGATCAATCTGAAAACGGCCAAGACGCTCGGGCTTTCTATTTCGCCGGGTGTGCTTGCGCTCGCCAATGAACTGATTCAATAGGGCTAGCAATGTCCGCTATTGGCACAAAGCAGACATCGCCTAGTATGCAGCGACGCGAGTTCATCACGCTCTTAGGCGGCGCAGCGGCGGCGTGGCCGTTAGCGGCGCGCGCACAGCAGTCCGACCGGATGCGGCGCATCGGCGTCCTCCAAATACTCGCAGCCGGCGACCCAGAATGGCAGATTCGCTTTGCAGCCTTCAAACAGGGCCTTCAGGAGCTCGGTTGGCTGGACGGGCGCAACTTCACCTTCGAGTTTCGAAATGCCGATGGCCGGGTTGACCGGTTGCCGGCGCTTGCCGCCGAGCTTGTTCACGCCAATGTCGATGTGATCGTCACAAACGCGTCGACTGCCGTCGAAGCCGCCCGCAATGCCACCAACACGATACCTATCGTGATGGCGTCGGTCGGCGACGCCGTGGGCTCGGGCTACGTTGCAAGTTTGGCGCACCCCGGCGGCAATGTCACCGGCCTCACGCTGGTCGCAACCGAACAAAGCACCAAGCGGCTAGCGCTGATTAAGGAAATCTCTCCGGATTTTACGCGCGTTGCTGTGATTTGGAATGCCGACGCCGATGGCCATCGTCTACAACTGAAGGAAATGGAGCCGGCAGCCGCGGTATTGGGAATCGCGCTGCAATCGCTTCCAATCCGGAATGGCGAGGAAATCGACGCGGGGTTCGGGGCTGCCGTGCAAGCCAACGCTCAGGCTGTCGTGACCATGGACGATCCACTCATCTTGTCCCACCGTGTGCGTATTGTCGCGCTTGCTACGCAACACCGCCTGCCTGTCGTCGGCGAATTCAGGGTGTTGTCTGCCGCCGGCGCGGTGATGAACTATGGTCCGAGCCAGCCCGACATGTGGCGGCGTGCGGCGACTTACGTTGACAAAATATTCAAGGGCGCCAGGCCAGCAGACTTGCCGGTCGAACAGCCCACCAAATTCGAACTTGTGATCAATCTCAAGGCCGCAAAGGCACTCGGTCTTCGAATTTCACCAGCACTGCTCACCCGCGCCGAAGAGGTGATCGAATAGACGGCTGATGTCCGCTATTGGCACAAAGCGGACATCGCCTGGTGCACTGCACATGTCCGCTTTCGGAGGCAAAGCGGACATGCCTTTTTACGCCGCATATGTCTCCTTTTGACCCAAAGCGGCCACACGTTCTGAAACCTGGAGACTGCAAAGCGACAAGGCGTGATCGCCATCACTTCCTGTCGTGTGAGCGTGCGCTATTTGTTGGGTGGGTTAGAAGATTTGGGGGGCATAATGAAGCGGCGCGATTTCATCAAGTTGCTCGGCGGAACGGTTGCCGGGTGGCCGTTTGCTGCGTCGGCGCAGCAAATCACGCGAATGCGGCGGATCGGCGCGCTTATGAACATCGCCGAGGACGATCCGCAATCAATAACCTGGGCCTCCGCTTTCCGGCGTGGTTTGGAGAAGCAGGGCTGGACACTCGATGTCGATCTGCAGATCGAGTATCGCTGGGCCAACAACGAGAATCTTTATAGGAGATTTGCGCAAGAATTGATTGCGCTTGCTCCGGATGTTGTTCTGGCGGTCAGTGGGTCAAGCGCGGCCGCGTTGCAGGAGGTGACTCGCACCATACCGATCGTATTTATGGGAACCAGCGATCCGGTCAATCGCAGACTAGTCGCTAATATGGACCAACCCGGCGGCAACATCACCGGCTTTATCGAATTCGAATCGAGCATAGGTGGGAAGTGGCTGGAATTGCTCAAACAGATTGCGCCGGGCGTGACTCGAGTGGCGATTGTCCGAGACCCTACGCGATTTTCGTGGAGAGGTCTGCTGACTGCCATTGAGAAAGCGGCGCCTTCATACGGTCTGGAGGTGAACCCGGTCGATGCACGCGACATCACCGATATGGAGCGCATCATAACGACATTTGCGGGCGGCTCGAATGGTGGTCTGATCGTGACGCCGAACGCGTTTTCAGCGATCTACCGACAACGCATCATCGCGCTTGCAGCTCGGCATAAACTGCCCGCGATCTACTTCAGTCGTTTCTTCGTTACTAACGGCGGTCTGATCTCCTATGCTCCCGATACGATCGAACAGTACAGCCGCGCGGCAGGCTACATCGATCGCATCCTCAAGGGCGAAAAGCCAGCAGACATGCCGGTTCAAACGCCAACCAAATTTGAACTCGTCATCAACCTCGGGACTGCCCAGGGCATCGGCCTCACCATCCCCACGAGCGTGATCGCGCGCGCTGACGATGTGATCAAATAATGTCCGCTATTGGCACAAAGCGGACATCCCTAGTTGCACCGCACACGCCCGCTTTCGGGGGTAAGCGGACATGCCTTGTTGCGCTGCATATGACCCAAAGCGACTCATGGCGAGAAAATAGCGGCCTGTGCGCTAGCCTGTTTTGACCTTCAGCGGCCTGGTTTGAAGGCGGCGGGCTACTTTATTTGCGACGGACCCGTCCGTATTTATGGTGCGATAATTTGATGGATCAAATTCCCTAAATTACAATTCTGCCGTTTGAGGGGCGACGAACAGAAGCTCTCCGCAACTGAATGGAGGAGGCAAATGTTTCGAGTCGCTGTTATCGCATTTGCGCTGGCCGTTTGGTCTGGTCCAGTCATGGCGGAAAAGGCAACGTCCCAACAGGCTAAGAAAGGGCACAGCTTCGAGGAATGCCAAGCGCGCGCGCGTGCTACTGGAAATAAATGGATGGGAACTAACGGCAGACATTTCTCGAATCCCACCAGTCCGACTGCGAAAGGCTTTATGGCCCAGTGCATGAGAGGTGAGGTTTAGAACCATCCTTCTTCGAAGCCCATTATGTGGAGGCCGCCTCAGTTGGCGGCCTCTTTCATCCTGCTGCTAGTCGGAGGCGGAGGCGGTGGTGGCGTACGTTTCACTTGGCACCGAAGAAGGTAGCGATGTCCGCTATTGGCAATAGCGGACATTGCCCCCTCCCCAGCAACGCGCCGACGAGCTGATCGAGTGAATGGCGAAATGTCCGCTATTGGACAAAGCGGACATGCCTTTCAAACGCAAAGGCCCGCTGTCAGCGTACCGCCAGGGTGGCTGGCGGTGCACTCAGAACAAAGTATTCAGCGCGAGGTCAAGATTTAGAGCGTGTCATGTTGCAGTTCGGCACGCACTTCTGCATGCACCAATTTTTCGCGTTCGCAGCTTCGCACTGCTTAAGGCAAATCTCCTGACACGATTTCTTTTGTGCAAAGGCCGGCGCGGACACAAACGGTAAGCCGAGCGCGGCAACGACTGCTACGATTTTCAGCATGCTGTTCCCCCCGAACGAAACGACGACCAAGAGTATCGCGCTGGCGTGCGGCAAGCTATTGTCCAGGTAGGAATTCCTGCAATTTTTACGCCGTTTTGATATTGGTTACGCGCCCGACGGCGCGATTAAAATAAATTCAGCGACATCCGCTTTTGGCACATAGCGGACATTCCAACCGCAGTGTCGAACGTCCGCTTTCGGGGGGAAAACGGACATGGCCTATTGCAGTGCAAATGTCCGCTTATGACCCAAAGCGGACACCGGCCCAATCGCGACAGACCTCTTCAATCGGAAGGATTGAACCGATACGATGACTGCGGAGCTCGGGGCAAGCCATGAGACGGCGAGAGTTTATCCATGCAGTGATCGGCTCCGCGGTCGCGTGGCCATTCACGGCGCGCGCGCAGCAGCCAGCATCGCCAGTGGTAGCATTTCTCCGAGACGGTTCGGCCGAAGGCAACGCGCGTAACGCGGCTGGTTTTCGCAAAGGTCTCAACGAGGCCGGGTACGTTGAGGGTCAAAACGTGACAGTCGAGTATCACTGGCTGGAAGGTCAGTACGATCGTCTACCGGCAATTCTAACCGAACTAGTACGCCGACCGGTGGCCGCGATTGTGACACCCGGTAATGTACCCACACTGGCCGCCAAAGCCGCAACAAACGCAATCCCGATAATCTTCGGCGTCGGTGAGGACCCGGTTCAACTAGGTCTTGTCGCCAGCCTCGCGCGACCAGGCGGCAATGCGACCGGCACCAATTTTCAAACGTCGGAGGTCTTGGCGAAGCGGCTACGGCTTCTGCACGATTTGGTGCCCAAAGCCGCTCGAATTGCGGTGTTAGTAAACCCGCACAATCCGCTTGTCTCGTCAGCCACTATAAGGGAATTGCAGAAGGCAGCTCCGACAATGGGGCTTCAAATTCAGATCCTCAATGCCGCGACCATCGGGGAAATTGATGCAGCATTCGCAACGCTAGCGCGAGAGCGCACCGATGCCCTCTTTGTCGCGCCCGACGGATTTTATATCAGCCGCCGTGTGCAGCTCGTCACCCTGACGGCCCGCGATAAAACTCCCGCGATTTATTCAACCCGAGAATTTGTGGACGCTGGGGGATTGATGAGCTATGGCGCCGACCTGGCCGACATGTTTCGTCAGATGGGAACCTACACTGGCAGCATCCTTAAAGGTTCTAAGCCTGCCGACTTGCCGGTGCTGCAATCGACCAAGTTCGAGTTCGTTATCAATCTCACAACTGCAAAGGCACTCGGGCTCAACATTCCTGAGGGCGTCCTTACCATCGCCGACGACGTAATTGAGTGAATGTCCGTGTCGCTTTTGCCCCATAGCGGACATCCTTGGTTACACCGCACATGTCCGCTTTCGGGGGTAAAGCGGACATGCCGATTGCTGCGAAATGACTGCTTTGACCCAAAGCGAATATAGACCGGTTAGACATTGGAACTCAGTTGCTGGATCGATGCGCTGGCTGGACAGACTTGATAGAGCGGTAGGCGCACTGATTGCTGGTGCGCAGTGGCTCGCGCTGCCGCTCATCGTATTGTTGTTTCTGCAATGGCCATTGCGTGACATTTTCCGCTCCTATTCGCGCGAAGCGAACGATCTCGGACAGATCATTTTTGCTCTGTTTGTAGCGGTCAGCATAGCGGCAGCAACACGGGCAGGCACGCACCTGGCTGCGGATGCGGTGGCTCAGCGTTACTCCCGGCGCCTACGTGCCCGCATCCGGCAGATCGGTGCACTCATCGGACTTGCGCCCTGGGCACTGTTCATACTGGTTGCAAGCAAACCTATTGTGATCTCTTCGCTGCAAGTGCGCGAAGCATTCCCCGACACTGGAAATCCAGGCTACTTCATCATCAAACTGGCCTTGTGGATCATGGCGGTAACCATTCTCGCGCAATCAATTGTCGAGATTGTGCGTCGCGCACCGCGGGACAGTGGCTGATGGAATGGACCGGGCTTACGCTGCTTTTCCTTGTCGGTGTTGGAATAATTGGCACCGGACTTCCAGCCGCTGTAATTTTGGTCGCGGTGGCCCTGTTCGGCGCGGCACTGGGTTGGGCCACGGGCACCGTCCCGATCGGGCTTCTTTGGGCGCTGCCTGGGCGGCTCATCAACCTTCTGGACAATGACCTGCTGCAGGCACTCCCGCTCTATGTGACGATGGGTCTCTTGCTAAATCGGCTCCCCGTTGCTGACGCACTTTACCGGGCGTGCAGTGCGGTACTCCCACGCAGTCCATCCGCTCCGCTGGTGTCTGGCATGGTTCTGGGCGCGCTGCTCGGGCCGATGAATGGGTCGGTGGGCGCCAGTGTGTTGGGCCTGTCGCGGGTGATATCGCCACGATTGAACGCCGAGGGTATTGCGCCGGCGACACGCGATGCCGTGATAGCCGTCGCTAGTACGCTGGGCGTGCTGGTGCCTCCGTCGCTGGTGCTGATCCTGCTCAGCGATACGATGCTTTCGGCCCATACTCTCGCGGTGACGCAGACAGGGCGGGCCGACCGCGTCATCAATACGCAAGATATCTTTCACGCCGCCCTTCTTCCGGCGGGAATATTTCTCGTGCTCTGCGTGGCCCTGTCATGGCTTGTAGGACGCAAGGCAGCGCGAACGGTCAAGCCGGAGCGGTTGACGGTGAATCAAGGGCTGATCGCGGGCTTCTCATTGGCGGCGCTTTTGCTGCTGCTCGGGGGTGTTGCTGCCGGGTATTTCTACGCGGTGGAAGCAGCCGCGATGGGTGCCTTCACTTTGCTCGCCGGTGGATTGCTGACGAGATGGCTGAGTTACACCGTCTTGCGCGATGTTTTCCACGATGCGATCGCAATCACCGGCGCGCTCTTTTCCCTGCTGGCCGCCGCGACCACGTTCACGCTCGTGCTGCGAATCCTTGGTACGGACCGGCTGGTCAACAATCTTGTCGGAGCAATTCCGGGGCATGATGTTCTTGCCGTTGCCGGGGTGTTGGCCGTAATCGGGGCGTGCGCTTTCGTCCTCGACGCCTTCGAGATCATCTTCGTGATCGTGCCGATTGTAATTCCGCCGCTGCTCATACGGGTGGCCGACGCACGGTGGGTCTCGGTGCTGGTTCTGCTGACGTTACAGGCAAGCTTTCTGCTGCCGCCTTTCGGTTATGCACTCATGATGGTGCGGGGCGCGGCACAAAATCCTGCACCTCTTCGCCTGATGGTGCGCGCGCTTGCCCCGTTCCTGGCAGCCCAGTGGTTGCTGCTTATGTTCGTGATGCTTGTACCCGGCGTTGTGCACTTTGGGCAAAGAGATGGCGAACTCAGCCGCGCGCCGGCAAGAGAACTATCCGATGAGGAAATCAATCGTAGTTTTAAAGAGATGATGCCACCGACATCAGTGCCGGATAGTGACTAGCCAGGCGCTGTTCGCGTAACGGGTCTCCGTAAGTGGGTCTCTCAGATACTTTCGACGATGACGACCTCTAATTCGCTCGCGCCGCCCTTCTTGCGGTGCGCGGCGACCTCAAGGTACTCGGGAGATTCGTGGCAGGAGACCGCCTTCTCGAAGCTCGGGAACTCGATGACGACGAAGCGGTGGAATTTCTCCGGGCCCTCAAGGATCTTGAACTTGCCGCCGCGCGCCAGGAACTTGCCGCCGAATTTCCCGATGATGGCCGGCGCCAGATCGGCGTACTTCTTGTATTGCTCGGGGTCGTTGACCTTCGAGCGCGCGACCCAATAGGCGACCATCTCATCCTCCATGCCAACTGTGAGCGTCTCTGCTACGGCTAACGCGCATTCTTGCTGCGAGTTTCGCAATTGTCTCGCGCGAACAGTTCGGTCCATACCGAACTGGTTTCGATTGATATGCTTCCGGTATCAGAGATAGGGTTAAGGATGGTCGCGGCGGCAAATCTGGTGGAAGTGGCCGCTCTCGTGGGTGACACTGCGCGAGCCACGATGCTTAACGCCCTTATGGGCGGCCAGTCGCTGACGGCAACCGAGCTTGCTTACTGCGCCAATGTTTCTCGCTCGACGGCGAGCGACCACCTGAGCAAGCTGGTTGCCGCACGGCTTTTGACCGTCACGCGCTATGGCCGCTTCAGCTATTATCGGATTGCGTCCCCTCTGGTCGCGACAATGCTGGAGAGCATCAAGGTTGTCGCCGCCATAGAGGTGCCACCCCGCCGTCAGCCGCGGTCACCAAGCGAAGATGCAGTCCGTTTTGCCCGAAGTTGCTACGATCACCTGGCTGGCCAGCTAGGGGTCGCCGTTACCGATGCACTTGTTGCCATGGGGCACATTGTACTCACCGATGAAGGCGGTGTGGTCACGGCTTCGGGCGAGCGTTTCCTTTCCGCGTTCGGCGTTGATCTGAGGTTGCGGACGCGGCGGATTTTCTGCCAGCCTTGTCTCGACTGGAGCGAGCGTCGTTATCACCTCAAGGGACTCGTCGGAACTCGGATTCTGGATCGTCTATTGGAGCTAGGCTGGCTTAAATGCGTGTCGGGCAGCCGTGCGCTCCAACTAACGTCGTCTGGAAGGGCGGGCCTATCCGAAACCTTCCAGATCGAGATTAACAACGAGGGTGTGCCAACCGCTCGATCATGCGACCCACGACGACTGACGGCCTAGGCTGAGCGAAGGGTCATTTGCAACGCAAATGCACGAATAATTCCGTGGGGAAAAACGCCCACAAATCAGGGCGTTTTCTCTCCGCCAATAGTCGGATATACCGAGGATCGATTTCCAAAAGACAGAAAAGGCTACCGAATCAAAAAGATTTGGCGGAGGGAGGGAAATTCGAACCCATGATCCCTCATCCCTAGAAACGTGCCTTGATCCCCGCATAGGCCGCGAGCGGCATTCCCGGCAGGAAGGTGCGCGGATCAGTCAGGTTGGCGAAAAGGTTGTCGCCTCCGCCAACATTGAGGAACCCGCCAGTTTGAAAGAAAGTACCCGACGCATAGTAGTGCGTATTGAAGAGATTCTGTATGAGGCCGAACACCTCGATGTTCTTTGTCACCTGGTAGGAGGAATGAAGATTTACAACCCAATAAGCGGGTACTTTGGCGAACTGGTTAGAGTCATCGTGAATGAAATACTGGCTACCGACGACGTAAAGATCAGCACCAATCTTCCAGGGGTCGGTGACATTGTACTCGGCCCCTGCCTTAAATCGGTGAGCCGGAATCCCCGGGATGTGGTTGCCCGGTACAACAAAAATGTTTCCGTCAGCATCCGCGGAAGGGTGATCGGGTGATGATATCGTCAACGGCGTCCGATAAGTCGCATCGACAAACGTGTAGTTGGCGTATGCGGTCCAACGGTCCCATTTGTAATCGACTTTCGCTTCGATGCCCCGACGCAGGGTATTCCCAGCATTCTGGAAGAAACCAAATCCCTGAATGGCTGAGCTGGCGACGTTGATGATGTCGTCGGTGGAAAGCGTATTGAAAACGCCCAGGCTCCAGTTGAGTTGTCCCTTCGCGTCCGGGGTCGTGAACCTCCCACGCAAGCCTGCCTCGTAGGTGTGTGCCACCACCTGCTTGAGAGGCGGATCAGCGATCAGGAAGTTGTCAATCATACAGGGGGTCGTAGGGCTGGCGCATCCCAGTTCGAGCGGGGTCGGGGCACGGTTTGCCTCCGAATAGCCAGCGTAAGCCGTAAGGCCTTCGGCTAGTTTGTAGGTAAAACCGATGACCGGGTTAATACGCTGAAACTGATTGTTGCCATTAAGATCTGGGGTCTGTCCTGTTTGATCCGCCAAGTTGATCTGTGCAAAGTTGAATCGGGCGCCCGCTGTCACCGACAGTTTTGACGTGATATCGAAAGTGTCTGTGGCGTACACGCCCACATATGTGTTGGTGGCGCGCAAGTTGACGGGCGTGATATCGGCTGCCGGTTGGTCGATGAAGACGCCGGTCCCGGTCACGAAGAGATTTTGATCAATCGTCCCAAGTTCACTGTTGCCATTGAAGCGAGTGCGGCCACGATCAAGGCTGGTTCCGATGACAAAATGGTTGTCATGTCCCCAGACTTGCGACGTGCTCGTTGCTTGGAGGGAACCGCCAAAGCTATTGGTTGCCGTCCAGTTCCTATCGATTTCACCCAGAAAGGCGGCGGGCGACAATGTGTTAGGCACGGGAACGTTTTGGTTTATGGGTGTCGCATCATCTCCAATGCACAGTTCGCCAGGCAGCGTTGCGCCACACGGCAGTCCGTCGGTGCCGTTACCATCAACATGTGACGCTCGATAGCTGCGATAGTAAGCATTGCCGTTTACCGAGAGCGTATCAGTCGGCTTCCAGCTTCCGTTGGCCTGGAAAAATGCAAGCTGCAAGTGCGTTGTCTGAGGCCACGTATATACGCTCGACCAGCTTTGATTAAGTAGTTGAACCGGTGTTGCGGCCACAGATCCCAGTTTGTTATCGGCTCCGGTGAACGAGACATGAAATTCCGTCGTGTCACCTCGTACACCAAAATCTACATACGTTCTGCGCAACTGAGAGGACGCGGAGAAATCGCGCCAACCGCTATCCCAGAGGGCATCGAGCGCAACATAGGCGCCGAAGTTCTCCTTCTGTATTCCTGCCTGCGCCGCTCCGGAAATGCGGCCGAACGATCCGCCCAATCCTTGAATTTCCGTACCGTGGTAGTTGAAGCCATTCTTCATTTCGATGGAAATCGCGCCGCCAAGCGCGTTGAGGCCAAACACGGGATTATTTGACTGCAAGGTCAATCGGTTGATTGCCATCTGCGGGATGAAGTCCCAGTTGACAATATCCCCGTAGGCCTCGTTGATCCGCGCCCCGTTCTGGTAGGCCGCAAGGCCCTGAACCGTGCCCGGCACCGGCGAGGCGGTAAACCCGCGATAGTCGAGATTGAGCTGGAATGGATTCCCCGACAGATCACCAAGCGAAACGAAAGGAAGCCCTCGGTTCAGGGACTGAAGAAGGTCCGGCGCGTTGGTAACATCAAAATCACCAGATCTCATTGTGCTGCTACTGGAAGGGATCTTGTCGGGGTCGATCCCGCTCCCGGCGACGGGCGAAACGCCGACAACTTCAACAGTCGGTAAAACGATTGGGTTGGCGTTCTGTGCCGCAGCGGCATAGGGCGCGAGCACTAACGCGGCGAAACCTAATCTAAAATGCTGTTTCATCCGACGCGGTCCCATTGTTCGCATCGGCTAGATTTCTGCCGTATCGGGTATTATTCCCAACAGAAACAAGCCCCAACGTTTTGTCGCCAAGACGCGAAAAAACGTCCGTCCGTCAAAGCCCTCGAACCTGAGCCTAGAAAGAATCGCTCACACTGTCCCGGGAACCAGTTCCAATTCTATCCGGGATGTTGTGGCAAAAACCCCATCAATTTACCGCTAGTAGCTGGACCGCGGTGCGTACCAACTCTGGGAGAGTTTTCGCCTCCAGTTTTTGCCGTAACTGCCAGCATGTGTTGACAATGGTCTTATAGCTGACGTCGAGGTCTGCAGCGATGGACCCGTAAGTCTTTCCTTCGGCCAGAAGACTGAGAGTTTGCAGTTCGCGGGCTGTCAGTTCGGCGAGCGGTCCACGTTGGGAGCCGACTTCCGCAAATGCAATTTTCTTGGCAAGATTGCCGCCCAGATACTCTTCCCCAATCAAAACTTGCTTTATCGCTTTTGCCAACTCTCTCATTGAAGCATCTTTGATAACGTATCCCTTCGCTCCGGCCTGGAGTGCCCGTGAAACAATTGTCAGGTCGCTATGCATACTCAGAACAATTATGGGTGCTTTCGAATCGTAGCGATTAATTCGCTTGATTAAGGTAAGCCCAGCAAGATTGCTTCCTTGAAACGATAGATCGACAATTGTCACGCTGGGGGAATGACGTCGAAACAGTCGATATCCGCTAGCGATGTCTCTGGCGGTTATTACCGTTTTGATCCCCATATCCTCGAGAATGCGTTGGCAGCCCTGCAAAATAATGGGGTGATCATCTACAATAAGTACGGTGGGTGTCTTCATGCAGTCTGCAACTTATTTAGGAATTTCACGTTGTAGGGATTTTATTGTGTCTTCGAGTTCGAAAGCAAAACACTGCCATGGCAATGTATCTATTGACTAGCGGGGTCATCGCGAAAAGCCATAACCCGATACGATACGATGTCTTTGGCCTCGGAGATGACATTTCGTGAGTGATCGCTGCCAAAACATCCTGCAAACAATTGGAAGTCCTTCCCGAGACGTTTTCGGCAGAACTTTGTACTATCGGACACCATCGCTTCCCGGATACTTTTCCCGTCGGGAAGCGTCCTTACGGGCCGCGCAAGCACCAAGTCGCGGCCCGTATCGCATTTCATTTTAATTCAGAGCGTCACCCGACATGGCTAGAGCGACAATATTTCGGTCGCTCGTGATGTCCGCTTCCGGGGGTCAAGTGGACATGACCTTTGCAGGACAGCTGTCCGGTTTGACCCAAAACGGACATGCGCAAACAACCCCGGTAGAACCGGAGAAGAACGTCAAACGCCGAATTGAGTTGTCCGAACCTGCTATTCGCGCGCGAGCAAGGGCTACTTATTTCAGCAGGCGTAGCAGCGCTCGCCCAGTGGGCGACCTCAATTCCTTGACGTTATGACCCAAAGCGGACATTGCGTTCGACCCCATTCAGAAATTAACAGATCAGCAACCTTCCTCTTAAGTCCGTTTCTTTTACCGCCTGCGTCGTGAGCATGATGCGGCAGAATATATGCCTGACCCTGCATGACCGGGAGAAAAAATGAAGTGGTTATTCGCTGTGCTTCTTCCTCTTGCTCTCGCTGGATGCGCGGAGAGCGGAAATTTTGACCGAGAAAAGCCGATCAAGCTTGCGGTACCGATAGAGCCAATCTTGCCCCCGACAAAGCCGGTCCCACATAAGTCCCAACTAGCAAGAGCCGAAGCATCCAAAACAGAGGCGAATGATGGCACAAGCAGCTCATCACTGATGGAATGCGCAAGTGAAGCCTGCAGGCTCCAATGTTCTTCGGGGGTAGCAAAGGAATCCAGACCAAAATGGTGCATGTACTTTAAGGAGCCAATCGACAGACACGCATCTGAGATACAGAGCAAAATCACCGAATAGATTGTGCGGCCTGGTCGTCAAAAGACGCCTTCCTAATTGCACTGCACATGCCCGCTTCCGGGGGTAAAGCGGCCATGATCGTTTGCGGCAGTCCGCTTTCGCGGTCGCTATAGGGGACAAAGCGGACATCGGCTGTTGGACTGCATATGTCCGCTAATGACCCAAAGCGACATTCCCTTCTGGCCGCGTTACGGTTCCCGATTTAGGGCGCCACCGCATTGCCGGCGATAACCCGTTGCACCGTCGGCTGCGAACGCACCAGCAAATAAAGTGCGACGACGTGCGTAATCATCAGCAGCGGGACGTAAATGATCGGGATCACGTAGGTGGAACCCAATTCTCCTGCCAAGGCTGGAAGGCCGAGTTGGGTGGCGTTGTAATAGTCGATGATGAGATCGGCCACGCCCACGAGATTGAAGGCGACGACGAACAGCCAAAAGAACGGACGCATCTTCACAGTGAGGAGCGCCAGCATGGCCAGCAGCCCGGTCGCGAAGTCGCCGTAGGCGGCGACCGTGGCGAAGCCCGCCGGCAGATTGCCGACGACGCCTGGAAGGATGAAGACGAGTCCGAAGAAACGGAAGCTGTGCAAGGTCGCGATGGCACGTTGCGCTTCGATGTTGTCCATCGCCTTGAGCCTGGGCCAAATGTACGCACTGAAACAAAGCAACCACGCAACATAACCGAGGACGAGGTGTATTCGGAAAAGGGTTTCCGGTGACATGTGGCCTCCAATGAGATGCGGATTCGCGTTCGCGTCCAGCGCACGAGATACGGCTCGCCGCCCTTCGACACGGGGGGTGCTGGGTTATTGCTTGGCTGACTCGTTCCGCATTAATAGACGTAACGGCGTTAGCGGCCCGACTGGAATATACTCGTGGTCCAGCATGTTTTCTTTAGCAAGCGGCAAAGACTCCATGATGGATTTCGCCTCTGCGACGTCCCAGGTGTTCAGGAGGAAAACACCTCCCTTGCCGTCTTCTCGCGAGTACCATTCACGGATTTTCCCATCGATATAGAGTTGGAGCGTCGCACGGATCTCGGCCGGCATCACGGCCATGACCTGCTCGCGTGTTACGCCGGGCTTTGCTCTTAGCAGCGCGAAGACACCTGTAGTTATTGGAGTGGAAGTTTGAGTTTGGGCGTGCGATTGGCCGGTCATAAGGAAAGCTCCTTTCAGGATCATGTCACCCACAAATACGACCGCTTCCACCGCCCGACTATCCGCGATAATGTCAATAGGCCATGAAGCAAAACTTCACAGTCAGACAAGGCGCGCTCGACGGCGTGGAAGCGTTCCTGAGTGTTGCGCAGCATCGCAGTTTTCGCCGAGCCGCCGCCGAACTCGGGGTCACTCCATCGGCGATCAGCCAAGCGGTCCGCACACTCGAGGCGCGCGTCGGCGCGGCGCTGTTCATCCGCACGACGCGCAGCGTTGGCCTGTCCGAAGCCGGTGAACGCTTTCTGTCGCGTGCAAAACCCGCCTTCGAGGAGCTCGTCGCCGCAAGCGCGGTTGCGCGTGGCCTCGGACAAAGGCCGGCCGGATTGCTGCGCCTCACGGTGCCGCCCTCGGTGGTGCCGATCCTGCTGGAGCCGCTGATTGCATCCTTCTGTCAGGCGTATCCGGAGGTCGAGGTGGAGATCGCTGCCAACGAGCACTTGGTCGATATCGCCGCAGAGGGATTTGACGCTGGCGTCCGACTTGGCCAGTTCATCGCCGCCGACATGATCGCGATACGGCTGACGCCGCCGTTTCCGTTCGTGGTCGTCGGCAGCCCAGATTACCTGCGCAACCACAAGCGGCCCGAACGCATCGAGGATCTGCGCCAGCACGCGTGCCTGCGTCTGCGTCGCTCGAACGGGTCAATCGCGCCATGGTCCTTTGTCACCGGCAATAAAAGCGTTGACGCGACCGTCGCGGGACCTTTCATCGCCAACGACTTTCCCACCATGCTTGGCGCAGCCGTTGAGGGCTTAGGTCTCGCGCAAGTGCCTAAGCCAATCGCCGCTGCGGCAGAAAAATTAGGAAAACTCGTCCGGGTGCTCGAGCCGTTTGCGCCGATGGTGCCCGGCGTATTTCTTTATTATCCCGGCAACCGGCAGATCATGCCGAAATTGCGAGCCTTCATCGATCATGTGAAGAGCCGTTCGAACGCCGCCAAAAAAACCCGAATTCATATTGCGGGGGCAAGCAGCAGACCGCACAAGAGAGCCTGATGCAGGCCAGGCCGCGATACCACTTGTCTGGTCACGTTAGCTGAACCATTCTCGACGAGATGCCAGCATGTCCGCTCCTGAATCCTGGCGGACAGTCTTGGATAGTGAACTTTCCGTTGTTCTGGCTCCCCGAAAACGCATAATCGCTGCGCAAGTGTAATAAAGGGGGTAGCCATGTTTCGTGCCGTGTCTCGTTTCGTCAGGCTATCGTTCGTGAGCATCGTCGCGACAACGTTCCTCGCGGGCGTTGCAATGGCTCCTGCCTTTGCTCAAGCAACGAAATTGTCAAAAGCAGACCAGCGCTTGCTCAAGGCAGCGATCCATTCTTGCAAGTCGGAGGCTAAGACGAAAAAGATCAAATTGCTGTCGCGACGGCAATTCGTCGTCGATTGCGTCCAGGCTCTTAAGGACCGTCCCCAAGTAAACGTGCAGGAGGTGCTGAAGAATCATCCTGATCTGAAAGGCCTTCCGTGTCCCCCCAACCCTGACCCTAGCTATAGATTGGCTTGTTGACCGGACCGGCGACGCCGTTATCGAATGTCCGCTATTGGGGGTAAAGCGGACATCGGCTGTTGCACTGCTTATCCGCTAATGACCCAAAGCGGACATGTAGCGCCTTTTCATTCGATAACCTTGTCGGCGCGCAGGAGCATTGAGTCCGGCACCGTGATCCCGAGCGCCTTGGCGGTTTTGAGATTGATAACCAATTCGAATTTGGTAGGTTGCTCGACCGGCACATTGGCTGGATTGGCGCCCTTGAGGATCTTGTCGACATAGCTCGCCGACCGCCGGAACATGTCGCGTAGGCTCGGCCCGTAGGACATCAGGCCACCAGCTTCAACAAACCTGCCGTCTTCGTACATGGCGGGAATGCCATTGCCTGCCATAAAATCGAGGATGCGAGACCGGTGCTCCATCGTGAACGGTTCTGCTGTCACCACCAGCGCTAAGGGCTTTCGCTTCAATAGCTCAGCAAACATCGCTGCCAGTTCGTCGAGGTCGTGGGCTCCGGCGTCGAAAAACGCGATCTTGGACTGTTCGGCGGCGGCCCGAGTCTCGCGGGCGCGTATAGCCATTCCCGGATTTGAGGAATCCCAGAGAACGGCGATGTTACTCATGCGCGGCACCAGGGTGTGAATAAACTCGAGCCGCTTTGCGCTCAGGTCTGACGCCATGAGCGACAATCCGGTGATATTACCCCCGGGGCGGGCGAGACTTGCGACAACGCCTGTACTGATTGGATCGCTGCTGGCGGCAAACACAACTGGGATTTTCTCCGTTGCCCGCTTGACGGCAATGATCGCGGGCGTACTCGCGGTGATGATCAGGTCGACTTTGTGTTCCACCAATTTCGCTGCAAGATCGGGAAGGCGGTCGAAGTGGCCATCGGCATAAAGGTATTCGGTTTCGACGGTGCGGCCCTCGATGTAACCAAGTTCGCGCATCCCGAGTCGATATTCTTCGAGAAGACCGTCCCACTCTGCTTGCGTCGTCGGTACCAGCCACCCGATCTGCGGGGGCTTTCCGGGATGTTGCTGGGCGGAGGAGTTCGGTACCGCGAACGCAGTTGTGCCTAGCGCCACGAGAAGTGTGCGACGGTTCAACATGCGATACCTCGTGGCGCGCGATGGTTCAAATGAGATCGACAGAACTGCACCGGCCCGCCGCTGGCCAGAAGCGGACCGACCGACTGCTTACACACAACTACCGACTTGCCGGGCATAAATTGCGCATAAAATGCGGGGAGCGCTTTATCATCGCTTTGCAATTTGCTGCGGCTCGGGACATAAAAAACGCAGGGGCGAAGCGATTCTTACCGGACAAAACTGTCCTTGGTATTTTATTAGATGCTCGCTCTTCCGACGTGTGTGCGCGCGCACGCCTGGCCATGATCGACAACATCATCCTGTTGACCGGGCCGGTCGAGGAGTCGGCTTTGGCTGGCGCACTGCGGGGTCATAATCCCCGGCTGGCGATTCATGTCGCCAGATCGCTGGGGGACTTGGAGGCTATCGACTCCAATATATTGCCCCACTCCCGTCTGATCGCCTTCGTCACGCCGGTAGTAGTGCCGGCACGAATTCTTAACTCCCTTGGCTTCGGCGCATATAATTTTCATCCTGGGCCGCCGCACTATCCCGGCTGGGTTCCGGCGCATTTTGCAATTTATGACAGAGCGACGACGTTCGGCGCGACGGTCCATGTCATGATAGAGCAGGTCGATGCCGGACCTATAGTCGCGGCCGAACTGTTTCCCGTTCCACCGAGTGCAACAGCGCCCGACCTTGAAGCATTGGCGTTTGGCCAGTTGGCACGCCTGTTTTGGCAGCTAGCAAGAGTATTGGCGACACAATGTGAGCCAATACAAGAGTTGTCGATCCAATGGAGCGGACAAAAAAGCACCCGCCTCCTTTACGCGGCGATGTGTGACATCCCACTCGATATTTCGAAAGAAGAGTTCGATCGCCGCATCGAGGTCTTCGGCGCTGGTCATTTTGGCATGTTGCCAACTATTAGATTTCATGGCCGTCGATTTCGTTATGTTAAGCCGGATACGGTTGCCAAGCCTGCATCCCAAGTTTGCAGTGAGCCTGAACAAGGCGTCGTGTGAATGTCCGCCATTGCACATAGCGGACATTGGATTGCATGACGAAAAATGTCTGCTTTTGGGGGTAAAGCGGACATGACGAGTGCATTGCGAAATGTCCGCTTATGACCCATAGCGGACATACCCCTTCCCTTTTGAAAAATTGAGGCCGAATTTACGGAGGCTTGCCCGAAAATCTGACTAAGGTTCTGCGGCACATAGCGTGGTCCTCTCTGGGGGCACATGCAACGACGCGACTTTATCAAGTTCTTTGCTGGCTCAGCAGTTGCTTGGCCGCTGGCCGCGGGTGCCCAGCAGCCGGGCCGGCCGGTGATCGGATTCCTTAGCAGTTCGTCACCGGACGAATATACGATCCGCCTTCGCGCGTTCCGGCAGGGGCTGAAAGACGCAGGCTTTATAGAGGGTCAGAACGTCACCGTCGAGTATCGCTGGGCGGAGGACCAGTACAATCGTCTTCCTGCGCTTGCGGCCGAACTGGTTCGCCGTCAGGTGAACGTGATTGTAGCGGGCGGCGGCACCCCTTCGGCAATAGTGGCAAAGGCAGCGACTGCGACCATTCCAATCGTTTTCGCGACAGCAGTCGACCCGGTTGCGATCGGACTTGTCGCCAGTCTGGATAGACCTGGCGGCAACGTCACGGGCGTGACCAATATGAATGTAGAGATGGGACCGAAGCGGCTGGAGCTGCTGCGCGAATTGCTGCCTAAGGCGACTACTATAGCCGTGCTGACCAACCCGAGCAGTCGGGCTCTTGCTGAACGCTTTTTGCAGGATTTGCGGCCAGCAGCTCACACCCTCGGAATGCAACTCCATGTGTTGAATGCAAGCAGCAAACGCGATTTCGATACCGTGTTTGCTGCATTGGCCAAAGTCCAAGCCGCCGCGCTTCTCATCTGCCCTGACGTATTTTTCAACGCTCAGATCGAGCAGTTCGCCGCGCTCGGAATTCGCCACGCCGTGCCCGTGGCCTACCAGTATCGTCCATTCGTCCAAGCCGGTGGG
>DATAPP010000239.1:0-3576 GCA_036265125.1 Pseudolabrys sp. | reverse complement strand
TCTGCCGAAGGTCGCCAGCGCTCGTTTGGTGGCATCGGTTTCGGCCGCTTTCAGAGCAATGTCGTGGACTTCCCCCGGCGAGGTTCCTCGACCCTCAGCCGAGCCATGCCCCTCGCGGACAACGGTTGCCCCATCGGCCTGCACGGTAATGCGCACTTTGGCGATATAGACAGCGAGGAATGATCCACGATTTTCCCGTGCAAGGGCGCAACGCGTCTCCACGGTCTCGCGGCACCACGCATCAAAGCCGAAGATCCGGTTGGCTTCTGAGATCGCGAACCAGCCTTCGATATAAGAGAGTTGGCGCCCATTGGCCTCGCGGCTGCGGATGTACCGGCTGTTGAGGCTGCGCCGCAGCGCCTGCACCTGTTTTTCTGTGAAACCCATTACCGTGTCCTCACGCTCAAAACCGGTTCTGGATTGGAGAGGGTAACGCCTTTGATGTCGGCGCCCTCTTTGAGTTCGCTCAGCAAGCCCTGACGATTAAGCCGCGGTGCGACCGGCTGCCAATAGATGCTGGGCACCGCTGCTTCATCGAGGACGAGCAGCGATGACATCCCAGGCCGGATCGAGACGGTAAAGTCCGGTGCGGTGATCCTCTTGATATCGAGCTCAAGCATCACCTCTTTGGCGATCTGCCGGCGCTTGCTGGCACTATCTTGCAGACGCGCAAGCCTGTCCTGCATTTCAGCGATGCGACTCTTGAGCCCTGTGGCCAGGGCTTCATCGGCGAGCGCAGCGCGGACGATGGCAGCGACAATCTCATGCAGGTCGGTCAGTCCCTCCACCGTGTCGGCGAGGGTCTGGTCGTCGATGTGGGGGTCTTCCGCGCGGATCCGATCTCGGATCGCGCGGTAGGAGATAGCAGCAAATTCCAGGGTCATGGCTTTGGCTCCACAAATTGATCATGGATCGGCCGGAGCGGCCGTCCGACAACCGGTGCAGCGTTGGGCGGCCCATATCGGTTTGAGCAAATGGGCTACTAATTGCGAGGCTCGGCGTGTCCGTCGGGGGCCGCAACACCGACAGGGCAATCTTTATGCGAGCGTCTGCTCAATCACAGCAGGCGCGCGTTCGTGCGGACATGCGTTGATCATGCGACCGCATGGCGGGCTCGGCCTTTGGCTGAAGCAATGCCAATTATGGTTGACAATTTGCGACCATGAAGGAGTGCGTCCGCGGCTTTTATTAATGCAGCATCAAGTGCACAATGCTCACGTCCATGCAGCCCAACTCGATGGCTGCTCTCGCTTGCGGATAACGCGCGATCGCTCCGAAATTCTAACCCATTCGCGCAAATGCGGATGCCGTGCCGCCCACGCCAGCATGGCGCATGAGATGGCGAGATCGTCGTGCTGCCCTGGCGGGCAGCTATAGATTAGTCCAGTTTCCCGCATCTCGGTCACTAGGGCCATGAGCTGCTCATAAGCGCGGCGGCTCATCGGGCTATCAACAATTCGGACCTGATGGGATTGCCATTCGGCGCGCAACAATTCGATCAAATAGGTCCGGCCTATGGTATAGACCAACATTGCGCTATGTTTGACGGGCCACCGCTCAAAGTCCATGCCGTTGCCATGGCGGCCGATCCGAACGCCAATCACGCGCGGACCAAACATCTCGAACAGCACTTCGGCATAGGTATCGTCGCGGCTCAAATCAGCGACAATGAGCGCATTGGAATTGTACTGGCGATCAATCCTCGCCAGCGCGCTAGCACACGCACTTCCATAGAGTCCCTGCGGCAGCTCCTCGAGCTCGCGAATGCCGAGCAGCCGCGGCTCGAAGGGACTGTTTCCGCCGACGACAGCGGTCGAACGATCCTGACTGCGCCCCACATCATGCGCGATGATGAGGGGTCTGAAACAGGGCCAAGTACTGGCATCATCCCGATTGAAAATCATTGCTGTCCTCCCATTGGTTTGACACTTTTGAACGGATTGGTAGTGGGCACGGCTGGCTACCGAATGGGCGGCGCAAAGGCCGGGCCTGGCGCCACCACGGGCATGTGGATGTGTGTTGCCCGCTCGTACCATTCCCAGATGAACGGGCTTACGTGTCCGCCCGAGGGAATCCCGAGGTATTCGCGCTTGAACCCATCGTCACCCAACGCGTTGCGTTCTTGCTCCAGGAATTCCGCCGAAAACGTCTCGATCTCATCAGCCGTTGCTTTTAGCCGGATCCATGATTGCTCATCGCCCGCCCAAGCGGTCCAGAAGGGATCGGTGCGGCTCCAGGCCGTCGACAACATGGCAAAGCGCGCCTGCGGGCGGCGCGCCCGCATCGGGCGTAACGCGGCGATGAGAGCATCGGGTAGTCGGGCCGCTTCGTCCGCCACGATCCAACCATCCACCGTCAGGCCGCGGATCGAATCGTCGCTGCCGGGGAGCGCGAGGACGCGTGATCCGTTCTTGAGCTCGAGCGCGTAGACGTTGTCGCTTTCAAGCTTGGCGCCCGCCTTGATGAGGGCCTCCCGCACGCGCCGCACCGCTTCGGCGCTTTGCCGTTGCGCCGGACAAGCAATCACAGACAGCGATCCGGCAGTAAAAACCATAAAATGCGCAATTGCCCAGGCCGCGGTGGTGGTCTTGCCCACTTGCCGCGCCGTCAGGGCCAGAATGGATGCCCCGCGTGGCGCTCGCAAAAACGTCTCCTGCCATGAGGCCGGCGTCACGCCCAAAATTTCGCGTACCCACAGGGCCGGATCGAGCCGGTGGGCGACTTCACGATGTATGTTCATGATCTTCCTCCAATAGTGCTTGCGCGATCTGCGCTTTGATCTCCGGTTGATGGCCGAACTTTTGAATGAGCCGTTCGGCGATTTGCCTGGCCCCAACATTGACGTTGGTTTGCACGGCGACGTTCACCAGCGTACTGGCGGGTTGGAGGTGCCCCGCCAGTCGGGCCAGACTGTCGAGTGTTTGACGAATTGAGTTCAGCCCAGAGATCGCAACGTTGAGGCTTCCCTGCTCTTGGGCCTGTTCAACGATCTGGTCGATACGGGCGCGTAGCTCGAAATAGGCGCCACTGAGATTTTCTTTCGACGGCAACAATGCGACTGCGGCACTGCCGCGGGCCGCGTCTTTCATGATCTGATTGGAAGACCCCAGATTGAGGCAATTTGTCTTGTGTCGATGCAAGCTCGACAAGTTCAAATCATAGTCGCGCGCGACCTGCGCCACCGGCTCGCCGCCAGCGAGGCGACGGTCGATTTCGGGGCGCTTGAGATGCTGGCACGTGGTGCAAACTCTGCTCATACGAGCAGAGGTAATGTGGTAACCTTAATGATGTCTTAATCACTCTGTGGATCATGCTTTTTTCGGCTTTGATTCGCGCCAGAAGATCGTCCCGAAAAATCCCGTTATTACGGGTTATTTCGGTTGTTTTCGATTAGCGCCGTCGCCCAGGGCGCGCCCATCGCTAAGACGCCAAGCGCCGGAGAAAAGCCGGCCTAAATCCTCCAAACTAAAGCTGCCTAAGGCCGGTTAATTGGGTTTTGTAACCACGAGGTCGATTTTCGGAGGCAAGCTGCGCGGCTTTAGCGATACCCGAAAAATTCCGATATTAAACACGAGC
>DATAPP010000238.1:0-52186 GCA_036265125.1 Pseudolabrys sp. | reverse complement strand
TCAGTGCAGTCTGGCTCGATTTCGCGAGCGTATTCGGTCAGATGGATATCCGCTTTTCATCGTTTTACGTCCGCTTTCGGGGGTGAAGCGGACATGACGATTGCACTGCGAAATGTCCGCTAATGACCCAAAGCGGACATTGAACCGATTAACCCGTGCCCCCCTTCCATAACACTACCGTCAGCCGCTACGATCTCGTTCCGAGGGGGCTGCCATGAAGCGTCGTGAGTTCATCAAGTTCATTGGCGGCGCCGCGTCCTGGCCGCTTGCTGCGCAAGCACAGCAGCCGTCGATGCCGGTCATTGGCTTTCTCAGCAGCCGATCAGCCGGTGAATCCGCGCGTGCAGTTGCTGCTTTTTACAAAGGGCTACGCGAAACTGGATTTGTCGAAGGACAAAATCTCAAGATCGAGTTCCGTTGGGCGGAAGGCCAGTATGACAAAGTGCCGGGTTTGACTTCCGAACTCGTCAGTCTGCCCTTGGCACTACTTTTTGCGGCTGGCCCGCCTGCTGCGCTTGCGGCAAGAATTGCCACTGCGTCGATCCCAATCGTCTTCGTTGTCGGTGTCGATCCGATTGCTGCAGGGTTGGTCGAAAGTTTTAACAAGCCGGGTGGCAACGCCACCGGCATGACCCTGATTACAGGTCCATTGGCACAGAAGCGCCTAGAATTGCTGCGGGAAATCGCGCCTAAAGCTGCCAATCTCGCAATGTTGGCCAATCCGGTCAGTCCTGACGCTGCGCCTGAGATCAGAGACGTCCAAGCGTCTACGCAGGCGAACGGATTCCAACTCAAGATGTTGATCGCCAGTAAACCAAGCGATCTCAATGCGGCCTTTGCGTCTCTTTCCGAACAACATCCCGATGGAGTACTTGTTGGGTCCGATCCGTTTTTCGTTGCTCGACGCGACGAAATCATCTCGCTGGCGGCGCGTCTTCGGGTTCCTGTGATCTATCCCTTTCGCGAGTTTGCAGAATCCGGGGGTTTGATCAGCTACGGCGCGAATTTAGCTAGTACTTATCATCAGGCTGGTGTCTATGCTGGCCGAATCCTAAAAGGCGCTAAGCCGACTGAGTTGCCCGTAATGCAGCCGACAACGGTTGAGCTGGTCATCAATCTCAAGACCGCCAAGTCACTCGGCCTCGTCGTGCCACCTTCGCTGCTCGCCCGTGCCGACGAGGTGATCGAGTGAGCGGCGGAATGTCCGCTATTGGCCCATAGCGGACATCGCTAGCTGCACTGCACATGTCCGCTTTCAGGGGTAAAGCGGACATCCTTTTGCAATGCAAATGTCTGTCTGCTTTTGACCCATCGCGGACCTGACGCATCGGCGCAGTCAGTTGGGCGAGTTGCGTGACTAGGCAGGAACGTACGTCAACCTAATTGCGTCCTCGCCAATTGGATCGCTGGCCACAAGGCGGAGCGGCGGCCGGGGGCCGGCGAAGAAGGGTTTGCCGCGACCCAGCACGACGGGGTGGAGGTAGAGGCGATACTCATCGATAAGACCAAGGTCGGTCAGACTTCGCGCCAGGTCTGGTCCGCCGACATCAATCTCCCCAACGTGCTGAGCCTTTAGGCCACGGATCACCGCCTCGAGGTCATACTGGACAAGCGCAGCGTTAGGGCCGACCGACTTCAACGAGCGCGACACGACCCACTTCGGCTGGCGCCGCCACGCCGCCGCGAACTTGCATTCCTCCGGGCTCCACTCAGGACGGTCTTCGTCCCAATAGCGCATGACCTCGTACAGGCGGCGACCGTATACGCTGCCCGTCAAGCCGCGCACCTGATCTATGAAGTGGCGAAAAAGCGCTGGGCTCGGCGCAAATTCCTGGTGGTCGACGTAGCCGTCCAGAGACTGGTTCATTCCGAAGACGAGCTTAGCCATGCTACAAAATCTCCACCCGGGTTTTTCAGAATACCATGAGCCGCGGTTAGCCTCGCAGCGGAAAAGCGCGACTGCTATCGCGAGGCAATATACCTGATCGGATTTCGCAAGGACCGCCGCACTGGCGGCCTTTCTATTTACTGTGGTGCGATGTCCGCTTATGGCCCATAGCGGACATTGGTCGTCCCTTAACGACCTTGATTTGAACCGCTAGGATGCGCCTGAATCCTGAGCCTCGGAGGCGATGAATGAGGCGGCGCGAGTTCACCAGCTTACTGAGTGGTGCAGCCGCAGCGTGGCCGATCTCTGCGTCTGCACAGCACGCCACACCGCCGGGATTACTGGCCACTCCTGCGCCTGGAGAGACGCTTGCTCAGACTCGTTGTCGTACAATCGATGTGGGTGGCTTGGACATCTTCTACCGCGAAGCCGGTCCAACAGGAGCGCCGGTCATATTGCTGCTCCACGGATTTCCAACATCGTCCCGCATGTTTCGAAACCTCATTCCGATGCTCGCCGACAAGTACCGGGCGATCGCACCCGACTATCCGGCATTCGGACACAGTGCCGTCCCTTCACGCTCCGATTTCCAGTATACGCACGCCCGTCTTTCACAGGTGATTGAGGCGCTGCTCGAGAAGCTCGGCATCACGCGTTTCGCCATGTACGTGATGGATTTCGGCGGCCCCATCGGATACCGCTTGATGCTCAAATATCCAGATCGCGTCACCGGCACCGTCATCCAGAACGCGCCGGCATTCGGAGAGCCGATTGATGGCCCGCTCTGGGCAACCGAGCTGGCGTATTGGAAGGACGGGTCGTTGGCGCATCGGGACGCGGTCCGGTCTAAGCTGACGCCGGACGCCATTCGCAATCAGTACATCACCGGGACGCGCGAACCTTCGCTGATCGACCCAGACAATTGGACGATCGACAGCGCACTGCTGGCTCGTCCGGGCGTCGACGAGATCATGCTCGACCTCCTCTACGACATCAAAAACAACCACCAGACGGTCGCCGATGCGCGACAGTTCTTCAAAGCGCACCAGCGTCAGGTGATGATCGCCACCGGCGTCAACGACCCGCTTTTCCCGGGCGCCAGCGTGAAGCCTCCCGCAGACATGCCGGAGATCGAGTTCCACCCGATCGACAGCGGTCACTTCGCGCTTGAAGACCACTGTGCGGAGATCGGGGGGCTAACACGCGCCTTCCTGGAGCGGGTCATGCCGGCTTGAAGCACTGACAGGCTAAGGAGTGACCCATAACAACGAGACCGCCGCAAAGCTGCCTTTCTTTTTGTTGCAATGCATGAGTCCGCTATTGGCCCAGCGGACATCGCGCCGATGGGTGGTAGTGTCCGCTAATGGCCCAAAACGGACACGTTTCGTCGTGGTGGGCACTTGTGCCGCGTCGGCTGCATGATGTTTTTCGCGAGGCAGCAGTCACCTGTGACATTTTTGGCACGTCCCCACAGAAAGTTCGGGACATATACGGTGGTGTAATACTTTGCCCGAACTATGCCGGTTAGAGAGCGTTTAAGAGCGGATCGGGCCGCGCCTCCATGGGGCAATTTTCAAAGGAGCTGATATGCGTACACATTCGCTGACCCTGCTTGCGATCGCAACATTTGGTCTCGCCGTAAGTCAGGTATCGGCCGCTGATCTTCCAAGAAAAGCTCCGGCCTACATGCCGCCGGCGCCGCCTCCATATGTTTGGACCGGATGCTACATCGGCGCGAACGCCGGCGGGGCCTTTGCTCACATCGAAGTGACGGACGTTGCCACCGGCGCGAGTGGCTCGAAAAACAGCAATACTGGCTTTGCCGGTGGCGGTCAGATCGGTTGCGATTATCAAATGGGTGCGTGGGTCGTCGGCATTCGCAACATGTTTGACGGCACAAGCATCTCCGGCAGCAGAACATTTGCTGACCCGACGGTGTTCACGGGCGCCGGCACTGTCGACACCAAGGTACGCTGGTTCGATGCTTTGACGGCGCGCGGCGGCTATCTCGTGCAACCAAACCTGCTGTTCTACGTGCAGGGTGGCGCGGCGTGGACGCAAGCGAAAGCGACGGCTTTCAACTCGGTCGGCGCAGAAATTGGCTCGATCTCGGGCAACAGCCGAACTGGTTGGACGGCTGGCGGTGGCGTCGAATGGATGTTCGTGCCGCACTGGTCCGTGTTCCTTGAGTACAACTACATGGGCTTTGGAACGCGAAGCTCGAGCTTTGCGGTCTGCCCTGCCGGGACCTGCGGGATCTTCAGCGCCAAAGCGAATGTCCAGGATGTGTTGGTGGGCGTGAACTATAAATTCTAGGCGCGCTCACGTTCGTCAGAACTGGCAAAACCCCGGGCATCCGCCCGGGGTTTTTGTTTAACGTCCAAGCAACATTTGAAACCGAAAGAAAATTTCATCTCGTTTGAGATTGGTGCCGGAACGAGGCCACTATTTCGGCTGCCGCGTTCTGCAGATCGATGAGATGGTCTTGAACCATGTCCTCGACTGTCTTTGCCGCTTTAGACCAAATGATGTTGATCACGCCATGGACACGCCTGTTATCCAACAAAGGCATGGCGATACCGGCAAGCCCATCCGGAGATTGTCGCCCATAAGCGCCTCCGCCGAAGGTCGGATCACGGGTGCCGTATCCCTTATCCCGTGTTTCGATCAGGATTTGACGCGTTCGCTTTTCATCGCGTGCAAGTCGATTCTCTGCGAGATCCGACTTGCGCAATAACGCTAGGATCCTCTCTCGCTCCTTTTCAGGACAATACGCCAGATAGGCGCGACCGACCGCCGATAACATCCAGTTCACCGGCGTTCCAACCCGGTCATGAAGAAACACGGTGTAGAATGGTGTGCGCACGCGACTCGTTTCGCGGATTTCCATGTGATCGCCAGCCGGCACCATGAGATCGGAGGGCCATGATATCTTTTGGCATAGTCGATCGAGAACGGGCGCGGCGGCTTCCGCCACCCGATCGTAGCGATCGGGCTTACGCGCAGAAACCGTGGCGCTAATACGATAGTGACCATCGGCCAGGCGTCGCGACACGGCTCCCGCTCCCTGTAGCGTATGAAGGATTCGCAACAGAGTCGGTTTCGGAATCCCCGTCAGCCGATTGATCTCGCGCAGCGATGAAATCGGCTGCTCCTGCAATGCACGAAGCACCGTCAGTCCGCGCTCAAGGCTTCTAATCGTCTTGGTTCCACCCACGATGCTCGCCCAGTCGTTCTACAACGCGGAATTTGTCGTTTCGTACAGTGGAACGTAGCGTTTCGCACTGTGGAACGCACCCGGTTTTTCGTGGTCCTGCAAAGAATATTGTCGGATGGTTGCCGCACGATAGAAACCGTAAGGAGAACAGCTATGACGATATTGCAGCTGCTTCGCCCTTGGATTGGCACCGGACTAGTTTTGGGTGCGATCAATGTCCTGGCGGCGCCATCAGATGCCCAATCTCAGGCCTTTCCATCGGGACCGATTCGCATCTTTGTTCCGACCGCGCCAAGTACTCCTCCCGACATTATCAGCCGCGTGATCGCTAATGAAATGGCAAAGAGTGAGGGCTGGAAAGTCGTCGTCGAAAACCATCCAGGAGCCGTAATGACCATTGCGGGCAGCGAGGTCCTCAAACGGCCAGCGGATGGTATGTCCATCTTTGCCATGAGCGTGCCGGTAACTGCAGCGCCGGCTTTTCTTCCGAACATGCCATTCCAGCTGGCCAAAGATTTTGCTCCGGTCATCAAGGTTGCGACGTCGTACAATGTTCTGGTCGTGCATCCGTCGGTAGCAGCCAATTCCGTTGCCGAACTTGTGGATCTGATTAAGCGCAATCCCGACAAGTTAACTTTCTCATCAGGCGGATTTGGAACGCCGGCACACTTGATCGGCGAGTTGTTCAAATTGAGAACGGGCGTGCACGCGACGCATGTGCCTTATCAACAGTTCCCGCAAGCGATTGGTGACCTGATCAGCGGTACCAATCAGTTCATGTTCGTGACCTCGCTTCCCGTGGTCGACTTGATTGCATCCGGCAGGCTGCGTGCACTCGCAGTTACAGCACCAAAACGCATCCCAATTCTGGAAGATGTGCCGACAATCGTCGAACAAGGCTTTCCTGAGTTAATCGTGGAAGATTGGGTGGGGTTTGCCGTGAAGACCGGCACTCCCGATGATATTGTGATACGCCTGAACGCGGCGATTAATCGAGCCCTTGTGAAGCCAAGCGTCCGTGAAGCTTTCGCCAAGCTCGGCGCCGAACCGGCCGGCGGAACGGCCGTCGCTTACGGCGAGCTCGTCAATGCCCAACTCGTCCGATGGGCGAAGGTCGTTAATGATTCCGGAATGAAAATGCATTAATGCAGGACAAGAGCCACTTCAAAGTGACCTTGCTCGGAACCGGTACGCCGATTCCGAGCAAGGATCGCTTTGGCCCATGCACGCTGGTCGAGGCCGGGGACCAAAAACTTCTTATTGACGCTGGCCGTGGCGCTACAATCCGTCTATCGCAGATCAACATCCCGATTGGTCGGATCGATGCTTTGTTTCTCACGCATTTCCATTCCGACCACACTGTTGGCATTCCCGACCTGTGGCTGACCGGTTGGTTAGAGTCGTACTTTGGAATGCGGCAAGCGCCACTGCGCGTAGTCGGTCCACACGGCACCAATGTGCTGATGGCCAACCTGCAAAACGCCTATGCCGCCGACATTAAAATCAGGATGGAGGACGAAAAACTCGGGCCTGACGGAATTGCTGTTTTGGTCGAGGAATATCATCACGACGAAGTCGTGTACGACAAAGGCGGCGTCAAGGTCACCGCATTCGAGGTGGATCACGGTGAGGCAATTAGGCCAGCATACGGATATTGCGTCGAGTACGCAGGACGCAAGGTGGTGATCTCGGGAGACACGCGTTACAATGAAAATGTTATCAAATATGGCGCGGGCGCTGATCTCCTGATCCACGAAGTCGCTATCGCGCGGCCAGAACTGCTTTCAGAGCATCACATTCAGCGGATCATCGCGCACCATACGACTCCGAGTGAAGCCGGCATTGTATTTGCGCGCACGAGGCCGAAGCTTGCCGTTTTTACTCACGTCGTTTTGCTCGCCAGCAAGCAGGTACCACCCGCAACGATCGAAGACCTGGTTGCAGAAACGCGAAGAACATACGCTGGCCCGCTGGAGGTTGGAGAAGATCTGATGTGCGTTGAAATTGGCGAAACAATCACCGTGACGGCGATGTCCACTTCTGGCGCCTAGCGGACATTCGGCCGGCGCGGATCGATGCCTGCCTTTGGGGTAAAGCAGACATCGCGCGGGCCACTCCCAATGTCCGCTAATGACCCAAAGCGGACATCTATAGCTGCACTGCACATGTCCGCTCTCGGGGGTTCCGCTGAGACTTATTAATATCACAGGAGTTTTCGAATTTTTCATTTTCCTACCCCCGAGCCACCCCCCGCATTCGCCGCTCGCGCAGTCTGCCGGTGCAGCTCGGCGTGACACGCATGTTCAAGAAAGCGCATTGTCCCGTGATGGCATTACTGAGACGCGGTGGTTGAGCCTTGCCTAGCGTGACAACACCTGTCACCCAAAACAGCAAAGCCGCCAGCCGCTCGTGGGAACCTACAGGACCATCACATTGTCCAAGCTCGGACGAAAAAGATCAGAAAAAAAGACCCAACTCGTCAGGCTCGGTGTACGGGAGGTAGAAACCCTCGGGCTGAGCCAAGGATTTTGGGGCGATCTCTATCATCGCTCCATGAACGTCTCTTGGCCGGTATTCTTTGGCTCGGCTGCCGCGTTGTTTGTAGCGCTCAACGCGGTGTTTGGCTTCCTTTATTCCCTTGGTCATGAGCCGATCGCCAACGCCGCCCAGAATGGAGCGCTCGCCTATTTCTACTTCTCAATCGAGACACTGGCGACGGTTGGCTATGGCGACATGCATCCGCAGACTAATTACGGACATCTGATCGCGACGATAGAAATCTTCACCGGCATGTCTTTCCTTGCGGTAATGACCGGGTTGATTTTTGCGCGCTTCTCGCGTCCGCGCGCCCGTTTCGAGTTCGCCAATAAAGCCGTGATCACCAGCCACGAAGGGCAACGAACACTAATGATCCGCATAGCAAACATGCGGCACAACGCGATCTCACGGGCGAACGCGCGGCTGTGGATTATTCGCGTCGAGCGCACAAAGGACGGAGAACAATTCCGACGTTTTCACGAACTAAAGCTCGATCGCAGCGACCATCCGATATTCGCACTAAGCTGGACGCTGTTTCACGTCATTGATACGGAAAGTCCGTTTCACGGACAGACGGCAGCTGATCTTGCCGAGAGCGATGCGAATCTAGTGCTCAATGTCAGCGGCCTTGATGACACCTCTTCCCAGCTGCTCCATGCGCGTCACACCTATTCCTCGCGCGACATCCGCTGGCATCATCGCTACAAGGACATTACCAGCGTTTCGCCGGAGGGTCGTTTGTTGCTCGACTACACTAAATTCCACGACACAGTGCCAGAGCAGTAAAACTGTGGATGCCCGGCGGGTCGCGGCCAACGTGGCGAAGCTGCCGCAGCTCTTGCGGAAAGTTTGAACGCGAGGTCGGCAAACCGGTCGAGGTTCTAGAATAAGGCGGCATGTCCGCTACTGGCCCAAAGCAGACATGACGGTTTTCACCGCACATGTCCGCTTTCGGGGGCAAAGCGGACATCGGCGGGCCCTTCCAAAGACCCCATTTGAACCTTACCCTCCCTCCTCAAAATCTGAGGGGCGCGTATGAGGCGGCGCGAGTTCATCACATTTCTCGGCGGCGCGGCGGCGTGGCCTTTTACGGCGCGCGCACAACAGCCCGAGCGCACGCGGCGAATTGCCGTGCTGATGGGCTATGCGGAGACCGATCTGGAAGCGCGTACTCGAATAGGAGCGTTCCGGAGTGCGCTCACAAAGCTCGGGTGGGCAGAAGGCAGCAATCTCCGGATCGAAGTTCGCTGGGGCGCCGGTGATGCGGACAAAATCCGGTCGTTCGCAAAAGAGTTGGTCGATCTGCGGCCCGACGTGATCGTCGGTCAAAGCACTCCCGTAGTTACCGCCCTTGTTCGGGAGACGCAGACAGTTCCCATCGTATTCGTGAATGTGGCCGACCCAATAGGCAGTGGCTTCGTCGTAAGTCTCGCGCGCCCGAACGGTAATTCGACCGGTTTCATGACTGATAACTCTGCACTTGGCGGTAAATGGGTTGAGCTTTTGAGGGAAATCGCCCCGCGGACGGTGCGCGTAGCACTGATGTTCAACCCGACGACCGCCGTGCCACTCAAGTTCTACATGCCTTCTGTTCAGGCTGCCGCATCAACCGCAGGTGTTGAGGTCAATGCAACACCTGTTCACGCCAAGGATGAGATCGAAGGCGTTATCGCCGCACAAGCGCGCAGTCCTGGTGGCGGCCTCATCGTGCTGCCGGACGCATTCAACGCGACAAATCGCGAACAGATCACTTCGCTGGCGGTCCGCTACCGCGTACCGGCGATGTATTATCGGCGCGAATTCGCCGAGGCTGGCGGTCTGATTGCTTATGCTAGCGATTTCGCCGAACAGTTTCCTCAAGCCGCGCCATATGTCGACCGCATTCTCAAGGGCGCCAAGCCTGCCGACCTTCCCGTGCAAGCGCCAACCAAGTTCGATCTGATCATCAACCTCAAAACCGCAAAGTCGCTCGGTCTTGACGTTCCGTTCGGCATGCAGCAGCGCGCCGATGCGCTAATCGAATGAATATCGGAATGTCCGCTATTGGCCCAAAGCGGACATTGGACCTCTGTCCAACTAGATATCCGATCCGTCATTTTCGAGAATTGAAGCTCCACTCCATGCCCGCTTCTGTCCCTTGACAGGCACTCCATTTGTACCGCCGCCTGCGTTAGCCGAAGGAAGCCGTTCATGCCCAAACACAAGCTTCTGATCGCGCTGATCACGGTCGGATTAACATGGGCAGGAATCGTCGGCGCTGAGGATAAGCCTATTGAGGAACAACTCGTTGACGCATTGAGTAAGGTGTTTGGCGTCCATCCCGGGTTTCGTGTCAATCATGCCAAGGGCATCGTTGTCGAAGGCACCTTCAAGCCGTCTCCTGAAGCAGCCGGCCTGAGCCGGGCCGCGTTGTTCAATGGCAGCTCGATTCCAACGACCGTGCGATTCTCCGATGCGACCGGGATACCAACTATTTCAGACGGCTCTGGCGACGCCAATCCGCACGGCATGGCCATCAAGTTCCATCTGCCGGACGGTAGCGAAACAGATATGGTGATCATCTCACTCAAGTTCTTTCCGGTAGCCACCGCCGAAGACTTTCGCGATTTGCTCCTGGCTCTAGCAGCGAGTCCGCCTGACGCCCCCAAGCCGACGAAAATCGAACAGTTCGTAGCGAGCCATCCTGCCGTACCCGCGGCCAACGCCACCGTGAGCACGCCGGATAGTTTTGCAGATGAAGAGTACCACGGCATAAATGCGTTTGTTTTCGTCAACAAAGCGGGGGCGCGGCAAGCCGTCCGCTATCAGATGATGCCCGAGCGGGTCGTGCATCTAACCGCCGCTGATGCGGCGAAACAGTCGCCGAATTTCCTCATGGACGAGCTGCAGGAACGTCTCAAGCGTGGGCCGGTAACGTTCCGCCTCAGGGCGCAACTTGCAGCCGTCGGCGATCCTACGAAAGACCCGACGAAACCTTGGCCGAACGACCGAAAGGTCGTGGAGCTGGGTGTTTTGACGATTGATAAGGTAGTGCCCGACAGCGCAGCGGCCGAAAAGAAATTGCTGTTTCTGCCTGGCCAGCTGACCGATGGGATCGAAGAATCAGACGATCCCATGATCGGCATACGGAGCGGTGCGTATGCTCTATCTTTCTCTCGGCGCAATCCATAGGACCGCGATGACTCTGGCCTCGGCAGGGCGGCGCATCAGGTTCGCTATTGGCACATAGCGGACATCGGCTAGTGCCGGCACATGTCCGCTTTTGACCCAAAGCGGACATTCATAGCCACTTTTATTTTGTTCATCTGACCATGTACGATGCCCTGGAGCACTCGGAGGACCAATGAAGCGCCGCGAGTTTGTCGCATTTCTTGGGGGTGCCGTATCGGCCTGGCCGCTTGGCGCACTTGCGCAACAGCGCGATCTCCCACGCCGTATCGGCGTATTGATGGGTTTTGCCGAAACAGACGAGGTTTGGCAGACCTATCTTCGCGTTTTCCGCGAACGCATGCGCGACTTCGGCTGGACCGAAGGACAGAACATCAAGTTCGAATATCGGTTTGCCGGCGAAAGTGTCGAACGCACACGGCAGGCCGCCGCCGAACTGGTTGGCAGCAAGCCGGATTTGCTCTTTGTCACGACTAATCCAGCGCTGTCAGCGCTGTTGAAAGAAACCCGCACGCTTCCGATCGTGTTTACATGGGTGTCGGAGTCGGTGGGAAGCGGTTACGTCAGCAGCCTTGCCCGTCCCGGCGGCAATGTTACCGGCTTTCATAATTTCGAGCCCGCGGTTGGAGGGAAATGGCTGGGCGTTCTCAAGCAGATTGCGCCGCAGGTTCGTCGGGTGGGCTTTGTCCACGTTCCGGAGATCGCCGCCAATGTATCCTTTATTCGCGCGGCCGAAGCTGTTTCCAGACCGCTGGGCATGACCGTCTCCGGGCTGGGCGTTCGTGATGCCGGCGATTTCGAGCGGGTGCTCGCGGACTTTGCCCAGGATGGGAATGGCGGATTGATCGTAACACCGAGCCCGCTCACGGCGACGAAACGAGACGTGCTCATTGGTGTTGCCGACAAGCTCAAGCTGCCGACGGTGTACCCATTCCGTTTTTACGTCGCGAGCGGCGGGCTGGTTTCTTACGGAATTGATCAACTGGAGACCGTACGTGAAGCGGCGTCTTACGTCGATCGCATCTTGCATGGTGCAAATCCGGCCGATCTTCCCGTTCAGCTGCCGACAAAATTCAGCTTGGTGGTGAACTTAAAGGCCGCCAAAGCGCTCGGTCTTACGGTCCCGGAATCGTTCTTGTTGTTTGCCGACGAAGTGATCGAGTAGTTGCGCCTCAAATGTCCGCTATTGGCACTTAGCGGACATCGCACCAATCCATACTCGCCCACTCATCCTCGTGGACTAAATTGAAGCGGTTGGTCAATCGGGGAGCGGCGCGATGACGCGCCGAGACTGCAAGGTCAGGCGGCGCTTCTGGCCGCAATCGCCGCGACCGACTCCGTGGATGGAATTCCCCGTCCTGCACGCATCGTCGCGGACGAAGTGACCTCGACACGATTGCGACCACGCTCCTTGGCGCAATAAAGGGCGTGGTCGGCCTGAGTCAGCAGGTCGGGAACATCGAGTGTTCGTTCCATGCAATGAACCAGCCCAATGCTAACCGTCGCACAGACCGGGTAACCATCCACCTGTTCGGCGAGCTGCGCGAAGGTCACACGAATTCGCTCCGCCACTTCGACGGCCTTCTCGCGGCTGGTTTCCACAAGCAATGCGGCGAATTCTTCGCCGCCCAGTCGCCCAACCACGTCCGAACCTCGCATCGATTTGCGCGCGGCATCGGCGAAAATCGCCAGCACGCGGTCGCCGACCGGGTGGCCAAAACGATCATTGATCGACTTGAAGTGATCGAGGTCGATCAGCAGAACGGCGACCGGCCGCGGGTTGGCGGCATGGCGCTTCGCGAGCAGTGACGCATCGTGCAGGAATGCGCGGCGATTTGAGATACCCGTGAGCGGATCGACCATGGCGGCGGTGCGGTGGCGCAGTTCAGTGCGCTCCTTTGCCATCGCCAGCAAAATGAAAGCGCTTGAGATGGTGAGCAGCAGGGACTCGGTGCTCAGTAGGGTCATCCACACGCTGCCAAAGAGATGGTCGCTCGTCGAGCCCGGCAGGAGCGCGACCATGGGAGTGCGCAACAGGAACAGCGCCCCTTGAGCGAAAAACATGAAAACGGCCGGCCAGCGCGACACCAGCGGTTCATCACGGCCACGCCAGAATTCGTAGGCCGTCAGCCAGGTGTAACCGGCGATAATTGCCGACGCGATCAGCGAGCGCAGGTTGATATCGTAGAGCATTACCGGCAGCCGGCAGACGAGCAGCCAAAGCACGGCGCCGGTTACGAGATAGACCGGCTCGACGGGACGGCCATCGAAAACGCGAGCGCCGGTCCACGTCAACGCGAAGGCCGTGAACAGCAGCGCATTTGCGAGGTCGAGGCTAATGAGATCCGGCACCTCCCCGTACATTCCGAAGAGCCCGATCGAGGCAAGCCGGGTCAGATAGGCAAAGCCCCACCAGCCGACAGCACGAAGCGAAAGGTTCTGCGCCCACACGAATAGCAGCAGCAAGCCCAGGATGGCCTCAACATAGATCGTCACCTTGAACAGCGTCTGGACGTCGAGTGTCATCACTTCGAAAGCCAATCTGCCGGCCCAGCTTTGGGTTCCGATCCACGACGGCAATAGACCGGGCGCGGAAAAGAACTGATAAATGCGCCGGGCATTGCGTCGTTATGGTTTCAAAGATATTTCCAAAATCGTCCCAATCGCTCTAAATCCGACCGAAGCCGGCCGGTTTTCGTCGGAGATTGCCGGACTTGTGGGTCCAATAGGCCTCCACTAGGTTCAGAGACCCACATCAGCCCCGGAACCGGGCATGCAAATCCACAACGGCATCATCGAAGCCATCGGTCACACCCCGCTCATCAAGCTCCGGCGCGCCTCCGAGGCGACCGGATGCACCATTCTGGGCAAAGCGGAATTCATGAACCCAGGCGGTTCAGTGAAAGATCGCGCCGGCCGGCAAATGATCCTGGAGGCGGAGAAACGCGGCGAGTTGCGCCCTGGCGGCCTCGTGGTGGAAGCGACAGCCGGCAACACCGGGATCGGACTGGCTTTGGTCGCCAATGCGCGTGGATATCGCACACTGATCGTCATCCCTGAGACGCAGAGTCAGGAAAAAAAGGACGTGCTCCGGCTGTGCGGGGCCGAACTTGTAGAAGTTCCTGCCGCCCCCTACTCCAATCCGAACAACTACCAGCACGTCGGGCGGCGGCTCGCCGAGCGCCTCAAAAAGACAGAAAAGAACGGCGCCATATTCGCCGATCAATGGAACAATCTCGACAACCGCAAGGCGCACTACGTCTCGACCGGTCCGGAAATCTGGGAAGAGTGCGGTGGAAAGGTCGACGGATTCATCTGCGCGATCGGCACCGGCGGTACGATTGCCGGCGCTTCAAGCTTCTTGCGTGAGAAAAACAAAGGAATCACAATCGGTGTTGCCGATCCGCGCGGCGCCGCGATGTACCATTTGTTCAAGGACGGTCAGGCGAAAGCCACGGAAGGTGGTTCGATTACCGAAGGCATCGGGCTCGGCCGCGTGACGCCGATCATCGATGACATCAAAATCGACAAGGCCTATCTCATTTCCGATGAGGAAGCAGTGCCGATCATCTTCGATCTCATCGAACACGAGGGCCTCTGCCTTGGCGGTTCCTCCGGCATCAACATCGCCGGCGCAATTCGCCTGGCAAAGGACCTGGGGCCAGGCAAGACAATCGTGACGATCCTCGCGGACTCCGGCACCCGCTATCAGTCGAAACTGTTCAATCCGGATTTCCTGCGCTCAAAGAAATTGCCGGTTCCGGATTGGCTCGAACGCAAATCGATCGTCAATCCACCGCTCGAGAAGATCTGATGATGCCGACGGAATGCCTATTCCGCGAGGACTCGTATCTCAAGGCCTGCGACGCGCGGGTGGTCGCCCTCACCACACAAGGCGGCATTGTGCTCGACCGCACCGTCTTCTATGCGACGTCGGGCGGACAGCCCGGCGACACCGGAGCGCTCACGACGCAAGACGGCACTCGTATTCCAATCGAGACTGCCATCTATACTGACGCTGCCAAGAGCGAAATTGCCCATGTGCCGGCAGCCGCCGCGCCGGCGCTCAAGGTCGGCGATGCCGTCACCGCGGTGATCGATTGGGACAAACGCTATGCCCGCATGCGAATGCACACTGCGCTGCATCTTCTCTCAGCCGTTCTGCCCTATGCGGTAACCGGCGGCTCGGTCGGCGACAGTGAAAGCCGCCTCGATTTCGATATCCCTGAAGCCGGCCTGGACAAGGATGCAATCACGGCGAAGGTCGCCGAGATGATTGCTTCCAATGCTCCGGTCAGCGGCCGATGGATCACCGATGCCGAACTCGACGCCAATCCGGGTCTGGTCAAGACCATGTCGGTCAAACCGCCGATGGGCACTGGCCATGTGCGGCTTATCGAAATTTCGGGGCTGGACCTGCAACCCTGCGGTGGAACCCATGTGCGCGCGACCGGCGAAATCGGAGCGGTTCGCGTCACGCAAATCGAAAAAAAGGGCAAACAAAACCGCCGCGTGCGGCTTGCCCTCGCCTAGTTGCCTCGAAGGAACGATTGGGCAATGGTGCGCATTGTTCCCTTTTGATCGGGCATCCATGAACATGAACACCGCAAGTCGCTGGCTCAAGTCGGCAGAATGGCTCGCCGGCCAACTCGGCAAAAAGGACGTCGCCATCGTCGACGGTTCGTACTATTTGCCGACGCAGAAGCGCGATGCCAGGGCGGAATACCTCGCTTCGCATATTCCCGGCGCGGTCTTTTTTGATATCAACGCGGTTGCCGACGACTCCACGGATCTGCCGCATATGTTGCCCGGCCCCGACCAATTCGGTGAGGCGGCCGGCGCCCTTGGCATCTCGGAGAACGACACCATCGTGATTTATGACAGCGTCGGATTTCTTTCTGCGCCGCGTGTTTGGTGGACGTTCCGGATTTTCGGCGCACGCAATGTGTTCATTCTCGATGGTGGCCTGCCGGCCTGGAAACAGGAAGGGCGTCCCACCGAGGCCGGCGAGGTGAAACGGCCGAAACGCACCTTCAATGCCAGCATGGATACCGGCGCCGTGGCCATGGTCAGCGATGTGCAGATGGCGCTCAATAGTGAAAGCACCCAGGTCGTCGATGCGCGTTCGGCCGGCCGTTTTGCCGGGACCGAGCCCGAACCACGCCCCGGCCTGCGGTCAGGTCACATGCCGGGCGCGCTCAGCGTACCTTCCACGGAAATAGTGGAGAATGGACGTCTGGCGTCCCCGGACAGGATCGTTGCCGCATTCAAGAAAGCTGGCGTCGATATCGACAAGCCGATCATCACCACCTGCGGCTCGGGCGTCACCGCCGTCATTCTTGCAATGGGACTCGATGCCATCGGCAAGGAAATGCCGCGCATCTACGATGGCTCCTGGTCGGAATGGGGCGCGCGCCCCGATCTGGCTGTGGAGAAAGATTAAGCGAGGCGCGGGTCACCGTAAAATCTGGCTCAAAAACAACTTTGTGCGTTCATGTTTCGGGTGAGCGAAGAACTCTTCCGGGACATTGGCCTCGACAATCTGGCCCTCATCCATGAACACGATGCGGTTAGCCACCTGGCGGGCAAAACCCATTTCGTGGGTCACAACCAGCATGGTCATGCCATCGTGGGCGAGCTCCACCATGGTGTCGAGCACCTCCTTCACCATCTCAGGATCCAGCGCAGATGTCGGCTCGTCGAACAACATGATCTTCGGGTTCATGCACAACGCACGGGCAATGGCCACCCGCTGCTGCTGGCCGCCGGACAGCTGGCCCGGATACTTGCCGGCCTGTTCGGGGATCTTCACCCGCTTGAGATAGTGGAGCGCCACTTCCTCGGCCAGCTTCTTCGGCATCTTGCGCACCCAGATCGGCGCCAGCGTGCAATTGTCCAGCACGGACAAATGCGGGAACAGGTTGAAGTGCTGAAACACCATGCCGACCTCGCGTCGTACCTCATCGATTTTTTTCAGGTCTGCGGTCAATTCGACGCCATCGATGAGAATTCGTCCGACCTGGTGTTCTTCCAGACGGTTGATGCAACGGATCATGGTCGATTTGCCTGATCCTGATGGCCCACAGATAACGATACGTTCGCCTCCCATGACCTTGAGATTGATATCGCGCAAGACATGAAAATCGCCGTACCACTTGTTGAGGTCGGCAAGCTCAACGGCAATCGGCGTGTTGAGCTTCCCTGGCTTGAGCAGCGATCCGTGATTTTCCGCAACGCTCATGGCATATCCTTCAACGCCGATCGCTTTTCGCAAGGCGGGCTTCCGTCGCGCGCGCATAACGCGACATTCCATAGCAGAAGACCAGGTAGAAGATCGCGGCGACGGCATAGCCGGTTGTGCTGGTGACCGGGGTTGCCCATTTGGGATCGATACGCGCCACTTCGATCGTGCGCAGGAGATCAAATATGCCGACAATAAAGACGAGCGTCGTGTCCTTGAACAAACCGATATAGGTATTGACGATATTCGGGATGGTCACTTTCAGCGCCTGTGGCAATACGATCAGCCGCATCATTTGCCAATAGCGCAAGCCCACCGCCATGGCCCCCTCATATTGGCCCCTCGGGATAGCCTGCAGGCCCGCGCGCACGACTTCCGCCATATACGCGGACGCAAAAATTGCGATGCCGACGAGAGCACGCACCAGTTTATCGGGCGAGAGTTGCTCGGGCACAAACAAGGGCAACATCACGCCTGCCATGAACAGCACCGTTATCAGCGGCACACCGCGCACGAACTCGATGAATATCACCGAAAGCAACCGCACCGCCGGCATGCGCGATCGCCGGCCTAGCGCGAGAAGTATCCCCAGCGGCAACGAGACGACGATGCCAACCGAAGCGACCACGATGGTCACCAGCACGCCGCCCCATAGCACCGTATCAACCGGTTGAAGACCGATCGCCGCCCAACCAGACAGCAGAATGAATGACGAAACGGGCAATATCGCAAAGAAATAGATTGCGCCGAGATCGCGGCGCGGGGCGTTGAGCCACAGCAGCCACACGATCCCTATCGCCAGCATCGCGAAGAAAACATCGACGCGCCAACGCTCGGAAATCGGATAGGAGCCGTAAATAAAATAGGGCAGCCGTTCCCAGACGAACGGCCAGCACGCGCCAATTTCACGATGCTGCACCGATTCAAGGCACGCGTCGCGATCCGTGCCGCTCCACACCGCGTCGATCAGCAGGAATTTGAGCAACTCCGGAATGACCCAGGCAAACAACAGCCCGATCAAAATCGTGAGCGCAATATTGAACGGTGTCGAAAAAAGCCTCTCACGCAGCCAGCCAAGCGCCCCCGTCATCGCGGCCGGCGGCGGCCGCGGCGCGATACCGGCCGCGCGCACGAATGCGATTTCGCTAACGGCAGGGTCGCCTTCGGCCATGGTCATGCGGGCGCCCTCACCGTTCCGACAGGGCCATTCGGCTGTTGTAAATGTTCATCAGCAACGAGGTCGAGAGACTGATGACGAGATAGACAAGCATCGTGATTGCCACGACCTCCACCGCCTGGCCGGTCTGGTTGAGCACCGTGCCGGTGAAAACCTGCACCAAATCGGGGTAGCCGATCGCCACCGCCAGCGAGGAGTTCTTCGTCAGATTGAGATACTGGCTGGTCAACGGCGGGATTATCACCCGCATTGCCTGCGGAACCACGATCAACCGAAGCGTTGGCCTTGGCCGAAGCCCGAGGGAATAGGCCGCTTCGCTCTGGCCGCGCGATACCGCGAGGATGCCGGCACGAACAACCTCGGCAATAAATGCAGCGGTGTAGACCGCCAGGCCAAATAGCAGTGCCGCGAATTCCGGCAACACCTCGACGCCGCCGGCGATGTTGAAGCGCCCTGCTTTGGGAAAATCGAAACCCAGCGGAAACCCGGCAAGCGCGAATACTGCCAGCGGAAGGCCTAGCACCAGCGCGAGCGTAACCCAAAAAACCGGCGCTTGTTGTCCGGTCCGCTCCTGTCGCTTACGCGCCCAGAGGTAAAACGCGATGGAACCGGCGATGCCGACTAGCATAGCAATTGCGACTGCGCCGAAACCGCTTTTGAAAATAGGCTCCGGAAGAAAGAGGCCGCGATTGTTGAGAAAGACGCCACCAACAACGATGCTGTCGCGGATATCGGGGAGCGCCTTGAGCACGGCGTTGTACCAGAACAGCAATTGCAGCAGCAGCGGCAGATTTCGGATGGTCTCGACGTAGCCGCCGGCAACCTTTGAAAGCAGCCAATTGCTGGATAACCGCGAGATACCGATGATGAAACCGAGAATGGTCGCGAAAATGATGCCGAGGCCGGCCACCAGCAACGTGTTGAGCAGGCCCACCCAGAAAGCGCGGCCGTAGGTCGAACCCCGCGCCGAGTACTCGATCAGCGTCTGACTGATGTCGAATCCGGCAGTCGTATTCCAGAAGCCGAATCCGGACGCAATCTGGGCGCGTGCGAGGTTGTCGATCGCATTCCTTGTGGCGCCATAGACCAGAAAGCCAACGACGGCGCACAGCACGAACTGGTAGGCGATGCTGCGAAACTTCGGGTCGTTGTAGAAGACGACCTGCGCGGGCCGCGACGATGCCGAAATCTCACTCGACATGTATCCCTCGTCGAGCCTGCTGCGCGACGACTCCTTTCAGGAGGAACCGCCGCGAGCTTGCCGCGGCAACGCGTGTCGGCGTCCGGTCAGCGAATTGGCGGTGCGTATTGTATACCGCCTTTGTTCCACACCTTGTTCAAACCACGTTCGATCTTCAGCGGTGAGCCCTGCCCGACGTTGCGTTCGAACGACTCGCCGTAGTTGCCCACAAGTTTAATGATGCGCGCCGCCCAGTCTTTGGTCAGGCCGAGCTGCTCGCCGAAGTTGCCTTCGGTGCCGACGAAACGCTTGATTTCGGGATTGGTCGATTTCATCGCCTCGTCGAGAGTCTTCGAAGAAATATTGAGCTCTTCGGCATTGATCATCGCGAACAGCGTCCACTTCACAACGTCGAACCACTGGTCGTCACCGTGACGCACGGCCGGGCCGAGCGGCTCTTTCGAAATGATTTCGGGAAGGATGATGTGGTCGCCCGGATTTGCCACCCTTAACCGCTCCGCATAAAGGGCCGAAGCGTCGGTGGTATAGGCATCGCAGCGGCCGGCATCATAAGCCTTCACCGCCTCATTCGCCGTAGCGAAGGTCACCGTCTTGAGCTGCATCTTGCTGGCTGCAAAGTAGTCCGCGAGGTTGAGCTCGGTCGTGGTGCCTTGCTGCACGCAGATGGCGGCGCCGTTGAGCTCGAGCGCTGAATTCACCTTGAGCGCCGTGCGCACCATGAAGCCCTGGCCGTCATAGTAGTTGACGCCCGTGAAATTGAGTCCGAGCGATGTATCGCGCGACGACGTCCAGGTCGTGTTGCGCGCCAGCACATCGACTTCACCCGATTGCAAGGCGGTAAACCGGTCCTTGGCCGACAACGGTACGAATTTGACCTTGTCAGCGTCGTTCAAGACCGCGGCAGCGATGGCCCTGCAAAAATCTACGTCCAGCCCGGTCCATTTTCCCTGCGCGTCGGGAAGCCCGAAGCCCGCGAGGGATCCGTTGGCGCCGCAATTCAGCATCCCCCGATCCTTTACCGCTTTCAGCGTTTGTGCGGACGCGCCTTGTGCGGCAACGGCGACGACGAGCGCGACAATGGTGGCAAATCGCTTCATGTGACGGTTCCTTCCAAACGAGTTCGGGTGCGGCCTTGCGGGACTGGCGAAAAACTTCCGCCGGCCGGCCTTCGGCCGGGCGGTATCAATGGCAAATTGCGGCCGTTCCTCTCTCGATGCCCCTTAAGCGCGGGGCATCTCAGAACGATCGGCCTGCCGGGTCAAGGGGTTGACGCTCGCAGCCTATGCGGACGTATATGTCTGCGCGGCGGTATCCCGCAGCACTGAACAGGGCCCTCCGATCAGATGACGAAGAAGACCAAATGACGAAGAAGATCAAAGCCCCGATCAAGCCGGACACCCGGCTTGTCACATCCGGCCGCGATCCGCAGGCCAATCACGGTTTTGTCAATCCGCCGGTCTATCACGCGTCGACCTTGCTGTATCCCACCGCGGAAGACCAAGTCGCCCACCGCGCCCGCTACAATTATGGCCGGCGCGGCACACCTACCTCCGAAGCGCTGGAAGATGCACTGCGCGAACTCGACGGCGCGACTTGTGCAGGCGTGGCCCTGCTTCCATCCGGACTGGCGGCAATTGCGGCCGCGCTCCTTGCCGTCGCGCGCTCGGGCGATCACGTCCTGGTCCCCGATAGTGTCTATCGGCCGACCCGAAATTTCTGCAACGGCGTATTCAAGCGCCTAGGTGTGGAAACGACTTACTACGATCCCGTCATCGGCGCCGACATCGCAAAATCGTTCAAGACAAACACGCGCGCCGTTTTCGTCGAAGCACCCGGCTCGCAAAGCTTCGAGATGCAGGACATCCCCGCCATCGCCAAAGTCGCGCACGACAGGAAGGCGATCGTGATGATGGATAATACCTGGGCGACGCCGCTCTATTTCCGCGCCTTCGACAAGGGCGTCGATATGCAAATTCAGGCCGGCACAAAATACATCGGAGGCCACTCCGACATCATGTTCGGCTGCGTGTCGGCTAATGCGGCGACTCTGCCGGCGCTGAAGGACACCGTCTACTCGATGGGGTTATGCGTCGGTCCCGACGACATGTATCTCGCACTGCGTGGCCTGCGGACACTCGGCGTCCGGCTTGCGCGTCACTATCAATCTGGCCTTCGCGTCGCGCGATGGCTCGAACAACGGCCCGAAGTCTTGCGGGTGCTGCACCCCGCGCTCGAAACCGATCGGGGCCACGTCATCTGGAAGCGGGACTTCACCGGCGCATGTGGCTTGTTCAGCATCGTGCTCAAGCCGGCAAGCGAACAGTCGGTGCACGCTTTCCTCAACGAGCTCGCATTGTTTGGTTTGGGCTATTCCTGGGGTGGATTCGAAAGCCTGGCCATCCTGTTCGACTGTTCCGAATATCGCACCGCCACCAAATGGGCACCGGGCGGCCCGACGATACGCTTCCACATCGGACTGGAAGATCCCGACGATCTGATCGCCGATCTCGAACGCGGATTCGGCGCTCTCGCACGCGCTGCGGGCCGGTAAGCCTCCCTTGCACGAAAAATCCCGACGAACAGTGCGGCGGTATTTTTGATCGATCGGGAAAGGCGAGGCGGATTGTTCCGAAAGGCGCGAATTCAATCACACCGCCGCCGTCGTTCCGCCGCTCCGCATGACGAATTGCAGATTGCGCAAATAGACGAATACACCGAAGGCCTGCCCGATAATGAAAACTGGATCCTTCCTGTAAAGCGCGTAACCGAGCAACATCAATCCGCCGCCAATTGAAAACACCCAGAAAGCGGTCGGCACAACACTTCTTCCGGCACGCTCGGAGGCGATCCACTGCACAACAAAACGCATTGCGAACATTATCTGCGCGAAGTAGCCGATCAATATTCCCCAATCCACGGTGCCGATGAATACGTCGTGCAGATAGCCGCCGACGGAATTCGCGATATCGACCAGCATTGTATTTTCCTTGCCTAGTTTTCCGAGATTTCAGGAATTCGCTTCTTGCGGCGGATCAGCCACCACACACCGGCGAGATCGAGTATGCCGATCCACAGCCGGTCCCACATTCCATAGTTCGATACGCCGTGTGCCCGTGGCCGGTCGACCACATCGACATAGCCGATGTCCAAACCTTCGCGCCGTATCAGCGCGGGAAGAAAGCGATGTAAGCCATCGAAATACGGCAGGCCGAGGAACACAGCGCGACGGAACGCCTTCAATCCGCAGCCGGTGTCGCGCGTGCCGTCACGCAGCACGGCACCACGCACTGCATTGGCGATCTTCGATTGAAGTTTTTTGAACCCGCCCGATTTTCGGCCAATGCGCTGGCCCGCGACAAGTCCCACGCGCGGGTTACCCGCTTCCAGTACGCGAACAAGCGCCGGAATAAATGCTGGGTCATTCTGGCCGTCGCCGTCGAGCGTCGCCACAATTGGGGCCCGCGCGGCCGCAACACCAGTCCGGACAGCCGCCGACTGCCCGCATGACTGCCTGTGGCGAACGCGGCGCAGCCACGCGTGCTGCGTCATCAGCCGTTTTAGCTCTGCCTCGGTGCCGTCAGTCGACCCGTCGTCGACGTAGACGACCTCGAACGACCACTGCCCTTCGAGCGCTTTGGCGATTTCAGCCACAAGCAGCGCAATATTGCCGGCCTCATTGCGGACCGGCACCACAACGGACACCGCCGGATCGATTGTATTCATGCGGCGATGTCTTATGGGGAGAGAAGCCCGCGGGCAACCGCTTTGATGCGTTGGAGCGAGGGGCCCGGGTATTGATGGATCGTGCCGTTTGCCTCAATCGCAAAACCAAGCCCGCGCTGCGCGAAAAAGCGCCGCACCAGCGCGGCACCCGCTATCCCGACCACCGCACCGGCAAATGTATCGCTCGGGTAGTGCGCAATCACCATGACGCGGCTCACAGCAATCAACAGCGCATAGACCAACAGTGCCGTGCGTGCGCGGGGCCACAGGGTCCCGAAGGCCACCAGGACGGCGAATGCCGTGGTGACATGACCGGACGGGGTCCCGGCGTAGGCCGCGTGTCCTTCAAAAGGAATGAACAGAGTTGGATCGAGGCTGCCGCCGACCATTGGACGCGCGCGTCCGATCATCCGTTTTACGATCGTGACAAAAAGGCTGGGCACGGCAATCGCCGCGAACAGGAATCCGGTGCGCACCATGATCGCCGCGAGCACCCGCTGTGATATCGGCGTCAGCGCTGGCGGCAACGCGGCGAGTGCCAGAAAAAGCAGCCCAAGCGGCCAGAGGAACCAGCCTGACTTGCCAAAATCGGTGATGTCGTCAAAAACTGAAATGATCCAGCGTGGCAGATGGTAGACGCCACGGATGGCCGCCGCATCGATCGTCACCATCGACAGCAGATACACGGCGAGGAATGCGGCGGCCCCTATCGCAATCTGGCGCGGCGAAAGCGGAAGGAGCCGCGCATTCCCGCGCGCAGGCCGGGCCAGCACAGTAAGCGCGGTCATAACACTGGCCGCACAGCGCCGCAGCACCGCGGCTGCCGCGCCTTCAACGCGATTAAATCCATTGGCCACGCTCATGGGCTCGCCTGCGAGCGGAAGACGGTCATCGATACCGGCTTTCCAATGCTGATATTGTAGCCTTCAATGCGCTGGATGAGCGAATAACGCAATCCGACCGATTCAGCGCGCTGCACGAAACTGCGTTCGCTGCGTGGATCGATCAAGGCGAAATGACATGGTCCCGAGCGCAGGAAATCCGCGGCTCCCGCGCCGTCTGTGAAGCGCGTGTCGGTGCCAAGCAGGAACACCAGGCTCGGCTCCTGATAAGCGAATGTCGAGGCGACGTGCGGCTGCTTGCAGTCGGTCGCGTGTATCTCGTCGGCGATCATGGCGCTTGGAAACAGCGATGGCAGCAGCGGAAACGTGATTGCGTAGACCGCGATCGCGATGAGTACCGAGGCGATCATTCCGCGCAACAGCGAGCGTTCGGGGCCATCCACCTCATAGAGCCACCAGGCAAACAGTCCCGTAATCACCGCAAGAGCGGAAAATGGCCACGCGACCAGACCGAGCTCACGACCGAACATAATGAAGACGACCAGCGCCGCGACCGCGACGGCAGCCGGAAACAGAAGCCAGCCAATCGTGCCGCGCACCATCCAGCGCGCCTTTGACAAGCTGCCCGATTGGAGAACACCGGCGATCAGAATGGCGATGGCGGGATACAGCGGCAGCACATAGTGCGGCAGCTTTGTCATCACAGCCTCGAAGACGAGCCAGGATGGGATCAGCCACGCGAGCAGGAATCGCGCGCCGGGCTCGCGCCGCGATGCCCACACCGCCGGCGCGGCCAGGCCGGCCAAGACCGCACCAGGCCAGAACGTCACCCAGAACAGCAGGAGATAGTAGCCAGGGGGCGCGCCGTGCGCCTCCTGCCCGCTGGTCACTTTGCTAAGCATGTCGTGGCCGAGCGCATCCGCGAAGAATCTGCCTCCGGATTTCGCGACGATCGCCAGAAACCAGGGAGACACCAGCAGGATGAGCCAGAGAAAGCCGGCGACGGGCCGCATCGACCACACCCAACGCGCCGAACGGTCAACAATTGACAGCACGATGGCCGTAAGCCCGACGAACATCAGGATCACGGGCCCCTTCAGCAGCGTGCCGGCGGCGAGCGCTGTCCACAGAATCGCCGGCTGGGTCCAGCCGATCTTCGTCTCAGGCTCACGTTGGCTCGCCAGATAGATGCGCGCCATTGCCCCCATCGCGGCGACGCAGGTGAGCAACAGCATCGCGTCGGTCTTGGCGAGGCGCGCCTCAACGCCGAGCATGACCGAGCTCGCCATCATCAGAGCAGCGGCAACTGCGGCGCGACGGCCAACGAACGCAAGCGCTGCCCAATACGTCAAGAGGACGGCGAACGTCGCACCGGCGAGCGATGGGAAGCGATAGAGCCAGATGACCGTGCGCGCCTTCGGCACGCCGAGCGCCTCACCAACTTTCACGGCGGCGGCTTGCAACCAATAGATGCCAACCGGCTTCTTGTAGCGGACCTCGTCCTGAAAACGGATGTCGACAAACTCGTGTGTTTCCAGCATCTGCTTGGTGGCTTGCGCGAAGCGGGCTTCATCGCGGTCGACCGGCGGAATCTGGAAGAAGCCCGGAAGAAACGCGACAAGCGAGAACGCCACGAGCAGCGCCGCCGCACGCAAGTGCGAGCCGACGGCAAAGTCGACCGCCGCAGCCAGTCCTCGCGCCGGAGCAAAAGACGTCCGTGCCTGATCGGTACTGATGCTCACTTGTTTGATGCCCTGAATCCGCAACTTTGGCCGGACAATAAGCCGAAGCCACGGCCCTTGTCATTCGCCCCTATTGCAGCCGCACGGTGACACTGTCAGCGGCGCCGCGCGCGTCCATTACCGTCAGGTGCACAAAGCCGGGACCGTCGGGCTGAAAGAATACGGTGCCTCGGCCACTCTGCGCGGCCAAGGGTACGCCATTCACCATGACGGTGAGCGGCGCACGACCGCCGACAATCTTGAGCGCGACCGGATCGGGCTGGCCGCCGGAGGCAAGTTCCAGCTGCGCACCGTCCGGCGGAAACATGATCCGCGGCGGCTCGACCGCCTCGCCTGGGCCGCCGGCGCTAAAGCGCTGGAGCGGCGGCGGAAGCTTGTTTCCGGCAGCGATGACGGCTCCTTTGGGTGCGTGCGGCAATGCTGCGGGCGCAACGCCCGCGCGCGCGAATGCGTCGAACAAGATCGGCGCGGCAGATGCGCGGCCGACAAGGCCCGGGACCGGCGCCCCGTCCGCTCGTCCAACCCATACGCCAATCGTCATGCGGCCATCGAAACCGACGGCCCAGGCATCCCGATAGCCGTAGGAAGTCCCCGTCTTGAAGGCAATGCGGCCGTGCGGCGCATTGTCCGGCGGCGGAGCGCCGATGAGAATGTTGCCGACATACCAGGCCGCAACCGGGTCGAGGAGTCGGCTGGTCTTTAGCGGAGAAATATCCTGGCGCTCGCTCAACGGCACTGCCGCACCGAGCCGCGCCAATCCGGCATAGAGCATGACCAGGTCGGACAAGCGGACACCGACCCCGCCAAGGCCCATGGCCAGGCCCGGGGCCTCGCCTTTCGGCAATATGAGTGCGGCGCCGGTCTGCGCCAGCCGCGCACTCAGGCGGTTGACGCCGACTTTGCCGAGCACCGCAATTGCCGGAACATTAAGCGACAATTGCAGCGCCCGTCTAACCGTGACCGTACCCTGGAAGGTCAGGTCGAAATTTTCCGGCGTGTAGCTGCCGTAGCGCGCGGGCTTGTCGTCAATCAGTGTTTCGGGGTGGATGAGGCCATCCTCGAAAGCGAGACCATAGATAAACGGCTTCAAGGTCGAACCGGGCGAGCGCAAGGCCTGGGTCATGTCCACTTGGCCGGCGCGGCGTGCGTCGAAATAATCGGCCGAGGCGACTCGCGCCCTCACCTCACCGCTCGCATTGTCCACCGCAAGAATGGCGACCGAGATATCGGGCCCGAGTGCCTGCGCCCGTTCGAGCGCAAGTCCCTGCAGCGTCTTCTGCAAGGGAAGCTCGATGGTAAGCCGATGAACGCGTCGATCGGGTTCGAGCGATACAACCCGGTCAGCCGCGTGCGGCGCCAGCACGGGAAGTTGCTTGCGTGCGTGCGGCACCGGTTGAGATCGCGCGCGCGCGATTTCGTCAGGCGGCACAACCCCTGCGGCCGCCACACGATCAAGCACACGGTTGCGTGCGGCGCGGGCGGCGTCGGGAAAACGGTCCGGCCGGCGCAGTTCGGGTGATTGCGGTAAGGCGACCAACAGCGCGGCTTCGGCCAGGGATAGTTTGCGCGGCTCCTTGCCAAAATACGCCAGCGCGGCCGCGCGGATACCCTCAAGATTTCCGCCGTAAGGTGCCAGAGTCAGATAAAGCGCGAGGATTTCGTCCTTGCGAAGAGCGCGCTCGATTTCAAGCGCACGCATGATCTGCCGCAGCTTTGCGCTCAGGCTGCGATGCTCGCGCGGCTCCAGCAGCCGCGCGACCTGCATGGTGATCGTCGAACCGCCGGAGACGATGTGGCCGCTGGCGGCGAATTGAATCGCCGCGCGTCCGAGAGACACCGGATCGACGCCGTAATGGCTGCGGAACCGTTTGTCTTCGTAGGCGAAGAGCAACGTCAGGAAGCGCGGATCGACATCCTGCTCGGTCGCCGGGAGCCGCCAGCGTCCGTCGTCTGTCGCATAGGCGCGCAACAGACGCCCCTCGCGGTCGAGGACGACGTGCGAATATTCGAGATCCTTGCCAAGTGGCGCGGCCCCGAATGAGTAGGCCCAGGCGCCGAAGGCGAACAGCAACCCGGCGGCAAAACCGCCCGCACCTCCGAAAAACAGCTTCCGGCGGCTCATTTCGGCGATATCTCGATGGTGCCCGTTGCGGTGCGCCCGAACCGGTCGGGCCGGTACATGTCCTCGACCTTCGCCTGGGGCAACACATAGCGCCCGGGTGAAACCGCGCGCACGACATAAGCGACCGTGAATACCGGGGCGGAATCCTTGTTGCGGTCGAAGGCTGCCGTGAACCGGTCGTCGCGGAATTCCGTGTTGACCGGCTCACCCGCATCCACGATCCAGGTGAGCGTGCCCGTCTCCCCGGATGACACCAGCCGCGGATTGTCGATCTCGAAGCCGGCCGGCAGATAATCGGCAACGATGACGCGGCCGAATTGCGGCTGCGGTTCGGTCATTTTCAGCACCACCACAAAACGCTGGTTTTGCCTGGTTTTGCCCGGATCGACTTTTTCACCCTCGAGCGTGTGATAGCTGCGCTCGATCCTGAAGCCCTGTTCGGCTGCCGGTTCCGGCGTGAGCGGTGATCCGCTCACCGACACAACCGCCTGCACATTGCCCTCACCCTGGTTCGCCACCGCGACCGGCGCGTCGTCGTCGGCGCGCACGCTGCGATAGAATGCCCCCTGACGCGGCTCTCCATTGACCGTGAGCGAAATCGCGTTGAGCTGTTTGGCGAGCGCGCGGGCGGCAAGCACCAGCCATGCGTCCTCCTGGGTGGACGTGCCGGCAGTCAGGGCGCGCGCGCTATCGATCCTGAGCACAGCGTCGTCTATCGTTTTTTGCGGCGCCCGCCCTTCCGACGCCAGCGTCACCAGCGCCGCGGCGTCACGCAAGGCCGACCCGAAATCGGCGCGGCCCAGACCAAGCTTAGGCTGCGGCGATATGGCGTTGAGCGCCGCAAGATAGACGTCATCGGCGCGCGCCTTGTCGCCAACCATCGCCAGCGCAGCTGCAATTTGCGCTTTTGCGATCGGGGTTGCCACGTCCGAAATCTTGACGTCGGCGATGTAACGCAGATCACCGACTGGCGCGGCACCATTGCGCGCCAGCACATAAAGCGCATAGGCCAGTTCACGGCCGCCGTTTTTGCCGGGCTCAGGGGCGGTCGCGACATAATTGCGCAGACGATCGACGGCAAGCGTGTACGCGGTTGCGGGCACCTCGAACCCGCGCTCGCGCGCGCGGGTCAGGAAATCCGTCACATAGGCATCGAGCCAGGGATCCTCGCCGCCGACCGACCACAGGCCGAACGACCCATTTGAATCCTGCCGCGCCAGCAGGCGCGGAATGGCGTCCTTGATGCGCTGCTCGATTTCGCCGTCGGGCGCCAGCCGCGCTTGCGCGGCAAGTTCGTTGACGTAGAGCATCGCCATGGCCCGGCTCGCGACCTGCTCGGAGCATCCGAACGGGTAACGGTCGAGCGCGTTGAGCAGCGTCGCCGCGTCGAGAGAAGCCGACACCGCAACCGAGAGGCCGGCGCGTCCTGTTCCCGGCACGAAATCGGCGAACAGGTCCTTCGAGACCGTGAGCGTCTCGCCTTTGGCCAGCGTGCGCACGCTGCGCCGCGTCAGAATTTGCGTCGCCGGCCGCACATCGAGCGGATAACTGCGTTCGAGGGCGAAATTGTCCGGCCCGCTGACCTTGACCGTGACAGTGCTTGGCCCCGAGCCGGACGCGCCCACGGGAACCGAAATACGATCGCGCTGCTTGGCTGCCAGTTTGAGCACCGGCGGCTTGTCGCCCTCGAGCCTGGCGGCACCGTCGGCGGCGAACGCGATCATATAATCGCCGGCTGCACCTTCGACGTTGTCGAGTTCGAGCTGGACCGCACCTTTGTCGCCGGTGCGCAGGAAGCGCGGGAGCGTCGCGGTCAGCACAACGGGATCGCGGACGGTGACGTCGCCGGACGCCTTGCCGACTTTGTCCTTGCTCCATGCGACGGCCATCACGCGAACCGAGCCGGTAAAAGCCGGAATATCGAATTGGACCTGCGCGCTTCCGTCGCGACCAACGGTGACGATCCCGGAGTAAAGTGCGAGGGGCGCCTGTGCCGGAGGCGAGCCGGACAATTCGGAGCCGCCAGCGTCGCCGCCCGAACGAACTTGCCCGCGCGCACCCTGCATGCCGTCAATCAATTGGCCGTAAAGGTCGCGGATCTCCGCAGTGAGACGGCGCTGCCCGAGATAGTAATCGTCGGGCGCCGGCGGTTTGTAGTTGGTGAGATTGAGAATACCGACGTCGACGGCTGCCACAACGACGCGCGCCTCCTCGCCGGAAACAAGTCCGGCGAGCTTGATCGGCACCGTCAACGTCGAACCTGGCCGCATCGTTGACGGCAGTTTCATGTCGAGTGCGAGGGTATGCACCGCCTTGTCGATTGAGAACCACTGCACGCCGATTGCGCGGCCGGGCATTCGCTGTGCGGCCGCATCAAGCGGGCGGCGCAAGGTGGCGACCATATAGGCCCCCGTGCCCCAATCGCGGCCGACGCTCAGGCTGACCCGTGCGGCTCCGGCTTTCACGTCCTGCGATTGGCTGGCGACAAGGCGATCGGTGAATACGTTGACTGTGAGACGGCCAGCCGTACGGGCCGTCACCGCGACGTTCAAGGTATCGCCCGGTTTGTAGTCAGACTTGTCGAGCGCGACTTCCAAGAGGTCCGGGGTGTCCGCGTTCGACTCCGCATAGAAGCCCGCATCAAAGCCGAGCGAAGTGACCGGACCATTGGCCTCGCCGGTCGAGATTTCCAATCGGTAGCGGCCCCACTTCACGGGCACCGACACACGCGCTGGCTTGTCGACAGCGACGTCAACCGTACCGTTGGCCACACGCTCGGTTCGCTTGACCGGCTCGTATTCCCATTGTCCGTTCTGGCGATACCACTGGTAGCTGCTCTCGACCTTGAGCAGATCGTAACGCAGACCGTTCTTCGACAGCGGCTTGCCGTCGGGCCCGACCATGACCACGTCGAAATCGGCATTGGCTCCGTCGGCGAGCGAGCGGCCGGAGAATGCGGGTTTCACGCCGAGCATCGCAGCATCGGGCGTCACCGGCAGCGTCAGCTTGCGTTCGACCGCGCGACCGCCCGATTCTGCCATGCTCACTGTGATCTGCGCTTCCAGGGGCCGGCCGCTCGCCGGCACCTTGTCGAGCTTGACCGGAAACGTCGCCTTGCCGGCGGCGTCCGTGCTCGGCAGGTCGTCGAGTTCCTGGCGGATCGCCGTGACATCGTCATCGAGCAAACCGAAGGCGTAGCCGGGAAAGCCCGGAAGCTCTTTGGCGGTGGCAATCGATACCTGACCCGAGAGCTCCAGGTTCGAGGCCGGCGCGCCGTAGAGGAAATGCCCCTCGACGCGCAACTGGGCCGGTGCAGTGCGGGTAATTCCCTTCGCGGAGGACGCAAGATCGAACTCGACGCGATCGGGTACATAGTCCTCCACCATGAAGGTGGTCTCGCCCACCGGTGGTCGCTTGGGATCGGTGTAGGCCGCGACGCGCCAGGTGCCTGTCGAGGCCGACGTGACGATCGGCACGCTCATGGAACGGCCACCGAGGCCCTGATCGGGCACGAGCGCGCGGCGATATTCGACGCCGTCGGGACGCGCAATGACCAATGTCAGAGGAACATTCGGCGCCGCCACGCCGCGCACGTCACGCAGCAGCGCGGTTACCGCGACCGTTTCCCCGGTGCGGTACACGCCGCGTTCCGTATAGACGAAGGCATCGAGTCCCGTCGGAACCGGCCGCCCGGCAACGCCACGATCGGACAAATCGAACGCAGGCGATTTCAGGCTTAAAAACGCGTAGTCGTTTTTCTCGCTGGCAACGATCGCAGCCGGTGCGGCGCCGCCTTCTCCGCGCGCAAGACCGGCCTCGAAATGGATGAAACCGCTGCGGTCAGTCTGGCGAACCGCAAGCACCTCATTGTTGCGTGCAACCAGCCGCACCTCGATGCTGCCGCGCGGATCGGCGCTCGCCAGCGAGTGAATAAAGACATCAATGCCGTCATGCGCGGTGTAGGCCGTGAGGCCGAGATCGGAGACGATGAACCATTGTGTCGCCTGCTGCCCGTAGTCACTGGAGACGGCATCTTTCGGCTCGGCGGTTATGGCGTAGACCCCGGGCCCAAGATCCTTGACCGCCTCGTCCAGTGGAAATGCAGTTGTCACCTCTGTATTGAGCTTGGGCTCGACGGCGAGTTCACCGTTCCATATCCGGGCGCCGCGCTCGTTGGCCAGGCGCTCGGCCTGATAGCGGCTCAGATTGCGCTGGAAGTCGTAGCCAAGGAGCGTGTCGATGAGATTGCGGTCGCCAATTCGATAAATGGAAAGCGCGACTGCTTTGGTATTGACGCTGAGCACTGGAATGCCGCGCTGGCCCGTACGCGGCAGCACGTAGGCCTTGCCTGAAAAGCGCGCAAAAGGCTTGCGGTCGCGAACGAAGATCGTGAATTCAGCAGACTTTGCGAGCGTTTCCTTCACGACAGATGGGAGCCCGGCGCGCAGAGTTATCGAATAGCGTTCGCCGTGCTTGAGACCCTCCACGCAGAGCTGTTTTTCGCCTGCCGATGTCGCCGGCCGGTCCATGCCTGCGACCGCGACAAAAGGTGAAAAATCGGTACGACGGCCGGGCAATTCCTCGGAGAACTGGAAACAGGCGCGCGGCGCGATCGAGTCGGAGTCGACGGTAAAGTCGAGCAGACGAAACCCATGTTCGGCCCGCAGCTTTTCGTACTGGCCACGCAGTTCGGCTGTCTCGCGCAATTCGAGCGAGAGGCGCAGGGAATCGAGCGCACCCCGCCACTGCTGCCGATCGGCAAGCGTCCGGCCGAGGACTGACAGGCTGTCCGCTTCCAGATTGCGATCGCCTGCCCGCTGGTAGGCGATATAGGCAGCCGTCGACGCACGATCGAACAGCAGCTCCTTCTCACGATCATCGCGCGGCTTGATTTGAAGGATGGTTCGGGCAAGTCGCAGCCAGCTTGATGCATCATCGGGCGCGACCGTGACAAGCTGACTGAGGACGACCATGCCCGACCGGAACTCATTCTTCTGAAAGGCCGTATCAGCGTCCCGGCGCAAGGTGGCGGCGGGCTTGGCCACCGTGCCAGCATCGCTTTTGATCTGTGCCTCAAGCTTGATTGCCGCCTCGTCGAGAGCGCTTTGCTTGAATGGTTTTTCGGCCGCAATCGCGGGCGCCAACCCCCAGGCAAGGGTCAGGAGCGCGGCTGCAAGGCCGGCGCGAGCGACGCGAAGCATGGGAGGAGACCTCCGTAAGGAGCGGGCCGCAATAGACATGATTTCAGTTCCAGATGGTGTCGAGCGCGTGGCGGTGGCGGATTCTGGCGACAAGCATGCCGCGCCATTGCGGAAATTGATACGACGATCAAAACGCTCGCCCGTTATCCTCAGAAACAACATGAGCCGAGATCAGAAATTGGTCTAAGGTCTTAATTTTTCAGTCGAAATGGGTGACGAAAAGCTGCGACTGGCCGATGACCGTTCTCCCGTGCCTGTGGGCATCAGGGGCAGGTTTGGCACTGTATCTTTGCAGCGGAGACTGGCTGCGGCTAAACCGGTTACGCGGACCCCGTAGCTCAGCCGGATAGAGCATCAGCCTTCTAAGCTGAGGGTCGCTGGTTCGAATCCAGCCGGGGTCGCCACTAAATCAATGACTTATCCCGAAAGGGGCGACGGGGGCGTGTTGCAACAAGCAACAACGGTTCCGATGCGAAATGGCAGCGTTATTAATCGGTCACTTGCGATTCAGTTTGGCGGCTAGCCGGCCGCGTGAAATTTGACTTCGTACGGAAGTGCTCAAGTACGAAAAGACGGATCGCCGAGGATAGGTTGCCGTGCTGGCGGCTCCCGTCGATTTCGGCAATCAATTTTGAGACCGTCCATCCGTCCGCCTGCGCTATTTCCTTCAGGTGATGCCAGAAGGGATCTTCGAGGCTGATGCTCGTCCTGTGGCTACCAATGATGACAGAACGTTTTATAACTGCGGATTTCACTGGCTCCTCCTCTTGCCGCCAATTGCCGAATGGCGAGGAAGAGCAGTACTCCGTTGGCGCGTTCTTCCAATTGAAGAGACTAATTCACGTTAATGTTGGCAGTATTCGACAAATTTTTAGGAAACTTCGTTTGATCCGACACGCGAAGAAGCGACGACAGATTTCAAAGCACAGTGGCAAAGCGGGGGCGTCACAGACTAACCACACTTAGCGACGACGCTAGAGTTGCCGATTTGATGAGGCACCCCCACCAGGGAAATCGGCTGCTGGGGCCGCCGCTGTCACCATCTTCGGCGGTCCCAGTACTCAGAAAGTTTCGTCCTGAGCGGATGCGCCATATCGATCGGGGCCGGTCGAAATCCTGGATCAAGGTCAAAAATCCGAAAGCCCCTGCCGCAACTCGCGCGATTGATGGGACGTTCTGAACACCCTCACAGACGAGGCACGCTCGACGTCGAATGACTATTTACTCTTGTGTTTAGGTTTCCGGAGGAAAAATTTCGGGGTCGGACACATCTCTGATGAGCGAGTTTTCTGTCAGGTATTTTTGATACTGAGCTGCGACGATCTTTACTTCTTTAAGAGTTGCGAGCCGCCATTGAATCTCAAGATGCTCGTTTCCGGCAACGCTTTCGATAATTCTACGTTCTTCTACGAGGAGCTTAAATTCACTTGGTTGGTTTGGGTCGCTATTGCCGTCGATGTTGGTGGCGAAATCAATGCGCCCAGTAGGGACCCAATCACGCTTAACGACACCCATAGCCTCGCTTTTCCCAGACCCTAAGTTTTTAATGACTGACAGCGCGTTTGCCATCTCCACTCCTTCTGCATCAGGGACGCGATGGTCGGAACTTTCTGATTGTTCCGACTTATGCACTGAACTTTTTGTGCCGGCGTAATGAGAACTCGGAGCCTCAGTGCTAGTTATTATCCCGGGAGGTAATCACGAACCATGCGACGGGGCGCGATTGCCATCCCGGGAAGGGCCTCTAGTCCCCTATTGGCCCTTCCCACCCTGTACGTGAGTCGTGGCGAAATAGCGGTTTCTCCATTCACTCGTTTTTAAAGACATTCCCCCAGACTCGATTCGACCGGCGTAACCGGGCGCTCCGAAATAGTGCAGGCACAATAAAATTTTGCCGGGCAAGGGTAAGAGCTGGGAACACTTACCAATGCTGTGGAAGATAGCGCTGATCATTGTCTTGGTCTGGTTCTTGGCCAGCCTTGTTGGCCTGATCGTTAGATCTGGCAGAATGGGAACAAGGCTTTTGACGGGCCTGACGGTTTTTTCTGTGGTGGTCCTTGCCTACTATTTATGGTTGGGATGAATTGCTACCCGATTTTAGGTCGTGACGTTCAAGATATGACCGATCGAGATTTTGACCCCCACAGGAACCCGGGCGGGTTTCAGACGGAGTGCCCTCGTAGCATGACCCGCTACAAAGGCAGACAAAGAAGTCCATTGAGAAAGACTTTCCGCACTTCGTGGACATGGTTGTGCCGCTCGGTGGCCTGGGCAACCGGCTAGACGCTATGTACGAATTCCATAGTCGACACGGCATCAAGCCTCAGCGCGGACATGGCCGGCATGATGCGAACGGCAGCGTTATTCGGTGGTGCTTTGCCGATCCGGAAATCGCTAAGAATTTTTCGCTCTAATTCGGCGGCCCTATTTCCTAGTTTTTACGGTTCCGCCGGCCGAATTAATGGCAGCGCTATGTCAAACTGAATGCACGGCGGTATCCGCAAGCTGTAAACCCGTTCATGAGCAACTAGCGAATCGGGGCAGACAGCGGTGGACGAAAAAAGGGCGGCGCCTCGCAGGCGTGTACTCAAAACCGCTTTCATCGTCCTCAGCGAAAAGGCGCCAAAGCTAGAATGCGCTGTCAAAAACATTTCTGAGACTGGAGCAATGTTGCAGGTGTCAACAACACTAGGCATCCCCCATAGTTTTGATCTCATCATCGAAGGCGAGAAACATCATTGCCATTCGGTGTGGAGAACGGAAACTAGTATTGGTGTTGAGTTTAAGCGATGACCAGCGCGGGCTATTCAGTCACGCGCGAGCAACCGATGGCGGATTTCAAAGCGCAGTGGCGAAGCTAGATTACGGACCCGATCAAATTTATCAGCCCGAATCCAAGGACGCCTATCCAGACGGCGGTCAAACTCAGACCCAGAACGATTGCTGCTTCTGGCCAGATCGCAAGACGGTGGTTTTTCTCTGACATAACGAACTCATGCACTGAACGCCACGGGCAAAGCATGCCACAGCAGCTGCGGTTGGCAATTGTCAAAGTTTATATGCGGTAAATATAAGAGGCCGCCCACGCGGCGGCCCTCCCCAGCCTCAATTTTGTTTGGTTAGGCAGTCGCGAGAGCTCTTCGCTTTCTGCGCCAACCGAGAAATCCGAGTGCGCCAAGACCCGTAGCGAAGAGCGGAAGGGCTGCGGGGAGCGGAGTTGCGCCCGGAGCGGCAGCAGTGCCCAACGATGGTCCGGTGACAATGAGCTTGCCGTCATCGATCGTCGAGTTGTTCAGGCCGTGGATCTGCCAAGTCTGAGTGAAAAGATCGAGGATCAGAATGCCAGCGGCGTCGTTGTTCGGCGGCACCGTTTGAGCGACTGTCAAAGTATAGATGTGACCCGCAGGAGGATCCGATGGAAGACTCGTTTGTATTTGGAACTGCGAGATATTCGCCGGCGTCAGGTTAAAGCCGCCATGGCTGTGAATGTCGCCGGTCACCACGCTCGTGAAGATGCTCGTGTTGCTAGTATTAAGACCGTAGGCATCCGAAACGTTCGCGAGGTTGAGCGTCAGGACGCCGGTTCCCTCGACTACGGTACCAGCGGAATTATCAAAATTTAGATTATAGACGACACTAGCGTTGGCTGATGAGCAACAGACAGCCGCCGCGCTGATTGCCAGCGCACCCAAGAGTTTCTGAAGCATTGAAAGCCCCCGTTACCACCCACGCCACGAGGGACAGGTACCATTTTGCCCGGCCGCAAAGCAACACTGAAAAGACGGCGAATTGTGACGACGGAACCGGATTCTTCGTCTTTCTCCACCCCAGCAGACCACAAAGGCAGACAAAACACGAAGTCTGTCGAGAAAGACTTCCCGCACTTCGTAGATATGATGGTGCCGCCTGGTGGCAACAATAAAATTTCGGTACGTCATTTGATGTACTCAAAATATCGACCAGGGGTAAAATGCGGCGGCCGTATTCAGACATTCGCATGTATGGTGACCCACGGTCGCTTGCTCCCCATCACTGCAGCGGCTAAGGGCCGCGTCCTTTTTTTGTGGCGCAGGACGCGGCCTCTCAATTTGAACCACTGCACGCGGAACGCGCGACAATGATCGCGGTTGTAATTTGCAGTTCTCCGACAGAGGGGAACTTGCGGGTGCGGCTCGCGGTCATGGTTGACGCCACAGCTCCATGATTGCGAGCCGACTCATTTTAAAGCCCCACGCAGCTGCGTACATCCGGCATTAAAGCTCGCTTTGCGATCGGGATCGAACTGGGCGACCTCGGCCAGCGAACGGTGTCCGGTACTCGCCATAAGCATCTCCGCACTCCGGATTGTCGCTAAGTGCCAATAGCGGGCATAGGGCGTACAAGTGATATTGATCGTCAGCTCAACTTTTTAACGGGGGGAATTTCCCACGAACCATTGATGATCGACGGGCTTTTCTCGTTGGGCCAATACAAGCGCAACATTAGGATGAACTTTCCGTCTGGCGCAGGCAGCCAGTTCGATTCCTTGTCCGGTCCCGGCGAATCTTTCTGAACGTATAAATCGACAGAGCCGTCGGGATTAGATTTCAGATTTTGTCTGGCGCTGATCGAGTACCGGTTGATCGGATTGTTGACGAAGAAATAGTTGCCGTCATACATCGTCAAAGACCAGAAGCCACTGACAGGTGGCATTTTGCCCTTGGGAAAGTGCATGACGTATTTGCTTGCCCCATCATATACGTGGCCATCGGCCGCCTTTAGCGACGTGGGATAGACGGCGTCCTGCGGCCGGTTTGCGCCAAGGCCGATGGCGGTGACAAGCGCCCGCATGAAATAGTCCGTTTCATAAAGTCCCGCTTTGGTCGTGTAACCCCAACCATTGATGTCCTTGACAGCTTTGTTGACCTTGAATTGAACCATGATGCGGTCAAAGGCGACTGCCGGGATGTGCTTTACGAAATCCGCATCGCGCAGCTTGCTCGCATCAAAATCCTGGCCGGCAACGAGCCCTATCTTCGCGAACTTGGCGAGCGCGGGACCGTCCGCGGGCGCAGGCGGATTCGTCTTCATGAGTTGTGCGAGCAGAGTGAAATACTCTATCGCGTCCATCCGGTTCACCTGCTCGCGGACGGCCGTCTTCATGTCGATGGACGGATCGACCGTGCCACTCGGCGGGGTGTAAGGCTTCCCGTAGGCGCTCAACGGCACCAGCGCGCACTGATCCTGGAGCGCATGAACGGCCGCATAGTCCTCCGGTGTGCCGGTGCAATAGATGCGACCAAGTAGCCAAACAATGCTGGTCGGTGATTTGTATTCCTTAACCCCGCTCGGCAGAATTCCCTTCCAGCCCGGCCCGGTGATTGCATAAGTCTGCGGACCCGTTCCAGTGGTGCGCTTGCCCGGCACCTGGAACACGTTGGTCCAGCCGTCCAAAAGGGGGAACAGGAAATAGCGACCCTTCATGTCAGGGATGCTGAGAACCCACGGCTCCTTGCCCACATCAAAAAAAGACGTCGTGTAAAGCGTGTCGGCATTCGGCGCAGTTACGTCTCGAAACGACGCATTTGGATACTCGCGCAACTTGATGATCTGGCCCATCGGCCCGCGAGTGCCCACAGGGCTCGCCACGTTGGTAACAACCCGTCGCGTCATCTCCATCGTGACGAGCGGATACCCATAAATATAGGCGTCTTGAGCCAGAGCGAAATCTTCAAGTCCTTCACCAAGGTTTTGCAGGCCCTCACCAAACTGAGCGCGGGTCGCTGTGCTCATTGACGTGCCTGCGAGGAGGCCCAAGCCACCAATAGTTGCCTGACGGCGAGAAACTTTCATTCCAATTCTCCGATGAGGGGATTTGCCGTTGTGGCGCCGGTTGAAGCCAAAGCTACGGAAAGACGAAGATCACGCTTTAAGAAAGTAGCGCAACCGGAACCGCAAGAACTTGCAAATTTTGGCTTGGTGATTACCAGCGCGATATTGCCCTTTGGGGCAACGCCTTTTTTGCGGAATGTCCGCTTTGTGCCAATAGCGGACATTGTGCCGCTGCCGATAATAATCGCCGATCACTCAGGTAGTCCGGCTTTCCGCAGGCCATCTTCAAACCTTGCGAGGTCATAAGCCCGACGAAGCGGGCTCCAATCTTTGATAACGGAAACTCGCAATGTTGGATCAATTTCGCTCGCCCTAGACATCGCTTTCTTCGCTTCCACCAACCGTCCAGCGAGTGCATCGCTTGCTGCGGCGAAGAGCATTGCAGGAAGAAAACGCGAATTATTCTGCAAGGCCTTCTCTGCCCATGACGACGATTCGTCGTAGCGGCCAGCCAGGAAATGAGCTAACGCGATTGCGCCATGCGCTCGGAAGATCAACGGATCTAGTGGGCTCAGACGTAAAGCTTGCTTGAGGTGCTCGAGCGCCACTTCTGGCTCGCCCAGCCAATCCCTGACCCAGCCGCTGAATAGCCAGGTCGCCACCAAATTTGGGTTAAGCACAAGAGCGCGATCGATGAGCGCGACCGCAGCGTCGAGGTCGTGGGCCAAATAGGCTAGCGTTAGGCCGGCGGCACCGAGCGCAACTGCGTCGTCCCTCCCTAAGTCGCCAGCTCGTTTAGCGAGCCGCAAGCCCTCGGCGGTCTCTTGCATACGGTCCGCCATCCAACCATTCACCTTGCGCAAGACGTAGCAAAAACTCGCCATGCCAAAGGCGGAGGCGAAATCGGGGTCAAGCTCAATCGCTTTGTAAAAGAGCCTCAATGCCTCGCTGTTGTCTTCCTTGGTCCACTGGTAAAAGCGTGCCATCCCACGCAGAAAGTAGTCATAGGCATCAAGGCTTCCCGTGGGTTTGCGTTTGGCGCGCTCGATTTCGGCCTGCTGCAGCTTCGGCGCAATCGCACCAACTACGCTCATCGTCACTCGATCTTGCACTTCGAATATGTCTTCAAGACTGCCCTCGAAGCGATCGGCCCACAGATGTGTGGCGGTTGCAGCGTCGATAAGCTGTCCCGTGACACGTACTCGGTTCGCCGACTTGCGTACGCTGCCTTCGAGGACGTAACGCACTCCAAGCTCTTGGCCCACCTGCTTAACGTCAACGATCCGATCTTTGTAAGTGAAACTAGAGTTGCGTGCGATCACGAACAGCCAAGGCATACGCGATAGCGCTGTAATTATTTCTTCAACCATTCCGTCGGCAAAGTATTCCTGGTCGGGGTCGCCGCTCATATTCTGAAAAGGCAGCACCGCGATTGATGGCTTGTTGGGGAGCGCGAGGGTCGCTGCCGAAGCTCGGGGCGTCCCTCCTAGGCGGACATGGTAAGCCCGCACAGGTCCCGCGATATTTTTGAGCTGCCGCTCTCCAAGGTCCTCAAAGGATAGGTCGACTTTGCCTTTCACCTGTCGGTAGGTATCTTCCGAAATGCAAATGCCTTGCGGCTCAGCAATCGCCTCCAACCGAGCAGCGATATTTACGCCATCGCCAAAGATGTCACCGCTGTCGATAATGATGTCACAAAGGTTGATACCTACGCGAAACTCAATGCGCCGATCGGCAGGTACGCCGGCGTTTCGTTTGGCCATTGCTTGCTGCACTTCGACCGCACAACGTAGGGCATCCACCACGCTCGAAAATTCGATGAGCGTGCCGTCGCCCGCAGTTTTGACGACGCGACCGCGATGCTCCGCGATCTTGGGATCGATAACATCAACGCGTATCGCCTTCAGCGACGCGAGCGTGCCTTCCTCGTCGATACCCATAAGACGGCTGTAACCGGCAACGTCGGCTGCGAGGATAGCGGCTAACCGCCGTTCATGCCGGCCTTCAGCCATAAAGACTGCCCGTTTTGCGGCGATTTCAAAAGTAAGTTTATGGCTGGCGGCAAGGCGTGTCCATCAGGCTCCAATGTCCGCTTTGGGTCATTAGCGGACACCAACTCTGTGCAAATCGAAACGCTTCGGCTGAGCAAGCGGTGCAGCACATAGGCCACCCTGCGTCCTCCGTTGCCAGGGTCAACTCTTTGACGACACGAAATCGGGTGTGCCCGCCAGTGCGGGTGGCCTATGATCTTTGATTGATCATCATGGGTGGGAGCTAGTCATGCAAATCTTGGCGAATCAGGCGCTTGCGATGACCTTGATGGCCGCCGCGCTGGCTCCCGTCGATGTCAGTGCCCAAATGAGTGGCCAGGCCAATTCCGGTCAGGCGGTAGGCACAATCACGCCATCAAATGGGACCGCAGGAATCACTGGCAAGGAACGGCTCAGTGAGAAATGGAACGACGAGCAACGTATCGATAATTGCAAGGTTCCACCCGACAAGCGCGGAACCAAGGTGCGCCCTGATAGCTGCGATCACCTGCCAAAAGATTGATGCGAGTCGCTGTGGTCATCAGAATCCACTTTACCCCCATAAGCGGAAATGTGCAGTGCAAAGGGCCATGTCCGCTAAGGGCCAGAGCGGACATGGCACGCCTGTTCGAAAAATAGACCCTATTCGCGATTGTTAAGGTGGGCCAAATACTTTTCGTATTCTGCGCGCGAGATCACGCCGCCTTCTTGCCTAACGCGGGCGCGGTCTTTAGTCGGTAACGAAGCTTGCATATCATCGACGCGCTTCCAGGGCGCGAGCGGTGTTTCGCATGTCGAACGCGGCACATATTCCGACGGCTTAGTTTTCGTATAGCGATGCACGTACCGCGGGCAATTGCGAAAAATCTGGCTCACAGTCACGCGCACGATCAACTGAGCCTCGGCGTAGTTCTGCAGTAGCGGATCACCATCGTCCACACTTGCGATGCCCTGGAGACGCAGTCGATGCGGCTTCTCGAAATCGATGAACAACATGCCAACCTGGCCATTCCCCATCAGGTTGCCCATGGAATAGAACATGCCGTTGCCGTCGTAGCAGGGAAACGCGATCGTCTTATTGTCAAGGACGCGAACAAACCCTGGGTCGCCACCCTTGTAGGACACAGTCGGTCTGCCCTGGTGATCGATAGTCGAGAGGAAAAACATATCCCGACTTTCGATGAACGCCTTGTGCTCAGGCGGAATTTCCGTGAGCACCACACGTTTTTCGACATTGTCAGCAAGCCGTCGTGTGTCGAAGCGCTCCTGCAGCGTGCGATGAACGGGTCCATATAAACTACTCATGTGGCACCTATTGCGAAAAAGATAGATCGCTCAACCGTGCGGTTTGCACATGCGCGCGGAGCGGTCTCGCCGCCAACACCTCTGAGCGCGTTGATATGCTCTCACCGCCGCCGCTTATCGGTCCTGCCGAGCCGGATCGTAGCCGTTCAACCGGCCTTTCTGGAAGGGCTTGCCGATGTGGCTTTGGGTCAAAAGCAGACATATGCGCCGTAAAACGGCGGTGCAATTAGTGATGTCCGCTAAGGGCCAATAGTCGGACATTGGTCCGTGCCAGCTTTCACGTCAACGCGTTAGTACGATGAAATCCGTACCTCTGCCGGTTTCATCGCCAATGCCGTAGTCGGAAATGATAAGCGAAGATCCAGGCGCCAAAGATTTAGAGATACTCTCAACCGCATCTTGAGGTATTTCGATGCGATCGAGCGCGGCGTTGGCTTTGTCGGGCGTTGACGGGATAGTCTCAATAGGTCGCTTTGCCAGTTCGTTGTGCAACTTTCCTGTGTTGGACTTCTCCGGGATCGTTACGGCAGTCCAACGAATTGTCGCGACGTCGTTCTGAAATGCCATCGCATCAAAAACGTGTGTTCCAATCGGCTCCTCTGGATTTTGGATTTTCACCGGGACATCAAACAGGGCAATGAACCCCCGTCGCACGAAGAGCTTGCTCAACTTGCGACTCACAAACACTGAGATTGGTACAACCTTTTGAGGCTTTGCGTCCGCGGAAGCCGGCGCAGGCAATTGGACAGACTTTTGCGTCTCAGTATTGGACATTGATTGCCCGTACGTCGCCGAGGATGCAACAATGTCATTACCCGCGAGTCTGGCAGTAACAGATCCCGCCGGACCCGAGGCGACCTCTCGCTTCGGTTGAAAAAGATGCGGGTTGCTTGCCTCAACCGGCCGAATATCGTCGTGCGCAATAATTACTCGCGTACCCCGCTTTGTGAGATGCCAAAGTCGAACTGCAAAGTCATTTGTCAAGCGGATGCAGCCATGTGACGCCGGATGGCCAGGCAAGTCACCAGCATGCAGCGCTATACCCGACCAGGTGATGCGCTGCATGTAAGGCATGGGTGCAGCGCTATAGATATTTGAGCGATGCCATTTTTCTTTGCTGAGCACGCTGAAGACGCCGAGAGGCGTTGGATGACCCTGAACGCCTGTCGATACCGAGGAACGTGCAATCAGTGCGCCGTTTTCGTACAGCGAGATCCGCTGATCCGCGATCGAGATAATGATTTGAAGCGGACCTTTCGGAGCGTCTTGAAGCTGAGGCTTCTTGGCTAACTCAGATTTTGTCCGGTTGTGTTGGTGCTTGTGCCTGAATTGGTGATCATCCCACCACCTGAATTGGGGCCAAAACAGGGACCGGGCATGAGAAGGTGTCCCTGCCGAAATCATGCAAATGGCAAGTGCTGCCAGTACCAGTGTGCGGGGGCGAATAAATCTCATCGTGCGTCCTCGCTCACAACTGAGGTTCACTTTTGGCTTGATGACAGCGATGGCCTTTTCATTCCGGCGAGTCGCGCCTTCGCTGCCCCGCGTTTGTCGGCATATTCTTGGCCATCAATCGGCGCAACATGCGGCGGATCCCTGTCGAGATATGGACGGCCAATCCCAAGGTCTTTTTCGTGAGCATCAATCCACTTCCACAGGATTTCGCTCCAAGTATATCTCTCGGCACGTGTCCCGCCCCTCACGCTCACAAGATCGGCTGCTACGCCATGGCCATGGCCGCCACGGCGGCTCCCGCCATGGTATGAACTGTCCGACGCAGCCTTGTTGCCACTTGCGAGCTCCTGGCGATAATTATCGCGGAATCCGCTGGTAATGCCAGGCGAAAACCCGCCTGCATCCATTGCGCGAAGCGCGCCATACAGCTTCTGCTTGAAGCCCCGGTCCATGCCTCCGATCACGTAGTCCTGCAACGACATGCCGGCTTTCTGGGCGGCTTTCGGATCCTTCCACGCGAAGTCCTCAGTGATGTACTTCGTCAGAATTTTGACAACAGTCCGCATCTTGCCCTTGTTCTTGACCTTTAACTTGATCCGCTCCTCCACTTTTACGGTGTCGACCTTCGGCGTTCGCTCGTACAGCGACCAGAGGTATTGGTCGATACAAACGTCCGAGTTGCGGCACGCATCGATACCTTCGGAGCTTGCGGCGGGCCCCGCGGCATTCTGCACCGGATCAGTTGGACTCACCGCCGCGAGCAGCACTGGTGGTGCCGCGGGCCGCGATATCGGGCGAGGGTCAGGCAAAGCGGCCGTGCTGCCCACGTCGGCGGTTTCGACTGAGCCGGCCGCCTCCTTGCCAACGTTTCGCACAGGATCAGGCGCGCTTAATGTCTTGATTCGCACGGCCTGCGTGGCGGGCTGCGGTATTGGAAGGCGGTCGGACAAGGCGGCGCTTCCGCTCGCCCTATCGGCAATGGTGCTTCCATCCTCGCCTAGTACGATTGATTGAGATGCGTCGACCTGCTCGGCGCGGGCGGTCGGAGATCCTGCACGAGTGACCTCAATCCTTGCTCCGCCGGGCGAAACGAGCCCTGCAAGCCCGGCAGCGAGCCAACCAGCGAGAGCGATGGCTCCGCACAACGCCGCTACTACAGCAAGTCGCCGCGAGCTCTTCACCCCCCGCCTCCGTCTCAAGGCTCCACGTGAACCATGGCGCAAAGGCCGGCTCAATATGGTCACGCGAGGAAGAAAAACTGTAGGCCGTTATCATTCGTAAATGGTTGCCAGAAAACAACTCGAGTTTGAAATATTGGTTAAAATGCTGGGCCTGTCTTTTTCCGAAAATTGGCGGGAACAAGCGAAACGATTTTGGGCCGTAATCCCCCAAAAGCGGACATGTGCCGCACTAGCCGATGTCCGCTTTGGGTCATTAGCGGACATCTAGCAAACGACGTACGCAAACAGAAAGACCGCCTCGCGGCGGTCTCCGAAATCTGATCGCGTTCCTTGCTCAGGCAGCCTTAGCCGTCTGCTTCCTGCGGCAGACGAGTAGTCCGATCAGACCAGCGCCGCCCATGAACATCGGGAGAGCGGCTGGCAGCGGAGTTGCCGCTGGTTCAGTACCTACGCCGGTTAGCGTAACGATCGCGGAGATTTGAAGAATCACTCCAGCGTCATCGGCCTCATTGAAAGATAAATGAAGATTCGCATTTCGAGAGCCAAGGCCTGAAGGCGAAAAAAATAAGTCCAGGGCACAAACGGGACTTCCGGGACCGCAATTGTTTACAGGGTTGGCGTCGACGACACCGGGAAAGTCAGAGAAGTTAGTGCCAGTGACAAAAGCGCCCCAGCTAGTAACCTGATTATTGGGGTCCGGGAACGCAGTAGCCGTAAATACGACCGGGCTCGAACTGCTGCCGATCGCTACTGGTCCGAAATCAACAGACAGCGACGACAAACCGATGGTCGCCGCATTCGCAGTAGTAAGCTGGCAAAATGAGAAAAGAGCGCTCGCTGCGAGCGCAATTCCAAGTCTGGATTTCATTGCAGAGCCCCCAACTCCACGCGCCACAGAGAGAATGATGCCACGGCATGGTCGGCAGTTGTCAATCGTCATATTGCAACCAAACCAAAACAACCACTTACGCAGGTATGCTAATCGCATCCGTTTTAAGTTTTATGTTTTGTTTATTTCGTCCGCTTTGGGTGGCCGGCGCTCTAAGAGGTGGACTCTAACCGGGGTTCATACCCTTGGCTTTGATTGATGAAATGGCAGCCGGCGATTTCAAAAATGCGATGAAGTCGCGTGCGGCTTGTTGGTTTGGGGAGTTTGCTCCGACTGCCGCGGTGAAGACGATGTAAGATTGAATCTCCTCGGGGATCGGACCCACAAGCTGGGCTCCTGGAACCGAAAGGATGTTCGGAATGACGATCATGCCGAGCTCAACGTCGCCGGCGGCCACCATCTCGGAAACAGCCTCAGTCTCAGGTCTTATTGTTTTTTCCGCAAGCGCCTGTGCAATGCCCATGCGCGAGAACAACCGATCCAGATGGATCGAGCTGGCGCCTTCCTTAAGGTAGGCAATGGATTTGACCGCAAGCAGCGTCTGCTTGAACGCGTCGACAGTGCTGATGTCAGGAGTTTGAGCGCCTCGCCGAACGGCAACGCCAATTCCAGCCTTCATCAGGTCCGAGCGCGTCTCCGCGACGAGCTTGCCTTTCTTGACGAGGTCGTCCGCTTGAAAGTTGACCAGGACGGCCAGATCAAAGGCCTCTCCCGCTTCAATCCTTCGCTTCATCACGGCGGCGACATCGGTGACAACAAGCAAACGATGGCCGGTCGCACGTTCGAACTGCGGGCCTATGTCGTCGACAACCATCTTGGTCACCCGCGAACCAAAAATCTTCAATTCATCGCTAAACGCGGGGTTTGCCACAACGATCGCAAGTCCGACTGCCACACAAACCGAAGACAGATTTTTCATTAGAGGCTCCAAAAAGCCACCAACCATTGCAGCGCAACGCATATTTGCCAATACCTTTGGAAGTGTCATGTCCGCTTTGGGTCACAAGCGGACATTGCCTGATTCATTCGATCACCTCGTCAGCGCGCCCGATGAGCGTGTTCGGAATGTTGACCCCGAGCGCCTTGGCGGTCTTGAGGTTGATGTAAAGCTCGACCTTCGTTGCCTGCTGGACCGGAAGGTTGGCGGGCTTCTCACCCTTGAGGATGCGACCTGTATAAATCCCGGCTTGTCTGTGCGACTCCCTTATATTGCCGCCGTAACTCATCAATCCGCCAGCTAGCGCAAACTCGCGCACACCATGGACCGTTGGCACCGCATATTTGAGTGCAAGAGCGGCAAGCTGTTGTGCCCGAGTATTGAATACCGGGTTGGGAGCGATGAGGAGCCCACCCGTTCGCGGCTGAACCAGCTTTGCGAAGACGGCGTCGAAATCTGATTCGGTGTTGGCGTCGAGGACCTGGAGTTCCAGTCCGAAAGCGCGGGAGGATGCCTCTACGCCTTTCATAATAATGTCGGCGATGACCGCGTTGTCTCGATTGACGAGCACAGAAAATTTCTTGGCCTGAGGGATCAATTCGTGGAGTAGCTCCAGTCCTTTTGGGGCAACATCTGCGTTCAGAGACGTGATACCGGTGACATTGCCATCTGGTCGGTTCAGGCTTTTGACAAGTCCTGCTTCTATCGGGTCGAGGCCGGTCTCGAAAACAACTGGAATTGTTGTGGTTGCCGCCTTTGCCGCGAGTCCCGCGGCGGCGCTTCCGGGCGCGGCAATCACGGCAACCTGACGGCGGACAAGATCAGCCGCCAGCGCCGGCAACCGGCCGGGTTGGCCATCTGCCCAGCGGAATTCGATCGCGACATTGCGACCCTCGTCAAAGCCCGTCGCGCCGAGGCCCTGGCGAAATGCGGTCAGACGAGTCGCAAACAGATCCGGCGTTTCACTGCCAAGATATCCGATGACCGGCATTGCCGGCTGCTGTGCGCGCGCCGCGAGCGGCCACACCGCCGCGCCGCCCACCAACGCAATGAAGTCGCGTCGCCTCATCATCGTCGGCCCCGAAGACTAAGGCACCCATCTTAGCGGTCTAGGCGGACGTACCGAAAGGGCCCGAATGTCCGCTTTGGGTCAAAAGCAGACATGTGCGGTGCAAACGGTCATGTCCGCTTTGCCCCCAAGAGCGGACATCTGCAAAGAACGGAAAGACCGCCCCGAGGTGATCTCTCCGAAAATTCACGAGTTCTTTAACACGCTCAAGCTTGCACGGTCCGCGGTGATGACACTGCCGTTGTCGCGGCCCGCGGCATCAACACAGCAAGTATGATCGCAACGAGAATGAGCGCAGGCACATCTCCAACTAAATGGCCACGCTCGGCTGTATCCATGAGAGCTTGAACGCCCATGATGGCCCCATGGACCACACTTGACCACACGGTAAACCAGATGAGACTTTTATGAGCGTCGGGATTTTTTGAAGCGAGCAGCAAAAACACGCCCAAGGTCGCGTACACTCCAATGATCATCATCAGATAGTGTTGTGAGTGTGGGTGTCCCTGTGCCCATACCCAGCCCGAGGGCCAGAGAATGCCCAACGTATATATGCCAAATATAAACGTTAGACCGATGACCACGAGAGCAATACGGAGAAATAGCAGGCGATTTGTATCAGACATCTCTGTATCTCCTGTGCGTTAGTCGTCCACTCGAATTGGATGCCAGAACGCACCCTGAAAGGCTTTGAAAGGAGCTTGATTTGCTCTTGAGATGCGCGTGATTATTCCCTGAGATCTGCCCGCTTTAAGCCCGAAAGCAGACATGTGCGGTGCAAGACTCAATGTCTGCTATGGGTCAAAAGCAGACACGGCACGAATCGACGCCATATCCGCTTTATCCCTAGAAGCGGCGATCGGTCAGTGAACTCCACAATTTTCGTGTTCGTACCAATTGGAGGGTGAGCCGTTGCTTTTCTTCAATTCCTTAAACCAACGAACGAAACGAGGCTTCGTCTGTTTCACGAGAGTCCTCATAGTATCCTCCTGTAACCCTGTTGCGGTTTGCTGGCGTTAGCATAGCGCACGCTCACACCACAGGAAGTGACGGTGGTCACACTATGTCGCCTTGCAGTCTCCAGCTTTTTGGAAGAGATGTCCGCTTTACCCCCGAAAGCGGACACGGGCTGACTTAAATGCAGCAACGTCGGATTTTACTAGTTGGCACTGCCGTACACGATCTTGCCGCCGACCATTGTAAGAACTGGCTTGATGTCTTTAATTTCGTCCGATGGGACGGTGAGATAGTCGCGATCAAGGACTAGGAGGTCGGCGTACTTTCCCGGCGCGAGTGACCCTAGATTGGCTGACATCGCACCTAACGCGCCATTACTTAGGGCAATCTGGGGCAAGTGCACATTGATGCGAGAAACGCTGACCTCTACATCCGAAAAGTCAGCTTCGGCAGTGTTATAGATGCCGACATTGTTCCAGACACTGAGCGCCAGACGACCGTTGCGGTCGACAACCCGGCGCATTTCTCTCAGTTAGCCGCCGTCACACCCTACGGCTGGGACCGCGCTTCTCCATTAGCGCGGCCAGAGATGTTTTGGCCATGCCGTCTTGATCGAAATTCGACGGCGCAAGCCATCGTTCCATTATTTTGCGGACCTCTGGCCATTCGTCGTCAAGGATCGAGTACCAAGCCGTATCTCGATTTCTGCCCTTGAAGATCATGTGGTTGTAGAAAATTCCCTCAAAACGGAAGCCAAGTCGGCGAGCTGCCGCACGGGAAGCGGCGTTTAGTGCATTACAGCGCCACTGCATGCGCCGATAACCGAGATCGTCCATCGCATAGCGCAGCATCAAGTATATCGACTCAGTGGCGCTTCGCGTACGCCGCAGGGTCAGACCAAACCAGATCGATCCAATTTCAATGACCCCTTGTTCCGGTTGAATATCAAGAAAACATATCTGTCCGCACGCTTTCTCTCCTGCCGCTAGTCGAATGGCATAGTAAACCCGATCTTGCCCCGCGGTCTGCTGACGCAGAACGTTCGCGAACTCCGCTTCGGATTTCCAAGGACCCCATGGCAGGTAGTCCCAGATTCGGAGCGCGGCCTTGCTTCCATGCGACGCCTCGAACAGATCACTTGTATGCCGCGCTGCATCGAGCGGCTCCAGCGTCACGTAACGACCGATGAGAGCGGTACGAGCTGGCAATAGCGCCGACGGCAGGTGTTCGACTTTGCCCCCCGACAGTGGTCGTGGATACGGATGCTCATAAGCTTCTCCGTCAATGAAAAGTTTGTCAGCGCTGCCCATAAAATTCGTTCAGTTTTTGCAATGCGGGGCATTTTATTATACTAGATGGCGAATTTCCGCTTTGGGTCATTTGTGGCTTTCTGACATGACTTATTGGGAAAAACTCGGACTCACGCGACAAAAATTTGGACATAAGTGACAGGGCCGCGGCGAATGTGGACAGAAATGTCCGGTTTTGAGCCGTGAATTGCCACTCGCCGGCTACTGAGTGTCCGCTTTGGGTCATTAGCGGACATTTTGCGATGTGGGAACGATGTCCACTTTACCCCCCAAAAGCGGACACAACCGCAGAATAAAGGCTCCGCAGCGGATCGAGGCGTCCCAGTTGCCTGCGTCACCTGCCACGCGGCGGCAGCACAAATTCGTCAGGCAACGTCGCCGTCCGGCAGGCTGACAAAAATCAGGACTGCAAGGATCACTGTGGTGATGCGGAACGCGGCCTCCTGGCCGTTCCATTCCTTCGACTGCCACATTGCGAAGTATTCGCCAGCGACGACCATGAAGCCGAGAAACCAGAGGGCAAAGCCGACAGTCAATCCGACTACGGCCCAGACTTTGGAGCGGTTGAAGACCTTGGCAGGCGCCCTGAGTTGTCCAAGCAACATCGCCGCGCCCAGCGCCAGCAGAAGGGCTGTCAATCCCTCCATGGCGATGATCAACGCATAGGCCACACGCCAAACGCTCTCGCTGGTAATTGCACGATGACTCAATGCGTTGCCAGGGAATGTCGTATCCATGCTCAGTACGTGCCGTACGAACTCGTAGTTCGAGCCATAGTCGACGACGTTGTCGTAGGCGACGATGAATGCATAGGCCGCGAGCGAACCAATCATTGCAACTTTAGCGAGGCGGATGAGAACCATGGTGCCCACCATCTGCGCAGTGAGGTCCGAGTTTCCATTAGCGCATATTAAAAACTAAGTAATGATCGCTTTGAGCCAATAGCGGACATTCGTTTAGTCGATGACTACCAACCACGCAGGAGCTAACGCCACGAGGACGGGTTACGGACCGCTTCAACGACCTCGCGGATTGAGTTGATCACGAGTTGAGGCTGCTCCTTGTGTATCTCATGGCCGCTGTTCGTGTTGGTGATGTGTTTCGCGTTTGGCACAAGCTTGGCGAGCCGCTCTTGAGCCTTTTTCTGCGCGGCATCTGTGACGTAGCCAAAGTCCGGTGGCACATCAGCCGGGAGCACGCCTGCCGCAATCATTGACGGGACCTGTGGCCCCCAGGGCCGGTCTGCAGACAATATGACCAGGGGGAGTGGACGCAGGGGCGGGGCGGCGCGGACCTGGTCGAAGCTCCGGTCCGGGTCGTTCCTTTCAAGTGCTGGGTACAGGACCAAACTTTCCCGTATGTCGCCCTCCATCAGTTTTCGCTGTATCGCCCACTGCTTAGGCGTCTCCGCATCCCGAAGCCCTTCGGTGAGGGCGTCGACGAGAACGAGGCCGGATACGTCTTCGGGATAGGTGCTCGCATAAAGCCTGACGACCAGACCGCCATAAGAGTGGCCGACAAGCTCACACGGCCTGGCCTCACCAGCGGTCCTCAGCAAGGCATGCAAGTCGGCGACCGCCTCCCCCGCTGTAGTCGGCTGCGGCACCGGGTCACTGCGGCTCGGTTTCTCACCGACCGGCGTTCCGGGACGGTCGTAAGCACAGACCCGGGTGAACTTGGCGACCTCGGCGAAGACCGCCGGCCCCGACCCCTTGGCTATGTTCCAATCCTCGGCTGAACCCTTGAGGCCAGACACCAACACGACGGTCGGAGAGCCCGTGCCCCGGCACTCCAAGTACATCTTGCGACCGCCGCCGATGTCGACCAGCCCGGCAAAGTCTTCGCTTACCGCGGCTTGTCCTGCTGCAGCGAATAAAGCTGCGCAAGCCAAGGCGATGCGCAGTGCAGATTTATTACTGGTCACGTGCATCGATAACATCAGGCCGCACTTCTGACGACAAAGGTTTGCGGAACCGAGTGCGTGAGACATGTCCGCTTTGGGTCATTCGCGGACATTTGCGCCGCTGTCTGTGGCCGAACCCCGCCCCCGGACCCCTTCGGGCCAGATACGCTCACCTAGGGCCGTGCCTTCCCCTTGGCGCGGCCTTACCTTGTGCCCAAGGGAACAATCAGAACCTTTCGCCTCTTACCTTAAGCCGGTCGCTGCAACCGGACCCCCGGA
>DATAPP010000237.1:0-3417 GCA_036265125.1 Pseudolabrys sp. | reverse complement strand
GAGATTCGGCAAATGACCTTCGTTCTTTTTGCTGTACTTATTGCTGCCGCTTTCTTCGTCAGTTCACTAATCTTGTTGAACTACGGACGACGCCTCGGCCTGCGATACCTGCAAAAAGATGCCGGCAACATGGCGGGGCTCGCTACAGTCGAGGGCGCCGTTTTCGCCTTGATAGGGCTGCTCTTGGCATTCACGATTTCCGGCGCTCTGCAGCGTTTCGACGAACGCCGACAACTGGTCATCCAGGAGGCGAATGCTGCCAGCACGGCCTATGATCGTCTCGCCCTGTTCGAAGGTGATGCTGCTCGCGACCTGCAAACTAAACTGAAAGACTATGTCCAAGTCCGGATTAACCTGTATCGCATGCCACACGATTTCGCGCTGTGGCGACGCTCAGAACTCTTTCCCACCGAGCAGCAGGGCAAGATCATCGATCTCAAAAGCAAGATCTGGGACGCAGCGGTCGCGGCCTACCCCCAGTCCAGCTTTCGACCTGCGTGTGCGCAGGCCCTGCCGGCGCTCACCAGCTTATTCGAAGTCGCACGACTGCGCGTCGGCGCCAGCGAAAAACATCCACCTCAGATTGTCTACATTATGCTGTTCGGTCTCGGGCTAGGCGGTTCGCTTCTTGCGGGCTTTGGCATGGCTGCGGCCAGGGCGCGCAGCTGGATCCATATGCTGGTTTTCGCCGCTACCCTGACGGTCGCACTCTATGCTGTTACGGACATGGAATATCCGCGGCTTGGCTTGATTCGCATTGAGAATTTCGATCACTTTCTTGTCGATGCTCGCCAGCAAATGCAATTCCGGGATAGCTTGGCAACCGTTGGCTCCGGAGGATGAACACCACATTTGACTTGTATCTTACTCGCCAAATCACCTCAGAAACATGCTGGGGCACGTAGCCAATCGCAAACATTGAGTGCAATCAGTTAATGTCCGCTTTGGGGTCAAAAGCGGCATTCGCGAAATGACATGCGTGAAACAGAAAGACCGCCTCGCGGCGGTCTCCCAGTGCTTTTGGTTGAAGTTTGGATCAGTGGCAGACACGCACGCGCCTCCACACGCGATGGCCATAGCCATCCCAAACCCAGTGGCGCCTAATGTAGCAGCCGTTTTTACAATTGACGATGCCGTACGCAGGAAAATGACAGGCCAGGCTTGCTGACTAAAATGTCCGCTTATAATTGCATTGATCCTAATAGCATAGTTCCCTAGGATTTCTGCCTAGGGAAAACATGGTTGGGAGGCACCTATGCTTAGTTCCTATCGTCTAACGACATTTTGCGCCGTGGTTGCAATTGCGGCAGCGATGGTAATGGGCGCACTGTCGCAGGCTTATGCAGAGACCGGCTCAGTACGTTTCCATATCGTCAAGGCTGGGTTCATCGTAGGTATCGGTGGCGGCTCGGGTGCTCTGAATTTTAGGGGCAGAAACTATCGACTGAGCATTGGGGGCGTCAATTTAGGTACCATCGGAGCATCAGCGGTGGACTTGGTTGGTACCGCATCCAATCTGAGAACCGCTCGTGACATCGTCGGTACGTATACGCAGGGCTCTGCAGCGATTGCAGTCGTGGGCGGTGCGCGAGTGGCAACACTGCAGAACGCGAACGGCGTTGTTATAAAAGTGCGCGGACCGGCAATCGGTCTCGAGGCGTCGCTTAGTTTGAGCGGAATGACGATATCGATGCAGTAGCGGCACATCAAAGAGGAGAGTCGGTATGGCTGAAACGACCAGACTCTCAATCGGCCAAGCGCTCGAAAAATTGCGGGGCACTGATCCCCTTAAATCGAAGATTGCACAGCTTGATGAGAAAATTGACGCACTCGACAAGGAAACGCGACGATTGAAAGCGACAAGATTACGCGTCGAGCGAGACCAAAAAGCTGGTTTGAGCAAAAAGGAGTGACATCCGCAGAATGACGATCACCTTGTCGACAGTGGCGAGTAGCGACTGCGGGAGGGTGAGGCTGAAACGACTGCTAAGTGTAAACCGGATTGCGGAGTGGTAAATGCCAGTTCTCACCTTTTTTGCGGTAGCAGGTTTGGCACTGCTCGCACTGCTGTTCGTGGCGGATGCAACACTGGAGAAGAGTTCGTCTCCCATAGTCACAGGCAGCCGCGTTGGTCTGCCAGAGCAAAGGCGTCCTGATACCGTGCAAGTTCTCACCGCAACGCCGGCGCCAGTGCCCGACATGACATCGCAGCCAGTGCTTGCTGCGCAGCCCAAGTCGCATACCGAAGCCCTGGCGAAAGTCACGGCGGCAACGCGGGACGAAGTGGTACAAAGGCTGATCGGCGACGGGCAGAACCGCTCGGGCGACAGACTTTCTATTAGGGGTCAATAGCAACCGCGGATGTCGGATGGACGCACCGCGCGGGGCGCTTTTTTGAATGTCCGCTATGGGTCAAAAGCGGACCTTTGGCCCGTCCCAGCGATGTCCGCTTTAGCCAAAAGCGGACACTAGTTAGCCATTCGAAAGTCACGGCACTTGCGGCGGCAGCAGATAGAGCGTGATGGCAAAGACCGCGTAGACGAATATCAGCAGAACGCCAACGAACCAGGCCGAACGGCCGCCGCTTGTAATGAACGCCGCAACAAGTGTGGCAACAAAGACCATCACTACCGCGCCGGGCCAGAATTGCAGGTCCATCGGCGTCGGTCCGATGGCATAACTAAGAAGCACGAGTACGGGACCGACGAATAGCGCGATCTGAGACGCGCTTCCCAGCGCAATTCCCACACTCAGGTCAAGCCGGTTCTTGCGTGCTGCGGAAAATGCCACCGCCATTTCGGCGGCAGCGCCTACGAGTGCCACGACGATAAAACCGACAAACGCTTGGCTCATTCCGAATGTTTCTGCCGCCTTCTGTACCGACTCGACGAAAATCTCGCTCACTAGCGCCACGAGAACCGTTGCTACGGCAAGCGTGACCAGGGCTAGCCCTATCGGCCAGGTAGGTTCGGCTGTTTCCGTGTGCTCAATGCCAGAAAAAATTTCGCGATGTGTCTTAAGCGAGAACAACAGGCCCAATCCGTATCCGACAATCAGCAGGACGGCCAAGGCGACGCTGAGTTTCTGGGTCAAAGCGGCGCCCGGCAGCAAGTCAGCTTTGGCTATCGCCGAAGGACTAACGAGCGCAATCGTAGCTAGAAACAGCAAAGCCGCGTGCAGGCGGGCGGTAGCCCGGTTGAACTCTTGGAGATGGTACTTGAGGCCTCCGAGAAGAAAGGATGCTCCAAGCATGAAAAGCGTGTTGGTTACAATAGCGCCGGCTATGGAGCCTTTCACCAGCGCATACTCCCCGGCGCGGAGCGCCGCCGTTGCAATGACCAGTTCTGTCAGGTTTCCAAGCGTAGCATTGAGCAGGCCGCCCGCAGCGTCGCCAGTCTTTTCCGCAACAGATTCGGT
>DATAPP010000236.1:0-7355 GCA_036265125.1 Pseudolabrys sp. | reverse complement strand
CTCGCCAAATAGCTGCTTTGCCACATGCGGCTTTGTGCTGGCCGGCTGGTAAAATTTGGCCTCGAAGCGAGCTCGATAGAGGCGGCCGTACTCCTCCCTAACATCGTCAGGGAGGCGCTTACGCGCCTTGTAGTTGCCCTTGCTATCCTGAGAGAGGCTAGCCATCCGCAACGCGCGTTTGTGTACGCGCTTGTGTACTCGGCCGCCCCCGAGTTCTATAGCAGATCCAGATAGTTGTGATAAATCAGGGGCGACAGAGTGTCGCTGGTCGGAGTGGCAGGATTTGAACCTGCGACCCCCACGTCCCGAACGTGGTGCGCTACCAGACTGCGCTACACTCCGACTGGAGGCCGGACTTATAACCCCGGCGTCCCTAAACGCAAGCTTGAGAAAGGCAATGACAGCCGAGCCCGGAACGCGTGTATCAAAGGCCGATATCGAGGCGATTGAGGCGGCCGCGCGCTGCCTGGCCGCCGGCGGCCTGGTCGCGTTTCCGACCGAGACCGTTTACGGACTGGGCGCCGATGCCGGCAATGGCGAGGCCGTCGCGCGGCTATACGCAGCCAAAGGTCGTCCCTCTTTCAATCCGCTGATCGCGCACGTCCCGGATATCGAAACAGCGCGCCGCGTGGCCACCTTTACCTCCGCTGCCGAGAGGCTGGCGGCCGCGTTCTGGCCCGGACCGCTGACACTGGTGCTGGCGAAGCAGCCCGATTGCGGCGTGGCCGATCTCGCACTCGCCGGCCTCGACACCGTGGCGGTGCGCGTGCCCGCGCATCCGGTTGCGAACGCCCTGCTCAAGATATTCAAGGGTGCGGTGGTCGCACCCTCTGCAAACCGATCGGGCCACGTTTCGCCGACGAGCGCCGCTCACGTGCTCGCCGATCTGCGCGGTCGCATCGATTTGATCATCGACGCCGGTCCCTGCGCCGTTGGCGTGGAGTCGACAATCGTTTCATGCGTCGACCAGCCGGCCTTGCTGCGGCCGGGCGGCCTTCCCCGCGAAGCGATCGAGCGCACGCTTGGCCGCGCGTTGGCAATCGCTGCCGTTGCCGAAGACGCACCCATCGCGCCCGGCATGCTGACGTCGCATTACGCGCCGAAGGCCGCTATCCGGCTTGATGCCGAGGCCGCTCAACCGGGTGAAGCGCTGCTCGCCTTCGGTCCGGCGCCGACTTTTTCCGGTCCGGTCTTTAACCTTTCGCCACGTGGCAACCTGATTGAGGCGGCAGCCAATCTTTTCTCGCATTTGCGGGCGCTGGACGCTTCCGGCGCAAAGCGCATCGCGGTAATGAAGGTGCCGCACGATGGCCTGGGCGAGGCGATCAACGATCGCCTCAAGCGGGCCGCCGCACCGAGACGGTTGTCAGAATGAACGAACAGCTTCGCCGCGCTCCGTCGCCCGATCTGCTGCCGCAATTTGCAGCCATCGTCGGCGACAAATACGCGATCACTGATCCGGCAGCGCTCGCGCCATATCTGATCGAGGGGCGCGGTATCTATCATGGCCGCACCTCGATGTTGCTGCGGCCAGGCTCGGTCGCCGAGGTCCAGGCGATCCTCAAGCTTGCCAACGAGACCAAGACTCCGCTGGTGCCACAAGGCGGCAATACCGGGCTGGTCGGCGGACAAATTCCATTTGACGGCGAACTGATCCTCTCGCTCACGCGGCTCGACAGGATCCGCGAGGTCGATGCCGGATCGAATACCATGACCTGCGAAGCTGGCGTCGTGTTGGCGAAGGCGCAGGACGCAGCCGCCGCAGTCGATCGCCTGTTTCCATTGTCGCTTGGAGCCGAAGGGAGTTGCACCATCGGCGGCAACCTCTCGACCAATGCGGGCGGTACCGGTGCGGTCGCCTACGGGATTGCGCGCGATCTCGTACTCGGGCTCGAGGTCGTGCTGGCAGACGGCCGCCTCATGAACCTTCTGTCGAAGCTGAAAAAGAACAATACCGGCTACGACCTGCGCCATATTTTCGTCGGTGCCGAAGGCACGCTCGGGATCATCACCGCTGCCGTGGTGAAAACGTTCCCGCGCCCACGCGCGACCGAGACAGCCTTCATCGGCGTGCCCTCCCCGGCCGCCGCAGTGACGCTGCTCAATCTGGCGCAGTCGCATGTCGGCGGTACGGTGACGAGCTTCGAGTTGATCGTGCGCGACGTGATTGAATTCGCCATCAAGCACGCCCATGGCGTGCGCGATCCGCTGGCCGGCCGACACCCCTGGTACGTGCTGATGGAGGTCTCATCGCAGCACGGCGAAGGTTTGCGCGAGAGCATAGAGCAGCTTCTGGCCGACGCCGGCGCGAAAGGCCTGATCGAAGACGCCACGATTGCCGCCAGCCTCGATCATGCAAAGGCATTCTGGCATCTGCGTCATATTTTGCCTGAAGCGCAGAAGCCGGAAGGCGGTTCGATCAAGGCCGATGTTTCCGTTCCGGTGGCCTCCGTCCCGCAATTTCTCGAAGAGGCAAGTGCGGCGGCCAAAGCAATCGTGCCAAACTGCCGGCCCGTGCCGTTCGGCCATCTTGGCGACGGCAATGTTCATTTCAATGTCAGTCAGCCAATCGGCGCCGACCCCGCGCAGTTCCTTGCACGCTGGGGCGAAGTCAACGATGCCGTGAACAGGATTGTTTTGAAGTACAACGGCTCAATTTCTGCCGAACACGGGATCGGCAAGCTCAAGCGAGATTCGCTGGCGAAGGTAAAGGACCCGGTCGCGCTCGAGCTGATGCGCGGTTTGAAGCGCATGCTCGACCCCAACGGTATCCTCAATCCGGGTAAGGTGCTCTAGCGGCACCTCAAGGCGCGACGATCACGCGCCCTTTCATGTTGGGATGAAACTTGCAGAAATAGTCGGTCGTTCCCGGCTTTTTCAGCACCAGTTGCCCGTTCTGTTTCGGCGCAAGGGTGACATTCCAGTCGCCGTTCGTCGCCGTCGCAGTGTGCGCGAACGCGTCCTTGTTGACCCACTCGACGGTGTCGCCAACCTTCGCGTTCACATCAACCGGAGCGAACACGAGCTTGTCGACGATCACCTCAATTGTTCCCGCCTGCAAAGGGACGGACAAAAGCCCGAGCGCAACGAAGGCAGCGAGGCTGATCCGTCCCGGTTTCACGACGATATCTGCTATTTACTTTACGTCAGCCGCGACATGCTCGGCGTGCTGCTGATGACCCTGGAAAATCTTCAGGCCGGTCTGCAGCAGGCTCTTGAGTTCAGCGTTGTTCGCCGAGGGAATGAGCGTGCTTTCAAGCGCGCCGTTCACCGTCTTGTGGTAGGCGACTTCGTTGGCGACATAGGCCTTGTCGAATGCCGCGCCGCTGAGCTTGGATAATTCGTCACGCTTGGCTGCAGCCTGCTTGGTGAGTGCACGGCTGGTGTCGTTATCCTCCGGCTTCACGTTGAGCTTCGTAACCAGGGCGAGCGCCTGCTTGTTGACCTCGGTATGGTCGCGCACCATATCTTGCGCGAAGTCACGCACTTCCTTGTTTTTGGATTTCTCCAAAGCCTGCTTGGCAGCGTCGATATCAAGCTGTCCCGCGGTATATGCGACGTGCGCTATTTGCGGATCGGTCGGCTTGGCGCCTTGCGCAAAAACCGGTGCGGTCAGCAGGCAAAGTGCCGCAAGAACTGGCGCCGCAAGACCTGGCGCCGCAAGACCTGGCGCCGCAAGAACTGCGGATAATCTGACAATCATGGGGACCTCCATTCGTGACGGCCATCAGGCCGCGCACTCGTGGGAGGTTTGATGCAGCGGCGCGCCAGAGGTTCCCGAAAATCAACCGCCGCAGATATGAGCAACCACAGCCTCGGTCATGCGATCGCAGCGCCGACCGTCGAAGGGAAAACTGCTGGTCAGCGCCGGGCCGAGCTGTTTGTCCAGCTCCGTGCGCAATAAAAGGCGCGCGCGATGCAGCCGCGTCTTGACCGTCTCCGGCTGCAGGCCAAAAAGATCGGCCGTCTCCTCGACGCTCATTCCTTCGACAATTCGCGCAACGAATACGGCCCGGAATGCATCGGGAAGCTCATCGATCGCCTGTTCCAGCACCGCACGAATTTCACCTTGCGCCATGCTTTGCTCCGGATCGCTGCCGGCCATCGAGGCCGGGAAATTGATAATTTCCGCCTGGTGCCGATTTACGCCGTAGGTCTCCCAGTCCACCGTCGGACGCCGTCGGCGCAATCGTCCCAGCGCCTCGTTCATGGCGATGCGCGTGATCCATGTGCCGAAGGCCGCATCGCCGCGAAACATATCGAGACCGGTAAAGGCGCGGACATAAGTCTCCTGCACCACGTCCTCGGCTTCAGCGTCATTGCGCAGGATGCTCCGCGCAATGCGGAACAGACGGCGATTGTATCGCTTGGTGATGGCTCGAACCGCGGCTTCGTCGCGTCCTCGCGCCAAACCCACCAGATCCGCATCGCTGAGCGATTCGGCTACGGCCTGCTGGGCCTGCGTCACTGGCATCGGCAACGCCCTCCGTTTCGACATGTTAGATGCATTCGCCGAGAAAAGGTTCCTGGCGCCATTTCACTCAAAACAACGCCCCCTGCCCGTCGTCCTTTTTGGCCCGTTTGGCAGGCACCCGTGGCCTGGAGACCGGCGGAACCGGCTCAATTCCGGCAGGCGCCGTATACCGCTCGACCAATCCGGGATCGTCATTGGCGGTGCGATTGACCGCGGTGGGGACTTCATGGGCCTCCAGCAGATCCTCGGACGCCGGCGCGATCAACCCGGCGGCGGTCTTCGCATCAACGTTTGCGCAATCGAGCCACAGATTGAAGGCTTCGGGTCGGACGATCACGGGCATCCGTTCATGAATGCCGTTGAGGCTGTGATTGGCACGTTCACGATGGCGGCCGTCTCCATTTCCTCGCCATTGGGTCCAGTCCAAGTCTCCCAGAGTCCGGCAAACGCGAGCGGCTGGCCCGACTTTGCACGCACATAAAAAGGCTGCTTGCGCGGCCCGGTCGCTTTCCATTCATAAAAGCCGTCAGCCGGAACAAGTTTGCCACAATCTTCAGACTCACGGGCTTGAGGATCGAGGAAGGCGCAATCGCAGCCGTCGTCAGGACAGCCCCGGTCATGCAGAGGCTAGCGGCTGACTACGAGGAAGCCAATCGTCGGCTGGGTGACCTGTTTCACATCTTTAAATTCCTCGGCGAAAACGGCTGTAGTCCACTGGACCGTTGGGATTTCGGTCCAACGGCCGTGTCGCCTGAGGTCGTTGCGCCGTTCCGGGCAGCGCTCAACGCTCTGCGCGCCAACGCCGACGCCGAGTTGCCGCGATGACCGGGATGATCGTGCCCGGCTTGAGATGCTTCTGGTCTCCTGATGGCAGGCTGGGCACGCTCAAGACGCGCGGGCGCACCGTTAATCCGCTGGTCCATGTGTTCCAGTGGAGCGCTCGCCGTCGCGGCCCAGCTTGTTGCGCTATTTAACTCCCGGCGCAGGCTGGGCCAACTTCGTGTCCGCTTTATCCCCGAAAGCGGACATGTGCGATGCAACAGCCCATGTCCGCTAAGGGCCAATAGCGGACATTGCATTGTTTAGTCGCGATAGGGTCCCCACGGGGGCTGCAAATTTAGCAAGGCCACCAAACTAAAATGTTGGTGCTGCCCTCATTGTTGGTCTCGTCCGCCTCGCCAATCGAATTATACGGGTCCACCTTTGCCTGTACGGACGCATTATAAGCTGGAGCGCAGCCGGCCGGTGCGGGGGGCGTGAGGGTGAATTGAAAGACGGCATTCCCCCCCGCCGGAATACTTCCACCCGCGCAGAGCAAATCGTGATCGCCTACGAAGCACTCGAAGCCAGCCGAACCCTGCATAGTATTGCCAGCCAGGCTCAGCTCCGGCGCCCAATTGATCCTTACAATTACGCCTTGTGCGTCTGATCCAAAGTACCGCACAGGAGTTTTGACAAAAGTGTACTGATTAAAAACTGTAACTTTGACCACGGAATTTCCCTCTAGAGAGAAAGGGGGGTCGGCGGTCAGGCGCACTGCCAGATCAGGGGGGCCCTGGGTTGGTGTCAGTCGGACGAGCTCAATCGTGTGAGGAGGTGGTCGGAACTGTGCCACGCTTGGTGCTGCGAGTAAAATCGTAGCAAGAATGATTACATAGCGAATAATACGTCTTACATTATTGCCGTTCATGTTAACCCCCGTCGGGTTAATTTCCGCATCCTCCGGATTTAATATGGCGCCCGGTGTTCCGACTGTGACGCAGTTCACCGACCTTACATTTTAATTTCTAGGCGAGAATGTTTGCTTTGGGTCAAAAGCGGACATGTGCACTGCAACTAGGGATGTCCGCTATGGGCCACAAGCGGACATCAGCGTCGTTACCTAAAAAGCAAAACGGTGAGCCACTGATTTCGGAAGCGGCCCACCGTCATCATTTGATACTAGCTTTTCGCCCTATTTCTCGGCGCCCAGTAGTACGAGCGCTTGATAAGCCGCGTCCTTTAATTGGAATGAGTCGTAGATCGTAGTGAATCGCGTGATATTGCCGTCGTCATCAAGTTCGATCGCGGTATTCCCACGCTGGAGCGGGATTGCTGACATCGCAGCGTGCCACTCGTAACCGCCGCCCCGATCACTCCCGACGACATGGACAAGAGAGGCACCGGGCCCGTAAGGCAGTAGCGGCAGACCGCGCGTTAGATACCGCTGAATCTGCCCTTGGCCCTCAACGCGCGTATGAAGCGCCATATCCTCGAAAACCGCGTCGGGCGTGAACAGTAGCGCCGCTTTTGCTGCATCGCCGGCGGAGAAAGCATCTTGGAGCGCTTGCGCTGCCTTCTTGATAGTTCTCGACGCATTCACGACGCTATCGTGGAAATCTGTCGGGTAAGGGCCCAAGGTTCCAATGGGGAGCTTCGTTTGGGAGCTACGGCCATCCCAATAGTCGATCCAACGGACGATCTGGCATTTGTCGTTGAACGTAATCGAACTGAGAAAGCGGAATTCTTTACCGAGCAGTTTCGGCGTGTCGACGAATTCGATGAGCGCGCTACGACAGTCTCCGATGACCCGCACCGGATAGGACAGAGCATCCGGTGGTGCACTCGAAAAGGGCGGATTGGTCCAGACCTGCGTCAACGAGGCCCGCGATGGCCATGCAAAGCCTAAGCCCGCATCGATGTAGAGCACCGGATCACGCGCGAAGAAGGAAACCATTTTGTTACCATCGTGCAGACTCTTGGCGGTGAAGAACCCCTCAAAGATATCCGCTACCCTGTCGGTCGCATGCGAGGTGTCGGTGACATTCGGATAGGGTAGTTTTTTCTCAGGAAACTCGTCTCTGTCTTTCGCGAAAGATAGACCGGCGAAGCTGACGCTGAC
>DATAPP010000235.1:0-3282 GCA_036265125.1 Pseudolabrys sp. | reverse complement strand
GCACCAACCCATGTCCGCTTTACCCCCGAAAGCGGTCATTTGCGATGCACTCGCCCATGTCTGCTTTGGGCCAAAAGCAGACATCTTCCTGGAGTGCGCCCCTAATGGTGGACAGTTTCAGGCGGCGGTTTTGACAGGTTGCTGGGCGTGGCGATCCTCGTATTGCGCAGGGCTCAGATAGCCGAGCGCGGAGTGGAGCCTGCGGGTGTTGTAGACCTCATCGATGAAGCGTGGAAGGTCGGCGGTAACGTCCTCGAACGTTTCGTAGGCCATCAGATACACGGCTTCGACCTTGAGTGTCTTCATGAAGCTCTCGGCCTTGGCGTTGTCATATGGATTGCCACGCCGGCCCATCGAACCGACGAAGCCGTGCTCTCGCAAGACAGCGCGATAGGTTTCGGAGGCGTATTGTGATCCTCGGTCGGAATGATGCACGCAGCCGCGTGGTGGATCGCGGGCATTGATTGCAGCTTTGAGCGCAGCAGCAGCCACGCGCGCATCGATCGAGCGGCTGATGGCGTAACCGACGACCCGACGGGACCAGGCATCGAGGATAACTGCCAAGTACACAAAGTTGGTCGTGATTGCGACATAGGTGATGTCGGCCACCCAAAGCTGGTTGGGGCCATTCAATGTCATGGTCGTCGCAAGATTGGGGCAGATCGGATCATTGTGATCGCTGTCCGTGGTCGCGATGAAACGCCTGCGCCGGCGTGGATTGAGCGCGTGCTCACGCATCAGCCGGCGGACCTTCTTGGCGTTCACCACAAGGCCGCGATGACGAAGTTCAGCGCCAACACGCCGATAGCCATAGGTTTCGAACTCGTCGCAAATCGCTTTCATCTGCGCAACGACGGTCGCATCGTCCGCGCCTGCATCGGGCATATCGTAGAAGGTCGAGCGGGCGATCCCCATTAGTCGGCATCCTTCTGCGATGGAGACACCGTCGGGCCGGCAATAACGGATGTAGTCGCGCTTCGCGGCCGCGGTGCGTTTTTCAGTGCCCCCTTTAAAAACTCGATTTCCAGAGCCTGCCGGCCAACCAGGCGTTCCAACGCCACGATCTTGGTTTCGTATTCATGCAGGAGATCGGCAGCCTGCGCGTCTTCGTTCAAGGCGCCGGTTTCATACTTCTCGATCCAGACACGGATCAGCTGGCGCGACAGATCATGCCGCTTGGCAAGCCCGTAAAGGCTCTCCCCGGCAATGTACTCCTGAACGACCTGCCGCTTGAACTCGATGCTGTGCGAACGCTGTCGGGCCATGGCTTTCATCTTTCGAAAGCCCAGCTCATCCTGTCAAATTACTCACTTCAACCTGTCCGGTTCCAGGGGCGCACTCCAGTATTGCGTCGCCTGCTATGGGCAGTCGCGGTCAAAGTCCGACACAACCGACTCGAAGTTGTCTTGCGCTGAGCGAAGTCCCGAGAACTCCCTTGAGCAATCGTTGTGACCGTTGCTCTGCGACACGCATGATGCGTATCTTCGAAGGTAATTTCCCACGCTACCCTTGGCCGACTTAAATATTTGTACCGCGCCCCGACACGCTTCGGGGTCGGCCGTCGCGGAGACGCCAGCGAGCAGAACGGTGGTGAGAGCTATTGCGCCAATAACTTTAATCATGAAACGTCTCTCCGAAAAATATCACGCCCTTCACCTTTAAACTAGCAAACGACGAGGTGAGATAGGTCGTCACGACAGAAATCACGATTGATGATGGGACCGACTGGGTTTCGAGATGTCCGCTTTCGGGGGTAAAGCGGACATGGCCTATTGCAGTGCAAATGTCCGCTTATGACCCAAAGCGGACATTCGTGGCTAAAGGAACATGTCGTCTGCGGCGGCGTTTAGCATTCTGAAGGTGCGCTTTTGCGCGCTGCATTGTCTAGCGACCTGCAAAAAGTGCGCCCGCCAAAATTGTGGAGGCAAACATGCAGACGCACCCACAGACACAAGCCACGTTTACGCTGCCAGCTAAGCCGCATCGCTTTGTGGCCAGCGACCGGGTGGAAGGAACACTGGTGCGCCGCTCCGACGGGACCAAGATCGGTACCGTCGAGCGATTGATGATCGATAAGGTCAGCGGCAAGGTGGCCTATGCGGTGCTTGGTTTCGGCGGCTTCATGGGCATCGGCGTGAAGCACATTCCGGTTCCATGGGATCGGATGAAATACGCCGTTGCGCTAGACGCCTATGAGATCAACCTGAGCGACGAAGAGTTGTCCCGCGCTCCGTTATTTGAGGGAGATGAGGAGTTCGACTGGGGCTACCGCGACGATGTGATTGGCGACCTCAACTTCTATCGCACGCCGCCCTATTGAGGCACTTACCCAAGGAGGATGGTTCGCTATTGGGGTAAAGCGAACATCATCAGAGAAAATCGGACATTACGGATCGTCCGCTAATGACCTCAGTGGTTCTTTATAGTGCAGCGGCGCGATGGCGCCTTGGGTCGAGGGGTCCGGTCGACATGAAGCGAGTAGTCTTGGCGGGCACGCTGGCGGCCACGTTATTGGTCGGAGGCGCTATTGCTCAAACACCACCGGCAAACGAGGAGGCGATTCCGCCTCGATCCATTCAGCTCTCGGCACAGCAAGGTTACATCATAAAAGAAAATCTTAAGGACATGCATGTTGAGCAGGTGGCCCGCACCGACGAGATAAAGATTGGCGACAAAGTGCCCCCCAATATCGGATTGCACGCCTTTCCGCCCCTTGTGGTCGAGAAAGTGCCGCAGGTAAAAACCTACAAATTCTTCATCACTGAAAATCAGATTGTAGTCGTAAGTCAGCAGAGCTTAATTGCTGACATAATCAAGTAGCCGCATCCGAATCGAGGGGTAGCGAGTGCCAATGTCCGCTATTGGCCCATTTGCGGACATCACTAGTTGCACCGCACATGTCCGCTTTCGGGGGTGAAGCGGACATTTTCTGAGGCAAAGCGGACATACCTCTGCAACGCGCGGCGTCGCAATCTGGCCTCCTCAATGCGGCACTTCCGGCGTCGGTGGAGCTACCGGTTCAGGCTCTTCGGCGGCGGCGGCAGCTGCCGGCGGCGGTGTTGGCACCGGAGCGCGCGTCGGGGCTCTGGCCGTTTTCTGATGAGGTGCTGATGCCTGACGCGCAGCAGGAGGCGGGGCGGTGCATCGTTGCGTCGCCAGCACTGTGAGATACTTCTGACGCGCCTCAAGTGCCGCTGCTTCCTTTCCGGCGGCGTCCTTGAAGTCCATCCCAAACCAGACCGGCCAGATCACCAAACCGACGACGCCGGCGCCGACGTTCTG
>DATAPP010000234.1:0-45981 GCA_036265125.1 Pseudolabrys sp. | reverse complement strand
ATTTTCGAGCGGGTGCGCTCGCATTACGTCGAGAAGCCCGACGACAGCAAGCTGGTCGAATCGGCGATCAACGGCATGCTCAATGGGCTCGATCCCCATTCGAGCTACATGGACACCAAGAGCTTCCGCGACATGCAGGTGCAAACGCGCGGCGAGTTCGGCGGCCTGGGCATGGAAGTCACCATGGAGGACGGCGTCCTCAAGGTGGTGGCGCCGATCGACGATACCCCGGCCGCCAAGGCCGGCGTGCAGGCCAACGACTACATCACCCATATCGACGACGAGCCGGTGCAGGGCCTCACCCTGACCCAGGCGGTCGACAAGATGCGCGGCCCGACCAACACCAAGATCAAGCTGCGGATCGTGCGCAAGGGCCAGGACAAGCCGGTCGAGATGACGCTGACCCGCGACGTGATCCGGGTGCTGTCGGTGCGCTCGCATTCCGAAGGCGACGATGTCGGCTATATCCGCATCACCCAGTTCAACGAGCAAACGAGTGAGGGTCTGAAGAAGGCGATTGCCGACCTGACGCGCCAACTTGGCGGGGTCAAGATCAAAGGCTTCGTGGTCGACCTGCGTAACAATCCGGGTGGTCTACTCGATCAGGCCATTTCGGTCTCGGATGCGTTCCTGGACAAAGGCGAGATCGTCTCGACCCGCGGCCGCAACGCCGAAGAAACGCAACGCTTCAACGCGCGGCCGGGCGATCTCACGAAGACCAAGCCGCTGATCGTTCTGATCAACGGCGGCTCGGCCTCCGCGTCTGAAATTGTTGCCGGCGCCCTGCAGGACCATAAACGGGCAACCGTCATCGGCACCCGTTCCTTCGGCAAGGGCTCGGTGCAGACCATCATTCCACTTGGCTCCGGAAATGGTGCGCTGCGGCTGACCACGGCACGCTACTTCACTCCGTCCGGCCGCTCGATCCAGGCGAAGGGAATTTCGCCCGATATCGAAGTTCTTCAGGATGTGCCGGATGAGCTCAAGTCAAAGACTGATACCAAAGGTGAGGCATCGTTGCGCGGCCACCTGAAGGGCGACGAGGGCAAAGAGCAAACCGGCTCGCAGTCCTATATCCCGCCGGAGGCCAAGAACGACAAAGCGCTCAACATGGCGCTCGACCTCCTGCGCGGGACACAGGTCAATTCGGCCTTCCCGCCGAATTCCAAGACGCCGGTCCCGAACTGACCGCAAGCAAGGTTGAGTGAAGTCACGGGGCGGCCGAAAGGCCGCCCCAATCATTTTTGCCAGGCCCCGCGAGGGCTGATTTCTTTGCCTTTCGCGACATAAACTATGGCGGAAACGACGCGTGCTAGACTCGCGCAATGATTCGCGAGGATTTTGCGCCGTGGCAGACGACCTGAACGCGCCCCTCGGCCAGCACAAGCGAAAACGGCTGCTGAACCTGCCCGTCTCCGCGCCTCAATTGCTGGCCGGCGCGCTCGGCCTGTCGGGGGTCGTCGTGGTCGCCTGGGCGGCCCTCGTTAACGATCCGCTGGGCGGCGAGCCGACGGCCGTCGTGACAACGAAGGCGCCGCCTTCGACCCAGACCGCACGCGATGGCGATCGTGACGGCAAGCAGCATGCCCGTCACGACGGCGAGGCTGGTTTGACGCCAAGTGCTCCCGCGGCGGCGGCAAAGGCTGTCGAAGCGCCACCCCCCGGTTCCAGGACAGTCACGATCATCGACGGCTCCAGCGGAGCGAGGCAGCAATTCACTATTCCCGGCAACTCCGATGGCGCCTCAAAACCGTTGCTCGATCCAAAACTGGTCGAGGCGACGCGCCATGGTGCCATTCCAAAAATCGGACCTGATGGCGTACGTCCCTCCGCCCGCTATGCGCGCCCGCGCGAGCTGCCGGCGAACAAGAAAGATTCTCCACTCATTTCCATCGTGATCGGCGGACTTGGTATCGGTGCCTCAGGCACCGCCGACGCATTTGCGAAGCTGCCGTCGACAGTGACGTTTGCGCTTGCGCCCTACGGCACAGATCTCGAAAAACTGGCCGAGCGCGCCCGGGCTGACCAGCACGAGGTATTGCTCCAGGTCCCAATGGAACCGTTCGACTATCCGGATAACGATCCCGGCCCGCAGACTTTGCTGACCTCGCTGACATCGGAACAGAATATCGACCGGTTGCATTGGCTGATGAGCCGCTTTCAAGGCTATGTGGGACTGATGAGCTATATGGGCGCGCGCTTCACCGCCTCCGAACAGGGATTGGCACCCGTGTTGCGTGACGTGGCCCAGCGCGGCCTTGTCTATGTGGACGACGGTTCTTCCTCGCGCAGTATCGCGGGCCAGCTTGCCGGCGCGCATAACCTGCCATTTGCGAAGACAGATATTGTGCTCGACACAGTCCCGACGCCGATTGAGATCGACCGGGCGCTTGCGCGCCTTGAGATGAAGGCGCGTGACAGCGGTGTTGCGGTGGGCTTTGCGACCGCACAGCCAGCCACAATCGCACGGATTGCCGACTGGGCGAAAAAGGTCGAAGCCCGCGGCGTATTCCTGGTTCCCATTACAATGGTGGCGATCAAGGCGAAGTCGTCGTAACGTCATTTCGGGTCGCGAGACTTCGCGCCTGGATGACGGAGTGCCGATGCCTCCCCACGGATCGTTACCCTATCGGCCTTGCGCCGGCATGATGGTGTTCAATCGTGCCGGACTGGTTTTCATCGGGCGGCGAACGGACGGCCCCGAACACGTCGATGCGACGCATGTGTGGCAGATGCCGCAGGGCGGCATCGATGAAGACGAAGATCCATACAAGGCGGCGCTGCGCGAGCTGCACGAAGAAACCAATATCCGCTCGGTGAACAAGCTCGGCGAGATCAGCGAGTGGCTCACCTACGATCTCCCGAGTAGGGTCGCAAAGCAGGCGTGGGGCGGCAAATATCGCGGGCAGAAACAGAAATGGTATGCGTTGCGCTTTACGGGAAATGACGGCGAAATCGATATTGCTCATCCGGGCGGCGGGCACAAACCCGAATTTGTCGAGTGGCGCTGGGTAGAGGCCCGCGAATTGCCGGATCTGGTGGTTCCCTTCAAGCGCCACACCTACGAACGTGTCGTGAAGGAATTCGGCAAGTTCTCCAAATCATAATCGTTTTTACCCGCGAAGGCGGGCAATCCAGCACGGACAATCGCGTCAGGTAGAGTTGCGGCTGGCCCGTGTTGCACGCACGCGCCCGGGGCATGACGGCGGGCCATCAGTGCATCGCCGTCCCGGCGAGGTGGCGGTCGACTTCCTTGAAATGGTCGAGCCGCGTAATCAGCCTGTCCAACTCGGAGCCGGGCTCGGTCTTGGCAATGCGGCTCTCGAGCTCGCTGACGTGCATGCCGATCTCGCCGCGATCAATGTCTTCCACCGCCTCGGCTACATCGGCAAGCACAGTCAGACCGTCGGTCGACACCTCCGCAAAGCCGCCAAGCACAACAATTTTCTGTTGGCCGCCGGCCGCATGCACCGTCAGAATTCCAGGACGCAGAGTCGTCACCATGGGCGCATGTTGAGCGAGCACGCCAAAGTCGCCCTCAGCGCCGGGTACGTCCACCTGCTCCACTTCACCCGAGAACAACAGCTTTTCGGGCGACACCAGTTCGAAATGAAAATTAGCCATTCAGTCAACCCCTGCGCTTGCCGACCGCGAATCCCACACCCAGCCCGATGGCGCCGCCCAGCGCGGCCATGATTGCAATGTGCTGCGCCTGCCTGCTGGTGATCGGCCCGCCTCCGCGCGCTCTTTCATCATTGCGCACCTCGAGGCTCAGCGGCCCCAGCTTGATCTCGGTCGTTTCTTCAGGGCGCGTCATGTAACCGGCAAGGCCGCCAATCACGAGGCCAATCAGCAAAAACGCAATCAGATTGGACCGCCCCAGCATTGTGTTTAGGCTGCCTCCGCCGCGAGCTTCTTGCCCTTCTCGACCGCCTCTTCGATGGTGCCGACCATGTAAAAGGCCGCCTCGGGCAGGTTATCATACTTGCCGTCACAAAGGCCCTTGAAGCCGTTGATGGTGTCCTGCAGATCGACCAGCTTCCCGGGCGAGCCGGTAAACACTTCGGCCACGTGGAACGGCTGCGACAGGAAGCGCTCGATCTTGCGCGCGCGGGCGACCGCCACCTTGTCCTCCTCAGACAGTTCATCCATGCCCAAGATCGCGATGATGTCCTGCAGTGCCTTGTAACGCTGCAGAATCTGCTGCACCTGCCGGGCTACCGCGTAGTGTTCCTCGCCGACGATCAGCGGCGACAGCATGCGCGATGTGGAATCGAGTGGATCCACCGCCGGATAAATTCCCTTGGCGGCGATATCGCGCGACAGCACCGTGGTGGCGTCAAGATGCGCAAACGAAGTTGCCGGCGCCGGGTCGGTCAAGTCGTCGGCGGGCACATAGATCGCCTGCACGGACGTGACCGAGCCTTTGGTAGTGGTCGTGATGCGCTCCTGCAGCGCGCCCATATCGGTAGCGAGCGTTGGTTGATAGCCCACCGCCGAAGGGATGCGGCCGAGAAGCGCCGACACTTCCGAGCCGGCCTGGGTGAAGCGGAAGATGTTGTCCACGAAGAACAGCACGTCCTGGCCCTGATCGCGGAAATACTCGGCAACTGTGAGGCCCGAGAGCCCGACACGAGCGCGCGCACCCGGCGGCTCGTTCATCTGGCCATACACCAGCGCACATTTTGAGCCCTCGACCGAGCCCTTGTGCGGGTCCTTGTTCACACCCGATTCGATCATCTCATGATAAAGATCATTACCCTCGCGCGTACGTTCGCCGACACCGGCAAACACCGAATAGCCGCCGTGCGCCTTGGCGACGTTGTTGATCAATTCCATGATCAACACCGTCTTGCCGACGCCGGCACCGCCGAACAGGCCGATCTTGCCGCCCTTGGCATAAGGCGCGAGCAGGTCCACCACCTTGATGCCGGTGACGAGAATCTGCGCTTCGGTCGATTGATCGGTATAGGCGGGCGCATCCTGATGAATTGCACGCCTGGTCTCACCTTTGACCGGTCCGGCCTCATCGACCGGATCGCCGATCACGTTGATGATGCGGCCGAGCAGCCCCGGTCCGACCGGCACTGAAATCGGCCCACCGGTGTCGGTCACCTTTTGCCCACGGACCAGACCTTCCGAAGAGTCCATGGCGACAGTACGCACCGTCGACTCTCCGAGATGCTGCGCGACTTCGAGCACAAGGCGATTGCCGCCGTTGGTCGTCTCAAGTGCGTTCAAGATCGCCGGCAGGTGCGTTTCGAACTGCACGTCGACGACGGCGCCAATGACCTGGGTGATTTTTCCGACTGCGTTGGATGTGACCATTTCGTCCTCGTTACGGAATTAAAGCGCCTCGGCGCCGGAGATGATCTCGATCAGCTCCTTGGTGATCATCGCCTGGCGGGTGCGGTTATACGTGAGTGTCTGCTTGCGGATCATCTCGCCGGCGTTGCGGGTGGCGTTATCCATTGCGCTCATGCGTGCGCCTTGTTCGGATGCGGCATTTTCGAGGAGCGCGCGGAATACCTGAACCGACAAGTTGCGCGGCAGCAGCTCGGCAAGGATTTCTTCCTCTTCCGGCTCATATTCGTAGGACGCAGCGGGGCCCGTCGTCTCTGTATCCTTTTCGAAGACCGGCGGAATGATCTGCTGCGCCGTCGGAACCTGCGCCATCACCGACCTGAAGCGCGAGAAAAACAACGTCGCGACATCGAAAGCGCCCTGGTCGAACAGCGCAACAATCTTCCCGGCGATCATGTCCGCCTGCTCGTACCCGATAGTGCGCACGCTGCGTAACTCAATTGTCTCAATAATCAACTTGCTATAGAGGCGGCGCAGCTGCTCATAACCCTTCCGGCCGACGCAGAGGATCTTCACTTCTTTGCCGTCGGTTATCAGCGCATTGGCTCTATCCCGGGCGAGCCGCACGATCGACGAATTGAACGGCCCGCATAGTCCACGCTCGGCGGTGCAAACCACCAGGAGATGCACTTTGTCGCTGCCGGTGCCAGCCAGCAACCTGGGCGCCGAGTCGCTGCCGGCAACGGCGGAAGCAATCGAAGCCAGCACGTTGCTCATACGCTCCGCATACGGGCGCGCGGCTTCCGCCGCCACCTGGGCGCGACGCAGCTTGGAAGCCGCAACCATTTGCATGGCCTTGGTAATTTTCTGCGTCGCCTTGGTGGCGGCGATGCGGACACGCATATCCTTGAGGCTGGCCATTCTTCAGTCGCTCTTAATAAAACCGTCGGTTTTCTGCCGTCGTCATCAGGCGAAGGTCCTGGCATAGCCGTCGACGAGGGCCTTCAGTTTGCCGGCATCGGCATCTGAAAGGTCGCCGCTCTTGCGAATGCTGTCGAGCAAATCGGCATGCTTGGTGCGCAGCAGCGTCAGCAGCCCGCTTTCGAAGGCGCGCACGCGATCCACCGCCATCGGATCGAGATAGCCGTTGACGCCTGCGTAGACCACGCAGACCTGTTCTTCCATCTTGAGTGGCGAGAACTGCGGCTGCTTGAGAAGCTCGGTCAGGCGTGCGCCGCGGTTGAGCAGGCGCTGGGTCGTGGCATCGAGATCGGAGCCAAATTGCGCGAAAGCAGCCATTTCGCGGTATTGCGCGAGCTCGCCTTTGATGCGACCGGCGACCTTCTTCATCGCCTTGGTCTGTGCAGCGGAGCCGACGCGCGACACCGAGAGACCCACGTTCACCGCCGGACGAATGCCTTGATAGAACAGGTCGGTTTCCAGGAAGATTTGGCCATCCGTAATCGAAATCACGTTGGTCGGAATGTAGGCCGAAACGTCGTTGGCCTGGGTTTCGATGATCGGCAGGGCGGTCAAAGAACCGCCCTTGTTCTCATCGTTCATTTTGGCGGCGCGCTCGAGCAGGCGCGAGTGCAGGTAGAACACATCGCCCGGATAAGCTTCGCGGCCGGGCGGTCGGCGCAGCAACAGCGACATCTGGCGATAGGCGACAGCCTGTTTGGATAAGTCGTCATAAATGATGACGGCATGCATGCCGTTATCGCGGAAATATTCGCCCATGGTGCAGCCGCTGAACGGCGCCAGGTATTGCATCGGTGCCGGATCGGAAGCAGTGGCGGCGACAACAATGGAATAGTCGAGCGCACCCTGCTCCTCGAGCACCTTCACGAATTGGGCGACGGTAGAGCGCTTCTGCCCAACGGCGACATAGACGCAGTAGAGCTTGATTTTTTCATCCGGTTGCGCGTTGAGCGGTTTCTGATTGAGGATGGTGTCGAGCGCGATCGCGGTCTTCCCGGTCTGACGATCACCGATGATCAGCTCGCGCTGACCACGGCCGATCGGGATCAACGAGTCGATGGCCTTGAGGCCGGTCGCCATAGGCTCATGCACCGACTTGCGTGGAATAATGCCCGGCGCCTTGACATCGACACGTGCACGTTTGTCCGCCTTGATCGGGCCTTTTCCATCGATCGGATTGCCAAGAGCATCAACCACGCGTCCGAGCAGACCCTTGCCGATGGGCACGTCGACGATGGCGCCGGTCCGCTTTACGGTTTGACCTTCCATGATCTCGCGGTCATTGCCGAAAATCACGATGCCGACATTGTCGCTTTCGAGATTGAGGGCCATGCCGCGCACGCCGTTCTCGAACTCGACCAGTTCGCCAGCCTGCACATTGTCGAGACCATAGACGCGGGCTATGCCGTCACCGACGGAGAGCACCTGCCCGACCTCGGAGACTTCAGCCTCCTGGCCGAAGTTCTTGATTTGCTCTTTCAGAATGGCGGAAATTTCTGCGGCGCGGATATCCATCAGCGGGCCTCTTTCATCGCAAACTTGATCGAATTGAGTTTGGTGCGGAGCGAACTGTCGACCATACGGCTGCCGACCTTGACGATCAGCCCGCCAATAATGGCGGGGTCGACCTCGACATCGAGATCGATGTCCTTCCCGCCGGTCACGGATTTCAGTGCGCTTTTGAGCGCATCGAGATTCTTGTCGTTGAGCTTCTCGGCGACGGTGACGTGAGCAGTCACCTCGCCCTTGTGCCGGGCAACCAGCGCACGATAGGCGCGGATCATGTCGCGCACCGCGAAAAGGCGACGATTGGTGGTGATGACGCGCAGGAAGTTTGCGGCAAGGCCTGTGATGCCGGCCTTGGCGAGAATTGCCGACAGTGCCTTGAGCTGTTCATCGGCGCCGAACACCGGGCTGCGCACCAGGCGGTTGAGATCCGCGCTGCCGCTGGCAAGCGCGTCAAATTGATCGAGATCCTTTTTAACGGCGTCGACGGCTTTATTGTCGCGTGCAAGCTCGAACAGGGCGGTGGCGTAACGGCCAGCCATACCGGAGATGATTGGATCTTCGCCTGCCACTGAGGACGCTCGTTTGGTTTACTTCGTTCGCAACCCGGACGCCGTCGCGGACTGGCGGCGCAAACTATTGGAATCCAACAGGGAATTCCGATCTCTGGGAACGTCGCGAAAGCCTGCGGAAACCCCCTGAAATCGAGGGGCTAGCTAACACAGCGGGATTGGCGGTGCAACAAGCCGGCCCGTTTGCCGCACGCGGATGCCCATACCGCCTGGCGCCAGCCGACAAATTTGCATCACAGGGTTGCCTCGCTATGCAGGGGTACGCGCTATAGCGTGTCGCCCCAACCGAACACGCAAAGCGCGCCCGCCGGATTTCCAGGAAATGCCAAAGTCGAGAACGAAGGGCGACGCCGACACTACGGCTAAGCTGCTGGTTGTGCTGCTTGCCTTTGCCTGGGGCCTCAACTGGATTGCTGCGGCGGTCGCTTTGCGTGAGGTGTCGCCCTGGAGCCTGCGCGTCGCGGGCTCAGGAATTGGCGCCGCGACCTTGTTCCTCGCCGCCATCATCACCGGGCATAACCTAAAAGTCCCGCGCGCCGAATATATCCACATTATGGTAGCCGGATTTTTGAATGTCGCGAGCTTCCAGATCCTCTCGGGCTTCGCACAACTCAGCGGCGCGACGGCACGCGCCATCATCATTACCTATTCGATGCCAATCTGGACAACGGTGCTGAGCTGGCTTTTTCTCGGCGAGCGGTTGAACACGGTACGCTGGCTTGCGTTCGTGCTTTGCGTTGTGGGCGTGACGATTCTGGTTTGGCCGCTATTCAAAGATGGCCTGCCGCCCTTCGTCTTTTATTCGCTCGGCTGCGCGTGGAGCTGGGCCGTCGCCACCGTCTACATCAAATGGGCCAAAGTCACGGTTGAGCCTTTGGCCAACGCCGCCTGGCAACTGCTGTTCGGTCTGGGTTTCATCACTGCAGGCAGCTTCATCGTCGAGGGCTATCCCCATCTCTGGCCGATGCGAAATGAAACAATCATGGCGGTGCTCTTTGTCGGGCTGTTCGGCGTCGGCCTCGCACACTTCCTGTGGTGGTCGATCGTCGGGCGGCTTCCGACGATTACGGCGTCCCTCGGCTCGTTGCTGGTACCGGTCATTGGTGTCAGCGCGTCGGCGGTAGTCCTTGGAGAACGGCTGACGGCGCCTGATATAGTCGGCTTCGCGATGATCTTTGCAGCGGCGGCGTGCGTGCTTCTGCAGCCGAACGTGCGGCATGACGAAATGCCGGAGTGATTGTGCCATCCAAAGGAGACCCGACGTGGCATGGCTCTACCTTTTCCTGGCCGGATTGTCTGAAGTCGGATGGGCTATCGGGCTTAAATATACCGAAGGCTTTTCGCGGCTGCTCCCGTCGATGCTCACCATTGCGGCCATGGCGCTGAGCCTGGCGCTCCTGGGCCTTGCGCTGAAAACTCTGCCCGTCGGCACGGCCTATGCGGTCTGGACCGGGATCGGCGCTGTCGGGACCGCAGCGCTTGGGATCTATCTTTTCAGCGAGCCGGCGACGGCGCTCCGCCTCGGCTGCATTGGTCTGATCGTTGCCGGGATCGTTGGGCTGAAATTCGCCTCCTGACTTAAGAACAAGATCGGCGCGGCCCGGTGTACAGCGTGCAACGAGCAAGGTGGCTAGTAAAAGCTCTGCGGATCGACGTCCACTTCCAGACGCACATTGCCGCGCGGCTTGGGTGCACTGGTGAGCCACCCGCGCAAATAGGCCGGAAGATCAAACGGCCGCGGTGATTTCACCAGGAGCCGGAACCGATGCCGGCCACGTACCACTGCAATCGGTGCCTCGGCGGGCCCGAGCACGCGCACATGCTCGTCCTTCGGCGCTGCATTGGCGAGTGTACGACCGTAGGCTTCTGCCGTGTGCCTGTCGTTGGCCGTGATGACAAGGCTGGCCAGCCGGCCGAACGGCGGGTAGCCGGTGCGCTCGCGCTGCTCGATCTCGTTTTTGTAGAACGCCTCACGGTCGCCGGAGATCAGCGCTCGCATCACCGGATGCTCGGGTTGATGGGTCTGCAGATAACCGACACCACGGCCTTCCTCACGGCCGGCGCGGCCGACCACCTGGTGCAATAACTGGAAGGTGCGCTCCGGCGCGCGCGGATCTCCGTTGCCCAGACCGAGATCCGCGTCGACGATGCCGACCAGGTTAAGTTTCGGAAAATGGTGCCCTTTTGCCACCAGTTGTGTGCCGATGATGAGATCGAACCGGCCTTCCGCCACGTCGTCGAGTTCCTGGCGCAGACGCTCGACAGACTCGACCAGATCGCTCGACAGCACCAGAACGCGGGCTTGCGGAAAAAGCTCGCCGGCTTCCTGCTCAAGTCGCTCAACGCCAGGCCCAACCGCAGCAAAGCTGTCGGTGGCGTGACAATTCGAACACTCCACCGGAGGCGGCATGGCAAATCCGCAATGATGGCAGACCAGCCGGCGCTTGAAGCGGTGATCGACCAGCCAGGCGTCGCAATTAGGGCATTGCAGACGGAATCCGCAGGCGCGGCACAGTGTTAGCGGTGCATAGCCGCGGCGATTGAGAAACAACAAGGCCTGCTCGCGGCGACTCAGGGATACTGCCACCGCTTCGGCCAGCCGTGGCGAGATGAAGCGCCCGCGCGACGGACCGTCGCGGCGCATGTCGATGGCCTCAATCGAGGGCAGATGGGCGCCGCCGAAGCGCTCCGGCAAGTGGACGTGCCGATAGCGGCCCCGGCGTGCATTGACTTCCGATTCCACCGAGGGTGTGGCCGAGGCGAGCACCACGGGGATTTTCGCAATTGAGCCGCGCACCACCGCCATATCGCGGGCGTGGTAGTGCGCACCATCCTCCTGTTTGTACGCGGGGTCATGCTCTTCGTCGACCACGATGAGTCCGAGGGCGGCGTAAGGCAGAAAAAGCGCCGACCGTGCACCGACCACGACAGACACTTCGTTCGCCCCGACCGCCGACCATGTCCGTGCGCGTTTGCGCGGCGAAAGCTGCGAATGCCATTCCGCAGGGCGAACGCCGAAACGTCCAGAAAAGCGATCGAGGAATTGCGCCGTGAGCGCTATTTCCGGCATGAGGATCAAGGTTTGCCGCTTGCGCCGGATATTTTCCGCAACTGCCTCGAAGTAAACCTCCGTCTTGCCCGAGCCCGTCACACCGTCGAGCAATGTGACCGTGTAGCCGCCCTGTTCGACCGTCGTGCGCAGGGTGTCGGCGGCGGCGAGCTGGGCCAGCGAGAATTCCGGCTGGCGGAAATCAGGATCCGGCTGCGAAGTCACGGGCTCGGGTGGCAGTACGACCGTTTCCAAAGTGCCTTCGTCGATCAATCCGTCGATCACACCGGCGCTGACACCAGCTTCCCGACTGGCCTCGTTCTTCGAACGTATGAGCCCGTCGGCGAACAGGCTGAGAATACGCGAGCGCGCGGCCGTCATGCGTTGCGGCGCAGGACCAGCGAGCCGCACGCCGACGCGCTCTCGCCCGGGACCAAGGTGCTCGCCCATCCGCAGGGCCATGCGCAGGACCATGCCGCGCGAGGCGAGCGTGTAGTTCGACACCCAATCGACGAACTGACGGAGTTCGGCCTTCAACGGCGGCACGTCGAGTTTTTCGTCGACATCCTTCAGGCGATTGTGCAGGCGCGGGTTGGGGGCAGGATTCTCCGCCCAGACGACGCCCATGCATTCGCGCGCGCCCAGCGGGACGGCCACGAGATCACCTGGCGTAAGGTCAAGACCCGCCGGCACCCGGTAGGAATAGGTCTGGTCGAGTGCTACCGGCACCAGAATATCGACAACTCTATTCATACCGCATGGTCTGGCCGATTCCGGGCGCTTAAGGAAGGGTGAAGGAAGCAGTGCCACTCTTCGCTCCATGAGCAAATTCCAGAGCGAATTCCAGGCCAAGCCGGACGTTGCCGCCGAGATTGCGCGCTGGCTGAGTTATCTCGGCGCCGAACGGCGGATGTCGCCCAAAACGCTCGAATCCTACCGACGTGACGTATCGCAGTTTCTCGCTTTCCTGACGGACCATCTGGGTGGCACCCCTTCGCTGAAACAACTAGCCAGGCTCACGCCGGCCGATGTACGCGCCTTCATGGCAGCACGGCGAAACGAGGGTGTGGGCAATCGATCATTGATGCGGACACTTGCCGGCACCCGTTCTTTTGCCCGCTTCCTCGAGCGCAACGGCAAGGGCAAGGTTGCGGCGCTGAGCGCCGTGCGTACGCCTAAACTGCCGAGAACCTTGCCGAAGCCTCTGGCGATCTCCGCCGCCAAACAGATCGCAGACACCGGACTGCGTAAAGGTGAGGCAAGCGAGCCGTGGATCATCGCGCGCGACGCAGCGGTGCTTGCCTTGCTCTACGGCTCAGGCCTGCGTGTCTCCGAGGCACTCGGCCTGAAGCGCAAGGATTTTACTGCCGCTCGCGACGCCCTCACCGTCAATGGAAAGGGCAACAAGACCCGCATGGTGCCGCTGCTTCCGCAGGTCGCCAAAGCAATCGGCGAGTATATTGCTCTCTGCCCCTCCGAACTGTCGCAAGAAGCCGCGCTCTTTGTTGGCGCACGCGGCGGCCCGCTTTCACCCCGCATCGTTCAACTGGCAATGGCCCGGTTTCGCGGAGCCCTCGGATTACCCGACACTGCGACACCGCATGCGCTCCGTCATTCCTTCGCTACACACCTGCTGGCCCGCGGTGGCGATTTGCGGTCAATCCAGGAATTGCTCGGCCACGCTTCACTTTCGACAACGCAAATCTACACCGCGGTCGACACCGAACGTTTGCTCGAAGCCTACGAAAGCGCGCATCCGCGCGCATAAACGCATACAGCCAAAAGTGACTTCCGCCTCTTGCACTGTCCTGCGCTCTGCTATGATCGCAGCCGCAGGTCAAAGGAGGGGCTGATGAGTGCGCACGAAAACATGGAACACGCCGAGCATGTTGAGCATGCGGCGCAGTCGAACAAGAAGATCGCACTGCTGATTGCTGTATTGGCGTTATTCCTCGCGTTTTCGGAGACGCTGGGCAAGAGTTCGCAGACGGCGGCCATCGCCGACAATATCAAGGCTTCGGACACCTGGAATTTCTTTCAGGCCAAAACCATCCGGCAAACGACATTGCGGACGGCAGCCGAGGGATTTGCAGCGCAATTGCCCTCGGTCACCAATGATGAGGCCAAAGCTGCAATTGCCAAGCAGATCGAGACCTGGCGCAATACCGTGTCCCGCTACGACTCAGATCCGAAAGAAAACGATGGCCGCAAAGAGCTGAGGGCCCTGGCCGAGCATTTGGAGCATGAGCGCGACACCTGGCTGGCCCGCTATCATCAATACGAATTCGCGTCGGCCGCATTCCAGATCGGCATCGTATTGGCGTCGGCGCAGGTCATCACAGGTATTGTCGCGATGGGTTGGCTGTCCGGGTTTCTCGGATTCTGCGGCCTCGGCTTCATGGCACTCGGCCTGTGGGCGCCACACGCACTCCATCTCGCCGGGCACTGAACGGCGACGTCAGGCCGGGCGGTTATAGGAGCGGCGCAGACGGATCAGCCGACGGAATGTGCGGCCGGCGCGTTCCGGCATGAATAGCCAGAAAATCTTGCGGATGCGGGCACGGATCGGCTCGGTCTGCGTGCGCGACCAGTCACGCGCCCACAAGAACCAGTCATACATTCGCCGGAACCAAGCAATCTGAAGCAGCTTGCCGCGCGTGACATCAAACACGAAGGCGGTAACACCAAGGCCCACAAGCTTCGCGAGGACCAGCACCACAATGGCGGCGAACCAGTTAGCCGTAGCGAGAAAATAGACCTCAAGAAATTTCAGGGGCAGCAGGACAATGACCGGGACGGTGAACACGACGAGCGACGCATAAGGAGGCAGATCCTCGATCAGGCCTGCAAGGACCGTTTTGACCCTGCCCCAGGGAACGACATTGACGACGCGCGCGACAAGAGGTTCGAGGTGATCCCACAACCACGCTTCCAGCAGAAGCAGCAGCGCGAGAATGATCCATAGTGGTCGGAAGAGATTGCGACGCATTTGTCGTAAATAGTAACCCCGCCGGCTACCGCAACAAAAGCAAGACTTTTGTTAGCAAATTCAACCCACTGCACCGCACAATACGGTCGGAATGTGTGCTTCCCTCGCCTGGCGCCGACTCAAAGGATTTACGACCGGACGCGTCCGCCATCCACATTCAGAGTTTGTCCGGTGATGAAAGCCGAATCGTCGCTGGTGAGGAATGAAACGGCGCCAACCAGATCGTCCGGAACCTCTACCCGCTTGATGGCCTGCATCTGCGCAACCGCGGTAAATTCCTCGTCCATGGTCTTGAAGCCCGGACGCGGCGAGCGCACCAGCGTGCCAGGCGAGCGCGTGAGCCCGGGCGCGATCGCATTGACTGTGATTCCATCGCCCGCGAGGTCGCTTGCGAGAGCGCGCGTGAAGCCGACTATGCCGCCCTTGCTGGCGACATAATGCGCAAAGCCGGTCACCACCGACCCGAGCGTACTGGACGCCATGTTGACCACGCGGCCCCACTTGCGCGCGCGCATGCCGGGCACGAATGCCGCGGTCACCAGAAACGTGCCATCGAGGTTGATCGAAAGAACCTTGCGCCAGTCGGCGAAGCTCATCTCCGGGAAATTCTTCTGCGGGAAGATGCCGGCGCAATTCACCACGATGTCGACATGGCCAAATTTGCTTTGTACCTGTTTGACCATGGCCGCGACTGACGCTTCCGAAGACACGTCGCAGTTCACGGCCAGCGCCTCACGCCCCGCGGCCTCGATCAGCTTCACCGTGTCCTTGCCGTCGGCGAGATCGGCAACCGCCACGTGCACGCCATCCTCGGCCAGCCGCTTCGCAAAGGCCTGCCCGATGCCGTTCGCTGCACCAGTGATGACGGCGACTTTATCCTTGTGGCCTTTGGCCATATCGATTTCCCCTTGCGAAAATTGCCTGTGAGCGTCGAACCCATCATTTGTCATCACCGGGCCGCACGCAAGCGCGAGTCCCGGTGATCCCGCTTATGAAGGAATAATGCATTTCTAAACGAGATGGCCGGGACATAGGGGGCGAAAGCACGCCGTCCTTCGGACGGCTATGCCCGGTCATGACAAAAATTGGATTCGCATCGCTCGGGACTGCCGCGTTTTACATATGAATCGCGCGCTTCGCGACCGCCATGGCCGCTTCCTTCACCGCCTCGGGCAGCGTCGGGTGTGCGTGACAAGTGCGCGCGATGTCTTCGGCTGAGGCGCCGAACTCCATGGCAAGCACTGCTTCTGCGATCATGTTGCCGGCATCGGCACAAATGAGATGCACACCGAGCACGCGATCGGTTTTTGCGTCGGCGATAATCTTCACGAAGCCATCGGTCGTCAGGTTGACCTTGGCGCGGGCGTTTGCAGTGAACGGAAACTTGCCGACATTGTAGGCGATGCCGGCCGCCTTCAGCTCTTCCTCGGATTTTCCGACGGTCGCAATCTCAGGGTACGTGTAAATGACGTTCGGAATGGCATCGTAGTTCACGTGACCGGCCTCACCGACGAGAATTTCCGCAAGCGCGACGCCTTCGTCCTCAGCCTTGTGCGCCAGCATAGGCCCGGCAATCACATCGCCGATCGCCCACACACCGGGCACGCTGGTCGCGTAATAATGATCGACAACAACGCGACCACGCTCGTCAATCTTCACGCCAAGCTCCTTGAGCCCAAGTCCATCCGTATATGCCACCCGTCCGATCGCAACCAAAACGACATCGGCCTCTATCGTTTCCGCCGCGCCTCCTTTCGCGGGCTCAATCGTCGCTTTCAACCGCTTTCCCGATGCGTCGACCGCCGTCACTTTTGACGACAGTTTGAATGTCATGCCCTGCTTCTCGAACAGGCGTTGCGCCTGCCGGCGCACTTCGCCGTCCGTGCCGGGCAAGACGCCATCGAGAAATTCGACCACGGTCACCTGCGAGCCGAGCCGCCGCCAGACGGAGCCGAGTTCAAGCCCGATCACGCCGGCGCCGATGACGAGCAGATGTTTCGGCACCTCGGGCATCGACAGCGCGCCGGTGGATGAGACAATGCGCCTTTCGTCGATCTCGATGCCCTTCAGGCGTGCAACATCCGAGCCGGTAGCAATGACGATGGATTTGGTTTCGAGCGTTTGTTTCTTGCCGTCAGCACCCGTTACTTCGACCTTGCCGGGCGCTGCAATGCGCGCACTGCCGTGGAATGCTTCGATCTTGTTCTTCCTGAACAGGAAATCGACGCCCTTCACATTGCCATCGACGCCCTGATCCTTGAACGCCATCATCGCCGTGAGATCGAGTTTCGGCGGGGAAACGCCGATTCCCATTTTTCCAAACGTGTGCCCCGCGTCGTCGAATAATTCCGATGCATGCAATAAGGCTTTCGAGGGAATGCAGCCAATGTTGAGGCAGGTGCCGCCATAGGTGGCGCGCTTTTCGACCACTGCCGTTTTCAGGCCGAGCTGAGCCGCGCGAATGGCGCAGACGTAGCCACCGGGGCCGGTTCCGATGACGATAAGGTCGTAGGCCATCGTTACTCCGCACTCTCAATCGCCATGGCTCGTCCCGGCCATCCACGTCTTAAGTAAGCAAAACGTGGATGCCCGGCACAAGGCCGGGCACGACGGAAAACATTACAGATCAAGGACAACTCGCGCCGGATCCTCCAGGCCTTCTTTCACCCGCACCAGGAAGGTGACAGCCTCGCGGCCGTCGACGATACGGTGATCATAAGACAGCGCAAGATACATCATCGGCCGCGCTTCGATTTTGCCTTCATGAACGACGGGCCGCTCCTGGATCTTGTGCATGCCGAGGATGCCGGACTGTGGCGCGTTGAGGATCGGCGTCGACATCAACGAGCCGTAGACGCCGCCATTTGTGATCGTAAAGGTGCCGCCCTGCATCTCCTCGATCTTGAGGCTGCCATCGCGTGCGCGACGGCCAAGATCAGCGATGGTCTTTTCGATTTGTGCGAGCGACATGTGATCGGCGTCGCGGACCACCGGCACAACCAGGCCCTTCTCCGTGCCGACCGCGATGCCGACATGGTAATAGTTCTTGTAGACGATATCCGTACCATCGATCTCAGCATTGACGGCGGGAATTTCTTTCAGCGCCTGGATGCAGGCGCGCACGAAGAAGCCCATGAAGCCGAGCTTCACGCCATGTTTCTTCTCGAACAGATCCTTGTACTGATTGCGCATATGCATCACAGCGCTCATGTCGACCTCGTTGAAGGTCGTGAGCATGGCGGCGGTGTTCTGTGCGTCCTTCAGGCGGCGCGCAATGGTCTGGCGCAACCGCGTCATGTGCACGCGCTCTTCGCGCGCCGCATCGTCGGCAGGTGACGGCGCACGCATTTGCACCGGGGCTGCAACCGGCGTCGGCGCCGCCGCGGCGCGTTCGATGGCGCTCAACATGTCGCCCTTGGTGACCTGTCCATGCAGGCCGCTGCCGGCAATTTTTGAGGGATCGATGCCGCTTTCCGCCGCCATCTTCCGGACCGACGGCGGCGCCGGCATTTCGATGGGTCTTGCGGCCGGAGCGGGTGCGGCTGCCTTCGGCGCCTCAGCGGGTCGGGCGGCGGGAGCAGCCGGTTTCGCTGGCGCGGCTCCGGCACCTTCCTTGATCCGCCCGAGCAGCGCGCCAATCCCGACGGTTTCGCCGTTCTTGGCGGCGATATCGCCGAGAACGCCGGCGGCCGGCGCGGGCACCTCCAGCGTAACCTTGTCGGTCTCAAGTTCGACCAGCGGCTCATCCACCGCCACCGCATCTCCCGGCTGCTTGAACCATTTTCCGACGGTCGCCTCGGTCACCGATTCGCCAAGGGTGGGCACGCGAATGTCAGCCATGACTTTTCTCTCACCTCGTCTGCGTCGTCACGGCCGGGCTCGTCCCGGCCATCCACGTTCCCTTCGGGCACCCCATCAAGACATGGATGCCCGGCACAAGGCCGGGCAGGATTGAGTGCAATGGATCAACAAAGCGCCTCTTCCAGGAATTGCTTGAGCTGCGCCAGGTGTTTCGACATCTGCCCGACCGCGGTCGAGGCCGAGGCCGGCCGGCCGGCATAGCGCATCGTGCGGTTCCTCGCGCCAATCTGATTGAGGATCCACTGCAGGAAGACGTCGACGAAAAACCACGCACCCATATTGCGCGGCTCCTCCTGGCACCAGATCATCTCCGCCTGCTTGAAACGTGAAAGCTCGGTGATCAACGCCTTGGTCGGGAATGGATAGAGCTGCTCAATGCGCAGAAGGTAGATGTCGTCGATGCCGCGCTTCTCGCGCTCCTCGTAAAGATCGAAATAGACCTTGCCTGAACACATAACAACGCGGCGGATCCTGTCGTCGGTGACGAGCTTGATCGTCTCGTTCGGCAGCAGCTGCGCGTCGTCCCACAGCAGGCGGTGGAACGACGTACCTGTTACCATCTCGTCGAGCCGCGACACCGCACGCTTGTGGCGCAGCAGGCTCTTCGGTGTCATCAGGATCAGCGGCTTGCGGATTTCGCGCTTCAGCTGGCGGCGCAGCGCATGGAAGTAGTTCGCCGGCGTGGTGAGGTTTGCCACCTGCATGTTGTCTTCCGCGCACATCTGCAGGAAACGCTCGAGCCGCGCCGAGGAATGCTCCGGGCCCTGGCCTTCGTAGCCATGCGGCAGCAGGCAAACGAGACCGGACAGACGCAGCCACTTGCGCTCGCCGGATGAGATGAACTGGTCGAACACGACCTGTGCGCCGTTGGCGAAGTCACCGAACTGCGCTTCCCACAATGTCAGCGCGTTGGGCTCTGCGGTGGAATAACCGTATTCAAATCCGAGCACCGCCTCTTCCGACAGACTCGAATTGAGCACCTCGAATCGCGCCTGCTCCTTGCCGAGATGATTGAACGGGGTGTGGCGTTCCTCGGTGTTCTGATCGAACAGCACCGAGTGGCGCTGCGAGAAGGTGCCGCGTTCGCTGTCCTGGCCGGACAGGCGGACCGGGTGCCCTTCCTTGAGCAGTGAACAGAAAGCGAGCGCCTCGGCGGTGGCCCAGTCGATCCCCTCGCCGGTCTCGATCGCCTTGGCGCGATGGTCGAGGAAGCGCTGCACCGTCTTGTGGACGCTGAAACCCGCCGGCACGACGGTGATCTTCTTGCCGATTTCGCGCAGCGTTTCTGCCGCAACGCCGGTATTGCCGCGGCGCGGATCTTCGAGCTCTCCGGTCGGCTTCAATCCCGCCCAGCGACCGTCGAGCCAGTCAGCCTTGTTTGGCTTATAGCCCTGCGCTGCTTCGAATTCGGCCTCCAGGCGCGCACGCCAGTCGGCCTTCATTTTTTCGACTTCGCCCTCGGTGACGACGCCTTCGCCGGTCAGTTTCTTGCCGTAGATTTCAAGCGTGCTCGGATGCGAGCGGATCTTCTTGTACATCAGCGGCTGTGTGAAGGACGGCTCGTCGCCTTCGTTGTGACCGAAGCGCCGGTAACAGAACATATCGATGACCACCGGGCGCTGGAATTTCTGCCGGTACTCGGTGGCGACCTTGGCCGCGAACACCACCGCCTCCGGATCGTCGCCGTTGACGTGGAAGATCAGTGCCTCGATCATCTTGGCGACGTCGGAGGGATAGGGCGACGAACGCGAATAGCGCGGATAGGTCGTGAACCCGATCTGGTTGTTGACGATGAAGTGCAGCGAGCCGCCGGTGCGGTAGCCCTTCAGATCCGACAGGCCGAAGCATTCCGCCACCACGCCCTGCCCCGCGAATGCGGCGTCGCCATGCATCAGCAGCGGCATCACCATCGTGCGCTCATCAGGCGTGGCGTGGTGCTGGTCCTGTTTGGCGCGCACTTTGCCGAGCGTCACCGGATCGACGATCTCCAGATGCGAAGGGTTGGCGGTGAGCGACAGGTGCACCTTGTTTCCGTCGAACTCGCGGTCCGCTGACGCGCCGAGATGATATTTCACATCACCCGAGCCTTCGATCTCGTCCGGCGTCGCCGAGCCCCCCTTAAATTCGTGGAACAGCGCGCGGTGCGGCTTGCCCATTACCTGGGTCAGGACATTGAGTCGGCCCCGATGCGGCATGCCGACGCAGATTTCCTTCACGCCGAGATTGCCGCCGCGCTTGATGATCTGCTCGAGCGCCGGGATCAATGCCTCGGCGCCGTCAAGCCCGAAGCGCTTGGTGCCGGTGTATTTGACGTCCAGGAATTTCTCGAAACCCTCGGCTTCCACCAGCTTGTTGAGGATTGCGCGCTTGCCTTCGCGCGTGAAGGCGATCTCCTTGTCGCGCCCCTCGATGCGCTCCTGGATCCAGCTTTTCTGTGCGGCGTTCGAGATATGCATGAACTCGACGCCGAGCGTCTGGCAATAGGTGCGGCGCAGGATCGCGACGATCTCCCGCATTGACGCGAACTCGAGGCCGAGCACCTTGTCGAGATAAATACGGCGGTCGAGATCGGCCTCGGTGAAGCCGTAGCTGCGCGGATCGAGTTCCTCTTCGTTCTTTTCCGGTTCGAGTCCGAGCGGATCAAGCTTGGCGTAGAAATGGCCGCGGATCCGGTAGGCGCGAATGAGCATCAACGCGTGGATGGAATCCCGCGTCGCCTGCATCACATCGGCTGAGGCCAGCTCGACTCCCTTGACCTGCGCCGCCGCAGAAATCTTCTGGCCGATCTTCTTTTCAGTCTCGGCCCATTGACCGTCGAGGGCCGCAACCAGATCGCCATTCGGCCGCATCGGCCAGTTCGGCCTCTGCCACGAGGCGCCCCGCGCGTTTTTGACTACGTCCCCCTTCTCGTCCTTCAGGCTCTGGAAAAAGGCGCGCCACTCGGCATCGACGGCGGCCGGATCGGCCTCGTATTTCGCATAGAGGTCCTCGATGTAGGCCGCGTTGCCGCCGTAGAGGAACGAGGTGTTGGCAAAAATAGCGTTGGCGTCCTGACGGGACATGGCGATCTAAATCCTTGTGTAGCCTGAAAAAAACGGCGCGGTTCAGCCGCAATAGCTCGAAAAGCCGGCGAGCGGCTGATGTTGCAGTTTTAACTCTATTTAAGACGTCTGTAAGTCTATGAAAGGCCAAGCACTGAATCAGGATTTCAGTACTTCAACCAGCGTTTTCCCGATCCGTGCCGGGGACGGTGATACCTTGATTCCCGCCGATTCCATTGCCGCAATTTTGGACTCGGCGTCACCTTTGCCACCGGAAATGATCGCCCCGGCATGGCCCATGCGCCGGCCGGGGGGCGCGGTGCGGCCGGCGATGAACCCGACCATCGGTTTCCTGCGGCCGCGCTTGGCCTCGTCTTTCAGGAATTGCGCTGCATCTTCCTCGGCCGAGCCGCCGATCTCCCCGATCATGACAATCGACTCGGTTTTTGCATCGGCCAGGAACATCTCGAGCACCGCGATAAATTCAGTGCCTTTCACCGGGTCGCCGCCAATGCCGACGGCGGTGGTCTGGCCAAGGTTCTCGCGGCTGGTCTGGAACACCGCCTCGTAGGTGAGCGTGCCCGAGCGCGACACGATGCCGACCTTGCCCGGCTTGAAGATATTGCCAGGCATGATGCCGATCTTGCATTCGCCCGCGGTCATCACGCCCGGGCAGTTCGGGCCGATCAGCCGCGATTTCGAACCCGAGAGCGAGCGTTTCACCTTGACCATGTCCATCACCGGAATGCCTTCGGTGATGCAGACGATCAGCGGGATCTCGGCCTGGATCGCCTCGCAGATGGCATCGCCTGCGCCCGCCGGCGGGACGTAAATCACGCTGGCATCGCAGCCGGTTTTTTCCTTCGCTTCGGCGACGGTGTCAAACACCGGCAGATCGAGATGGGTTGAGCCGCCTTTGCCCGGCGAGGTTCCGCCGACCATCTTGGTGCCGTAGGTAATCGCCGCCTGCGAATGGAAGGTGCCGTTCTTGCCGGTAAACCCCTGGCAGATGACCTTGGTGTTCTTGTCGATGAGAATGGACATCAGAGCCTGCTACTGTTTCGCCCGTTCCATGATCTGACACGAAGCGACAATCGAACGGCTCGGGCGTGCCGCGTTCTGCGCGTAACACTTCTCCATGCGATCGGGCGAGAGAAGCGTAATCCGGAAATAACCATCCATATCGGCGCCCACGATCGACTTGTTGTCGCTCGCAATCGCCCAGGCAAACGGCTCCTTGGTGTTGGCAGCCGCGGAGGAAGAACGGCCCCAGACCAACCTTCCATCCTGACCTTCCACGACGTGCATCGCCTCGATGTCGCGCACCCGAGGCGCGCTGGCAATCGTTTGCTTGCCCGCATGATGGGCGTTGTTGCCGAACACGATCGACTTGCCTTTTCCGGTCCAGGTACCCTTGAGATCGGGAATGGCATCCTGCGCGCACACGGGCGTCACAACTGCGCCCAGGATTGCAAGCGCGAAAACATAACGGAACATCGCTTCCCTCCTGTGCCTGTCTGAAACATCAATTGCCCTTCACCGCCTTCACGATCTTCTGCGCGGCGTCGTCGAGATCGTCGCCCGACGTCACATTGAGTTTGGACTCGGCGATGATTTTTTTGCCCAGATCGACGTTCGTGCCTTCGAGCCGAACGACCAGCGGCACCTTCAATCCCACTTCCTTCACCGCGGCAACAACACCCTCGGCAATCACATCGCACTTCATGATGCCGCCGAAGATGTTGACGAGAATCCCTTTTACATTTGGATCAGAGGTGATGATCTTGAACGCCGCGGTCACCTTTTCCTTCGTGGCACTGCCGCCGACATCGAGAAAGTTGGCCGGCGCCATGCCGTACAGTTTGATGATGTCCATGGTGGCCATCGCAAGACCGGCGCCATTGACCATGCAGCCGATCGAGCCGTCGAGCGCGATGTAATTAAGATCGTATTTCGATGCCTCTATTTCCTTGTCGTCTTCCTCAGTCAGGTCACGCAACGCGACAATATCCGGATGGCGATAGAGAGCGTTGCCGTCGAAGCCAACCTTCGCATCGAGACAGATGATCTTGTTATCCTTGGTCACCACCAGCGGATTGATCTCGAGCAGGCTCATGTCCTTCGTTGTGAAGGCGGAATAGAGCTTCGGCAGGATCGCTTCGATCTGTTTGGCGAGATCGCCGGACAGCTTGAGCGTCTGCGCTACGCGGCGGCCGTGATGCGGCATGATCCCGGTGGCCGGATCAACCGAGAAGGTGAGAATTTTCTCGGGCGTCTTGTGCGCAACTTCCTCGATGTCCATGCCACCTTCGGTCGAGACAACGAACGCGACGCGCGAGGTTTCACGATCAATCAACGCAGAAAGATAGAACTCGCGATCGATTGCCGAGCCTTCCTCGATATAGAGGCGGTTGACCTTCTTGCCGTGCGGACCGGTCTGGTGCGTCACCAGCGTCGAACCCAGAATGCGCGTGGACTCTTTCTTCACGTCATCGATGGATTTCACGACCTTGACGCCGCCGGCTTTGCCGCGTCCACCTGCGTGGATCTGGGCCTTTACAACCCAAACCGGGCCGGCAAGCTCCTGCGCGCCCTTGATCGCTTCATCCACGCTGAATGCGGGGACGCCACGCGGCACCGGCACGCCGAATTCGCGCAACACCGCCTTCGCCTGATATTCGTGAATATTCATGCCGAACTCCCGGCTGATCGCGCCGGCTTCTTTCTAATTGTCGAGATTGGGGGCGATCTTTTTGCAGGCGTCGACCAGGCCCTGCACCGAGGCCGCCGATTTTTCGAACATGGCGCGCTCGCCGCTATTGAGCTCGATCTCGACGATGCGTTCGACACCTTTGGCGCCAATGACAACCGGGACGCCGACATAGAGGTCGTTGATGCCGTACTCCCCGTTCAACCAGGCGGCGCAGGGCAGCACCCGCTTCTTGTCACGGAGATAGCTTTCCGCCATCGCGATTGCGGAGGCCGCTGGCGCGTAGAAGGCTGAACCTGTCTTGAGCAGATTGACGATCTCGGCGCCGCCATTGGCGGTCCGCTTCACGATCTCGTCGATGCGCGCCTGCGTCGTCCAGCCCATCTTCACCAGATCGGGCACAGGAATGCCTGCCACAGCCGAGTAACGCGTCAGCGGGACCATGGTGTCGCCATGGCCACCGAGCACGAACGCTGTGACGTCCTCAACGGAAACGTGGAATTCGTCGGCAAGGAAGTAACGGAAACGCGCCGAGTCGAGCACGCCGGCCATGCCGACAACCTTGTGTTGGGGTAGCCCACAGCTCTTCTGCAGCGCCCACACCATGGCGTCGAGCGGATTGGTGATGCAGATCACGAAGGCATTGGGCGCGTACTTCTTGATGCCGGAACCGACCTGGCCCATCACCTTCAGGTTGATGTCGAGAAGATCGTCACGGCTCATGCCGGGCTTGCGCGGCACGCCCGCAGTGACGATGCACACATCGGCACCTTCGATCGCGTCATAGCTGTTGGTGCCGGCGAACTTGGCATCGAAGTCGTTGACCGGTGACGATTGGGCGATATCGAGCGCCTTCCCTTGCGGGATCCCCTCCATGACGTCGAACATGACGACGTCTCCCAGTTCTTTCAGCCCAATGAGATGGGCCAGCGTGCCGCCAATCTGGCCGGCGCCGATCAACGCAATCTTGTTACGCGCCATGGTTGGAAAACTCTCGACTTGCTGCCGCGGAGCACGGCGGGTGGTGGTTAACCGGTTAGGTTCTGGTCGACAAGGTGCCGAAAGGCCGGAGATTCTGGCCGTCTAAGTCTTGTATACATTATACCAGCAGACGGGAGGCGTAGAGTCCAGAGGCGACATTCGGCCGTATCACTGCGCCGGGCGAGGACCGCCCGTGATGACAGCCGCGCCGCCCTAAGTTTCGATAATTTCCCCGGGGTCGATCGCCGGTCCCTGTTTTGGACCGTGCGGCAGACCGAGATAGGCCTGCGACCGCATCTCGATCAGCCGCGAGGCCGTGCGCTTGAATTCGTTCGCCTCATAGCCTTCGGCCGCGGTGTAAAGCTCATCAGGTTGCGCCTGCGCGGATGCCAGCAGCTTCACCGAATTGTCGTACAGCGTGTCGATCAGGATGATGAAGCGCTTGGCCTCATTGCGCCGGGCGTAATCCATCACCGGAATGTGGTCGAGGATGACGGTGTGGAATTCGTGGACGATCCTGAGATAGTCGATTGCCGCCAGCGGCTGCTCGCAAAGATCGCTGAATGAAAATCGCGCAACGCCCATCGCGGCTTTCGGTATCCGCACAGCATGGCCCTTGACCATCAGCTCCTGTGGCACGCCCGCATGACCGCCGGCAAGCCGCCGCCAGGCTTCGTCGAGCGCGGCATCAGCTTTCGCATCGTCCGGCACGTACCATGTCGGCACGCCGGTCAGCTTCTCCAACCGGAAATCGATGCGCGCCTCAAGCTTCACGACCTCGCACTGGCGTTCGAGCAGCGCAATGAAAGGGAGAAATAGCGCACGGTTGAGCCCATCCTTGTAGAGATCGCTCGGCGCGAGATTGGATGTCGCCACCATGACCACACCGAGCTCGAACAGTCGCGTGAACAGCCGTCCGAGGATCATGGCGTCGGCGATGTCTGTGACATGGAACTCGTCGAAACACAGAAGCCAGCTTTCCCTTGCAATCGCGGCTGCTGTGCGCTGGATCGGATCGAGTTCGTTGGGCTCCCCGTTCTTGACCTCCTGCCTGAAGACGTGGACCCGCTCATGCACGTCGGCCATGAACTCGTGGAAATGAACGCGGCGTTTGCGCACGACCGCGCTGGTCTCGAAGAAGAGATCCATGAGCATGGTCTTGCCACGGCCGACCTCGCCATAGACGTAGAGGCCTTTGAGAGGCGCACCGGCCTGTTCGCGCTTTCCGAACAGCCAGCCGAGCGCCGAAGACTTGCGCGCCAGCCGGTGCTGGTCGATCCGTCTTTCAAGCGCAGTGAGTTGGCGCGCCAACACTGCCTGGCCCGAATCGGCCTCAATCTTTCCGGCGGCGACCAACGCCGCGTAACGGGTGGTGAAGATTTCAGACATCGGGCTAGGACAAACGGAAGGAAGTCGCAGTGACACGTAATGATGAACCGTGCGCGCTGTAAATCGGCTGTCGGCACGAGTGAGCCATGTTGCGCACAAAATGTGCGGTAATCCTTTGGAAGCTATGCAGTTTTGCGGGGCAGGGTCTCCTGAGGGGTCTTTGCATCGAATTATTGCTGCAATGCACCATATATAAACGGAGAGGCGATTCGCGGGCAGCAAACTGCGGCGCCGCGGCGGGAACGCGATCAGGCAGGGGCGACGTGGACCTCAGGAGACTCAGACATGCACGAGCCTTTGCCGGACGACGGCATGATCCGCAAATTGTGGATCAATGAGACCGACGCCTATCGCGACCATCTGCTCCGCCTTGATCCCGAGAGCCGGAACCGGCGCTTTTCCGGCGCAGTGTCCGATGAATCCATCGCTTCGCATGCAGGCACGGCGGGTGGCCTCGGTGTCATCGTGCACGGCTTCTTCGTCGACGGCACCCTGCGCGGTGCCGCCGAACTTCGCTCGCACGGCTCAGTCTTCGCACGCGAGGGGGAAGCCGCCTTCAGCGTTGAGCAGCCGTGGCAAAGCCATGGCGTCGGCACCGTCCTGCTTGAACGCACGCTCTTGAGTGCGCGTAACCGCGCAATCAAGTCACTGCAAATGCACTGCCTGGCTGAGAACCAGCGAATGCAGCAGCTTGCCCGCAAGTTCGAGGCCGATCTCAAATTCGATTTCGGCAGCGTGGTCGGCGAAGTCGACCCTCCGCGCTACACGCCTCTGTCACTGATGCGCGAAGCAGCCGCCGATGCGCACGGTGTCGCGACGGCCATTCTTGACGTGCAGTCGCGGCTCCTCAACCCGGTTTAAACGCTCACGCGCTGAGCGGGTAGCTCGCCTCGACCACATACGGGCCTCCGCCGACGGAGGCGCGCGAGGAAAAAAGAACGAAGCGCGAGACACGGAAGCGCGAGGTGCGGAAATAGCCGCGTGCCGAAAGATACTCGGCAACCTGTTGACTGGAGGATTCGCGCAGACGTGCCAATGTCACGTGGGGCGTAAACTTACGCCCTTCGGGCTCCAGACCGATCCGCTGCATCAGCCGTTCGTGCTCAGCCTGCACATCGAGCAGGGCTTGCGCGTGCGCGACGCTTGCGACAACCGCGCGCGGCTTGCGGCCGCCAAAGGACGTGAGCCCCTCCATATACAGTTCGAAAGATCCGCGTTTGACGCGACCAAGCATGGAGGCGACTTCGTGGGCGAGTTGATCATCGACGTCGCCAATGAACCGTAATGTCAGATGATAATTTTCGGGATGGATCCAGCGGGCACCCGGCAACCCGCCGCGCAATGTCGCCAGCGCCTGCCCGACATCGGTCGGAATTTCGACACCCGTGAAGAGACGCGGCATGACGAGACTCTCAATTACGACCCCCGCGCAGTACGCGCCCGGGCGATCAATTCTTCGACCCGCGGCAGGATACGCGCCACAATCGCATCCACGCCGGCGGCGTTTGGATGCAGGCCATCACCCTGATTTAATTTGGGATCAGCAGCCACACCCTCAAGAAAGAAGGGATAAAAGACGACCGGGTGAGTCGACGCAAGCGCCGGGTAGATACCGTCAAAGTCGCGTGCATAGTCCGGGCCCATGTTGCGGGGCGCCCGCATTCCGGCCAGCAAGACAACAATGTGACGGTCGACAAGTTTGCGCAGGATTGTGTCGAGCGCGGCCTTGGTGACGCCGGGATCGAGCCCTCGCAATGCGTCGTTCGCGCCGAGCTCGACGATGACCGCGTCTGTGCCATCCGGAACCGACCAATCAAGGCGGCCAAGTCCGCCGGAAGCAGTATCGCCGGATACCCCGGCATTGATGAACGTGGCAGCAATGCCTTTGGCCGCGAGTGCCTCCGCCAGCCTCGCCGGGAACGCCGCCGGTGCCGGCAATCCCAAACCGGCGCTGAGCGAATCACCCAGCACCACAACTTTGACCGGACGCTCGGCCCCTCTCGCGCCAGCAGCCGGAAGCAGCGCGCATAACAATGCCAATAGCAGCCAGGCCGCAAAACGCTGGACCCGGGCGGGGTTCGTCCCATATGAGCGGGGTGGCGAAGAATGAGGTCCCATGACGGTTAACTCGCAGGCGGGGTCGGTTATTGCGCTCGCCGGTGTCAATCTCTCTCTTGGGCAGGGAGCTGCCCGCGTTCATATCCTCAAAGACATCGACCTGCATATAGGCAGTGGCGAGGCAATCGGCCTGGTCGGACCATCCGGCTCGGGAAAATCGACGTTACTCATGGTGATGGCGGGCCTTGAACGCGCGGATAGCGGAACGGTCGCGGTCGCGGGCAAGAACCTGGGCGCACTCGATGAGGACGCGTTGGCGCGTTTTCGCGGACGGCACGTGGGAATCGTTTTCCAGTCCTTCCATCTCATTCCCACCATGACCGCGCTGGAGAATGTCGCGGTTCCGCTCGAGCTCAGCGGCATCGCGGATGCGCGTGAAAAAGCGAACCACGAACTCGCTGCCGTAGGTCTGGGCGACCGTCTTTATCACTATCCGGCCGAATTGTCGGGTGGCGAGCAGCAGCGGGTTGCTGTTGCACGAGCACTCGCACCCGATCCGCAAATCCTGGTGGCAGACGAACCGACCGGCAATCTCGACGAAGAAACGGGACAGCAAATCATCGATCTGCTTTTTGCCGGGTTCGCAAAGCGCAAAACCACGCTGGTCCTGGTGACACACGATGCCGCTCTGGCGAGACGCTGCGAGCGCGTCGTGCGATTGCGTTCGGGTCGTATCGACGGTGTGACGCCATGACCACTGAAGCGGTTGCCGCGCCCCACGGCCACTGGCTGCCCCTGCGTTTCGCCTTGCGGGAATTGCGCGGCGGGTTGCACGGCTTTTACGTATTCATCGCCTGCATCGCGCTCGGCAGCATGGCGATTGCCGGGGTCAGCTCGCTGGCGGCAAGTCTTGCGGACGGGCTTGCGCGCGAAGGCCGTGTCATCCTTGGCGGCGATTTGGCGTTCACGCTGATTCAGCGTGAAGCCACACCACAAGAGCAGGAATTTCTTCAAAGTTATGGCCAGGTATCAAGCGCGGCAACAATGCGGGCAATGGCACGCGGGGCCGATGGTCAGGCGACGCTTGTCGAGATGAAAGCGGTCGACAGTGGATACCCGCTGTTCGGCCAAGTCCTGCTTGACCCACCGGTCGCGCTTGGCGGCGCATTGGCCCAGCACGACGGAATATTTGGCGCCGTTGCGGACCCGACGCTGATGGCGCGCCTGGAGATCAAGTCCGGCGCACGTCTTACGATCGGCAACGCCAGCCTTGAAATCCGTGCCACCCTGACAAGCGAGCCCGACAAACTCGCCGGCGGCATCGGCTTTGGCCCACGCCTGCTGGTGAGCCAGGATGCGTTACGTGCCACAGGTCTGCTGCAGCCCGGAAGTCTGGTGCGGTGGCATTATCGGCTGCGCTTACCAGCAAACGACGCCAGCGACACCGCCGCGGGCGCAGTGATCACGCATGCGCGCGCACGATTGCCGGAAGCCGGATGGGATGTCCGCAGCCGCCGCAACGCTTCGCCACAACTCGAGCGCAACGTGGAGCGCTTTACGCAGTTCCTCACCATCGTAGGTCTCACTGCGCTTCTGGTCGGCGGCGTCGGTGTTGGCAACGCGGTCAAGAGCCATCTCGACCGGCGACGCGAGTCGATTGCCACCATGAAAGCGCTTGGGGCAAGCGGTCGTCGCGTATTCAGCATCTATCTCACCCAGGTTCTTTTGCTCGCACTGATCGGCGGCGCCATTGGCGTGACGTTCGGCGCGATACTTCCGTTCGTGATTTACTGGACATTCGGCGCCATCATTCCTTTGCCGATCGTACCGGCCGTGCACCCGGGCGAACTGGTATTGGCGCTAATTTATGGTCTGCTCACCGCGGTTGTTTTCACGCTCTGGCCATTGGGGCGCGCACATGATGTACCGGTCGCGGAATTGTTCCGCGACATGGTCGCGCCGCAGCCACGCCTGCCTCGCAAGCGCTATGTCGCACTTACTGTAATCGCGCTGGTCGTGTTGGCTGCATTCGTCGTGCTGCTCGCCTATGACCGGCGTGTCGCCGTGATCTACGTTGCCACTGCCGCAGGCATATTTGTGCTGCTTCGCGCTGTCGCAGCACTGGTGATGGATCTGGCACGGCGCGCGCCACGGGCACAGGCAACCGGATTGCGAATGGCGATAGCCAATATCCATCGACCGGGCGCACTTACGCCCACAATCGTGCTCTCGCTCGGCTTGGGCATCGCATTGCTGGTCACCGTGATCGAAATCGATGGCAACTTGCAGCGGCAATTCTCCAACGAACTACCTGCGAAAGCCCCGTCGTTTTACTTCCTCGACATCCCCGCCGATCAGGTCGAGCGCTTCGATGCTTTCGTGCACGCGCAGGCGCCCGCAGCGAGACTGGAAGAAGTACCGATGCTGCGCGGTCGCATCGTCTCGGCCGGCGGAATCCCGGCTGAGAACATCAAGCCAAGAGAAGACGCGGCCTGGGTCCTCCAAAGCGACCGCGGCCTCACTTACGGCAGCGAGATTCCCGCTGGCTCGCGGCTGGTCGAGGGACAATGGTGGGGGCCTGATTACAATGGGCCGCCATTGGTTTCTTTCGAAAAACGCATCGCCGACGGCCTGGGTCTTAAGCTTGGCGACGCAATTGTCGTCAATGTGCTCGGCCGCAATATCACTGCGACGATCGCCAATATGCGTACTGTCGATTGGGAAACCTTGGGCATCAATTTCGTCATGGTGTTTTCGCCGAATTCCTTTCGCGGTGCGCCACACACGCATCTCGCAACTCTCACTTATCCCGGCGGCGGCACGACGACACAGGAAGTCGCTCTGATCGGAGCAGTGGCAAAGACATTCCCCATGGTCACGGCGGTCCGCGTGAAGGACGCGTTGGACGCTGTCGGTAGCCTCGTCGCCAATCTCGTATTGGCGATCCGCGGTGCCAGCGCCATCACACTGATCGTGGCCACGCTCGTGCTTGGCGGTGCGCTGGCGGCGGGGCATCGGCATCGCATTTATGACGCCGTGATCCTCAAGACGCTTGGCGCCACTCGCCTTCGGCTACTGACCGCCTACTGCACTGAGTATCTGTTGATCAGCGTGGCCAGCGCCGTGTTCGGCGTGATCAGTGGCTCGCTCGCCGCCTGGTTGATTGTCGCCGAACTCATGCATCTGTCGTTTGTCTGGCTGGTCTGGCCAGCTCTGGCGGCGGCGGGGGCGGCAGTCGTGGTTACCGTCGCCCTCGGACTTGCCGGTACCTACGTGGCGCTGGGCCAGAAACCGGCCCCGATCCTCAGGAATCTGTAGTTTTTGCGACATTCCGCCACGTACGGCGCCCACCCGTCACAAGCCCGTCGTTTGGCCCTATAATGCCGCTACTGGACGTTAACGATCCGCAATAGCGGGGGCCATTATCAAGCCATATCTGGCGCCAAGGCTTGCCAGCCACTAGATTCGGGAACACGAGCGCAACGGCACCGTGCCGGCGCGCATGACGTGGCCGGCGAAAAGCCGGGACATGAGAGAGGAAACTTCGATGTCGGACTACGACCGTAACGTAGCTGCCCGCGGCTTCGGTGCCGCGCGGGCTAGCGCGATCGATGCAGGCCTGCGCGCCTACATGATCCGCGTCTACAATTACATGGCCGCCGGCGTCGCTTTGACCGGCGTCGTCGCCTGGCTCACCTACAACGCCGCCGTGGTCACCGATACGGCTGGACGTATCACCGGACTGACTCCGTTCGGCCAAGCGATCTTCAGCGGCCCGCTCGCGATCGTGCTGTTCTTGGGAACGCTTGGACTGGTGTTCTTTATGAGCTTCCGGATCAACAGCCTGCAGCCAAGCACAGCACTGATGCTGTTCCTGGTCTATGCGGGATTGTTGGGGCTCATGCTCTCGTCGGTGTTCCTCGCCTACACCGGCGCGTCGATCACCCGCACCTTCTTCATCTCGGCAGCGTCGTTCGGCGCGTTGAGCCTGTATGGCTACACCACGCAGCGCGATCTTTCGCCGATGGGCTCGTTCCTGACGATGGGATTGTTCGGGCTGATCATTGCGATGCTCGTCAACATGTTCCTGAAAAGCAGCGGGCTCGATTTCGCAATCTCGGCGATCGGCGTCCTGATCTTCGCAGGGCTAACCGCCTGGGACACCCAGAAGATCAAGGAAATGTACAGCGTCAACGATGACGGCACGGTCGCCGGTCGTAAGGCGGTCATGGGCGCCCTGACGCTCTATCTCGACTTCATCAACCTGTTCCTGTTCTTGCTGCGCTTCCTCGGCGATCGCCGATAGGCACCAGCGACAGGACTGCGATACGCGCCCCGGCTATAGGCCGGGGCGCTTTCGTTTTGCTACTGTCGCCGTGCATGAGCATCACCATCCGGCCCGCGCGCAAATCCGATATCCCTGCCGTCACCCGAATCTATGCCCACGCGGTTGAGCACGGCACCGCGTCGTTCGAACTCAATCCCCCGGACGAAGCTGAGATGGCGCGTCGGATGCAACACCTGCTGGCCGACAATTTTCCTTATCTCGCGGCGGAGGTTGCCGGCGTGCTTTGCGGCTACGCCTATGCGGGGCCTTACCGCGCACGGCCTGCGTATCGGTGGACGCTCGAAGATTCTGTCTATATCGCAGACGATATGCACCGCCGCGGCATCGGGCACGCGTTGCTGGCTGCGCTTATTGAAAGGGCCGGAGCGCTTGGTTTCCGGCAGATGATCGCGGTCATTGGTGATTCGACCAGGCAGGCCGCATCCACCGCCCTCCATGAAGCCCTCGGCTTCCGCCATGTCGGCATTCTACAGGATGTCGGCTTCAAACACGGCCGCTGGCTCGACAGCATACTCATGCAGCGAGCGCTTGGGGACGGGAGCACGACGCAGCCGTAAGGCCCGGATCAAGGCTAGTTCACGACCGCCAGCTGCGATCGGTCGATCGACTTCAGTACGCGTTCGAGTTCGTGGCCGCGACGAACAATCAACCCGGTCGCGGAGATCACGCTGTAGACGCCCTGACGGCGCTCAAGCTTCGGGTTTTTTTCGATGCGATAGATCGGCACTTCTGACGCGCGGCGAAATACGGAAAATACCGCCCGGTCTTTGAGAAAATCGATGGCGTAATCACGCCACTCACCGGCGGCTACCTTGCGGCCATAGAGATCGAGAATGCGATTGAGTTCACGCCGGCTGAAGGTCACCTGACTTGCGAGGGCGGATGGACTGCGCACCGGGGTACCGCCCCCGAGGGACTGGCTGGGATCAGTTTCGCCGGAACCGAACGTCATGCGGCGCCTCCTTTTGTGCTCCACCTCATGATCGCGCCGCCGACAGCGCACGGCAAGAGGGTCTTTGCGCCGGAACCTGATCCAGAAACGCGCAAAACCGTCGAAGAGGCGATCACGAACTCGTTAAAAGCTCCCACAATAACGCCCAATTTCCGTCAATCGCCGGTCACGCTGGATTGGGATAAACCACATGTTGCCTCAAGGCCCGGTCCGGTACGAGCACCGGATTCCTCAGCCCCCCAGCCCCCCGGGGTTCGATCGGCCGGGCCAGTTGAGTTCCGCGTACGGTTCAATCCCCTAATGCCTTCGGGCCGGCCTGGAGCCGGCCCGATTTTTATTTGCCGAAAAAATTTGGGGTTTACTTTGCCGAAGCCGCGCAGCAATCCGCCGACGCGATGCCGAGCATCAATCCGGGTTTTGCAGCCGCGCCGATTTGCACGACAGCATCAAGTCGGTCGATGTCCTTGAGCGTATAGTCGCCCTTTGCAAGTTCGCTGAGCGGCACGCTGAAGCTTTCGGACTTACCGCTCCAGTCACCAAGCTTCACCCAGCGCCGCACGACGTTGTGATAGGTCAGCGTGCGGTCGCGATTCTCACCGCGACCAACATCAACGGAGACGTTGCTGGTCACCGGGCAAAGCCAAACTTCACCACTGCGGTGTTCGCCTTTCGCAGCTGGGACGTTCACCGTCACTTTGCCGTCGGCAATGGTAATGGTCACCGGCAGGGCAAGCACTGCGGAGTTCCGCCGTGTTTGTGCAATGGCTTTTTCAATTGCCGCCTTGTCGCTTCCAAGCACATGGATCACGCCATTGACGACGACCTGCGGCGTGTAGACCTCGCGATCACCGCGGGCCTCGGCGTAAGCACGTTGGCGGACGGAATGGCCGTGCAACGCCAATGTATCTTTCCAGCCGAGATAGTCCCAGTAGTCGACCGGCAGACTCATGGTCACGAGTGACGGGTCGCGCGAAAGCTCGCCGAGCAGCTTGTCGGCGGCCGGGCAAGATGAGCAGCCTTGACTGGTGAAAAGTTCGATAACGGCGCGTGGCTCAGCCGAGGCGAGCGCACCTGTGGTGCAAAGGATTGCGATTGCAAAGGTGACGTGGCGGTAGTTCATATCGATCCCGCGCTGCCTCGCCCGTGACTTATTAGGCGCTCCGCTGTTCACCCGCCACTCACTTCGCGGTGAGCGGCCCACACTGCGGACCCTTTACCAGCACCCTTCAACCAGCCAATTGACGCAGCACATACTGCAGAATGCCACCATTCTTGAAATAGTCGAGTTCGTCCAAGGTATCGATGCGGCAGATCAATGGCACCCGCTTGAGCGTCCCATTGCCTGAGACGATTTCGGCGATGAGCCGCTGATGCGGCTTGAGTTCGCCATGCAAGCCGCGGATCGTCACCTGCTCGTCGCCCTTGAGCCCAAGGGACTGCCAGGACGTCCCATCCTCAAAGACCAGTGGCATCACGCCCATGCCCACCAGGTTGGAACGGTGTATGCGCTCAAACGATTGGGCAACCACGGCACGAATACCCAGCAATACCGAGCCTTTTGCGGCCCAATCGCGCGAGGAACCGCTGCCATATTCTCTCCCGGCGAATACCACCAGTGGGACGTTATCGGCTTTGTACTTCATAGCCGCGTCGTAGATCGGCATGCGCTGTTTTGAGGGGTAGTGCACCGTAAGTCCGCCTTCGACACCCGGCACCATCTGATTCTTGATGCGAATATTGCCGAAAGTGCCGCGCATCATCACTTCATGATTGCCTCGACGCGTACCGTACTGGTTGAAATCGGCGGGTTTAACCTTATGCCCAACCAGATATTTGCCGGCCGGCGAGTCAACCTTGATCGAACCAGCGGGCGAAATGTGGTCGGTGGTGATCGAGTCGAGCAGCAAGGCCAGCACGCGTGCGTCGACGATATCCTCAAGCGGCTTCGGGTGGCGTCCCATGCCGACGAAATACGGCGGGTTCTGCACGTAGGTTGATTTCCTGTCCCAGTCGTAGGTGACGCCACCTTTGACACTGATCTTGCGCCAATTAGCGTCACCCTTGAACACGTCGGCATATCTGCTGGAGAACATCTGACGCGTGATGTTCTTGGAGACGAATTCGCCGATTTCCTTGTTCGACGGCCATATGTCCTTCAGAAAGACCTTCTTGCCTTTCTGGTCGACGCCGAGCGGTTCCTTCGCGATGTCCACATTCATCGAGCCGGCGATGGCATAGGACACAACGAGCGGCGGCGATGCGAGATAGTTGGCGCGCACGTCAGCATTCACGCGGCCTTCGAAATTGCGATTGCCCGACAGGACGGCAGCGGCGACCAGGTCATTGTCGTTGATCGCCTTTGAATTCTCCGGCGGCAGAGGTCCGGAATTACCGATGCACGTCGTGCATCCGAAGCCAACGAGATTGAATCCGAGCTTGTCCAGATCCTTTTGCAGTCCCGACTTGTCGAGATATTCGGCGACCACCTGCGAACCCGGCGCAAGTGAAGTCTTGACCCAGGGTTTCGCGGTCAAGCCTTTCGCAGCGGCCTTTCGGGCGAGAAGGCCTGCCCCAATCATCACGTTGGGATTCGACGTATTGGTGCAAGACGTGATCGCCGCGATCACGACATCCCCGTGGCCGAGATCATAGTTTTTACCGGTCACCTTCACGCGCTTTTTGGCTTCGGCACTCTTGCCGAATTCCTTGTCCATCGAATTTGCAAAACCAGCTTTCACTTCCTTCAATGCGACGCGATCCTGCGGGCGCTTCGGTCCCGCGAGCGAGGGCTCGACCGAGTTCAAATCGAGCTTGAGCACGTCGGTGAATATCGGATCGGGTGTGGTTTTCACGCGATACATGCCTTGCGCCTTGGCGTAGGCAGCGACCAGTGCCATCAACTCGGGCGCGCGGCCTGTATCCTTGAGATAGCGCATCGTGTCGTCGTCGATCGGGGAAAAGCCGCAGGTGGCACCATATTCCGGTGACATGTTGCCGAGCGTGGCACGGTCCGCGATGGTGAGATGTGCCAGACCCGGTCCGAAGAACTCCACGAACTTGCCAACCACGCCACGCTTGCGCAGCATCTCGGTCACGGTCAGCACCAGGTCCGTCGCGGTAACGCCTTCTTTCAGTTTGCCCGAAAGTTTGAAACCGATCACCTCGGGCAGCACCATCGACAGCGGCTGACCGAGCATGGCCGCCTCCGCCTCGATTCCGCCAACGCCCCAGCCGAGCACCGAGAGACCGTTCACCATCGTGGTGTGCGAGTCGGTGCCGACGAGTGTGTCGGGATATGCAACTTCCATGGTGGCGGCCTTGCCATCGACCTTGACCTTCTCCTTGCGATGCCAGACGACACGCGACAGGTATTCAAGGTTCACTTGATGACAGATACCGGTGCCGGGCGGCACCACGCTGAAATTATCGAATGAACGCTGCGCCCATTTCAGGAACTTGTAGCGCTCCTGGTTTTGCCGGTACTCCTCATCGACGTTCTTCTTGAACGCAGTGTTGTTGCCGAAGAAGGTCACCGCAACCGAGTGATCGATGACGAGATCGACCGGCACTTGCGGATTGATTTTCTTGGGATCGCCGCCGAGATGCTTCATCGCGTCGCGCATGGCGGCAAGGTCGACCACTGCCGGCACGCCTGTAAAATCCTGCATCAGGACGCGCGCCGGACGAAATGCAAACTCGTGTTCCGACGTTTTCGTCTTGAGCCATTCGGCAAACGCCTTGATGTCATCCTTCGTCACTGTGCGCCCATCTTCGTTGCGCAACAGATTTTCCAGCAGCACTTTCATCGAGAACGGCAGACGGGAAATGCCCTTGAGGCCGTTTCGCTCGGCGGTGGGAAGACTGAAATAGGCGTAAGTCTTGCTACCAACCTGGAGGGACTTGCAGCATCTAAAGCTATCGAGCGAAGTCATGTCGACTGTTTCCATTCCCGGCTGCTGACCGGCGCTGGCTCGGACTAAGCTATTGGCAAGGCGATGTTTTTCTCGCGGGCGAGACTTGCGTCCGATTTCGAATTACCTAACGTCGCAAGTTCGGGCTTATAAGGGCTTTTCTTGCCTGACGCTATATTGACCGGGGAACTTCGCCAAAAATGCTTAGGATATCGGGGTTTTCCGCGCCTTATGCTGCGTTGCGGGCACCCCTGAACGGGCTGCAGCAGCCGTGATGCGACTCAAGGCCGATGGGTTGGCCTGCACCCGCGGCGGGCGGGAGGTGTTCGACAGCGTGAGCTTCGGTCTCTCCTCGGGCGAGGCCATGCTTGTGACCGGACGCAACGGCGCTGGAAAGTCCTCCCTTTTGCGCATGATCGCCGGTCTGGTCCGGATCTCGTCCGGACGGCTGGAACTCGAGGGAGGGGGGCCGGACACGCCCCTTTCGGAACACTGTCACTATCTCGGACATCAGGACGCGATGAAGCCGTCGCTCTCGGTCACCGAAAACCTGCGGTTCTGGGCCGCGTTCCTTTGTGCGGACCGTGCCGTTGAACCGGCATTGGAGGCGGTCGATCTCCGCCCACTCGCCGACCTTCCCGCAGCTTATTTGTCGGCGGGGCAGCGGCGGCGTCTGTCGATTGCCCGCCTTGTCGCCGTGCCACGCCCAATCTGGCTGCTGGATGAGCCCACCTCCGCCCTCGATTCTCCGTCACAAAGAAAACTCACCGACCTGATGAGCGGTCACCTGATGGGTGGCGGAATGATCATCGCTGCCGCGCACGGACCGATAGGACTGGAACGCGCGCGCGAACTGAAATTGGGACCGGCATGAGCGCCTTCACCGCCCTTTTGACTCGTGACATACGACTAGCGATTCGCGTCGGCGGCGGCGCGTTGATGGGTGCGTTATTCTTCCTGATCGTTGTCACCATGACACCGTTCGCCGTCGGCCCGGATCTCGCGTTGCTCGCGCGCATAGGCCCCGCAATTCTTTGGCTTGGAGCGCTGCTCGCTAGTCTTCTGGCGCTCGACCGGCTTTTTGCGACCGATCACGACGACGGTTCGCTCGATCTCCTGATGATGGGATCGTTGCCGCTGGAGCTTTCGGTCGGGGCGAAAGCGATCGCGCATTGGCTGACAACTGGCCTGCCGCTTGTCGTAATCGCGCCGCTGCTCGGCTTGATGCTCAATGTCGAATTGAAAGCCACGGGCTGGCTCGCACTGACCTTGCTTGTCGGAACGCCTGCGCTCACTTTCATCGGACTGGTCGGCGCCGCTTTGGCGGTCGCGCTGAGGCGCGGCGGTCTCTTGCTTGCAGTGTTGGTGTTGCCACTCACCGTGCCTGTGTTGATCTTTGGTGTCGCCGCAGCCAATGCCGCGATCGTTGGACCTGCGCCCTTTGGCCCACCTTTCACCATTCTTTGTGCGCTAAGCTTGGCAAGCCTGGTGCTCGGCCCGATTGCCGCCGCCGCCGCTTTGCGCCATGGCCTGGAATAAAATGGACTGGAATGAGACGAGAGATAAACGATGCCGGTAATCGACCTCGCCAATCCGACGCGCTTCCTGACTGTCGTCAATCGCATACTGCCGTGGTTGATCGCGGCGACCGTGATCCTGCTTGCGGTGGGTCTGTTCCGCGCGGTGAATGCACCTGACGACTATCAGCAAGGCGCCACTGTGAAAATCATGTTCCTGCATGTGCCTGCTGCCTGGCTTGGCATGTTCGGCTGGGGTCTGATGAGCGTCGCGGCGCTTGGCACGCTGGTGTGGCGGCATCCACTGGCGGACGTCGCCGGCAAGGCGGCGGCGCCGCTCGGCGCAGCGTTCACCTTCATCTGTCTCGTGACAGGGTCGCTCTGGGGCCGCCCAACCTGGGGCACCTATTGGGTGTGGGATGCGCGGCTGACATCGATGCTGGTGCTGCTGCTGCTCTACTTCGGGGTGCTTGCACTCTATTGGACCGCCGAAGAGCCTGGCCGCGGCGCCCGCGCGGCGGCAATCCTGTCATTGGTCGGCGCGGTCAACCTTCCAATCATCAAGTTTTCAGTCGACTGGTGGAATACGCTGCATCAGCCTGCCTCGATATTCCGAATGGGCGGATCAACGATCGATCCGGCAATCCTGACACCCCTGTTGATCATGGCGCTGGCTTTCACGCTCCTGTTCGTGACTTTGCACCTGGCCGTTATGCGCAATGAAATCCTGCGCCGCCGCGTGCGCAGTATGCGATTGATTCAGGCGCAGGAATTGCACGCATGAGTCTCGGGTCGCACGCCGATTTCATTGTTGCCGCCTATGCGGTGACTCTGTTCGTTGTGGCCTTGCTGGTCGGTTGGGTCGTGCTCGACTACTTCGCGCAGCGCCGCATTCTCGGAGGTCTCGAAGAGCGCGGCGTAACAAGACGATCGCAGCGCAAGGGTTAGACGATGAGCACTGCGTCGAGCGAAGACTCAGGCAAAAAGCGCGCTAACGTTCTCGTGCTCTTGCCGCTCATTGTGTTCATCGCCCTGGCGGCGCTGTTCTTTTATCGTCTTGGCATCGGTGATCCGTCGCGGATTCCGTCGGCACTTATCGGACGCCCGGTGCCGGTGACTGACCTGCCGCCGCTTCCGGGGCTTGAACGTGATGGCAAGGCAGTTCCCGGTGTGACCAACGCCGCGTTCCAGGGAGCGGTCACGCTCGTCAATGTGTGGGCATCGTGGTGTGTGCCCTGCCACGACGAGGTTCCATTTCTGGAGCACTTGTCGAAAGACAAACGCATCCAGCTGGTCGGCATCAATTACAAGGACGCAGCCGACAATGCCCGGCGATTCCTCAGCCGGTATGGCAATCCTTTTGCCGCTGTCGGCCGAGATGAGGCCGGCCGCGCCTCGATCGATTGGGGTGTGTACGGTGTGCCGGAAACGTTCCTGATCGGCCGCGACGGTCGCATCGCCTACAAGCTGGTGGGCCCGATCACGGCCGATAACCTTGCCCGCACGCTCGGGCCCGAAATCGAAAAGGCGCTGCGCTAGCCCTTTTCATCTTTCTCGATGCTGTATTTGGTCAGCAATGGCACCTGCAGCGCCGCAAATAAAAACGTCAACGGCACCACACCGAACAACTTAAAACTGACCCAAAAATCTGTCGTCTGCGTACGCCAGACGATCTCATTCAGAATCGCCAGCGCGAAGAAGAACAACGCCCACCGCCACGTGAGCTTGCGCCAGCCTTCTTCCCGCAAATGAAAAACGGAGTCGAAGACCATGCCAAGCAGCGGCTTGCCGAATGCCAATCCGCCGACAAGCGTTCCACCAAACAGAACGTAGATGAGGGTCGGTTTGAGTTTAATAAATAAATCGTCATGCAGGGCCAGCGTCAACCCGCCGAACACCAGCACGATCACCGCGGTGACCAAGGGCATTACGGCCAGGTGCCGTGTCATTGCGTAGGAGACGGCAAGCGCGACCAGAATCGCCGCCATGAATGCACCGGTCGCAACGTAGATTCCAAATCGGGAATTGGCGGCGAAGAACAACACCAACGGGCCAATGTCGAGCACCAGCTTGAGGACAGGATTGAGCTGTTTTTTTTCCGCCATGCGCTCCCTCTGGCTATGATTCCAGGCCGACGACCGCGCGTGCAAATTCATGCGCGGTGAATGGCGCCAGATCTTCCACGGCCTCGCCAACGCCGATGAAATGCACTGGTAATCCGAATTTGTCGGCGATCGCAACCAGAATGCCACCCTTGGCCGTTCCATCGAGCTTGGTCATCACCAGGCCGGTTACTCCTGCGATTTTGCCGAAGATTTCCACCTGGCTAAGCGCGTTTTGACCGACCGTTGCATCGAGGACAAGCAATACCGCGTGCGGAGCGGTTATTTCGACCTTACGAATGACGCGCACCATCTTTTCCAGCTCGTTCATCAGCTCGGCGCGATTTTGCAGACGGCCCGCCGTATCGATGAGAACCACGTCAACGCCTCGTGTCCTGGCATCCGTGACCGCATCAAATGCAAGGCTGGCCGCGTCGGATCCCGGCTCGCCCGCCATGACGCTTGCATTGGTGCGCCCGCCCCAGATTTTCAACTGATCGATCGCCGCGGCGCGAAAAGTGTCGCCGGCGACCAGCATCACGCTCTTGTCTTCCGCTCGGAAGCGCGCCGCGAGCTTGCCGATGGTCGTGGTTTTGCCGGAGCCGTTGACCCCCGCCACGAGAATGACAAACGGCCGCGCCGTTACCTCCAGCGGCCTGGCAACGGGTAAAAGCACCTTTTCGATCTCTCCGGCGAGCACGGCCTTCACGTCGTCAGCCGTGATTGCCTTCTCGAAGCGTCCCTCGCCAAGCGCTTCCGCAATGCGTGCAGCGAAATCCAGTCCAAGATCGGCGCGGATTAATTCGTTTTCTAGTTCCTCCAGCGTCTCAGCATCCAGCTTGCGCTTCGCCACGAGGCCCGTAACGGCGCCGCCGAGCGATGATGACGTGCGCTTGAGCCCGCCGCTCAGGCGTTTCCACCAGTTTTCGCGTTGTGTGCTGTCGTCCATGCGGCGCCCGTGATAGCCGTTTCGGCATGACACCGGAAGAGATGCTGGCCCGTCTCCTTTATCGCGACGGCCTGATGCTGGTCGTTGACAAGCCTGCGGGATTGCCGGTGCATCGGGGCCCAAAGGGCGGCGATGCTTTCGAGGACTATTTTGATGCACTGCGGTTCGGCTTGCCGCGTCCGCCGGCGTTGGCACACCGGCTCGACCGCGACACCACAGGCTGCCTGGTTCTCGGCCGACACCGCAAGGCGCTGGCTCTGCTCGGCAAACTGTTCAAGCAGGGCAATGTTGGCAAATGCTACTGGGCCGTGGTCGAAGGTGGACCTGAAGCGGATGAGGGCCGTATCGATATCGCGCTCGCCAAGCGAGACGACACGCGCGGTTGGTGGATGAAGGCAGACCCCCACGGTCTGCCATCGGCGAGCACCTGGAAGGTCATGGGCCGCGGGCCTGGCATCAGCTGGCTTGCGCTCGAGCCATTGACCGGGCGCACTCATCAATTGCGCGTACACTGCGCCGAGATGGGATGGCCGGTCATCGGGGACAGTATTTATGGCAAGGCACCGCGTGCCGGCGGACCACAGCTTCATTTACATTCGCGCGAAGTGACAGTGCCGATTTCCAAGAACAAGCCCCCGGTCAAAGTCACCGCACCGGTGCCTGTCACCATGCGTGAGAAACTCAGCGCCTGCGGCTGGAAAGAAACGAGCGAGTAATCGGCTGACTTTGAGGCGGGAACCCACCTCCCAAGGCCGCGTTCCAAGACTACGTTCCAAGACTGCGTTTCAAGACTGCGTTCCAAGACTTCTTCGAAGACTGCGTTCAAAATCTAACTCCCGACACGCAAGGCAGATCCGATGTTCATCGGTCACTACGGACCCAGCTTCGCATGCAAAGCCTGGAAGCCGGTCGTTCCCTTGTGGGTCTTGTTCGTCGCCGTACAACTCGTCGACATCGTCTGGGCAGTCCTGGTTCTGTTGGGGATTGAGAGGGTCCGGATCGTTCCCGGGATCACCGCGACAAATCCGTTCGATCTCTATTACATGCCGTTCACACACAGCTTGCCCGGTGCGATCTTTTGGTCGGTTGGCGCGGCCGTTGTCTATCGAGCTGTGGCGCCCGCGCAAAAATGGACTGCTGCCGCAATTGTCGGCGGCGCCGTATTCTCGCATTGGGTTCTCGACCTGGTTGTGCATCGTCCGGACCTGCCGCTGTATGACAACGCGTACAAAGTCGGATTCGGTCTATGGAATTATCCGGCGATTGCTTTCCTTCTGGAGATCGCGCTTTTGTTCGGTGGGATTGCTCTCTATCTCCGGGTAACCCAGCCGATTGATGCCATTGGCCGCTATGGCATGACGGTCCTGGGACTCTTTGCGGTTGCCTTGCAAGCCTATGTTTTTTTCGGTCCGCCGCCTGTTTCAGACACCGCATTCGCGCTCACGGCGCTTGTGCTCTATTTTGTCTTTGCAGTGCTCGTATATTGGTTGGAGGGAAAACGCAGTTCAATTTAATAGAGCTGCGCTTTGATCCGCTCAGGCGCCTCACGGTCGTAGATCTCGCCACCCAATTTTCCCTGACTCAGCTCCGCAATGATGGTGCCGGTCGAAGGCAGGCTCTTGCGATCGATCTTGGTCGTTTCATCCCAGAGTTTCGAACGTACGATCGCCTTCGAGCAATGGAAGTAAACGCTCTCGACATGCACGATCAGTACGCAACGTGGCTGCTTGCTATTGACCGCGAAGGTTTGCATCAGTTCGGGATCGATCGAGATCGCCGCGCGGCCATTGACGCGCAAGGTCTCGCCAACGCCGGGGATAAGAAATAGAAGAGCGATGCGCGGATCGCGCACAATGTTCCGAAAGCCATCTACGCGATTGTTGCCGGGACGATCCGGTATGGCGAGTGTCTTGTTGTCGAGAATGCGCACAAAACCTGCCGCATCGCCTTTGGGTGAGCAGTCGAGCCCTTCCGGCCCGGAGGTCGCCACCGCTACGAACGGCGCCGCTTCAATCAGCGAGCGATAGGCATCATTGATATGGTCGATTTCCTTGATGACCGAGGCTCCCATCTTCTCGCCGTAGAGGGACTGCAGCTGTTCCAGTGTCGTAATCAAGTGGTCGCGGTAGGCCATTGTCTATCCCCCTAAGCGGCCAGTAACTGCCGGCCGTCATGTCCCGTCATCGTGAGATCAAGAATAACGCCGGGTTCGGTCGGCCCGGCGAGCCGCACCGGCACGAACTGTTCGGTGCGACCGAGCACGCGCGACTCGGCCAGAACACGGCGGCAGCCGCCAATTTCCTGATCGAGGTGACGACGCATGGCCGTCTCGCCCTTCTCACGCAGACGGCGCGCGCGTTCTTTGGCAATGGCGCGATGCACCTGCGGCATCCGCGCGGCCGGCGTCCCGGGCCGCGGCGAAAACGGAAAGACATGCAGCTGCGTCAATCCGCATTCGTCGACCAGTTCAAGCGACCGGGCAAACATGTCTTCGCTCTCGGTCGGAAAGCCGGTGATGATGTCGGCGCCGAAGGCAACGTCGGATCTCAGACGCCGCACGTGCTCGCAGAAAGCAATCGCATCGCGACGCGAATGCCGCCGCTTCATACGCTTGAGAATGAGGTCGTCGCCTGCCTGCAACGAGAGATGCAAATGCGGCATCAGGCGTGGCTCGTTGGCCAGCGCGTCAAGCAGATCGACATCCGCCTCCACCGAGTCGATCGATGACAATCTCAGCCGGGCCAACTCGGGTACTTCGCTCAGGATGCGTTTGACCAACGCGCCAAGCCGCGGCCGCTCAGGCAAGTTGGTGCCGTAGCTGGTGATGTCGACGCCGGTGAGCACGATCTCGCGGCAACCATTGGCTACGACCCGCTGCGCCTGGGTCACGACCTCGTCCATTGGCAGCGAGCGCGAATTTCCGCGGCCATACGGAATGATGCAAAACGTGCAACGATGGTCGCAGCCATTCTGCACTTGCACAAAGGCGCGGGGACGTCCCTCGATGCTGTCGATTGCGTGCGGCCGCATAGTCTTTACGGCCATGATGTCGGAAATGGCGACTTTCGCGCTTCCACCCCAGGCGCCGACATCAAATTTTTCCTCATTGCCGATCACACGACCGACCTCGGGCATTGCCGCAAATGCCGCTGCTTCGGTCTGCGCCGCGCAGCCTGTCACGACAACGCGGACATCGCGCCCTTCGCGTTTGACGCGGCGAATAGCCTGCTTTGCCTGACGCACCGCTTCCGCAGTCACGGCGCACGTGTTCACGACAACCGCATTGTCGATGCCAGCGGCAATCGCCTCGCGCCGGATCACCTCCGACTCATAGGCGTTCAAGCGGCAGCCAAATGTGAGGACAGAGACACTCACGACACACCTGCACTGGTGAAGAGCGCCGGATCGAAACGGCCCTTGAACTCGAATTCCACCGGACCCGTCATCAGGACGTGATCATCCTTTTGACGCCATTCAATCAAAAGCTCACCACCCGGAAGCGTTACCTTCACCTTGCGGTCGGTGCGCCTGAGCCGAGCGGCAGCGGCGACGGCGGCGCAGGCGGCGGACCCGCAAGCCTTGGTCAGGCCAGCGCCGCGTTCCCACGTACGGATAATGATGTGATCACGTGCGACGATCTGCGCCAGCGTGATGTTTGCGCGTTCGGGAAAGATCGGATGGTTCTCGAGCAATGGCCCGAGTCGCGCGAGATCGTGCTCGTTCACGTCATCGACCCAGAAGATGGCATGAGGATTCCCCAT
>DATAPP010000233.1:0-4810 GCA_036265125.1 Pseudolabrys sp. | reverse complement strand
TGAAAGATGCGTCGGCGGCCATAGGGCGTATCGCCGAGATTGGATAGTTGAATTTCGAGGGCGTTCGTGAACAGAAACTTGGTGTTGATCTCAGGCATGGAGACCCCCTTATGACTGGCATCAGCCATTTGCTGCGAAATGCGGTGTAGGCCTTCAGTTCGTCGCTCGCTTACGCCCATAGCGTACTTCTTGGAGCTGGGCTGCATTTCGACCGCTTTGGGTCGTTGACGGCACGTCTCGTGTGTCCGCTTTACCCTCAAAAAGCGGACATTGATTGGCGGCTAAGGAATGTCCGCCAAGTGCCAATAGCGGACATTCTCATCAATGGAGAATCCCCAAGGTATTGCCGGGGCTGATATCGCATAAGCGGAGTGGGCCGGTATTGTTATTCGATGATTTATTCAGGTGTGCGTCCACTCTGCCGCCCTGCGCCAAGCGATAACGGCCTTCCCTGAAGTACTACCGCGTGTTCTGAGCTGTTCGCCAAGATACTCCCCAACGGCTACCCAAAATCTCTTTGCCAGGCAATAAACTTGGATCTTACAGGCTTGGCCGCAAACATCGATTGTACGTTCTGGCATGTGATTGTCCCCAAAAACCAAAAAGGATTTTCCGATCCAATCCTTGGAAAAACTTTAATCCACATACAATCCAACTGCTCCTGCGCTTGTAGGGCAACGGCCGATATTTCTCGTTTGGCGTCACATAAACCAACCCAGACCCACGAAGAGACAACCAGCCAAACAAACTGCACCAAGAGCCGACAAGGCCAAACTGGCGATTTCGAAACTCATTGACTGCCTCCTGAACTCGGCGCGACCACGTTGAAAACCGTCCAAGTGTGTGCCGCAGTCGCTCGGTCTTTATGCAGCCAAGACCGGGCTCGTGCTCAAGGAGCGATCGTCCGCGACATAAGCTCGCTCAATTCACACGGACGATTTAAGCACCTGCTGGCCGGATTTGGGCGCAGCTGTTGGGAGAGCCTTTCAATGTGCTCGTCTACGGCGCCATTGAGCAGCTGCCCCACATAGGCGGTAATCCGCGTAAACCCGCTGGAATTGGTCAGATAATTGAAACTCATCGTCGTCTCCTCTGACCCGGCAAAATGTGGATGTCCCGATGGTCACAGTAGCTAGGTGGGATGTGCGCGCTGTGTTGGCCGTCACAAAAAGGCGTATTCCTGGTCTGGGCGGCGTTCATCTGCCACACCTGTGATGTTGAGCACAGCCGAACGATACAGGCGGGGCGACGCTACCCCTGCGAGACGCCGGCCCCTATGTCGGCAGATCGCAGAAGGGGTCGCTGTGATCTCCAATGAAAAAAGATGAAACATTACCAGTGAGTGTCCTTGCCTTGAGAGCGGAGGGTTACTCACTGGATGGCAATAGCGTCGTCATTTCATTGCGAACGAAATTTTCCAGCGCCGAGCGAAAGTATTCTGTGCCGCTCGAATGCTTGCGCGATCTGATCATCGATCTGCAACGGTTGAATGCCGGCAAGTCAGCTGAGCCGCCGTTTCGGCAAAAAGAACCCCCATAAGCTGATCGTACAATTTTGCAAAAGAGGACAGCATGCGCAAAATCACCGCTGCATTGTTTTCCACCCTGTTACTGCTGGGGTCGGCATCTGCGTCCGATGAACTCGATGTCATCCGTACGGTGAGGCAATTTCTCGACTGCTTTAACAAGGGCGACCTAAAAGTCGCGTTGAATACTTGTGCCGCTCTATCTGCCATCATTGATGAATTCCACCTTACGCATGGCAAGGCGCAACGGGATGTGCTGATTGGTTAAGGGATTTCGATGCCTACGCTAAGAAAAACGGCATCACCAACCCGGTAGCGGTATTGGGCAGGGCACATGTCGATGTTGCCGAAGGACACGCTTATATGGTGGCGCCAGCCCGTTTCACATTTAAGAAGATGAAAACAGAAAGACCGCTTCGCAGCGATCTTCCGAAGATTCCATCACGCTCTAGTAAGAAAAGACCCCGAGCTGAGCTCGGGGCCTTCGGTTCTAGTTGAGGGAAGGTCCGTGTTAGTATGGCGCTTTTCCCCAATTGAATCTGTAGTTCACGCCGACCAGCACAGTGGCCGCGGTCGTTTTGGTACTGAAGGAACAACCAGTGGCACAGACAGGGACGAGCGGGGTGACGATATTGTGATTGTTCGAGCCGAAGTCCATGTAGTTGCCTTCCAGAAATGCCGACCAGTTCGGTGCGAACATCCATTCAACGCCAGCACCGGCCGTCCAGCCTGTTCTGGTCCTGGAGACACTGCCAACGTCAAAGCCATTAATGGTGACATCTGCACTGTTCTTAGCCCAGGCCGCGCCGCCCTGACCGTAGAGCAACCAGCTCGGTGCGACCGCATACCCGAGGCGACCCGTCAGGGTGTCGAACCAATTGTTCTTGAAGTGAGCCGTGCCACCTACACCTGAGATTGGATCGAAGAAAGTTCGATCCCTATTCAGGCTTGTCCCATCAAACATATTGCGGACGCCAAACACCCATCCCCCGGCGAATTGATAATCGCAGCCAATTTGACCGCCGCCAGCAAAACCAGATCTGTCGCTAGAGAGTTCTCCTCCAAAACCTAAATCGGCCTTGGCGCGGCCAAATACTCCGCCGACGTTGGCGCCAATGTAACATCCGGTCCAAGTAATTTGAGGCGGCGCCGGCGGCACGTAGGCAGGAGCTTTGCGCGGCAGATCAGCCGCCGACGCTTGACCCGCAGCCAGACCAATGACCGCAGCAAGCACCGTCAGTGAAGATTTTCGCATGACAATTCTCCCTAAATTCCAGTAGACCGGCCAGCGGCCCCAAAATCTGTGCACTCTCTAACGCGCAGAATTCACAGAACGTATTACACGGTCGTATACACAGAGCGTTTTTCACGCCGACGTGTCAAAAATGCCCCTTCGGGCCAAAAGGAGACATTTTGCGACGCAAGAGCCATGTCTGCTTTACCCCCCGAAAGCGGACATTTCTCGTTTCAAGCTTGACGTCCGGTATGGGCCAGAAGTGGTCATCGGTGAATTGATCTGCCAAACAGAAAGACCGCCTCGCGGCGGTCTCTCCGAAAACGCGATCAGCATTTTGATAAGGCGGCTGCTTGCGCTTTCCCTTTCAGCGCCAGCCGAGCAGCCCGCTTAGGCCCGCGCGCGCTCCCACTTGGCAACATCTGACGCAGCGGGCCTGTGCGGGCCACGTTGAAAAAAGTGGGTTTCCCAAATCTGGCGGCCGAGCAGACGGTGCAGCTCTAATTGCAGGTCAAAATATTCGCGCCGGCGGCCGCCATCGACTTCCCAGATCTCATCCTGGCCGGCTTGCTCGATCGCGCGCACGTGCGCGTATAGGTCGAGCATTTCCACGGTGGTCTTCGTCATCAAAACAACCCTGCAGGTTGCAGTTAGCGCCAGATTAATTGAGCTCTGCCGGCAACTCCGCCCCCGCGTCGGCGATTAGCTGTTCCGCTACTTTCGCTAGTACCACTCTCTCCTTTAGCCATCTCTGCGCCGCATCTTGGCACTCCGGCGGAAAGTTACCTATTGCGCCGAAAAACAAGTCCTTCAGTTCTTCATCCATTTGAGCCCCTTACTTCCCAAACACCGACCTGGATTCGCAATGTGCCATTCGATTTTGGAGGGGCTGTAACCAAGCGTAGTCAATTCTTCCCACAGCTCCGCCTCGTCCAAATTTCCGCGCGCGTAGTCGCGCACGAAGGTGGGCGTTGCCTGGTGGTATGATTTTACGCGCGATGTACACTTGCCCCCCGTACCCACCTCATTAAGGACAAAAGGCGGGCAAAATTTTGGTGAAACCGATGCGAGCAACCTCGATGTCCGCTTTGGGCCATAAGCGGACATTTGCACTGCAATACGGCATGTCTGCTTTACCCCCCAAAAGCGACATTGGATGCGTTTTCTCTAAGGGCCAATAGCGGACAGTGACGTACCGTCTCGTGCCGCAGGTTGGGCAGTCGTGATGTCGGAGGCGTCGCGTTATTCGATGGTCAGAGTGTTTCCGACGCGCTTGAACTGCTTTCCTATGTGCGCCGAAAAGGCGGATGACGCCGCGCTCACACTTCCGATTTCGCCTCCGCTATGGAAGTCATGTGCACCGTGCAGAGTGATGTTCTCGGGCGGTCTTTCACCGATGTAGAAGAGTGTAACCCAGAGTTGGGCGGTGTTTTGGTGCGTCGTTCCGCAGCTCACCCGCTTCACACTGGAGTAGTCGGCAACGTGACTGCCGTTCTCCAAAACTTTGCCGCCCTCAATCTGCCAGCGCATCCCGGCATCATCGATATTATTCAGGCAGTCTCGATGCAAGGTGTACGTGAGGGTCACACCCGGAAATGTCCCAAACGTCAGGTGAAACGGTGCTGACAGGCCGCCGCTTCCGGGAGGAACGAAAAAGCCCATTGATGCTCCACTTGGATAATTGAAGCGCGTCACTGCAGGGGGGCCTCCGGTGTTAGGCGAGGTGGTGACGTAGAGGTTGTTGTCAGGGCCAAATCCCATTCCTAGAGCATAGTCGATGCCCGTGTTGATGAAGAAGTCGATGAATGCACCCGTTGTTGGGTTATAGCGTCTGACGCCCACTTTTCCTGGAAACGTGCCGCCAGTGATGTAGAGGTTGCCGTCAGGACCAAACGCCATTGCCATTGGCGTAAATAGACCACCGGAGCCGGCCGGAAATAGCAGACCGAGCGACGCCATTGTTGTGAGATCGAATGTTTCAACGGAGGCATTGTTGTAGTTGAGGACGTAAAGTCGGTTGTTTGTTGGGTTGACTTTCACATCTCGTGGGG
>DATAPP010000232.1:0-24116 GCA_036265125.1 Pseudolabrys sp. | reverse complement strand
GGGGTCAGGAGTTCGAATCTCTTCGGGCGCGCCAGCACTTAGCACCCGGCTTCCGTGCAAAAAATCACCCATTTTTACGGTTTTTGCAAGGAACTCGTCGGCTGCGTGACCTTCAAGGCCGCAAACATCTTCAGTAACCGCCGATGGCAACCTGACTCAGTTTCAATTATCGCTCATCCCAGTTGTTCGGCACGCCTCAGGCTGCTGATCATTGAGACACTGAGCAGGTAATCACGAGTCCGGACGGGATCGGCGGCAATTTGAGTGAGCTGCTCCCTGAATTCGGACCCAGTGGACTCGAGGTTCTTCTTGTTCTGGATCGATTGCTTTTCGACATGTTCCTTGGTCACCAACCGACGCTGGCGGTCATAACGGTCAAATTCGTTGTCCGGTTTTGTCGTGCGCCAAACTTCGATCATGCGGTTGGTTAAATTGATGGCGTCGTGGATGCCGCCATTCATCCCCATGCCACCCAACGGATTATTGATGTGCGCGGCGTCGCCGACCAAAAACACGCGTGCGGCACAGAACGTTTTGGCGACGCGTTGATGGACCCGATAAAGCGTCACGTGGGCGATTGCATAGTTCGAAATGCCCGGTACCAGGGTCGCCATCAACGATTGCGTAAAACCTGGCGACAATGCGAGTTCGTCGCTCTCATCCGACGACACTGGAAACATGATCCGCCACAGCTGTGGAATTTGCAGCAAGAAATGCCAACGCTGCGGATCGGCGACGTAATTGACCGAGACCAGATCGTGAATGACGTTGTGAAAGTTAAACGGCGTACTGACGACCAGGAAACGCTCCGGCCAGGTGAAGCCCTCAAACTCAATGGCAAGCGAACGCCGAATGTCGCTGCGCGCCCCATCCGCGGCGATCAGCCAGCGCCCAGTTTGCGTGTCTGTACGGCCTTCGCGATCAATCGTCACGGTGACACCACCGCTGTCCTGATCTACCTGGCGGACCGCGCTTGAGAACGCGATATCAAAATTCGGATCCTTGCTCAGCTTGTTGAGCAAAATGCGAGTGAGCTTGGACTGCTCGCATTGCAGTCGAAAGGGATGCCGCGTGACATCGGCGATACCGGCGAAATCAAACTGCGCCATCAACCCTTGCCTCGATCGATACTGAAATTTTGGCGCGAGCAACCCTTGCGCGATCAACGGTTGTGTGATGCCGAGGTCGTCCAGCATGTCGAGAGTAGGCGGGTGAAAGGTCGACGCCCTGGATTCGTCGCTGAGGTCGGGCCCGGCCTCGAGCACGGTCACCGGAATGCCGTGTCGCACCAAATTGGCGGCAGCGACCAACCCGACCGGACCGGCGCCGGCGATCAGTACTCGTTCTGAAGCTGGCATGTGCGTGCCGCGCCTTTGGTGCGACGCGATGTTACATTGGTGGAATGCCCGCTTTATCAATGATATCACGCCATTTGACGGTTTCCGACGCAATGAACTTTTCAAGCTCCTCGGGTCCCGGTGATACCGGCTCCGCGCCCTGTTCGAGAAAGCGTTCTTTGACAGTAGGGTCCTTCACCGCTTCCGCGAGTGCCTTATAGATCTTGTCGACAATCGGCTTTGGCGTGCCGGCCGGTGCCAACAGAGCAAGCCAACCGAAGGTCTCGTAGTTCTTCACGCCCGCTTCAGTCGCCGTCGGCACGTCGGGCAAGGCCATCATGCGGTGGTTGCTGGTAACAGCGAGCGGGCGCGCGTCGCCGCTTTTGATCAACCCGAGCACATTCGGTAGGAACTGAAAGCCGAGGGGAACTTGGCCAGCGATGAAGTCGGGCGTGTATTGGGCGATGTTGCGATAGGGCACGTGCGTGAGCTGGATCCCCGCGATCTGCTCGAAATAGGCGCCGGCAAGATGCTGCGAGCTTCCGACGCCCACCGAGCCGTAGTTGAGCTCTTTTGGATGGGCCTTGGCGTAGGCAATGAACTCCGTCAGCGTTTTGGGGGGTAACTTGGAGTTGAGGACGATCACATTCGGGATCACCGCAAATAGCGAAATCGGCGCAAGGTCCTTCTCGGGTTCGTAGCCAAGGGTTTTGAACAGAGTCTTATTGGCCGCCAGAGGGCCGGATGTGCTCATCAACAAGGTATAGCCATCCGCTGCAGTTTTGACGGCGGCGGCTGTCCCGGTGTTGCCGCCTGCACCGGGACGGTTATCGACGACGAAATTCTGGCCAAGGGATTTTGACATTTCATGCAGCAGGATGCGCGTGACGACGTCGCTCGCGCTGCCGCCAGCGAAAGGCACAATTACCTGGACAGGTCTGGTCGGGTAATCCTGGGCCTGTGCGGACGACGTCCCCAGAGCGCCAATGGACATCACGAGTGCAATCGGCAAAAGCTTCGATATTCTGACTTTCGTCACAGCCGTTTCCTCCAGTCTTATCTTAATATTGCTCTGATATTAGACGGCGATTGTGCCCGGCGAATTGACGTCGATTTTTGCAGATTTCGGGCTCGATCAGAATGACGTTTTCGCATCGTCGCCGCACCATAAAGCGCTAGAGAAAACCGCCAAAAGGGGCTATCGGACTCTAGCAGCGCGGCGCTCGTTTGCCGCGACGGGTATGTGCCAATGGCTGTCGCCGACATTCGTGAGAAAGCGGGCACCGCCGCTTCGCCGCTGATTGCCGGCGGCAACAAACCGCAACCAATCACCATGCTGCGCGACTGGCTTGATCATTTGGCCGCGCGCGACCGACTGGCTGTGATGCGGCCGGGGATATCGTTGAAATTCGAGCTTGCGGCGATCGCCAAACGATTTGACGGCAACAAGGCGACCGTATTTCCGCACCCAGGCGGGTATTCGATGCCAGTGATCTCCGGACTCGTGTCCAACAGGCAATGGATCGCTGACGCGATGGGTGTGGACTCAAGTGAGGTACTGTCTCGTTTCCAGGACGCGATGCTTAATCCGCTGCCGTGGAGGGAGGTTAAGTTCGCGTCGGTGCAGGAAATCGTGCATCGCGAGATCGATCTCGGCAAGCAGTTGCCGCTGCCGACACATAATGAGCATGACAACGGCGCTTATATCACCGCAGGACTGTGTATCGCGCGCAATCCGGCCTCCGGCGCGCAAAACGTGTCGCTCCATCGCCTACAGCTGAGCGGTCCCAATCGGCTCGGTGCGCTGCTGCTGCCACGCCACACCCACACGTTCTATGAAATGGCGGAGCGCAGCGGCCAACCCCTCGATGTGGCCATCGTCATCGGCGTTGACCCGCTCACGCTTCTTTCCTCACAGGCAATTGCGCCGATTGATTTTGACGAACTTACGATCGCGGGCGCATTGCAGGGCGCGCCCCTCCCGGTGGTGAAATGCATTACGAGCGAACTACGCGTACCGGCGGAGGCGGAAATTGTCATAGAAGGACGGGTGCTACCGAATGTGCGTGAGCTGGAAGGCCCGTTCGGCGAATTTCCGCAGTATTACAGCGAGCCGGCCAAGCGCCACGTCATCGAAGTCACTGCCGTCACGCAGCGCAAGGATGCGATATTCCACACTATTGTCGGCGGTGGACTCGAACATTTGCTGCTTGGTGCTATTCCGCGCGAGGCGACTTTGCTGGCGCACCTGCGCCGCAGCTTTCCGAACGTACGGGATGTACATCTCGCCCCCGGCGGGGTCTGCCGCTACCACCTCTATGTCAAGATCGCCAAGCGGCAGGAGGGTGAGGCCAAGAATGTGATGATGGGCGCATTCGCCGGCCACTATGACGTGAAGCAGGTGATTGTGGTTGACGAGGACGTCGACATCCACAATCCGAATGAGGTGGAATGGGCGGTGGCTACCCGCTTCCAGGCCGACCGAGATCTCGTCATAGTGTCGGAAAGTCAGGGGTCCAAGCTCGATCCGTCAACCCGCAATGGCGTCGGTGCCAAGATGGGCATGGATGCGACCAAACCGCTCGACGCTGACGAGATGAAGTTTAAGCGCATCCGCGTGCCGGGCGAAGACCAGATCGATTTCAACAAAATCATGGGGCCGGTACCGAGTAAGTCCTGGCGCAAAGCGCTTGAACAATAGCTTTTTTTCAACGAACGTTTGTCCGCTTTTGGACAACGGCGGACAAAGCCGAATTTTACCCCGGGGCGGTTTGTCCGCTAGTGATCCAAAGCGGACATTAGTGCGGTCGGCGCGATAGAACGCAACGTATTCCACCGCTTGGGTCTGGAACGTCACCGACATACCGCGGGATCAGGTGTACGTGGACGTGCATGCGCGATTGACCACCCGCCTTACCGATATTGACACCGATGTTGTAGCCATCGGGTGAGTGTTCTTGTGAAATGTGAGCCTTCGCCCTATCCAGCAAAGCAATAATTGACGTTTTTTCAGCCCACGTCATTTCGAAGAAGTCAGCAACGTGCCTCCGTGGAACAACCAAGACGTGCCCCTTGCTGAGACTATTATTGTCGTAACGGACAAAAGCACTGTCGTCCCCGAATAGCGCCGTTTCGGCATTACATAGTTCGCAGTCCATCGACGTGGCCCTCCGCTTTCGTCATCGAATAGTTTCGGCTAAGGCTCCACCAAAATAAAGGGATGTCCGCTATTGGCACGAAGCGGACGTCGAATAGCTGCCTGTGTATGTCCGCTTTCGGGGGTAAAGCGGACATCGCAATTGGGACAGCGTCATGTCTGCTTTTGACCCAAAATGGTCATTAGCGTTCTAGTATCCCTAAGCGAAATTGGTAGTTTAGAAGCTGACCGTCGCAACGATCTCACACGAGTACTAAAGAGAAACTGTTTTTTGAATTTTGTCGGTGAAATCACTGTTGCTGCACCGCGAGAGGCGGTTTTCAAGGCGCTCAGCGACGCGCCGTTTTTTGCGTCTTGCATCGAGGGTGTGCGCGATCTCAAGGCGATCGACGCTACCCATTACGACGCGGAGTTCGAAACCCGCATTGCCTATATGCGCTTCAACTTCAAAGTCACAGTGCAGATGAGCCGGGTAACGCCGCCTCAGGAGATCGAAGCGAAGGTCGAAGGCACACCGATGGGTATGGTGGGCCGGCTAACTGCAACCGCGACGACGTGGCTTGCCAATGCCGGCGAGGGAACGATCATTCGCTATTCGATCGACGCGACGCTGACCGGAAAACTCGGTAGCATGGGTCAACCAGTGCTCAAGGCGAAGGCCAAGGAAATGGAAAAGCAGTTTTCAGCACGGCTCGCCGCTGCCTTCGCCGACGAGCGGCGTGGAGCGCCGCCATGATGGCTTTCGAGCTGCTGGAGCCGGCCTCGCTCAAGGATGCCATCGCGCTGATCGATCCGGACGATCCTGAGGTAAGGCCGATCGCTGGCGGCACGGCCCTGATGTTGATGATGAAAGCTGGCGTATTCCGGCCCAGGCGCCTGGTCAGCTTGCGCAAACTGGGCGAGGCATTCACCTGTATCGCCGCGGTGTCGGCGGGCGAACTGACCATCGGCGCGATGGCACCGCTCAGTGCGCTCGAGCATTCGCCCGTGGTTGCACGAGGCGCGCCAGTGATCGTGCGCACCTTACGGCGGCTTTCAAATGTGCGGGTGCGCAACGTCGCAACCATCGGCGGTGCGCTGGCCCATGCGGACCCGCACATGGACTTACCGCCGGTCCTGATCGCGCTTGGCGCCACCATCTCGGTCGCCGGTCCCGACGGCGAGCGTACGATGGGGGTCGAGGAGCTTCTCACGGGGTACTACGAAACGTCTCTCGCCAAGAATGAACTGATCACTCAATTACACATCCCGGCGCAAGGTGAAGCGCGCGCAGCCTATTTCAAAGTGACCTCTGGCTCCGCCGACGATTGGCCGTCGCTGGGCGTTGCCGTGGCGCTGCGTGCGGAAGGCACGATCGTTAAATCTGCGCGCATTGTCGTCAGCGCAGCAACCGCCAAGGCCACGCGCCTGAAAGCCGCGGAGGCGGCATTGATCGGCGCCGGTGCCGACGACAAAACGCTCAAAAAAATGGCGGACGCCGCGGTAGACGAGGCCGACATCATCGCGGATCTGCGCGGCTCGGCTTCCTACAAGCGTGAGCTCCTGCGGGTCTACGCCGCGCGCGCGGTGCGCTCAGCCATGCAGACAAGTGGAGCGTCGCTCTGATGGCTACGGCTACTCTATCCGGCGGACAGATCGGCCGCTCCCTGCCGCGGCTTGAGGGCCGCGACAAGGTGACCGGCCGCGCCGAATACACTCATCTGATGCAATTGCCAGGCATGCTGCATGCAAAGATTTTCCGCAGCACGGTCGCGCATGGCCGCATCAAGTCGGTGGACACCAGCGCCGCCCGCAAAGTGCCGGGCGTCTACGCCGTCTATACCAGTGACGACGTGCTGAACGTCATTGCTGAACCTTATTACGGGCCGGCATTCCACGACCAACCGATCCTGGCCATTGGGAAGGTGCATTTTGTCGGCGAACCGGTCGCGGTGGTGCTCGCCAGTGATCCGCATGTTGCCGACCAGGCCGCGCAGCAGATCGTAGCGGAATACGAGGAGCTGCCGGCGGTTTTCGACGAGGTCGAGGCGGCGGAGAACAAGACGCTGGTGCACGCTGAATTGAAGCCAGCCGGCACTTTCGCCGACCTCAAGCATCTCAAGGGCCGCAAGGGCACCAATATCGCGCTCGATTTCGGGCTGCGGCGCGGAGACGTCGACAAAGCGTTCGCGTCCGCTCCGCATGTTTTCGAGCACACGTTCCGCACCCAGAAAGTGCTGCATCTGCCACTCGAACCGCACGCCTCGATTGCGGATTACCGTGACGACGGCGTCACAATCTATTCATCGGCACAGGGCCCGTCGTTCGTACGCACAGAGATCGCGCGCCTGCTCGGCTGGCCGGAGAATCGCGTGCGCATTAAAGTGCCGTATCTTGGCGGCGGCTATGGCGGCAAGCTCTACATCAAATTGGAGGCGTTAGCGCTCGCGATGTCGATGCTGGCGCGCCGCCCGGTGAAGATCGCGCATACGATGGAAGAGCACTTCTACACCATTACCAAACATCCGACCACGTTCCGCATCAAAAGCGGCGTCGATCAGGACGGCCGCATAACCGCTCGCAAATGCGAGGTGTGGTGGAATGGCGGTGCCTATGCCGACATCGGCCCGCGCGTGACGCAGAAATCAGGCTTCACCGCGTCCGGTCCCTACGACATCGACAATGTCTCGATCGATTCCTACGCGCTCTACACTAATCTCACGCCGGCCGGCGCACTGCGCGGCTTTGGCATTCCACAGTTAGTGTGGGCCTATGAAAGCCACACCGACATGATCGCTCGCGCGCTCAAGCGCGATCCGCTTGAATTCCGCAAGCAGAATCTGCTGCGCGACGGCCAGCCGCAGGCGACGGGCACGATCTTGAAGGATACCGCTATCGAGAAAGTGCTCGATCGCATCGCCGAGCGGCTCAATTGGAAACGACCGTTCGACCGCGGTAAGGGCGCTGTTCGGCGGGGCCGTGGGTTCGCTGTTGCGCTCAAGGCGGTGATCTCACCGACAACCTCGGTGGCGATCGTAAACGTCTCCGCCGACGGCAGCACCACGCTGTATTGCGGCACTGTTGACATGGGCCAGGGCTCCGACACGGCGATGGCGCAGATGGTCGGCGAAGTACTCAACATGCCAGCCGAGTCAGTACGCGTCGTGCCGCGCGATACCGACGTGACGCCCTATGACATGGGCACGCTCGGCTCGCGCTCGCTTTTCCACATGGGTCTCGCCGTTCGGCTGGCGGCCGAAGAGGCCCGCGCCAAAATCGGCGATCTTCGGCGCGAACTGGGCGAGCCGGAGGGCAGCAATGCTCCGCTCGCCGATCTATTCCGGAAGAAATACGGCATGCAGGCAGGCAATATCGTCGGCACTGGCATCTACAAGCCGGACTACATCCCGCCCGACGCCAACGGACTCACTACTAACGTGACACCGTTCTGGATGGTGGCCGGCAGCGGTGTCGAGATCGAAGTGGATACCGAGACCGGGCACGTGCGTATTAGCCGCCTGATCAACGTCGCTGACGTCGGTAAGCCGATCAATCCAAAGATCGTCGAGACCCAATTGTCTGGCGCATCCTTGATGCAGCTCGGCTTCAGCATGTTCGAGAAGATGCATATCGATGGCGGCCAGGTCACCAATGCCTCGCTCGCCGACTACAAGATTCCGGGAATGCACGACGTGCCACCGGTGATGGAGAACGAGATTGTCGACACCTACCAGACTAATGGTCCGTTCGGCGCAAAGGGCGTAGGCGAACTCGCTACCTTCGGCTTATCTCCGGCGATCGCCAATGCCATTGACGATGCCGTTGGCGTGCGCCTCACCGAATTGCCGTTGACCGCGGAGGCGGTGTTCCGCGCGTTGCGTGCCAAAGACAACAAGCCGCTCGGAGATGAATGACATGAGTCTGGCGGCGATAACGATCAATTTCACGCTGAATGGCCGGCTGGTCTCGGCCGACGTGAAGTCGTACCACAACGTGGTCGAAGTGCTTCAAACGCAATTTGCGTTGTTCGGCGCGCGAGAAAGTTGCGGGCAGGGCCTGTGCGGCTGCTGCACCGTGCTGGTGGACGGGCGGCCGGTGTCGGGCTGTCTTCATCTTGCTGTTTTTCTCGACGGTGCCGAGGTGGTCACGGTTGAACATCTGGCCACCGCGGGCCTTGACCCAGTGCAGCAGGCATTCATCGAATGCGGAGCCTTCCAGTGTGGCTATTGCACGCCCGGCTTCGTAATGATGACCAAGGCGCTCATTGGACAGCATCCCGATCCTGACGACGAACAAATTCGAGACTATCTGTCCGGAAATCTATGCCGCTGTGCCGCCTATCCAGAAATCGTAAATGCGGTCAAAATGGCCGCACGTAATAGCAAGGCCGGACCAACCGGCTAGTCCAAACGCGACCTAGAGGGAGGGACTGATCCATGACAACGGCAGCTGTAGCCACCTTGGAGCCGTGGTATCGCAGCCTCAACGCGACGCAGTGGAAAACCGTGTTCGCTTCGAACCTCGGCTGGATGTTTGACGGTTACGAAACCTTCTCGCTCATTTTGGTAGTCGGCGTGGCGCTCCACGACCTGCTCGCGCCTTCGCAATTTGCCCAGATCCCGGCCTTTGCCGGCACGGTCATCGGTATCACGCTGCTGGGCTGGGGCATCGGCGGCGTGCTCGGCGGCGTGCTCGCAGACTATATCGGCCGCCGGCGCACAATGATCTTCGCGATCCTGGCTTATTCGATAACGACCGGCCTTTCGGCCTTCGCCTGGGACTGGGTGTCGTTCGCGCTTTTACGCTTCTTGGTCGGTGTCGCCATCGGCTCTGAATGGTCAACCGGCGCCTCCCTGACCGCGGAAGTGTGGCCCGACCATGCGCGTGGCCGCGGCGCCGGCCTGATGCAATGCGGGTTCGGCATCGGCTTCTTCCTGGCTTCCTTCACTTGGCTGTTCGTCAGCGGCCATGGACCGCACGCCTGGCGCATCATGTTCTTCATCGGGGTCCTCCCGGCGCTGTTTGCGCTCTGGTTGCGCACCGGCGTTCCCGAGTCGCAAAAATGGAAGGACAGCAACGAAAAGCGAAAATCCGCCAGGGCGCGAAAAAACAGCGGTGCGGCAATGAGTGAGGAAGATTATGCGCTCACCCGCTTTACTTTCGCGGATCTGTTCGCGGATCCGGAAATCCGCAAGCGCACTATCATCGTATTCCTGATGTCGTTGACGACGACGGTCGCATGGTGGGGCATCTCGACCTGGGTGCCGCCCTTCTTTGCTGCCGTTGCGGGCAAGGCCGGACTGCCGCCGCAAACATGGGCGAGCTATGCCGGCATGAGCTACAACCTCGGCGCCATCTGCGGCTATGTTGGCCTTGGCTTCTTGGCTGACCGTTTCGGGCGCAAGCCGATCGTGATGATCTTCTTCGCCGCCTCGCTGGTGCTTACGTTTGCGCTCTACAAGTGGACGACCGATCTGCACATGCTGCTGCTGGTTGCGGCGGTCAACGGCTTTTTCACGCTCGGCCAATATTCTTGGATGTCGGTCTGGCTGCCGGAGTTGTTCCCGACTCGCATGCGTGCCACCGGCCTGGCCTTTGCCTTTAACGCTCCCCGGTTCGTCGCGTTCATGGGGCCGCTATTCGCCGGCATGCTGATCGCGCAGTTCGGCGGTTTCAGTGGGATGGCCGTGGCTTTCTCGTTCATCTACATCCTGGGCTTTATCGTGGTTCCGCTATTGCCGGAGACCAAGGGAAAACCGTTGCCGGCTTGAGGTTGGTGTGACGTTGCAAACCAGCGGTGCAGCGCAAGCTGCACCGCTTTATTTTATGCCACGAAGATGAGGAGCGCCGTCATGGCCAGAGACATCGTTCTAACCAATCCCGACACCATGGCGGCACCAGGGGGACATTACAGCCATGCGGTGAAGGCAAACGGTTTCGTGTTTGTTGCCGGTCAGCTGCCGATCGCGCGCGATGGCGCAAAACTTATGGACGCGCCGTTCGAGCAGCAGGCGCAACAGACGCTGGACAACATTGCCGCTGCGCTGAAGGCGGCGGGCAGCGCGATCGACCGGCTGGTTCAGGTACGGGTCTATGTCACAGACATCAGGTCGTGGCCTGCCTTTAACACCATCTATGCGACATGGATCGGGACGTCACGTCCGGCCCGCGCGGTCGTGCCGGTTCCACAACTGCATTACGGCTTCAAGATTGAAATTGAGGCGGTCGCGCTAGAGGGCTCGCCATGACGCCCCCCAAAGTTATCGCACTCGAGGAGCACTTCACGTCGCCGGAATTGCGCGCATTGCGCGGCGAGAAGGATACGCCGGTTCAGCGCAAGCTCGATGATCTCGGCGAACTGCGTATCCGTGAAATGGACGAAGCCGGGATCGATCTGCAAGTCATTTCTGAGAATAATCCGGCGACCCAGAATCTCGACGCAGAAACGGCCATCAAGCTCGCGCGTGCCTCTAACGATGTGCTGTTCGAAGCCGTGCGCCAGCACCCAGGCCGTTTTGCCGGTTTTGCTACTTTGCCGACTCCGGATCCGAAAGCGGCGGCCGACGAGTTGGAGCGCGCTGTGAACAAGCTTGGCTTCAGGGGTGCCATGATCATGGGGCTGACCCACGGCCGCTTCATGGACGACAAGCGGTTCCGGCCTATCTTTGAGCGCGCGGTCGACCTCGACGTGCCACTTTATATTCACCCGACGCCGCCGCACCCGGCCGTGCAGGAAGCGTATTTCAAGGAATATCCGGCGCTGTCGGTCGCCCCGCTAGGTTTTACTCTGGAGACCTTGACCCACACATTTCGGCTCATTGTCAGCGGCCTATTTGATGAGTATCCCACGCTCAACATCATTGTCGGCCATCTCGGCGAGACCGCGCCATTTTTACTGTGGCGGACCGACAACATCCTCGGCGAGCGTGCGCCTATGCCACGGGCATTCGCCGACTACTACCGCGAGCATTTTTGGCTCACGACTAGCGGCGCATTTTCCAATTCGGCACTGACTTGCTCGATTGCCGAGATGGGCGTGGAGAGAATCCTGTTCTCGATCGATTGGCCGTTCATGTCCAACCGCGCCGGCCGCAAATGGATGGATGCGGCACCAGTAAGCGATCATGACCGGACGCTCATCCTTGGCGCTAACGCAAGAAAGTTGCTGAAAGTGTCGTGAGAATCAAGAATCGCCGAAGCGTTCCGCCGGCGGCGCGATTTCCGTCACCAGATCACGCACCAGTTTTTTGTTGGCCAGTGGTGCGAGCGTCATCTCGCGTGACTTCAGTCGTGCGGTGCAGGCATACGCAGTCTTACCATCGATCTCGATCATACACTCTTTGCAGGCATTGGCGTTGATGCAGGAGAAGCGGATCGCCAGCGTCGGATCACGATGGATCCGGATCCAGCGTAGACCGTCGAGCACTGATTGGCCCGGCTCGAACGGCACCGCGTAAGTTTCCCAACCGCCGGCGTTGGCATCGGTACCGCGCCAGATCCGGAGCGTGGCGCATTCAGTCATGACGCGGCTGCTGCTCGCGCCTGCGGTGACGGCCTCGACAATAAGATGCGCCCGTCTCGCAGCTCGACAAACTGATTGGACGCCCATTCCGGCGACATATTGGGATAATCCTCGCGTTGCTGTGCGCCGCGGGTTTCCGTGCGCGCGAGCGCCGTTTCGGCGACGACGCGCCCCACTAACACCATATTTCGCAGATCAAACCAGTCGATCCGCTGCATGTCAAAACGGTTGCCGTCGCCCGGCGGTAAATCGCCCAACTCACTCGCGATTTGACCGATTTGGTCAAGCGCGCGCTTCAGATTGGCCTCAGTGCGCAAGGCGCCGACGTCGTCCTGCATCGTGGCCTGAAGCGTCTGCACCATTTCGGCGGTGCTGAGACAATGGTCTGGCGCGTTGGCAGTTATAAGATCCAGTATCGCGACGGTGTTTTCGGCGCGATCCGGTAGGGTACGCGTCCGTTTGGCATGGGCGGCAGCGCTGCGGCCAGCACGTCGCCCGAACACCAAGGCCTCGGTGATCGCATTCCCGGACAAGCGGTTGGCACCATTTGCGCCGCCGACCGCTTCGCCGGCGGCAAATAAACCTGGTAGATCGGTTTGCATGTGCGCGTCGGCTACGATGCCGCCCATGTGATAGTGCGCGATAGGCGCCACCTCGATTGGCGTTTTTGTGAGATCGATATTGTTGGCGGCAAGTCGGTCGATCACTGGACCGAATGACTCCCGCAAGGTGGCTTCCGAACAATGCTGGAAGCTCAGATAAACGCCACCATGCGGCGAGCCGCGGCCAGCCTCGACCTCCTTGAGGATCGCGTAACTGCCGACGTCGCGCGTGATGAGGTATTTGCCATCCTCTGCGACGCCGTAGTGTTGCGTAAATTCCTCCATTCGGTTGTTAAGCAGGCGGCCCCCAAGTTTGTAACGGAACGGGTCCCACATAATCGGGTCCATACCGACCAATCGTGGCGCCAGATGACCAATAGGAAAGAATTGTACGAATTCCATATCCACAAGCGACGCACCAGCACGCAGAGCCAGAGCGTAGCCGTCGCCGCCCATATTGGCCGACGCGCTGTTGCGGCGATAAAGTCGCGTAAGACCGCCAGTTGCCAGTATGGTCGCCTTGGCTGACAGAGTAACCGGAGCACCCGATCCGAAATGCAGCGCCATCGCGCCGGAAATTTCGTCGCCCGTCCGTAGAAGATCGATAACGCAGAGGTCGCCCGCCTTGCGAATGCCGCCGGTTTTATTCACCACAGTGCGCAGTGTCTTCGACACCGCCGGTCCGGTTTTCAGAAAATCCACGTAGGTGCAGCGCGGACGGTCGTGGCCGGGTGCCACGACTTGGGTGATACGCCCATTTTTCCGCGCCCAGCCGACGCCCCAATCGTCCATGGTGCGGATGCATTCCGGCCCGTCTTCGCACAGCAATTGCGCCAGCGCCTCGTTGCACAAGCCACGGCCGGACGTGAGGGTGTCCTGATAGTGATGGCTCCAGTGGTCGGGCGTCTCGGAGCCGAGTGCGACTGCCACCGTCATCTGGGCCATCACGGTTGCGCCGCCGCGGCCGATAAGGCTGCGCTCGGCGAGCAGCACGTCGCACCCCGCGCGAGCCGCCTCGAATGCCGCATACATGCCGGCAGCGCCGGAACCGATCACCAGCACATCAGTTTCGGCACGCATCGGCTCGTGCAGCATGGATGCCTCGTGGTGATGATCCGGCCACCAATATCATTAGTGTAGCTTCCTATTTATATTCAATTCGGGACCGCCAACTGATCACTTCTCTTGCAGCTGGGCATCACTTGCCCGCCGGTTACCCGTACCGCTTCTACCCCTCAAAGCTCAGTGCGGGTTCGTCCATGGCTGATAGGCTAGCGCCCTTTTAAGCCAGAGGTAGTCTTTTTTGGATTTGTTAATCCGGTGCGGAATGTCTGCTTTTGGCACAAAGCGGACATGGCGACGGGGCTGGCCGACGTCCGCTTTTGGGGCAATAGCGGACATCGCGGACAGAGCGCGTCACGCTGGTAGCGTGCCGCCGTCATCTCCCGCTAAATTTTGCCGGCCGCCTAGCGTGGAATGCTTCGACCCCCTCACGGAAGTCGTCCGACTGCCGCAGCCGGCTGTAGCAATGGCCCTCAAGCTCAATTGCGGTGGAGAGGGTCGCGTCTTCTGTGTCATTAAGCAGTTTTTTGGCAGTGCGCTGCGCGAGCGGAGAAAACGCGCGTAACTCTTTAACCAATTCATCGGTCGCAAATTCGAGCTTGCCGTCCGGCACGCATTCGGTTGCGATTCCCCATTCATAAGCCTGCCTGCCACTGATACGTTTGGAGCGCATCACGATGTCCTTCGTGCGCGTGATGCCTATGATCTTCTGCAGCCGCGCCGAGCCTCCGGAGCCCGGAATCTGACCTAGTTTCTGTTCCGGCAAAGCGTAAAAGCAGGTCTCTGAGGCAACACGAAAATCGCAGGCAAGGGAAATCTCGAAACCAACACCAAAACAATAACCGCGATTGGCCGCGATAACCGGCTTGCTGCACCGCGCCGGCGCCGCGATGTTCCAGGCAAGCTTTGATACATGCTCAGGCGTCGCTTCCATGAACCCCTTGATATTGCCGCCGCTCGAAAAATGCTCCCCGACTGCGCGCAGCACAATAACGCGCACGCTCTTGTCCTCGTCGAGCGCCTCAAAAGTTAGCCGCAACTGATCGCGCTGTGGCATCTCGATGATGTTGAACGGCGGCCGGTCGAGGATGATATCCGCGCGTTCTTGAGCGACATCGATTTCCACACGGAAGCCGTCAAGTGTGGCGAGGCGTGGGTCGGACGAGGTCAAAGACGTCATGCTGCGGTTCCATTGTCTGGCAGGTCAGGCGGGGCGCTCTCAGTTTCATACTCGCCGGCTACAAGCTTCCGGCGAAGGAGCTTGCCGACAGGCGATTTAGGTATTTCGCGCACGAACAAATAACGACGCGGACGCTTGAATTTGGCGAGACCGGAGGTTTGGCAAAACTCATCGAGCTCGGTCATCTCGACACCCTTGCGGCGCTTGACGAAAGCAGCGATCACTTTGCCCCAGCGCTCGTCAGGAAGGCCGACGACCGCAACCTCTGATACGGCCGGGTGGAGTGACAAGCAGCTTTCGATTTCGACCGGTGAGACGTTCTCGCCACCGCTGATAATCATGTCATCAACGCGACCCGTGACGAACAAATCGCCGTCCGGGTCGAAATAGCCGGTGTCGCCGGTGAAATACCATCCTTTCCGAATGGCCTTGGCGTCGGCTTCCGGCCGCCGCCAATAGCCTTCGAATGCCTCGTCGCTCATGAGTTGGGCGATCACCTCGCCTTCCTCTCCAGTGGCGGCAATTTGGTCGGGCGAAGTGGCGCCGAGTTTGACGACGCGCACGCGCTGATTGATCCCGGCGCGCCCGGCAGAGCCAGGCTTTGCCGGCGCATTCTGGTCGATAGTGAAGGTGTAGATTTCCGACGACCCATAGTGATTGACAAACAGCTCAGGTTTGAACGCGGCTTGCAATGCTTTGAGCAGACCGTCAGTCATCGGAGCGCCTGCGAAACCGAGCTTACGCACCGAGCGTACATCGGCCGTGGCAAAACGCTCGTGATGAACGAGATCATGGTAGAGTGTCGGCACCAAATAGAGATTGCTGATTTTTTCCGCGGCTATCAGCGCCAGCGCCTTCTGAACGTTGAAGCGCGGCAGACAGACGAACGCGCCACCGATCAGGGACATTGCCAGCAGCGAGCGCACGCCCATGGTGTGGTACAGCGGCATGACCCCGAGCGTACGCTCGCCGTTGGCGTACATGTTCTGTGCGACATGCGCGAGCGCCGCCGCCCGTTCGGCGCTGTGGCGGCGCGGCACACCCTTTGGCTGCGCCGTGGTGCCTGACGTATAAAGCATGATGGACCACGCGTCGGCCGTTGCGTGGGGCGCTGCATCCGGCGCCTTCCGGTCCACAAGCGCGGTCCACGCGGCTTCGCCGGATTTCGGCGCCTCGAGCGCAATGCGCGCGCGGTTCTGAGCCTGCGTCGATTGTGAGACGGTTGTCGCCGCGATGGCGTCATAAACTATTGCTTTCGCGTCAGAATTCTCCACTAGGAAATCGAGTTCATGGGCGGTCACGCGCCAGTTCACGGGCGTGAGGATGACACCGGCGAACTGGCATGCCCAATGCAGGGTCGCGGCCTGCCACCGGTTTGGCAGCACGGTAAGCAAATGATCGCCGCTTGTGAGCCCGAGGTTGCCGAGTGCGTCGGCGACAGCGGAAATCCGCCTATACCAATCGGCGTAGGTCAAGCGCACATCGTCATCGACAATTGCCAGCGCGCGCGGGTCGCGCTCGACGCTGGCCAGGAAGCTTGTGCCGAGATCAAGCATGCTTGTGCGCTTCGCGCAGCCGCGCGGCGGCATCAAGCGCCGCGGCGATGATCGGGACGTAACCGGTGCAGCGGCACAGATGGCCGCCGAGATAATCGCGTAGCGCTGTTTCGTCGGGCGACGGATTGTCCCGCAGATAGCATTCGAGCGACATCAGGATCCCGGCGGTACAGAAGCCGCATTGCAGCGCGTGATGGCGGCGGAACGCCTCCTGCAGGATGGACAGGCGACCGGGCTCGGGCGCAAGGCCTTCGACAGTACGGATGTTGGCGCCATCAGTCTGGACCGCAAGTGTCAGGCAGGCGCGGGCGGGCACGCCATCAATCTCGACTGTGCAGGCGCCGCACACACCGTGCTCACAGCCGACATGGGTGCCGGTCATCGCTAGATTGTGACGCAGGAAATCAGTCAGCAGCATGCGCGGCTCCGCATCGGCCTCTACCGTGCGACCGTTGAGCTTCAACCGGATGCGGTGGCGCGCGTCGGCGCTCAAGCGCGGCATCGGCGCGCCTCCTCGACTACGGCCCGACCAAGCTGTCGGACGAGATTGCGGCGAAAACTCCCGGTTGCGTGCAGATCGTCCCGCGCGTCGAGCTCCCAGGCGAATCCGTCGAGTGCGTCATCGAGCGCAGTGCCACTGAGATCTGGATAGTCGCGGACGGTGGGGAAATCAGCGACGCCGCCGATCGCAAGCCGCACGCCGTCAGCGTGCGCCACGGCCGCGCAAGCCACGATCGCGAAATCGCCGTAGCGCCGGCCGAATTCGCGGAACGCATAGCCATGCCCGGGTGTGCGGCACGGTGCCTCAATGCCCTCGATCAACTCGTCATCATTACGCGCCGTCGACATTATTCCGGTGAAGAAATCAACGGCCGGAACGCGCCGCTGCTTTTGACGTGACGACAAATGGATGGCGCCTTTGAGCGCGAGTAGGACGAGCGGAATTTCGGCACTAGGATCGGCGTGGGCGACCGAGCCGCAGACTGTTCCGCGGCTGCGGGTTTGGGCGTGTCCGACCCATGGCAACGCGGCGGCCAGGAGCGGTTGGCGTTCGTGAAGCGCAGGCCATGCCAGAAGTTTCGCCTGCCGTACGCTGGCGCCGATGCGGATGGCATTCGCGTCGGCTTCGATTTTCGCCAGTTCCGGCAGATGCATGATGTCGATCAGGACTTTCGGCCGCGCCATTCGCATCGATAACATCGGCAGCAGGCTCTGCCCGCCGGCGAGGATTCGGGCATCGTCGCCATCGGCGGCAAGCGTGGCATGCGCTTCCGCCAGCGTCCCGGCACGCAGATAGTCGAAGCGGGCGGGCTTCAAGATCGCCCCCGCACGCGGCCCGACACGCGTTCGGTCGGATGAATGTGAACGGCTAGCTTCGCCGGCGTCATCGGCAGGTCAATCGCCGTAATTCCGAGTGCGTCGGCCACAGCATTGGCGAGACAGACCGGCGTGCTCATGCAATTGCCTTCGCCGACGCCCTTGGCGCCAAGAGGCGTGAACGGTGAGGGTGTCTCGATGTGCAGAATGGTGGGGGTGGGGACTTCAGTGGTCGTTGGCAGGAGATAGTCTGCGAAGGTCCCGGCGAGAAAGGCGCCGTCCGGCGAGTAGGCGAACTCTTCGTAGAGAGCGGCGCCGATCCCCTGAGCGAAGCCCCCGGTGATTTGGCCCGCAACCATACCGGGATGCAGAACGCGTCCGCAGTCATGCATGGTGACATATTTGTCGACGCGTACTGCGCCTGTGACGCGATCGACCTCGACTCCGCAGAAGTCGAAGATGAATCCGTGGCAGAGCGACGAATTGACTTCGTCGGCCTCAGTCGGCGCGGTGAGCTCCGGCGGCGTCCAGAACACGGTCTCGCGCAGCGCCTGATTGCCGTCGGCCACCATACCCGGCGACCAGTGGCTGGTGGCGGCGAGCCGCGCGAACGGAATGCTGTTGTCCGGATTGCCGCGCGCACGCACGCGTCCGCCGGCGAATTCGATCTCGGCCGGGGGAACATTGAGTTGCGCGGCTGCTGTGTGCGCAAGTTTTTCCTTGAGCCGCGTTGCGGCAAGGTGCGCCGCGCCGCCGACGGCCGCTGCGAACCGGCTGGAATAGTTGCCTGAGGCGATCGACCAGGCATCGCGCGCGGTATCGATTTCGCTGACGGTACGAATGTCACTCGGCGCAAGTCCAAAAGCATCGGCAACAATTTGTGCCAGCACGGTGCGGTGGCCTTGCCCCTGCGGTGCCGAAGCGGTGTGGACGGTGACCCCGCCAAGCGGATCGAAAGCGACGGTGGCAGTCGCCTGTGCGCCATTCTTGGCTCCCGCGCGCCGCCGCTCTTCTGCCGTGAGCACCGTCGTGATGTAGCCCATATTCGAGACGCTCGGCTCAACCACGGCCGCGCAGCCAATCCCGTAAATGCGTCCCTGCGCGCGCGCTACATCGCGGTGCTTTTTCAGCTCGGCGAATCCGCCGTCAGCCAGTGCAACATCGAGCGCATGCGAATAGTCGCCGGAATCAAGCAGGGCGCCGCTCGCGGTCCGGTAGGGAAACGCCTTAGCCGGCACCAGGTTGCGACGGATCACGTCGATGGGATCGAGCTTAAGCTCGACCGCAACTCGCTGCATCAGTCGTTCGAGCGCATAATACATTTGCGGACCGCCGAAGCCGCGGTTCAGTCCGGTCGGTGTTTTGTTGGTCACCACAACGCGATTTCTCACCGTGAGATGTCGGATGTCATAGGCGCCCGTGAGATTGCCGTGCATCCGGTAGAGGGTCGCCGGCTCGGGCGCGCGGATGTGCGCGCCGACGTCTTCGATCTGGTCATAGGACAGCGCGCGCACGCGGCCGTCGGCATCGACCGCTGCTTCAAGCTGGGTCACGCGATTGGTCGCTGACACCGATGCGCAAAGATGCTCAAGCCGGTCTTCAACCCACTTTACTGGCCCGCCGGCAACCCGCGCGGTAACGCCGATCAGCACGACGTAGGGGAACACGCCCTGTTTGATGCCAAAGCTGCCACCGGAGTCGGGTGGGGTACGCAGACGCAGCCGGTTTCCAGGTACTTTCAGCGCCCGCGCCATCACCGCGTGTAGGCTGAACGGCCCCTGAAAATTGGCGAGCACATCGTAAGCGTCCTCGCCGGGGTCATATGTAGCTACGATTCCGTAGGTCTCGATCGGTGTGCATGAGTTACGCGGGTAGCTGATGGAAACTGAGACTTTCCGCGCGGCCTCAGCGAACGCGCGCTCGGGATCACCGTAACGGAACGAGCGGTCGCTCGCGATATTGCCGCCGAGGCCCTCGTGCAACGGCGGCAGCTTCGGATCGAGCGCTGCGAGCGGATCGACGATCGCCGGCAGCGGCGCGTAGTCGACCTCGATCAGTTCGAGCGCGTCTTCGGCGAGATAACGGTCGGTGGCGACGACCACCGCTACCGGCTCGCCGACATAGCGCACGCGGCCCCCTGCGATCGGCCAGCATTCAATTGGCGCCTTCACGCCGACCACGAGCGAAGCCGACAGCTTTGTCACGTCGGCGGCGGTGATGACAGCGGCGACGCCATGCGCGCGCCGGGCCGCCTCGGTGTTGATGGCGCGGATTTCGGCGTGGGCGTGCGGCGAGCGCAGGATCGCCGCGTGTAGGGTGCCGGGCGGAACGCCCACGTCGTCGATATAGCGCCCGCGCCCGGCAAGAAGCGTCAGGTCCTCGATCCGCTCAACCGATTGCCCGATCCAACTCTTGTCGTCTGCTTTGGACAAACGCAACGCCTCCCCGGATACGGCGCCCCTACGAGCCGGGGCGCCGTCATTTGTTATCGAATCGACGCCGGCATCGCTGCCGGGCCCCCGATTACTTCGCGACATTGACGTACTTGCCATTGACCACTTTCAGGATCGCGGTGATGCCGGTTCCGTCACGCACGGCGTCCATGGTGATTGGTCCCGCCACGCCGGGGAAGTCCTTCAGCGTGCCGAGGCACTCGCGGATCTTGTCGCGATCGCTGGCGAGGTCAGCGGGCTTATTGGTGATGCCAGCTTTCTCGAAGCAGTATTTGAATGAGTAGACGATGTCGTAGGAGCGTGGGCCGCTGTAGGGCGGCAGCGAGCCGTTCAACTTGGCCTTGATCTTCTTGACGAAGGCCTGCACCTCCGGGCGTGGGTCGTCGAGCCAGGCGGCGGTCGACATGTAAGTGCCTTCGGCAGCCTTGCCGGCGATTTCGATGTAGCCCGGTGCGCCGGCGCAGGCGCCGCCAATGATCGGAACCTTGAGATCCTGCTTCTGCATCTCCTTGGCGATCGCCGCGGCGTTCTGATAACAGGCGCCGAGCGCGATGCCTTCGGCGCCGAGGGACTTTGCCTTCGTCACCTGTGCCGAGTAATCGGTGTCCTTGGTGCGGTAAGTCAGACTGTCGAGGATTTCGACATTGTTATCCTTAAGCAGCTTGGGCAACACCGCCGCGCCTTCGCCTTTAGAGACTGCATCCTCGGCGTCGTAGATGATGACGACCTTCTTGATCTTGTATTCGTCAAGCCAGGCCTTGACGACGGGCGTGAGCTGCTTGTCGCTGGTGAGTGTGTTGCGGAACGCCCACTTACTCATCGCGGAGAGGCCGGGCTTGGCAGAGCAATAGGAATCGATCGGCGTCTTGAATCGTTCGTCGAGTTGTGGCGCGATCGTCTCGAACGGCCCGCTGAAGCAGGGCCCGACGACTGCGAGCACCTTGTCGCGATCGACAAGGCGGCTCATTTGCTGGAGCGCTTCGGATTCGAGCGTCTGGTCGTCGTAGCAGATCATCTCGATTGGCAGGCCGCCGATGCCACCCTTGGCATTGATTTCTTCGACCGCGATGTCGATCGCGGGCTTTGCGCCCTGGCCCCATTCAGCGCCCTTGCCGGTGAGCGGTACCAGGCACCCGATTTTGACGGCTCGGCCTTCCAGTTTCGCGGCCTGCGCGATCGGCAGGCCCGTGAGCAACGCAGCGGCGACGCAAGCAGCCACGAGCATGATCCTCCATTTCATTGACATGTCCCTCCGACTGTTATGAATTGACTTCTTATTTTGCTTTCGCGTTGCGATTTCCCACACGATCATACCCCCCGTTTGGCTTCCTTGACACTTCGGTCTTTCACGCCGCGCTTTGCCCGAGATACGTGCGCTGCACTTCGGGCATGTTGAGCAATTCCTCCCCCGATCCGCTGTAAACGATGCGTCCGCGCTCGAGGACATAGCCGTGGTCGGCGACGCGCAGCGCCTGGCGCGCGTTCTGCTCGACCAGGAGAATGGTCTTGCCTTCGTTCTTGAGCTCGCGCAGCGTGAAAAAAATCTGGCTGACGATCTTGGGCGCAAGACCGAGCGAAGGCTCATCGAACAGCAGGAGTCGCGGGCGCGCGACAAGCGCGCGGCCGATCGCCAGCATCTGCTGCTCGCCGCCGCTGAGAGTGCCGGCGATCTGCAGGCGCCGTTCGGACAGCACGGGAAAGCGCGCGAGGACCGCCTCGATATCTTCCGCGATCTTCTTGGAATCGTTGCGCACATAAGCGCCCATGCGCAGGTTATCGATCACGGTCATACGCTTGAGAATGGCGCGGCCCTCCGGAACGTGGCTGATGCCCAGCCCGACAATTTTGTGCGGCGGACGGCGCACGATGCTTTTACCCTCGAATGTGATGCTGCCGGCGCCCGGGCGCAGCAGGCCAGAGATGGTCTTGAGCAGCGTAGTCTTGCCGGCGCCGTTCGCGCCGATCAACGTGACGATCTGGCCCTGCGCGATGTCGAGGGCGACGTCGTGCAGCACCTCGATCTTGCCGTAGCCCGAGCGCAGCCCCTTGATGTTCAGCAGGCTCATAGCTGTACGTCCTCGCCGAGATAGGCCTCGATCACCGCCGGATTTCGCTGGATCTCCTTCGGATTGCCCTCGGCGATCTTAGTGCCGAAATTGAGCACGGTAACGCGGTCGGAAATCTCCATCACCAGCCGCATGTCATGTTCGACCAAGATGATGGTCACGCCGCGGTCGCGGATACGCGTGATCAATTCGTCGAGTTCTTCGGTCTCGTGCGGGTTCATGCCGGCGGCTGGCTCGTCGAGCAGGAGCAGCCGCGGCTGGGTCGCGAGCGCACGCGCCATTTCGAGCCGGCGCTGGTCTCCGTAGGGGAGGTCCGACGCCTTAGCATGGCGCTTGTCGGCAAGCCCGAAGAACTCCAGCTGCGTGAGCGCGGATGTGCGCATGACGCGCTCCTGCCTTGCCTCGACGAAGGGAAGCTGGAGCGCGGCGGCGCGGAATGATTGCCACATCGACGGAAACAGCCGGCAATGTTCGCCGATCATCACAGTTTCCAGAACGGTCAAATGTGGAAACAGCCGGATATTCTGAAAGGTGCGAGCAATGCCCTTGAGCGTCCGCTTGGACGCGCGCGCATCGTTCATCGGCACACCCTCGAATCGAATTTCGCCGGAATCGGCCGGCAGCACTCCCGTGACCAGATTGAAGAACGTGGTCTTGCCGGCACCGTTTGGCCCGATCAGGGCATGGATGTCGCCGGTCGCCACCTCAAACTGCAGGTCGTTGACAGCATAGAAGCCGCCGAAACGCTTGGTCAGCGCATCAATCGCAAGACAAGTGGCTGCGGCTGCGCGTTCAAGCATGTCGGGCCCTCCAGCGCTTGAACGGCAGGCGTGGCAAGGAATCGCGCGTGATCAGCCCGTCAGGCCGCACGATCATCATCACGATGAGGATGAGACCGTAGGCGATCAGCCGTTTGGCGTTCTCGAAATCGAGGAACGCGTACAGGAAATCGTAGGCCTTGTTCATCGGATAGAAATCGGTCCACGCCACAGGCACCAGCTGAAGCCATTCGCGCAGCGTGCGTAGGAACTGCGGTAACAACGACAGCGCGATCGCACCCACCACTGGACCCCAATAAGTACTGCCACCGCCAACCACGACGAAAGTAAGGATTTCGATCGACATCATCACGTTGAAGGTGGTCGAGTCGATGTAAGTTGCCTGATGCGCGTAGAGCGCGCCGGCGACGCCTGCGATGCCGGCGCCGATGCCGAAGGCGAACAGTTTGATGCGCACTACGTCGATGCCCATGACCTCGGCCGCGGTCTCGTCCTGATGGATCGAATCCATCGCGCGGCCGAGCGAAGAGCGCTCGAGCCGGCCAAAAAAGAAGATCAGCAACACGACCACGGCGACGACCCATTCCAGCGTGCGCCGGTTGAACGGGATGTTGCGGTAACCTTGCGCGCCGCCGACATAGTCCCAACTCAGCACGACGACCTGGATGATTTCCGAGAAGCCGAGCGTGAGCAGCAGGAGATAGATGCCCTTGATGCGCAATGCCGGAAAACCGATCACGACGCCGACCACCGCGGCGATGAGCCCTGCTAGCGGCACCGAAATGATGAAGGGCAGGCCAAATTTCTGGCTGAACACCGCCGACCCGTAGGCGCCGACCGCCATAAAGCCGGCTTGTCCGATCGAGACTTGGCCGGTCTTGAACGGCGCAAAGAAGCTGTAGGCAGCAACAATGTTGATCCCCATGAAGATAAGGATCGACTGCGTGTAATTGTCCATGAATTCGTTGAACATGGCGCGTGCTACCTTTGCTCAGCGGTGCGCGTGCCAAACAGACCGGTCGGCCGCCAAAGAAGAATGAGGATGAGGATCAGAAACGAGAAAAAGTCTCGCTCGGTGGTGCCGATATAGGCGGCCGAGAGGATTT
>DATAPP010000231.1:0-10353 GCA_036265125.1 Pseudolabrys sp. | reverse complement strand
CGCGCGCGCCCGCGCCAACGAGGAGCCGATGCCATGTGGTCCACGCTATTCACCATTACCTTCGTGATCGCCGTTGCCTTGAGCTTCGCCGCAGTCGTGATGGACTACGCCAATGGCGGCCCCCAGTGACGCGTCGCTTCCGTCCGCACAAACATTCAAAGCAATTTCAAACACGTCTGCCGATAGGCTGGCCCGCGGCAGCAAACGTGCGTGCCTGGACGGAGCAACGGGCGATCGAGCCCGTATTTTGGCAATAGGCTGACCGAGCAAAACGGGCACGAAGGCGCCGCAAACACTCATCCAGCACTGATCAGTGGTAATCCGGTGGCAATTTGTTATTTGAGGCAGCTGGCCGATTTGCTAAGCGCTTGAAATTGCAATCTGGAAGGGTGGCCGAGTGGTTTAAGGCACCGGTCTTGAAAACCGGCAGGGGGCGCGAGTTCCCTCGTGAGTTCGAATCTCACCCCTTCCGCCAAATGATATTGATGATGTTATAGATTTCGCCTTTTGCTGTTGTCTGCCATGTCCTTGCCCATGTCAGCCTCTCTGCCCTAGCCTTGGCCGCTGATGCGTTCGCTGCGTTCGGACATAGAAGAAGCTGAATTCGGACAATAGCGGTTCACGGCCTACCGATGACCGGAATGCCGGTGGGTATAGCCTCGCTCGCTGCGGCGAATGGGCGGGGGCGTTTGCACCAAGATGATTAGTTGCGTGGATGACCCGCTACAAAGGCCGATTAAACGCGAAAGCAATCGAGCGGGATTTCCCTCACATAGTTGAAATGGTCCTGCCGCTCGGCGGCTTCGGCAAACGGCTTGACGACATGGCCGCCCGGACGCGGCACCGACGTGGGCGATACGTGAGCCTTTGGCTCTTACTTTTCTCACCACAAGGAGTGTTCGCTTTGGGTCAAAGGTAAACATGACTCCGACCCGTTGCAAAAGCGATTAAAATTGGTGTGCGGGAATTCAGCAAATCGGTTTTTGGTTCGCGTCTTCCACTGCTTGCTTTCGGCTTTATGTTCATGTGCGACGTGTCGGGGCGCACGTTTTTCTTGGTTGAGTAGAGTGTCTTCTGATTTAGCCGGATGCGAATATTCAGCACCGAAATTTGCAGTAGTCATTAGCGGCTGTGACGGCTCGCGCTGAGGTTTGGACTTTGGCAACCCGACCAACTGCGATGTGACTATTGGCGAACCGCTAATGGACAGCTCATCGCTAGACCAGAGTAACAAGCCCAGAAGGGCTGCTCCCACAATCAAAAAATAAGACAAGAGCGGCATTCGCATCGGCAACTCGGAGCAATAGAAGCCAGACTCTTGCCAACAAACGAGCTGAATATTGGTTCAGGCTTCGCAGAGATAAGGGGGCGCTTGGAACTTTAATATTGCCGACAGAGTTTCTTGTTGGTCCAAGAAGGGTTTTGCGTATGCCGGATCGCAAGAAAGACAGCAAGAGTAGCGAGTGGAACATCCAAACTGTGCACCTTTTTATAGGCGTGGGTCTGGCAATCGGTATTGGCCTAATCATTGTCGGAGGGTGGCTTATCAAAAGCGACAACCCCGAGACCAGCACCACGGCACATCTGCGGGCTGCGCCGAAAGCCCCCTCGACTACTGGATCGCGTTGAACTTGTGACCAGGCAGACGATGCGAAAGAAAGCAAGCACAACACGTCCGTATCTGTGGCTGCTTCAATTGAGGGCGAGAGCTTCGGTTCGGTCCAACCAAAAAAGATCGCCCGCACGATAAAAGGACACGACCCTGCGCGAGTGTGCTCCCCATACAGGCGGGAGCCCTACCTAACTCTAGCTACCAATGTCCGCTTTGGGTCATTATGCGGGAGTCGTCTTGCCCGCTTTGCCCGAGAGCCGACATGCAGCTACGAATACTCTCGGGTCGTGGTAAAAGGACGGATGAGAAAAATCGCGCTTGCGTTCGTCGTTGCGGTGCTGCCGACTTGGGCCGCCGCCCAGCAAACCAATCAGCCGCCTAAATACCCAAAGAAGGCTCCTAGGCCGCACTCTACTATTGGCAATCCTTGCGCCCAGTACGGCGTAGGCTTTGCCAGGGTCGCTGGTTCGGATATTTGCATTAAAATCGGCGGTAGCGTTGGTGTCGAAGCAGGTGGAAGCTCACGGCGGTGATGCGGCACCGCCCATTCCGCGCATGGAGAAAGCCAACCACGCGGAACTAGAGCGATGCTGCTTACGCCCGGTGTGTGGTTAAACCTTCCGACTCGAAGATGCCGTGACGAGCCGATTTTCACACCGCGGCGGAAAAATCGCGATCCTGCCGGTAGTGACGGTCGCGCAGCGCCGGGCCAGGGCGGCGGCAATAGCTAAGCAGGCACGACCTCGGGCTAGTTTGATGCTCTGGCGCCTGGTCTCAGCCCGCGCTTCTTCTGCAATTGGTGTCATTGCCGGTCCGTACCGGGGTATTCGCCCACATAAACTCCCACGATTTGAATGGGCGAAACTGAGACGGACTCAGCGGCGTTTGTCTCAAAATGTTTTTTCATGTGCTGCCGCTGGTTGCTTGTCGCGCGTAAGCAGCCTGCTTAGCGTCACCGTGCAAATTTCTTTTGCATTGGTCCCGCAGGGGGAGAGGGCGGCGTTTCCATGACTGTTCCCCCGATCTGAAAACGTCGCGACGAATGCGATCGCGACAAATGTGAAAATGAGGGCGACAAGCCCAAAATCGAACGGGAGGTCTGCTATGCGTAATTTCTTCACAATCAGAATCAGGCCGAAACAGCGCGCGGGCTTGAACCATACGCTATTACTCTGCGTTGCGGCGACGATGATAGGCCTCTTCGCTGGTGTTCCTTACGCGGTTTCTGGTGATGATAGAGATCATGGGGACCGTGGGGACCGTGGGGACCGTGTCCAATCTTGGGCAATCGGCCAAATGACTCATCTTCCAGCGAGCACGGCGCAATACAACAATCAGACGATACGCGAGATCGTCCATACAAGCGTCGGCGGAAGCCAAGTGCGTGTCCGCATCTCGAACACATTCGGTAGCGCTCCGCTCGTCATCGGCGCTGCTCACGTCGCTGTAACCAGTTCGGGCTCTTCCATCGTCCCGAGCACGGATCGAGCTCTAACCTTCGGGGGCAGGACTTCGGTGACCATTCCGACCGGCGCGCCTGCCTTGAGTGATCCGGTGGACCTTCACGTACAACCGGTCTCCGATATTGCCGTGAGCATCTATCTGCCGTCTCTCACCCTCGGCGAAACGACCACATTCCTCCAGGGCACGAGCTTTGTGTCGTCACCCGGTAACTTCACAGGATCGGTCAATCTGCCTGGTGCGAAATCGCTTTCAGAATGGCCCTTCGTCTCAGGCGTCAGCGTTTTGACCTCACGACCTGGGCACGACATCGTCGCAATCACCGACTCGGCGACGCTAATCTCTCAATGGCCGAGAGCGCTTGCTGATCGTCTGAACTCTCTTCACATCGACAACCTTGGGGTTGTGAGCACAGCACTTGCAGGCAATCGGCTGCTTTTCAACAGCGCTGGACCGACCGGACCTGAAACGCAGTGGGGACAAAGCGTATTTACACGTTTCGATCGTGATGTCCTGGGGCAGGCCGGCGCGCAAGTCGCGATAGTCTGGATTGGGCTAAACGACCTCGCGGGAGCTGGTGCATTCTATCCCGCCTCAGAGAACGCGTCGGTAGATGATGTGATTGCAGGGTTGCGGCAGCTTGTAGGGCGAGCGCACGAGTACGGTCTGCGCATCCTCGGCTGCACGATTTCCCCTATGGGCGGGAACACAAGTCTCCCAGGCTTCGATACGCCGCAACACGAAGCGGCGCGCCAGGCACTCAATAAATGGATTCGAACGAGTGAAGTATTCGACGGCGTGGTTGATGCCGATAAGGTGTTACGCGACCCGGCCCAGCCGACACGTCTTCTGCTCGTCTATGATAGCGGAGATCACCTTCATCCGAATACTGACGGCGGGCGCGCGGTTGCCAACTCGATCGATCTGAAACTACTGCGCTGACGGCGCATCAACGCAAAAACGGCAAGGGGATCGCTGCAATGGTGACCTGCAGCGATCCCTTTTTGTGCGTCATTGGTAAGTGCATTGCTGGGTTCGTGGAGCCGTACATTCTCATACGTCCACCCCTGCCCTAGCTGCTCTAACGGCGGGTAGCTTCAGCGGCGACGTAGGTGCAAATGTAGGTAAAAGTACCGCGATCTAAAATTGACTGAAATGTCAAATGCATTGGGAAGACACCCCTTCCGCCAAAAGTTGGTTTTCATTGGTCCGAGACCCGCGGCTGAGTTTTCCTCGGCATCCACCGATAAAAAGCGCGCGGGCCGCGTAGTACTTTTTTAATCTTGGTTTTGGGGGAGCCAGGTGGAAACCAAAGGAAATTTTACCACTCCGCATTATGATCAAGGAATGGCATGCGAGATCGCGCTCATATTTCAGGATCATGCGCTAGGCAAACTGCTGCGCGGCAACTTCAAGGTCGACCGGGGCCTGCTAGTTGTCACCGCCGAAGATGGAAGGCGGAAGACTACGGAATTAGGCGGAAACGATGCCGACGCAACAGCGCGGTTGATGCTCCACGAAATGGAAGCTGAGAAACTACACTAGACTGGGCTTTGCGCCATTGCTCGCTCGCGTGTCGCTGAATAGCCGCGACTATGGAACGAGGGCGGTTGCGTCAATTCAGTATCACTTGCGCATGCACACGCCGGTAACTGCGGTACCGGGAGTGGCACATTTCGTCCCGTCGATCGTGCCGCTCGCACACACCAACGAAACCAAAGCCTCATCGTCTCCACAGCTAACGGTGTCCGTACCGGTCACGAGGCGCAAGGACGGCGCCGCGCCGGCGTCCCCCTTCGGGCCCTGAGGCCCGGCAGGACCGGGCGATCCAGCTGGCCCTTGCTGACCCTGTGCGCCTGCTGGCCCAGCCGGCCCAGCCGGCCCAGCAGGCCCTTGTGGGCCCGGGACAGGCTGGCCGCACCCCGCGACTGCCAGCATCGTGAGAACGGCAAAACAATTTATAAGCTGACGCATCGACAGGCCCTCCAGCAATTTCCAACAGCTTGCACACGCTAATTAAGGGTCGTCAAGAAACCGCGCCGGCCGGTATGCGCCGAACTCCTTTGCGAACGCGGCGGCTCACCTCACCCTTCGAAGCCCGTTAGGCCGAAAGCCCCCTCCTGCATCGACTCACATCTTTGCGCTATACTTCGTCGCCTCGCGGTGGAGATTCGCATGGAGAAGCTGGCGGCTTTGCCCATCGACTGGTCGAACGTGAGCTGGGACTACGTCATTGCCTTGGTGGTTCTCGTTTTTATCTGCACCTTTATGGGAACCGCCCTCTCCTTAAAACGCACGTTCCTTGGGTGCGTGTTGACGGCGGCACTATTCGGCACGGCATTCATGTTCTGGACCTACTACCCACACAACTTGCCGCTGCCGAGGTTAGAGAAGGCGACGGTGCCAAGCGGGACTGCACAGCGACCATGGTCATCGGATGATCCAGCCCGCCTGCGCGACCCATACCGGTGATGACAATCTATCGGTCGCCGGCCCCGAGTTGGTCGTCGCCATGTCCCGTGCGAATAGCAGAGTCGAATGTGGCCCAAAGCCGAAATTAAGCGCGGCGGCGAATCCCCGAAGTCGAACGGGCCGTACTTGAACCTCACAGGCGATTGATTTTGGCGATGCGCCGGGTCACCACCGCCGGCGTTTCATTGTCGGCCTTGGCCTTGAGCGTCAGTGCCTTTCGGGCAGCCGGCCGATCGAGACAGCGCGTGAGCCAGGACATGAGGTGCGGTATCGCAGAAAGGTCCATGTCGACAGCGCGGCTGATGACCGCGGCGACATTGAGATCGGCCACCGTGAAGTCATTGCCGAGCAGATATTTTTGCTCGGCGACCGCCGCGTCGAGAACCTTGAACGGCGCCACCAAAACCTTCAGGGCCTCGTTGAGTTTGATGGCATCACGCTCGGCCGGCGGCAGGCGGATGGCGTGTAGCGACCAGATGTTGACGCCGCGATCGACCTCGGTGACGGCCCACAGGCTCCACTGCCAAGCCCTCGCCTCGTCCTCCAGCGTGCCGGGATATAAATTGCCATTGGAATGCTTCTTGGCGAGATAGAGCGTGATCGCAAGCGACTCGAATAGCACGAAGTCGTTGTCCACGATGAAGGGCAGTCGCCCGTTCGGATTGATAGCGAGAAACTCTGGCGAGCGGGCGCCAGCAGCGCCAATCTCGATCGGCAGGTGCTCGTAGTCGAGACCGAGTTCATTCGCCATCCAGAGCGCTCGGAACGCGCGGGTGCGGGCGATGCCGTAAATGCGCAGGCCGGACAAGCGGTCTCCCAAGTTTTGCAGCCGAGCATAGCGACACCGGCGCTGGTCGAATAGCGGGGCTTTAAGCCCGTGGCCCAATGGAAAGCTTAGACCGCGTTATCGGGGAAAGCGCATGCTGGCAATCACATTCCATAATTCGATCGCGTTCTGATTGTTTTCGATTTTCGTAATAACGACCTGACATTAGACGGACGCACTTTCTCGCTTGAGGCCCATCGTCAACCTGTCTTGAACCCTGCGGCCCCCGGTTGCCGGGTGGCGGCCGCGGGGCCTATCCTTCCTAATAATGTCGTCGTCCGGGAGGAGATCATGAATTGCCGTGCGCTTGTTGTTGCCGTCGGTTTGGCGTTCACGATTCTCGTTTCGGGCGTTGCCTTGGCACAGACGCCGGCCACCGCTCTGACAGGCCTTGTCAGCTCCGCCGAAAATAACGCAATGGAAGGAGTGCTGGTCAACGCCAGCAAAACGGGATCGCCCGTCACGATAACGGTGGTGACCGACAAGGATGGGCGCTTTTCCTTCCCGGCGAGTAAACTGGTGCCGGGTCACTATTCCCTGGGAGTGCGTGCGGTCGGCTATGACCTCGACCCCCACACGGCAATCGAGATCACAGAACAGAAGACAGCTACTGTCGATCTCCAGTTGCGTAAGACCGAAGATCTTGCCGCGCAACTGTCGAACGGCGAATGGCTGGCAAGTATCCCCGGTACCGATCAACAGAAAGGTCAGCTGCTCAATTGCGTCGGTTGCCACACGCTCGAGCGCATCGTGCGGTCTAAATATGATGCGAATGCCTTTCTGACCCAAGTGCTACCGCGTATGCAGGGTTATGTGAACCAGAGCATACCTGCACATCCGCAATTACGCCGCGCCGAGCGCCTCATGGAGGAACGCGGAGATCAGCGTGTCCAGGTCTACCGGGCGGCGGCGGAGTATCTAAGCACAATAAATCTCAGCTCTGGTTCGCAATGGAGCTACGCGCTCAAAACATTTGCACGTCCAACCGGCCGGGCGACGCGGGTCATCTACACGGAATATGCTTTGCCACGCGAGACAATTTCCCCGCATGATGTGATCGTGGATGCGGAAGGCATCGTCTGGTATTCGAGCTTCGGCGAGCAGAACCTGGGCAGACTCGATCCCAGGAGCGGAAAAGTCACCGAATATCCGATTCCAGAGCACAAACCCGGCTTTCCGACCGGAGGACTCGGCCTGCGCGCCGACAAGGACGGCAACCTGTGGCTTGGCAATATGTATCAGGCCACGATCATCAAATTCGACCGCAAGGCGGAGTCATTTCAATTCTGGCCCTTGCCGCCCGAGCAGAACATCGATGCCGCGCAGGTCAACATGGTGAGCCCGCAAAGTTCGCATGTCGACGGCAAGGTCTGGGCGCAGAACAACGGCTTTGCCGGCGTGCACCGTCTCGATATCGCCACCGGCAAAATCGAACGTGGGAGCCGTTCAAGAACGCGCCCAAGGGCGAGGCGCACAATATCTATGACGTCATCCCTGACTCCAAAAACAATGTCTATTTCACCGATTTCCGTCACCAGCACATCGGGCGTATCGACGCCGCGACGGGCGAACTGACATTGTTTGCGGCTCCGACGGCCCGCTCCGCACCGCGGCGCGGAAGCATGGATGCGCAGGATCGCCTCTGGTTTGGCGAGTACCGCGGCGACCGCATCGGAATGTTCGATACCAAAACTGAACAGTTCAAGGAATGGAAGCTCACCGCGCGGTGGGCATCGCCCTATGATGTCATTCTCGACAAAAAAGAGAACGCGTGGACCGGGTCGATGATCACGGACCAAGTGACACGTCTAGACACAAAAACCGGCGAGATGGTCGATTATCTGCTGCCGAGGTCCACAAACATTCGCCGCGTTTTTGTAGACAATACGACAACGCCGGTTACCTTCTGGGTTGGCAGCAATCACGGTGCTTCCATCATCAAAGTCGAGCCGCTGGACTGACAGCCCGACAGTTGGTGCGACCAGGTCCGGCGATAGCAATTGCTGACGTCCTCATGCCCGCTATTGGCACTTAGCGGACATTTCCGACGTCGCGGGAGAATGTCTGCGTTCGGGGGTAAGGCGGACATGCCGTTTTACGCTGCGAATGTCTGCTTTTGACCCAAAGCGGACATCTAAGGCCCCCTTCCAGTATGCCCATTTGAATCGCTACGATGCCTGTCCTTGATCTTGGGGGTAGACTTGAGGCGCCGCGACTTCATCACCGGTGGCCGGCAGCTGGCCGCAAGTTGAAACATTTGCGCACGCGCCTTCGGGTCGCGAATTGACTCAGCCTGAAAGCGGCATTTATCTGCACGCGCGCAATACTGGCGGCTTACCGGGCGTCGCGCTGATCTGATCCTGCACTCTCGCAGCGCCTCGAGACGCCAGGTGAGCGAGTGATGGGGGCTGACTTGCCACGCCAGGTCTTCGGCGCGGCTCCCACAGCCTCCTGGTTCGATGGTGACGATACGCGACACGATACACCCCAGGTTACAGATACGTTGGCGGCCCATACGGCTGGCATCAATTGGCCTTTGGGGCACCTCCGGCTCGGAACTATTCTGGTTTGCTCGACTTCTTCTCGCGGGGCTATGATTGCTGGGGCGCCTTAGCTGGCAATGGCCGTGCAACACATACGGCCAGACAAGAATTAAAAATAAGGAGACCCCCGTGAAGATTGGTGAGTTTCTCAAGCACTCGCGTCAGCGGCTTGTGGCGTGCCGGCCGGACGACACGCTGGCAGACGTCGCGAAGCTGCTTTACGCGCATGGCATCGGCGCGATGCCCGTCTGCGAAACAGGGCAGCATATGGTCGGCATCATCTCCGAACGCGACCTCGTGCGCGTCTTTGCAAGAACCGACTTGAGCGAACTGCAATACATACGGGCCCGCGACATCATGACAACACGGGTTGTGACCTGTGGACTGGATGACACCATGCGGAGCGCGCAGGACCTGATGAGAATAAACCACTTCCGCCACCTTCCCGTGGTCGATGGCGGACACGTGCAGGGAATGCTTTCGCTTCGCGACACGTTGGCGCTGCGTCTGCAGGAATCGGAGGACGAAATGAAAGTTCTCCGCGACGTCGTCGTCGCAGCACGCCATTGATCGAGGCACATTGGGATGAGAACGCGTACATCAGCCTTTCATCGGGGCTGGTCCGTGGGTATTTATTCGCTTCTCGCGGCCTCGTTATCTTTTATCCAGGCGATCAGAAGCTCCCAAATGACCGCCAGCACGATCGGTCCAAGAAAAAGTCCGGTGATGCCGTAAGCGAGGGTGCCGCCGATGACACCGACCAAGATGACCAGCATCGGAGTTTTCAGTCCCCGCCCCATGACGATCGGCCTCAATATGTTGTCGAGCAGATTGACCGGCACCATGTACGCCGTGAACAGCAGAGCCGATGGGGTCTCCAGCAGCGTCCAACTCCAGATGATGACCGGGATCAGGATGACCGATGGTCCGATCTGGATGATTCCGAAAACCAATACGGCAAACGTGATCAGGCTCGCCTGTGGAATGCCTGCGGCCATCAGCCCTATACCGGCAAGCAAAGCCTGAAGGACTGAGATGCCAATGACGCCGCGCGAGACGGCCCGGATGGTTGCCGCGGCCTGATCGGCGAATTCCTCACCGCGCGCCGGATTGAGGCGCCGCGCAAATCTTTTGACGGTATCCGCTATCGCCGGCGCCGGCGAAAACAGAAATCCTGCGACGATGATGGAGACGAGAAATTTGATGATGCCGAGGCCCGTGTCCGCACCGATACGGAGCAGCCCGCTGCCCAGTGGCTTGAGCTGAGGAATGATCTTGGCGAGAGCAGCACTGAAGTTGGTCGATGCCAGCTCCCAGAATTGATAGATGGGCTCGCCGATCAATGGCCACTCTCTCACGGAATTTGAAGGCGGCGGTATCGTGAGAATCGAAGGGTCGAGCTGGTCGGAAATCACCCGCAAACTGTCGATCAAACCGAG
>DATAPP010000230.1:0-15486 GCA_036265125.1 Pseudolabrys sp. | reverse complement strand
GGTTTGGGCAGTTCATGGTTCCGGTAAAAAAGTCCGATAATCGGGCGCTGTAGCTGCATTCGGTGCCATCAACCAATAATGTCGCCTGTATTCGCGACGATGATTCTGATAACCGGAAACGAATTTCGCCTTTCTTTTCTTCCGGGCCATCGACCGTGCAAATGCCGACATGCGTCATCGTCAATGGTCCTGAATATGCCCTCGCATTGTCATTTCCTGTAACACTGGCGGTCAGCTCCCACTCGCCCAGCACGCCGGCATATCCCAAGACCTCCAACGACTCTGCGCCGGCCGGAGTCGCAAGGAAGCCCAGCACCGCGAGCTGAAAGATCGTTCTCACGACATTCTCCCGGCCGTCGCCAACTCCTCTGCCAGCGCTACTTCAGGTGCGCACGCGCATCTGCAACGTCGGTACGCGTCTTGTCGGCGTCACCGGCGATCGCGACGATCTTCTCATAATATGCCCGTGCCTTGTTGGAATCGCCGGACTTTTCGGCGGCCTTGGCAGCACCCACATAGGCACCCAGCCGATTGGGCTCTTTTTTCAGCGTCGCTTCGAAGGCGGCAAGTGCCTCGTTGGGCATTCCACGCTCTAGCAACATGACGCCATAGAGTTCGCGCGCGGGTTTGGGCACGCCCGGCGTCACGGGATGCTTCTCAGTCCTGTCTTCGGCATCGGCAGCCGCACTCATGGCTTTGAGCGCCTCGTCATATTTGCCCTCGGCGTAAAGCACCCAGGCAGATGCGACCTGCGCCTGAATATCGACTTGCCCGGACCAATAGGTATCTTTCGCGTCGCGCAACTTGTCTCGTAGCTCGCCGAGTTTGGCAATGTCCGCCTTCGCGGCTTCAGGGTTGCCCGAACGGGCCGCACCCAGTGCGCGCGCGAAATATGTGATCGCCTGCACTTGCGCCAACGGGTTGGGACGAACCTCAAGCGCCGCAGCTGTCTTCCAGTCATCGCGTTCGATCGCGTAGCGCGCGGGAGAGACAGCGAGCGCGTAGGGCCCCGGGAGGAAGGTTTCGGTGAAGCCGGTAACCGTCGTCATGTCGTCGAGGACGGCTTTGGCCCTCGCGTCCTGGCCTAGCTGCAGATAGGCATAGACTTGATAGTCCATGGCATGCAGTTGGTCGTGGAAATCGGCAGCTTCCTTCGCGACACGCTGCGACACGGCATTGGAGTCGATCGACTCCTGCCAATATCCGACGCGCGTGAAAATATGCGACGGCATGTGCTGCGCGTGTGCCGCATCGGGGGCGATCTTGGCGTACATCCTGGCGGCGTTAAGCCCCTTCTCGGCGATCGGCGGGTAGTCGTAAAGATGGATGAGATAGTGCGCGACACCGGGATGCTGCGGCTGTCGTGCAAAGATCGGTTCCAGGATCGCCGCGCCTTTTAGCTGATTGGCGTAGGTCTTGTCGGCCGCCGAAGCCGACGTGTTGAGCGAAAGCGCGTAGTGAATCTGTGCCTCGTCGTCATTTGGATAGCGCTGCGCCAATTGCTCCATGGCCTTGGAATAGGCCTGAATGCGCGTGCGGTGATCGACTTTGTCGTAATCGGCGTACATGACCGCAAGCGCGTCGATATAGTCACGTTCGCGCTGCGTCTTGGCGCCGACGCTCTGCCCTTTGGCGATCGCCGCGGCCCCTTCGGCGAGATTCTTCACAGGCGGTGCGACGTGCGGATTCAACAGGACACTCAAGGCAATACCCCAATAGGCGATCCCGCATTCAGGATCGGCCTTCAGGACGTCCTCAAAAACCTTTTGTGACGCGCGGTACCAAAAGGAGTGCTGGAACAGCATTGCCCGGTCGAAAAGCTTCTGCGCTTCCGGTTTGCACGACGTCTCGAAGTGCACTTTGCCCAGCTTACTGTCATCCACCTGCCCAAAGGCCGGTTGGGCGATCGAAAACAATACGGCCCCGGCGAAAGTGATTACGGTTGCATTCGATATTTTGATCATGATGTTCTCCCGGTCCTAGTGCTCGCAACGGCGAGCATCGCGCCGCATTTTCGGAAAACCAGGCAGTACCACGATGGCGCCGTTGAGGCTTCCCCAATCGCGAAATTGCAAACATTTTAGTACCGCCCGCCGAATTTGGCCAACGAGTCTGTTTTTCGAACTGGCCTACCATCTGCAATGCTTTGCGCTGGACACCCCTCATCCTGCGCGAACTGATGGCTAATGTCCGCACGCTCAATACATCCACCCCGGAATACCTCTGATCTGATCTAAGTTGCTTCGGAGAACCCTTTGCTGGGAGGCACATTAGTCAGAGCCGCCCGAACCTCAATGTTAAGGACATCACACAAGGATTTCTGGTCGGTCAGACATTTCAACTGCGCCCGCGAATGTCCGCTTATGACCCAAAGCGGACATTGCTTCGGCCAAGCCGCTTTGTTCATCCGCTGCCGCGCCTCGTGCGCTTAGGGATTCCGGTTTTTAGGTTGCCTTACTTATCTTGACCACTGATCTCGGGTGGAGCTTGCGTGGCGTCGTTAATACCAAACCCGGCGGCCATGTTGTCCGCGCGCGAAGCTCGTCAACGGTGTTTTCGAAAACGCCCGTTTCGGGGTCGGCTTTAACCTTCATGTCATTCGGCAAGCCAGCAAGGGCTAGATGAAGTTCACTAATGTTTGCCGGGACATTTCGGAATAGTTCATCTGCTTTCATTTCGTATGGATCTGCAGGCGCTCGCCATCGTGCCGCGAAAGCTATGCAATATCATCCCGCCGATGTAGGGCTAAAGGCAAGTATGCGAGCGAGTGACTGTGGGGTTGCGCCATCTTTGCGAATCTGGCCTATAGCAAAAAGAAGCGAGGATCGCGTGAACGATCCTCGCCTCCCTGTCAGATCAGGACCTTGATATTGCCGCGATGCCCGGAGGCGCGCGGCAATATTGATCTTGACCGTAACACTGACCCGAAAGTTCTTCGAACTCTCGGGCCACGCTGGCGTGAGCCTTGCGGATCACGTCTGCGCACCATCAAACGGTTTTCGGGCCGCCGTTTATGACAGCATCGGCCCGCCATTAGCGTTTCATGACCGTCAATAGCGGTACCCGTTGGCTCCTCGCAATCTGATGCCTTCGGCTCAAACTCGGGGCGGGTGCGCCGCCCTAGGGACTACTGCTGGCCACCAGCCGCAATCCTTCGGTAGGCGTTCAAATGGTGGGCGGGCCCTGTAGAAGAGTCGAGTCACCGGTCGAACAAAGTTGTTGAGGAACTTTGATGCCTAGCAAAGGCAGGAAGGGCTGCCGGGGGAAGGGCGGCCCCTTGACCGTGCTCACCGCCGCCTGAGCAACGGAGGCAGAACATGCCCACCCCCGAGGCCCATGATCTTACCGCCCGCATTCGCCGGCTTAAAGCCGCCCGGATATTCGTCGGCAACGCTCGGTCGATTTGTGCGGGTACAAACAAAGCGACACGCAGGCTCCACAGATTGCGAATTGCCATTTCAAGTGCGCTTTCTGGACTAAAGCGGACATGACCCGGACACATCGCGACGTCTGGCGGCCGATCATTATCGGCGCAGTGTTAAACTTCGCTACGTCCGTCCAAACAAAACTCATTGTGGGCTGGGTCTATCGTCCGCCCTATGGCGTAGCCCGTTGCCGTAAGTTGATAGCGATAGCGATTGCGTCGGTCGATCGTGATCCAGTCGTTTGCGACCGCCATGTTGATCCCACGTTGGAAATCGCCGTCGCGGACGCTGCAAAAGTAATTGCGCTGAAGCGTGCCGCTCGCCGTTACACGGTGGCGCATAAAAATTCCGAGGATTTGGCGAGCGACTTCATTGTCGGAGGGTCGGTGAGGCATGAGGAACCTGCAATCGAAAGACAACGTCAAGTTTGGTTATATCAATTCGCTCTCGCCGGTACGGCGACCAAGTTCGCTCCCCGGAAGTTATCCCCGTTGTCTGGTCGTGGTATGTCCGCTTATGGCCCAAAGCGGACGTGAGCTAGTGCAGCGCACATGTCCGCTTTCGGGGGTGAAGCGGACATTGCTCGCGCATCACCGGATGTCCGCTTATGACCCAAAGCGGACATTCATGCGGGTGGTACATGCCGATAAATGCCGTCAATTCGCTCTTAGTAAAGGTACCGCGCGACCGCGGCTTCATCCCATTCAATCCCGATGCCCGGCAGATCCGGAATTTCGAGACAGCTGTTCTTTACCGCAAATGGCTCTTTCAAAATCGGATCGGCCCAATCCTGCCACTCCAGCCAGTGCGCGGTCTCGGTCACCCGCATCAGATGCGCCGCAGCTTCCGGATAAAGATGGGTGGAAACCTGGATCCCTGCAGCCGACGCGACCGGTGCCGCGCGCAGCCATCCGCTGACCCCGCCGATCCGCATCAGGTCCGGCATCACATAGTCACAGGCTCCGGCAGTGAGCGCATCCTGGATGGCGCGCGGTCCGTAGAAATTTTCGCCAATCTGCAGGGGCGTCTTTAGTTCGCGCGCGAGCTGCGCGTAGCCAGACAAATTGTTGTAGACGATCGGCTCCTCGAACCAATAAAGACCCTCGTCGTCGAGCGCGTGGCAGCGCACCAGCGCATCGCCGAGCGACAAGCCTTGGTTGAAATCCACCATCAGCTTGATTTCGTCGCCTGCACCCTCGCGAACCGCGCGGATGGCAGCAAGGTCGTCAGATAGCTGGTCTCGGCCGAGCCGGAGCTTGAGACCCTTGAACTGGCCTTCGGCCACAAGTTCTTTTGCTTCCTTGGCTAATGTCGAAACATTGGTTAGCCAAAGGCCGTTGCTATTGTAGGCCGGCACGGCGCCGATTGACCCGCCCAGCATGACCGCAAGCGGTAATCCTGCTGCCTTCGCCAGCGCGTCCCAGATCGCCATATCAACACCGGCCACGGCGATCATCGATACGCCTTCATATCCCACAAGATTGAGCAAGCGCCGGCTGGCCTGAAAGCTGTCGAGCGGCGCCAGCGGTTTGCCGATCTGTGGCGCCACCAAATCTTCAATCGCTGGGATGATGTAGCGGGATGAATGTTTGAGGTAGGGTTCGAGATAGCCGCGGCCAATCACACCTTCATTGGTGTAAAGATCGATCAGAATTAGCGGCCATTCCCGAAACAGCCCGACTTTCGAGACGATGGGTCGGCGCAGCGGGACCGACACACTCCTAACCGTGGCGGATTTGAGCGTCAGGCGTTCTGGCATGGCATGATGATCAGAACGCCGGTCCATTGCGATGTAAATACACTCGTCGGTATACTTGGATTCATGTCCAAGGCCCGAGCAAAAGTGTGAAACGGTCGAAACAGCAGACGCGGCTACGCATTCTCGATGCCGCGTTTGGCTTGTTTTGGCGCCAAGGCTTTCTGCGGGTGTCGATGGACGAAATCGCCGCCCGCGCTGGGATCACAAAGCGCGCACTCTATCAGCACTTCCCCAGCAAGGATGATCTGATGGCGGCAACCCTCGCGCATTCCAGCAATCTGGCAATCGAGCGGCTGCGTGCATTTCCGCGCGCTGGCGAGCCCGGTAAATTCATCGACTCGTTCTTCGCGGACCTTTCGGAATGGGCGTCGAAGCCGAAATGGTCGGGCGGCGGCTTCACGCGCGTTGTGGTGGAACTTGCTGATTTGCGCGGGCACCCAGCTCGGGCCATCGCGCGCAGCCACAAGACCGCAGTCGAGCAATGGCTAGCCGACGGACTTGCCAGCGGCGGCGTCGCCTCGCGGCGCGAGCATGCGCGCGAGATCATGCTGTTAACCGAAGGCGCCATGGCCTTGATGCTAATCCACGGCGATCGCAGCTATGCGCAAACCGCCGCGCGCGCGGCAAAACGGCTGGTGCGAGGGGAGTAACGATGTCCGCTTTTGGCCCAAAGCGGACATAGCCTAGTGCACTGCACATGTCCGCTTTCGGGGTTAAACGGACATGCCGTTTTGCAGCGCATATGTCTGCTTTTGACCCAAAGCGGACATCGGTAGCCCCTTCCACCGCGTCGGTTTGAAACGCTACGATAGCTCTGTCGTGAAGCCTCGGGGGTGAACACATGCCGACGACCAGTCCTCACGCGGAAACCATTGTCCTGCACGCCGGATACCGGTCCGATCCGGCCACCACGGCCGTTGCGGTGCCGATCTACCAAACCACTTCGTATCAGTTCAATTCGACCGAGCACGCCGGCAACCTGTTCGCCCTCAAGGAGTTCGGAAACATCTACACGCGCATCATGAACCCGACGCAGGCCGTGCTGGAAGAACGTGTGGCTGCGCTCGAGGGTGGTGTCGCCGCCCTGGCCGTTGCCTCGGGGCAAGCCGCATCTCTGTTTGCAGTGCAAAATATCTGTCACGCCGGCGACAATTTTGTCTGTTCGACCGACATCTATGGCGGCACTTGGAACCTTTTCCAGAACACCATGGGCAGCATGGGCATCGAATGCCGCTTCGTCGACCCCGTGGACCCGGAAAACTTCCGTAAAGCAAGTGACGCGCGTACGCGCTGTTGGTATGGCGAGACATTGCCCAACCCGAAACTTGCAGTTTTCCCAATCGCGGAAGTTGCCAAGATCGGTCGCGAGATGGGTATCCCGCTGATTATGGACAACACGGCCTGCCCGGTGCTCTGCAAACCGATCGAGCATGGTGCCGCTATCGTCGTGCATTCGACCACGAAATACATCGGTGGTCACGGCACATCCATTGGTGGCATCGTCGTCGATGGTGGCAATTTCGACTGGGAAAAGCATGCCGACCGCTTTCCGATGTTGAACACGCCCGACCCGAGCTACCACGGCGCTGTTTGGACGCAGGCTGTCAAACCGCTTGGGCCGATTGCCTACATCATCAAGGCACGCGTGACGCTGCTGCGCGACATCGGTGCGGCCATGTCGCCGTTCAATGCCTTTATGTTCATCCAGGGCCTGGAGACGGTGGCGCTGCGCATACGGCAGCATTGCAGTAATGCAGTGGCGGTGGCCGGCTATCTTTCCAAGCATCCCAAAGTGAGCAAGGTTATTTTTCCCGGTCTAATGACCGGCGAAAACAAACGCCGTGCCGATGCTTATCTGAAGGGCGGGTATGGCGCGCTGGTGGGCTTCGAGCTCAAAAGCGGCAAAGAGGCTGGCCGCAAGTTCATCGACAACCTGAAGATGCTCTATCATGTCGCCAACATCGGCGATGCCCGCTCGCTCGCCATCCACCCGGCAACCACAACGCACTCGCAATTGTCGCCCGAAGAGCAGCTTCAAACCGGCGTCACCGAAGGGTACGTCCGGCTTTCGGTCGGCATCGAGCACCCGGATGACATCATTGCCGACGTCGATCAGGCCCTCGCGGCTGTGTAGTTGCTCAAAGTCCAGGAAGTCGCCCGTTACCCTTGTTGGTGATCGAGCAGAGGCTGTTCACGAGCGTGCGTGGCGGCGGCGCCCTTTTCTATTGCGCGTTCATCCAGCTATCTGATCCGGCCAGCTTGACGGACACATTAGAAAAGAAGAGCCGCAGAGGCTTGCCGTCGGCCGTACCCCGGTGATCTGTTGAGATCAGGAGAGGGCCCGCCCTCTTGTAGTCGGCCCACGTCGCCATCAACAGCTTCGGCCTTTTTTGGGTGCCTGGTCCGCCTCCGTGATAGACAAATTCTTCAATTCGGTTGTCCGCGCCGACATAGAGCTCCCAGGTGTCGCCGGGCGCGTAGCCGCCTTCCGATGGATATTTCACCACGACCCGTTTCGCGGAACCGTTCCCCAGCGGCAGTTTCTGCGTGCCCTCATCTGTGACCGTGGCGCTTCCGTCCCAGGAAAAATGCAGCACGAGAAGCAGCCAGTAATTGTCGTTGCTGAAAGCCGGATCGATGTCATTCTTCACGACGTCGGATTGGCTGCCGAGCTGCGAGCGCGCGTACATCACCTTCACCGGCTTGCTGTCGTTATCTTTGCCTTCGTAGGAAATCAGGTCCGTCTTGGGTTCCCATTCCCAGCTGCGGGAAAGATTCAGCCCAGGGGCCTCAAGGTTAAAGGTGTAGCGGATTTTCTCGACTTGGCCGAAGGACTCAAATCCATAGGCCTTGAACATTTGCTGGAAAATCGGTGGGCGCTCCTGCGCCTGGGAGGTTGCCGCAAGCGCCAGGGCTGGCACCGTCACTGCCAGGAGGCGGATCATGCTGAGACGAGCGGTTTCAACAAAACGGGGGTTGACCTCTTCGGACGTTTTTTTCGGAGTCATGGTTGAATCTCCCGAGTTCACTGATCGATGCATAGTCTGCTGACCGTAATGTCTCAGCCCGCCTTTGCCACCAGGCGGGTGAGGACGTTGTCCGGCGCGCGACGGCGGATCAGCGCGTCGATGCCGAGGCTGCGGCCGGCAGCATAGACCGCGAACTGCACGTGCACGATCGCAAGAAACATGTAGTTCCACGGCCATTCGGCGGGATGGCGATAGAGACCAAGCCAGAGGTGCAGTGCATAGGCTGCGGCAACAATCGCGACGAGGCGGACGCCGACGCCGAGCATGAGCGACACCGCGAACGCAAGCTCAGCCAGGAATACGAGTGGGTCGATAATATTGATAAACGGCAGATATACGCTCTTGACCAGTTCGCGGTGAAACGCAAACGCCGCATGCTCGCCCATCTGCCCGGTCCAATACTGGAAGCCGCCAGACACCGGTAAAGGCAGCTTCCAGAGGCAACCCTGAAACCACTGCGCGCCGATCAGCAGACGGCAAATCCAGGTGATCGCGTGGCTGGAACGGCGCTGTTCGGGATTTTCCGACCAGTTCTTGAAGGCGATCCATAAGCTCGCGAAAAGCAATGCCCAGAACAGCGCCACCATGACATATTGGAAGAGGCCGAGTGCCCGATGATCGTCGGTCGCTCCGATCAGAAACTGCCAAGCGTCGAAGAACGGGTTCGTGCGCATCGTTGTCTCCCAGCTGGCAATGGGCCACTGTAGCACCGTTGCGGAGCACCGACATCGGGGCAGCCCGTTAGCCGGAGCTTGTTGGACATCGGCAAGAACCGCTACCAATATCGGCAAATTAGAGTTCAACGGGTAGGACGCTGATGTCGAGCAATGACGGTAGAATCCCGCCGATTCTCGCGCAAAAGCACTACAAAACACCGTCGGCATTTACCCCGGAAAGTCTGCTGCGCGAGGCGCGCCGGCAGAAGGAAATTACCGGCGCCAGCATCCCGGCCATATGCGTCCTCGATCCTGACGGCGACATGGTGCGCCGCCTGCTTACCGGCGGTGACGCCCAGCTTGACCCGGCATGGGCGTGCTATCACACGCAGCTGTTTTCCTTCAGTCGCGGCGGGATCGATTTCGGAATTGTCGGCTGCGCCGTCGGTGCTTCATTTGCCGTGCTTATCGCCGAGGAAATGTTCGCCTCGGGCTGTCAATTGCTGATCAGCGTGACGTCCTCCGGGCAGATCATGCCAGTGTGCGCGCCGCCTTATTTCATCGTCATCGAGCGCGCGTTGCGTGACGAAGGAACGAGCTATCACTATATGGCGGCATCCGACTATTCCCATGCCGACCCTGCATTGATTGCGGCGCTCGATGGCGCATTCGACGCGTTGCCGGTGCCCGTTCTTACCGGGGCGACCTGGACAACCGACGCGCCGTTCCGCGAGACTCAGCCGGCGATCGACGCCATGCGCGAAAAGAATCTCATGGCGGTCGAGATGGAAGCGGCGGCACTCTATGCCTTCGCCCAGGTCCGGCAAAAGCCTGTCTTGTGCTTTGCCCATGTCACAAATCAGATGGGCCGCATCGACGGCGATTTCGAGAAGGGTGAAGCGGACGGCACCAAAGATGCACTCGACCTGGTTGCGATCGCGGCCGATCGCCTGCGGTTGCTCTGGTCGTGAGCGTTGCTGCAATCGGAGTCATGTGCAAGGCGCCCCGGCCGGGCCAGACAAAAACACGACTCGCGAAGGCCATCGGAGCGGTTGCCGCCTCGGAACTGTCCGCCTGCTTTTTGCGCGACGTTGCCGCGGCGATTGAAGCGGTACCCGAAACTCTGGGTCGGCGCGGCTACGCGGTCTACGCGCCGGTGGGAACTGAACAGGTGTTGCGCAAGCTGTTTCCGGAAAAGTATCCACTCATGCTACAGGGCGGCGGCGACCTTGGAGAAGCGCTGTTTGGCGCCACGCGTGATCTGTTACTTGCGGGACACGACTGTGTCTTGCTGGTCAATGGCGATAGCCCAACGCTGCCTTCCGGTTTCCTGGTGCAGGCAATCGAGATATTGCGCAATCCGGGCGACCGGCTGGTGCTTGGTCCGGCCAGCGATGGCGGCTACTACCTCATCGGATTGAAATTCCCGCACAGGCGCTTGTTTGCGCAAATTGAATGGGGAACCGAAACCGTGCTTGGCCGTACATGCGAACGCGCCGCGGAAATCGGACTTGCCACCACGCTGCTTCCGGAATGGTACGACATCGATGATATCGAGACGCTGGGTTGGCTGCGGGACGAACTGGCCGGTCATTCGACGCGATTTCGCGGCGGCAGCCATGCTTCGGCGACGCGAGCGTTTCTTGCGGCCGCGCCACCGGCGAGCTCGTGATCCCATGTCGAGGGTCTTGACCGATCAATTCGTTCAACCGGGGCCATCTATCGGAAAACGCGCGCCGCTTTATCAATTGGCCAGCATCGGTGTGATTTTCGCAGGCCTGACCCTGGCGACACCTTTTGCTTTCCGGACCGGCGGCGACAATGCCTTTATTGCCATGGCCATCCCCGCGGGCCTGTTGACGCTTGCCGCAACGCATGTGGCTGAGCGCACCGCGACAAGGCGCGCCCTGTGGTTGATTTTCGGCATCGGGATTCTGCTGCGCATCTACGTGCTGCTGTTTGACCCGCTCCTGTCCACCGACATCTTTCGCTACATCTGGGATGGCAGGGTGCAGGCAGCCGGGATCAACCCGTACCGCTACTTTCCCGCCCACGACGCGCTCGCGCCTCTGCGCGACGCCACGATCTTTCCCAGGATCAATCGGGCCGACTATGCCGTCACGATCTATTCGCCAGTCGCCGAATTTTTCTTTCTGATCGTCACGAGCATCGGCGAAAACGTTAACGTCATGCGTCTGGCCTTGCTCGGGTGCGAGACCGTGAGCGTGACTCTGATCGTGCTGTTTTTACGCCGCCTGGAACGGCCGATCACCCGGGTGGTCGCCTATTTCTGGCATCCCCTTCCGATCTGGGAGATTGCCAATAATGGCCACGTCGATGCCTTGGCGGTCGCGCTGATGTTGCTTGGGCTGTGGGTCGCTCTGACCGGTCATGCAATGCGCGGGGCGGTTTCGATCGCCCTCGGGGCGCTGGTGAAGCCATATGTGGCGCCGGCGTTGGCCTCGATCTGGCGCCCGTGGGACTGGAAGATGCCGGCCGTCGTCATCGTTCTAATCGCGCTTTGTTATCTTCCGTATCTTTCCGTGGGCTGGGGAGTCTTCGGTTTCCTGACCAAAGGATATCTGACGGAAGAGGGGATTTCTTCCGGTGGCGATCTCTGGGCGCTTTCCGTCTGGCGTCTCGTCTTTGGCACACATCGCGGCGATGTTGCCGCCTATGCTGTCGCGGCAGCGTCGGTTGTGCTGTTCATGATGCTTTCGGCAGCGCGCCGCCCGGACAGGACAATCGCATCCAGCCTTGCCGACACGAACATACTGTTGCTCGTCGTCTTGCTCCTGGTGTCGCCAAACCGTCCCTGGTATTTCCTGCCCATCCTGCCGTTCGTCGCGCTTTGCGGCAATGCGCCAACCTGGGCCGTTTCAATTGGAGCGCTCCTGCTGACCAACGAACTGTATTGGGAATTTCACCTTCCAAAGCCGGTCATCAAGTCTATTTTATTTGGAAGTTTTCTGCTGGCGTGCATTTGGTCAGCCTGGGCGGCCTATCTGAAGAAGGCCGCGGACACAGAACGACCACAATGAGCGCTCCTGGCGGCAATTCGGTTGTTGACGCGCGCGTCGATCCGCGCCGCTACCACGAATCGGTGAAGGGCGAGCGCACCGAGGTCGCCGCCCGCCCGCCGGTCTGCGTCTATCTGGAAATCACCAATCGTTGCAATTTGCTGTGCACCACCTGCCCGCGCACTTACGAGGAGCTCGAGCCGCCGGCAGATATGAGTTGGGACTTGTTCAGGTCGATTGTCGACCAGCTGCCTGATCTTGCCAGGGCCGTGCTGCATGGTGTCGGCGAGCCGATGCTCGTCGCGGACCTGCCGCGCATGGTGACGTATTTGAAGGATCGTGGAATCTACGTTTTGTTCAACACCAACGGGACGGTCCTCAGTGAACGCAACGGGCGCGCGCTGATTGCTGCCGGACTCGATGAGCTGCGTGTATCGCTCGATGCGTCGAACCGCGCGAGCTTCAAGGCCATTCGTGGCAGGGACTATTTCAACCGTATTATGCGCAACGTGCGCGCGTTTCGCGAACTGCAGGAGCGGGAGGGACACACCAGGCCGCAAGTGTCCGCCTGGCTGACCGGGTTGAAGGAGACCGTTGAGGAGCTGCCGGCGTTTGTGAAGCTTGCGGCGGAGATCGGCGTCCAGGAAGTCTATCTGCAGAGGCTGGTGTTCTTCGACCAATCAGCCATTGGCAAAGCACAACCGGATCAGGCCCTGTTCGAGCGCCTGACGCGTGAAGAAGCGGCCTGTCTCAGGCAAGCCGAGGATCTCGCGCGCTCGCTTGGCATTACTTTCAGCGCGTCCGGCGCTGCGTCCGAACCCGGCCTCAGCTTGAAAAAGACCAACGAGGACTCGCCCTGGTCGCTCTGCCGGCGGCCCTGGTCGCTGATGTATTTCACCGCCAACGGCCGGGCGTTGCCGTGCTGCATTGCGCCGTTTTCGCAGCACGGCTACGAGAACTACACATTGGGCGACGCGACGCAGCAAACTTTGCAGGACATCTGGAACGGGTCGGCGTATCGGGAATTCCGGAACGCTCTGCTTTCCGACAAGCCGTCCGCCGCCTGCGCCAATTGCGGCCTGCGCTGGAGCCTGTGAGCGCCGTTACGCACGAGAGCGGCGTACCGCGGCCGACCGCCCATCGGCCGGCAGTTGTCTCGGCGGTCATTCCATGCCTCGACGAGGAAGCCGCGATTGCGCGGGTCGTGACCTCTATCCTTGCGCAGGGTATGAGCGAAGTTGTCGTCGTCGATGGCGGTTCGCGGGACAGGACGGTCGACGCGGCAACTGATGCCGGCGCCCGCGTCATTGTCGAGCCACGCCGCGGCTATGGGCGCGCAATCCAGGCGGGCATCGCCGCGCTGCGCAAGGACGCGGACATCGTGGTCTTTCTCGATGGCGACGGCAGCAATCCTGTGGAGTTTATCCCCGACCTTGTATCGCCGATTATCGCGGGCCAAGCCGTCTTCGTTCTCGGCTCGCGCGTTCGCGGTGCGCGCGAGCGAGGCAGCCTGACACCGCAACAGATCATCGCCGCCTATCTCGGGCGTCTGCTCTTGCTCCTTGTTTACGGCGCACGTTTCAGCGACCTCTCGCCATTTCGCGCGATCCGGCGCGATGTGCTGGATCGCCTCGGCATGAGCGACATGACGTATGGCTGGAATCTGGAAATGTTGATGCGGGTTGCGGCCGCCGATCTCTCTGCACGTGAGATCGCTGTCGGCCAGCGTTGCCGGGTGGGTGGCGTTTCGAAGGTTTCGGGCAATTTTATTGCCGGTATCAAGGCAGCCTGCTCCATGGCGACGACTTTCATCCGACTTGCGCTCAGGCTGCGGCGCCAGACGCACCTATGAAAACCACACGTCGCTGATGGCTTAGCGGCTTCGGTCGTACGCCGTGCTTTTGACCCGGGCGGATATTCATTGACCTCGAATGGCGTGGAATCGAGCACCTTTAACAGGCTAATTTTTGAAACGATTCGAAATATTCGAGGGAGAACACCATGGCCGCTGTTCGAGAGCCAATGCTCGAGTTCGTCACGATTGCAGACCTGCGTCCGACTCAAATCACGGTTGGGATTCGAGAAGTCAACGCAAAGCGAAAACTGTGGGCAGAAAAGAAGGGTAAGAAAGGCGCGAAGTTTCTCGGCACTCACATGATCCCCGTAATTCTCGGCCCAAAGAAACGCCATTACATCATAGATCACCATCACCTCGCGCGGGCTCTTCACGAAGAAGGAGTTGAGAAGGTGACGATCACGGTGATTGCGAATCTAAGCATGCTCGAGACCGACGCATTTTGGGTCGTTCTCGACAATCGAAACTGGATGCATCCCTTCGATGACAAAGGCCGTCGACGTGATTACAAAGACATACCGAAATCAGTGAGCAATTTGATTGACGATCCATTCCGATCGCTTGCTGGTGAATTGAGACGGGCAGGCGGATTTGCTAAAGATACGACGCCGTTCAGCGAGTTCTTGTGGGGGGATTTTCTGCGCCGCCGCATCAAGCGCAAACTTATCGAGAATGATTTTGATCGCGCCTTGGACACGGCGATGAAATTGGCGAAGAGCCAGGACGCGATTTATTTGCCTGGATGGTGCGGTCCGGCTTCGGACGATTGAGTGCGGGGATACACTGTTGAGTGTCCACTTTTGTTGCACTGCGAATGTCCGCTAATGGCCCAAAGCGGACATGAAGTGGACATCACGGAATGTTCGTTCAAATGACCCAAAGCGGCCATCGTGGTGTAGAGCAAGAGCAATGCCTTCGCAGATTGGGCCTCCGTGAAACGGCGTTGCCTAGACCACGCGCTAACCGAAAAGTCCTTGAAACAGCATGACCACGCCGAAGGTGAATACGGTCATGATGGTGACCGTGATCCACGAGCCGACGTTTGAATTTCTGGCGAACGGATGCACTCTGCCATTGCGCGGGAGCAAATACCAAAAAAAGGCGCCGGTAACGACAACCAGCATCGCACCGAAAATTGTGTAAAACATATTGAAGGCCCCAGTCCGGACGCCGTTGGAAGGATTTCAGGTTGCGCGATCTGCGCGATTTGCGTGCTTCGCGCGCTTAGGGTCGGTCCAACGCACGGCAAGAACCCACCCGAACCAGAGCACAGCAAAGAAAAGCGATAGCGAAACGGGCAAACTCGCCACGGGGAGGATTCGATCCAAAACCAAGCCAATTGCGACTACGACTAATTCACTGATTGCGACAATCAAAACGTACACCACCATGATCCACATCGGCTTTGCTCTGCTGCTGGTGGTCGCCCCTAAAAAACTTGTACGTCTAGTCGCGCTGCACGAAACGTAAATTGAGCATAAAATTCTGATGTCGGCTAAGCGGCTCTTTTGGTCACCTGATGTATGCTTCTGGCCCGTAGCAGACGTTACAATCGGGCAGATCGATGTCCGCTTTTGGGGGGCAAAGCGGACATAGCTTGGAGCCTTATCCGATTTTCTTGCTTACATTTCGACAATGCCGATCAAAACAATTCCCAGGTGGGCAGTGCTAATTTTTGCAGCGTGCTGTTCGGCACTGTTGGCGTTGGTCATCTTTATCGCGGTGATAACCGAAAATCTTCT
>DATAPP010000229.1:0-3197 GCA_036265125.1 Pseudolabrys sp. | reverse complement strand
GACTCGCGAGGTCCTCGCCATCAACATGGTCATGGCCGGTTGCAAACCTGAATATGCCCGTGTGGTACGCGCCGCCATTCTGGCTCTGACGGACCGCCCGTTCAACCTCAACGGGGTGCAAGCCACGACCCACATGGCTTCGCCATTGGTGATCGTCAACGGTCCAATTGCGCGCGAGATTGGAATGAATGGAGGGGCCAACGCCTTCGGTTCCGGCAATCGAGCAAATGCCACGATCGGCCGCGCCATTCGGCTGATTATGCTCAACGTCGGCGGCGGCCGCGCACCCGACCTCGATAAGTGCACGCTCGGCAATCCCGCAAAGTACACCTATTGCGTTTGCGAGAACGAGGAGCACAGCCCGTTGGCTCCCTACCACGTCGAGCACGGCCACGCGCCGGACCAATCAACGGTGTTCGCCATGGCTGCAGAAGCGCCGCACAGCGTGACGGATCATCACTGCAACGATCCGGAAGGTATCTTGGACACGATGTGCTCGGCTATGAGCACAATTGCTTCCAACACGGCCGTGCTGAGCGGTCACTGCGCTGTCGCGCTGGGTCTGGAGCATGCCAGAACCATCGCCAGACACGGTTGGACCCGGAACGACATCAAGAGCTATCTCTGGCTGAATTCGGGCAACCGCTTTGATGCGATCTCACGTGGTCACCGCTACGGCAAGGTCTACAATCGCAATCTTCCGAAGTGGTACAAGCGCGAGCCGGACAGTCGCATCCCAATCGTGGAATCGCCGGACCGGATTCATCTGTTCGTCATCGGCGGCCACGCCGGGCGCTTTTCAGCGTTCATTCCCGGATGGGGCCACATGAGCACGCCGGTGCTGCGACCCATCGCCGAGACTTCGATGATGTCCGACGGCCGATGCACCGACGGCATGTGCAAGCTCTGAGGGGGAAACCAGTTATGCGCCACGACAAGAGTCCCGTTCTTGTGTTCGATCCACGCGGCATCGTGGACTTCACCATCACTCCACGCGCCCTGCGCAAGACAAAACTTGACGGTTTGCGTCTTGGCATCCTCGACAACTCGAAATGGAACGCAAACAAGCTCCTCCGCGGCGCGTCTGCCGCACTCGGCGAGATCAAATTTGCCGCCGTGAACTATTATGTGAAGCATAGCTTCTCCGAGGATGCGACACCGGAGCTGATCGAGCAAATCGCGCGAGAAAATGACATTGTGCTCACCGCAATCGGGGATTGCGGATCGTGCTGCTCGTGCTGCATCCGTGATTCGTTCGCGCTCGAAAAGCTCGGCGTTCCTGTGGCTGCGATCATCACGGCTGAGTTCGTGCGGGAGACCGAATTGACCCGGCGAGCCCTTGGCATGCCGGATTTTGAGCCTGTCGTGATCGACCATCCGGTTAGCTCGATCACTCAGGACGAGATCGATGCGCGAGTTCGCCAGATCAACGAACAGGCCGAGAAAATCTGGATAGCTAACTAAATACGGCAGCAAAAGATTCATTGTCCAGCGACATTTTCGGCATCAAAGCGGACATCAGGTTCGACAGGTCGCGAACCGCGGTTTTATGTCCGCTTTTGGGGGTAAAGCGGACATACGGTTTTGCACTGCAAATGTCCGCTTATGACCCAAAGCGGACATTGGCTGACACTTAACGGCAATTTTATGCGCTCACGCTGATGTAACTCGGTACGATGCCTTCTCTTGGTTGTCGGGGGCCACCATGAGGCGGCGCGAGTTCATAAGTTTACTCGGCAGTGGCGTGGTCACGTGGCCGCTAACTGCGCGTGCGCAGCAGGGCGGGAGCGTTCCCAAAATCGGCGTACTATGGCCTGGAGCGATGCCCCCGGGTGCACCGCGTATGGAATCCTTTCGACTTGCGCTTCGTCAATTCGGCTACATCGAAGGTCAAACCGTCGCAATTGAACTTCGCTATGCGGAAAAAGGAGCTCGACAGCTTCCCGAACTTGCTGCAGAGCTGGTCAGCCAAAAAGTCGATGTCATCACCGCATTTGGCGATCTAGCGCCTCAAGTGGCGCAACAAGCGACAGGGAAGATTCCTATCGTCGCGATCTGTGACGATATCGTTGGGGCCGGTCTCGTTACAAATCTCGCGCATCCCGGTGCGAATTTAACGGGCCTCACTATACTTGCTCCGGAACTCACCGAGAAACGACTGGAGTTGCTAAAAGAGCTTATGCCGGGGATCTCGCGTGTAGTAGCGCTCTGGGACCCAACAACAGGCAAAGCGCAAGTCGCAAAATCGGAAAAAGCCGCTGGTTCTTTGAATCTACATCTGCGAATTTTAGAAGTGCGAAATAGGGACGCCATTTCAGGTGCATTCGCCGCGGCACGTGAGAGCCGCTCGGAAGCCCTCAATGTCTTTGCCTCACCCATTCTTTCTTCGCTTAGCCGTGAAATCATCACTCTCGCTGCTGAGTACCGACTTCCAACGGTTTATCAGTGGCGCGAATCTGTAGAAGCTGGCGGCCTATTATCTTATGGGGTCGATCTAGCTTCGATGTGGCGACAGAGTGGAGTCATTGTGGGCAAAGTCCTCAAAGGTGAAACACCAGCGAATTTGCCAATCGAGCAACCGGCGAGGTTCGAGTTAGCGGTGAACGCAAAAACGGCAATGGTCCTTAATCTGCCGATACCACCAAATATCCTGGTGCGAGCGGATACTGTCATCGATTAGGTATCAGCCAACGCAGAGAAGTGGCAGCAATTGGCAAGGAGGCGATGTCCGCTTTTGGCCCAAAGCGGACATCGGCTACCGCACTTGTCCGCTTTCGGGGTAAACCGGACATGATTTTCTGATCGCTCCAGCCGCAAACGCTTTAGCTATTCCTCTTAGGGCGACTGCGATTTTGCAATGATGTTACTTCCCGAAGGTTTGCCCATCTCGTGTCAGACGGCTTGCCATTGATATAGCTGATTTCGGAGTGCGGCCACTGGCCGGTCATATAGAGCCAAGCAAGGCGACTTGCCGAATAAGGCCGACCACCAATGCGAATTTGACGGTAACCCCTCCCATTTTTTGCGCCGGCTATAGCGCCAACAGGAGCGCGACTGCCAGCGCTCACCTTCCACCGAAATGTCCCAGTTGTAGGGGCGTAACTCAGGACTTTGCGAAGTCGTTTAGGGGTTAGCATGGGCAACCAAAATATCTTTCCAGACGCGCGGCACTCATGGGCAAACCAACCAAAGAGCTG
>DATAPP010000228.1:0-5044 GCA_036265125.1 Pseudolabrys sp. | reverse complement strand
GCTTTAATGGTTATGAGCAAATCATCGGGGCCGAAACGGCCAGTTGTCGAACCTCAATCCGGTGATGGTCAGTCGGAAGACTTAACCGGTAGCGCACTGCGTCTGCGCATTCGCCAACGAGTTGCTCGCCGAACTCGGTGTCCTAGCGCTGCAGGGCACTAGCTTCGTTGAAATGCTCAATCACGTCGCCAGAGTGACGGCGGAGGGTCTGGGGGCGGAATACTGCAAAGTTATGGAATACATGCCGACCGAGAACAGGCTACTGGTTCGCGCGGGAGTTGGCTGGGACGAGGGCGTGGTCGGGCATGCCACGGTCGGAGCCGACTTAGCCTCGCCCGCGGGCTATGCTTTGCGCACGGGCAAGCCTGTAATTTCCAATCATCTTGAAAACGAGCAGCGGTTTCGTACCCCTGAGTTGCTCATCGAACACGGTATTCGCCGCGCGATGAATGTGATTTTGCAAGGTGATGGCTCGCCATTCGGCGTGCTTGAAGTCGACAGCCGATCCGAAGGCGAGTTTAGTGAGCATGACATCGCGTTTCTGCAAGGTGCCGCGAACATCCTCGGCATGGCCATCGAGCAGCAGCAATACCAGCGCAAACTTCAAGCAGCCCTCGAGCGTCATCAGATCTTACTCAAGGAGGTCAACCACCGGGTCAAGAATAGTCTGCAAGTGGTCTCCAGCATGCTTTACCTCCAAGCGAGCGACGCTGGTGACCCGGTGTTGAGTGACCGGTTAAACGAAGCCTCCACCCGTATTTCGGCAGTCGGCCGCGCCTATGAACGGCTCGCCTACAATGCCGACTATGAGAGCATCGGTCTTGCCGCCTATTTGCGGGAGGTCATTGATGACCTGGAAACCGCAGTTGCTCCCTGCAAAGTTCAACTGGAAGTGCCGGAGGAAATTCAATTCGCGGCAGATCGGGCCATCCTGGTCGCCCTTATCATCAATGAATTAGTTTTGAATGCGGGCAAGCACGCTTATCCAAATTCTGCCGGCGGATCGATTTGGGTGCGAGTTGTCCGAAAGGACACGGACCTCGTTCAAATATCGGTCCGTGACGAAGGTGTCGGCTTGCCTGCGGGCTTTGACCCGCTGACGAGCAAGCGGCTCGGTTCGCGCTTAATCAATGCGCTGGCGAAGCAATTGAGGGCCGAGCTGACTCGGCCGTTCTCCGCCATCGGAACCAATTTTGCATTGCTTATTCCATTGGCTTCGCACGAAGGCGCGAGACGCGCTTGTGACCTTTAGTGGTATCATCTATCATTTCAACCGTGGCGTAGGATTTGGGGGCAGCCCATGCGTCTCTTCCGTGTCGCCGTAGTTGCCGGCGTTTTTGTCTACTTTACCGGTTCAAGCCAAGCCTCAACGACTTACACTTACACCGGCACAAACTACGTCAACATAGTTGATGCAACGCCGCCCAGCGGCTCTTACACAACGAGTATGAATGTCACCGGCAGCGTGACACTCACAAATGCCTTGGGGCCAAATTCGCCACTTCAATTCATCAATGATGTTGAGACCTTTTCTTTTTCCGATGGCCGAATTCTTTATACTCCGCAAAATTCCAGTGTCGCCATTTTCTTCCTTGCTACGAACGCCGCGGACACGATCAGCCGTTGGGACATAGAGCTTCGCATAGGGGGAGATCCGAATGGTCCCCATGCTGCCGGGGATCAAGGCGCATCGCTATTTGTCCTTTTCGGAATCTCAGTGGATGACAACGACAGAGCCAGATTTGCTCAATTCATTGATCCTACGCACGATGGACTGGATGCCGCTGATTCGGCTGTCGGCCATCCAGGCACTTGGGCCGCCACGCCTGCCACCGGCCTCGGCGCGTTAGGTCTGCTCGGGTGGAGAAGGAAGCGGAACAACACAGTGTGACCGCGGTAACCTGCTAAAGCAATGCAGCCGATAGGGAGCGACACATATGTTACGATTTATCGCTTTAATCTCCTTTCTCCTTGCAATGACTTTCCAACAAGCTTCGGCTCAGTCCGCACCATCTAAGGGGGCTCAGTGCAGCTCCGCCCAGATGACGCTTCCCAATCTAAACGCTTTGAAGCTGAGCGATGGAGAGCACGTTGTCGGCATGCTCGACACAGAACTCGGGAAATTGGAGGCGCGCGTAAATGTAAAAGGCGGTGAAGTATCAGATCCCAACTATTATCTTCGAGATAAGCGCCTAACCGAGACTCCCACTTCCAAAATTCCTAGATCCGTTCGCGCCTGCCTGAATCGGAGAACGTCTTCTGCTGGTGCAAGCTTGTTTGCAAACGCGCTTGATTGGATCGTGCCGCCAGCTGAGGCTGCAAATAAAAGATGTATAGCCAAAGTGGTTTCTGGTGGTTGTGATGATAATTTTCACACAAACGAGGGAATCTGCTGTTTTAGAGCGTGCTGTGGCAGCCAGTGCGCTTCAGCGTGTGCGACCTATGCTAAGTAAACGTCGCCGACTAATTAAGCCAACGCCGCTTTTGAAATCCACCATCGTTGCTCGCGTTGTGAGCAATAGCGCCTAGGAGGCGATTATGAGTGCTCCGATCAGCGACGACGACAATTCCGACTACAGTAGGTTTGCGCCTAAACGGCCTCGCGAACAGCCGCTAATGCCTGTGGCGAGACAGCTTTACGCGGCGCCAACGGTTCCTTCGTCCACAGACGTAGATCAGGACCGGCGGACAATGTCCGAATTGGCTCCATGGCCGGAACAGGTCCGGGAGCCACCGCCGCGACGTCTCTCGCGCCTGACGCTGATCGGCCGGATTGCAGCGGTGAGCGCATTTGCGGCTCTCGTTGCATTGTTGACGATCTTGGCGAAACCGCTGTGGCAAAGTGAGCGCACCCCGCTCAATGCAGATTCGCAGACATCGCGAGACTTTAAAACATCTGACCGCCTTACTGCGAATAACGCGCCGGCACGTACCACATCCGTTCCAGCGGCAGGGATTGCAGCGGCCCCTGGCGCGGCGCCGTCTGCAAGCGCGCAGCAAGCGCCACCTGCGCAGGCGCAGCAAGCGTCGCTCTCACCGAGTTCGCAAGAGCCACGGAACACCTTTCGGGGGGTAACCGACAGCGAAGTTCGCTTTGGGATTTCCGCACCATTCAGCGGTGCGGCCAAGGAACTTGGCCAGAATATGAGGCTGGGCATCGAGGCTGCGTTCAGGGGGGCCAACGCAAGTGGCGGTGTGCAGGGCCGGCAGCTCCGGCTCATTGCGGCAGACGACGGCTATGAGCCCGCACGGACCGCTGTAACAATGAAGCAGCTCTATGAGAAAGACCAAGTTTTTGGATTAGTCGGCAACGTGGGAACGCCCACGGCGGCGGTCGGATTGCCCTATGCCCTTGATCGAAAGATGCTGTTTTTCGGGGCATTCACTGGCGCCGGCTTACTGAGGGCCGATCCGCCCGACCGCTATGTTTTCAACTACCGCGCCAGCTACGCCGAAGAGACCGAGGCCGTAGTGAACTATCTGGTGAAGGTAAGGCGGCTAAAGCCGGAGCAGATTGCCGTCTTTGCCCAGCAGGACGCGTACGGAGACTCGGGCTTCGCCGGCGTAGCCAAAGCTATCCGTTCGCTCGGAGTCAACAACAGCACAATTTTGCGGCTCAATTACCAGCGCAACACCGTGGATGTGGACGAGGCGGTGGCGCAACTCAATGCCGATCAACTCAAAAGAAAGCGCTTCCCAGTAAAGGCGGTGATCATGGTGCCCGCCTATCGGGCCGCGGCAAAGTTCATCGAGAAGACCCGCGATCTCTACCCGGACATGATCTATACCAGCGTTTCTTTTGTGGGCAGCACCGCGTTAGCAAGTGAGTTGACGCTCCTGGGCAAAAGGTACGCAACTGGGGTCATCGTCACGCAGGTCGTGCCGGCGCTCGACGGCCACTCGTCATTGGTGCTCGATTACAAATCGGCGCTCACCAAATACTTCCCTGGGGAGGCGCCGGACTATGTATCCCTCGAAGGGTACGTGGCGTACGAAATGGCCCTGAGCTCGACACCGAAAGACTGGTAGGGACTCTCGAAAATCTCCGCGACCTCGACATTGGGCTCGGGACGCCCGTGACCTTCGGCCGATCCGAGCACCAGGGCGTGCACAAGGTGTGGGGTACACAGCTCGACGAGACCGGGCATTATCAATCCATTGACCTGCAGTAAGCGGACCTACCAACCGCGCTAGTCTGTGTTTCTTGCCGAATCTGAAGGACGGGCATCCGCTATTGGACTTAGCGGACATGATGTTCGGCCACGCAATGTCCGTTTTCGGGGGTAAAGCGGACGGGCTAGTCTCGCCCGATGATGTTTGGTTTGACACAAAGCAGACAATGCAGCCGCGTCAACGTTTGTTCACTTCTGAACCAAAGCGGACAAAAGCCCGCGACGTTCTGTCCCGCTAATGAAACCTAAAGGAGAAATCAGCGGCTGCGCTACGTATATCACGGTTCAGTCTTCATCCGACCAGTCTGGGTTCTGCCAGAAGCGCCAATGGCCGTCCTGCTCACGGCGCCAAGCGCCGCCCCGGACTTGCGTGATGCCTTTGGAAATCAGATCGGCGAAGCTATCGACATCTTCATCGTCCAGCATGGTCCGCAGTTCAGCTTCCGTGATGACCCGCTCGGTACGTTGTAGCTTTTCGGTCATTGCTGTTCATCCCTTTGCCAAATAGGTCAAGAAGTGACCCCGCCAGGTAGCGGATTTTTTTAGCGTACTGAGGTCATGTCGAGTTGGCCCAAGGTCCAACGCTCGGCCAGGACTTGGGAAAGCGATTTTGCGCCAGAGGTTCCGCTATGGCCTCAGCGAACATTCATCAGTCGTCGATTTATGTCAGCAAAGCGGACGTCGTTTCGGAAGGGTCCAATGTCCGCTAAACGCCGAGCGGACATTGCCAAACTGAATGGGCCGGATCACAATTGAAACTCCGGAGAGGAGGGTTGAACGGCGCTGGGTCAAATAATATGGGCACCGAAAGCGTGGACTTGATTGACGCGTGGCACGATCTCTACGTGATGCTGGGCACGTCGTCAGCCGCG
>DATAPP010000227.1:0-2366 GCA_036265125.1 Pseudolabrys sp. | reverse complement strand
CGCCGGGCTCGGCTTGGGCCGGACTGCAAGGTCGGTTCAGGGTCATTCGGACTAAACCGCTCGCGCGGTAGGGAAGCTGCGGCGCGCGGCACGGTTCAACACGAATCGTTAGTTGGTTGCATGTGCCGCGCACGATTGAGGACAAGCGGATTGCAAGCAACCGAAGACCCAACAAGGCTACATCCTCGGCATCAAATATTCGAACAACGAAGCCCATGCAATTGGGCTGCGCTGAGCGTCTTGACGCGCAGCTCGAAACAGCTTTGGTTTAACGAGGTCGAGGTTTTTGAAGTCCTCAAAAATCGGTTCGCTCCATGCCGCTCAAAGCACGTGGCAACGGTCATCACGCAGAAGTTGTCGAGTGTGCTCTTTTTGCCACGCCTAACTCTTTGAAATCACAGGCGCCAAAAAAGTTATTTCCACCATTCAGCAATATTCGTGCCGCATCGTCCAAGTTGTGCAGGCTTTCAAGACCGACACCGCGAAATCACGCAGCCTCGGAATTGGGTGCACCGCTCAATTTCCCATAGCAATCGCCGCACCGCCCTACGTTCCCCCATCGCGGTTTCCTCCATTGGAGGTTTTCCGACGCCGGCCCCCGAGCCTGCTGCAACGTCAGTCATTGGGCCGGCATCCGAAAACCTTCACAGAAGCGGGCATCCGGACGCCCTCACGTCGCGCGTTCATTCTTGAGCCTCTTCAGGCAAACGAGTGGGTCATTTTTGACCAATTTTGAGCTGCTGTCTCCTTTTGCTGTTGTCGCGGTGGGCATGTGGGCAACGCGCTTGCGTTGTCCATCATGTCCACAGCGATGAAGTCGGTTTCAAGCCGTGTAATTTGTGATGGAGCCTTGGCCCGGCGATAGCGCTCGACAGGGAGCCATCGCGAACGATGGCTCAGATTCTCAGCAGCCGCTACAGAGCTGGCAGCATGCAGGTAAGAACCTTGAGGCGGAGATATTCTTCGTCACGCAACCCGTAGGCTCGTCGCTGGAAGACGCGGATTTTATTGTTGAGGCCTTCGACGAAGCCGAGCGAGACCTTGTTTTCCGGTTTGCAGTAGGCGGCGATGCCGTCCCAGTGACGATCGATCATATCGGCGAAGCGCTCGTAGGGTCCAATGCGCTGCCATTTGAGGCTGGCCCGCCAGTTCTCGAAGAAATGCCGCGCCCAACCCTCACGCCCGTAGTCCCAGAGCTGGCCGAATGCCTCCTTGAGGACGTAGGCAGTGTTGAGGCGCTTGTTGGCGGCAAGCAGAATCTTGAGCGAGCGTTTGCCTTCCAGGGTGAGGTTTTCGTGCCGCGATAGCAGATTGTACTTCTGGCCCTTGATGAAGCGCCGATTCTTGCCGTTTAGACGGGCGTATTCAGCCTTGCGCACCTTATCGAGCGCCTCGCCGAGATGGCGCATGATGTGGAATTTGTCGAACAGGACTGCGGCTTGCGGCGCTTTATCCTTCGTGACGTTGCGGAACGGTTTCCACATGTCCATCACGGCGAGCTCGATTTTGCGGCTCTTTTTGGGGCCCAGCCAGTCGTAGAACTGCGCCATGCTGGCCTCGGAACGATCCGTGCCGCCAAACCAGATCGGCCGCTTGCGAACCAAGTCGCTGACCACGATGCGATAGCTGTGGCCCTTGCGGATCGAGATCTCGTCGATGCCGACCGCTCGGGGACCCGGCATGCCGGCACGCTTGAGCTGAACGCACATGTACTGCTTCTCCAGCGTCTTGACCGTGTCCCAGTCAAGCTTGAGCTCCTTGGCGACATCGCGGATCGATGCCTGCCGGCAGCGGCGCCCGACATAGAACGCAAAGCGTTTGGTGAAATGCGCATTGTCCGCCAGAAAATCCAGCCGTTCGCGCTTCACCTTGCCGCAGCGCCGGCAGTCCAGCCGCCGCACCTCCAGTTCCAGAACAATCCGAAATCCTGCACTCGACAGGTCGCGAACTTGCCGCATCCGACGGTCGTACCACCCCTTCTGCGAGTGCCCGCAGCACCTGCAGACGGTTTTTTTGAGCGCCGATCAAGGCGAACGATCCGAACATCCGGATCGCCAAAAACGCCGCGCACGGTCGCGCGCGCGCGAAAACCGGCGAATGAATATCCATCCGACAGACGCCGCTGCCGCTTCCCCGATTTGGCCATCCCTCAGCATGCCAAAATCGAGCAAACCTCCAACCGAAGAAAGCCCCTATCCACAAGCTTATCTGCCGCCATGATCCCCTAAAATCACCCACTCGATCCCCTGAAGACCCTCATATCGTTTCCTCCGCGTTGGATTAAATAGCAACTAGACGACCGATTCCATGAAACCGATCATATGGCCACAGTGACAGCCGCCACATTTGGGCTTGGTCGGCATATG
>DATAPP010000226.1:0-2551 GCA_036265125.1 Pseudolabrys sp. | reverse complement strand
GAGGTCTGGTCCGTACGAAAGTAAACCATCTTGCTTCGCAACGACGGACCTCCAAGGATAGACGGTTGGTATATTGTTTCGCGCCACCTGCGATACGATTTCGTCGCTATGATTGAGCATAAAGTAATCTGGCGTGACAACGAGGCCGCCCCGGGGCTCTCCTCCAAGTGATTTTACGACGGTTTCGATCTCGGCGTCGCTGCGAGCTTCCGCTGCGATCGGTTTCAAATTGGACGATCGGGCAGCAACCTCGAAATCGCGTAAGTAGTACGCTCCGCGTCCAGGCGCTGTGTCGGGATTGAAGATCATAGCGACACGCTTGAGCCCGGGGGCAATCTCCGTGAGCAACTCAAGCATCTTGGCTGCCATCACGGCTTCTGAATTGATAAACCCTGTGATGTTTCCACCGGGCCGCGAAAGGCCCGCCACGAATCCTGGGCCGACCGGATCGGCGACAATCACGAATACGATCGGGATCGTGCGGGTTTCCCGATGCAGCGCAGCAGTTCCCGGTGTTCCTTGCGTCAGGATCACGTCCGGCTGTAGGGCGACCAGCTCTTTCGCGAAAGTCCGCGTCCGATTTACGTCGCCGCCACCCCAACGAACCTCCATCCGGAGGTTGCGACCGTCGGTCCAACCACTTTCCGCAAGGCCCTGCGTGAACCGGGAAAGTTGGGTCTTTCCTTCGGGGTCGCTTTCTTCCACGCTCATCAGCACGCCAACGAGCCGCATGCGCTCGGGCTGCTGTGCCCGCGCAGCAAGCGGCCACGCCACGGCCGCGCCGCCAAAAATCCTGATGAAGTCGCGCCGCTGCATGTGGTCCCACGGTTACGTAATAAGCCTAGCACTTTGCGGCCGGGCGACGAGTTAGAAATGCCAGGCCCGCATGTCCGCTTTGGGTCATAAGCAGACATTCGCACCGCAAGAAGGCACGTCCGCTTTACCCCCAATAGCGGACACACCGCGGATGAAATGTCGCTAAGGGCCAATAGCGGACGACTGGCCGTGCCACCATCAAGGAACTCATTCGGTTCAGCCGACGGGGCGCGTGCTTAAAAACAAAGGGGCTGCCGCAGGGGGATGCGGCAGCCCAGAAAGATCATGGGTCACTGGACGTTGGGGATAGGGGACCTACCAGTGACGAGGGTTCGGCTTTTTGGTTCCTACAAGACCGAAAGAACTTGATCAGGGCGCCGTCAGCTACCGGATTCAGGAACGTCGAGTAGCAGACCGGTGTTGAAGGCGGCGAGCCTGTCAATTATAGTTCCTCAAATGCAGCCCGTACCGAAATGCTCACCCTTGCACCCACAGAACGCTATTTCGGTTTTGGTGACGCGAATGAACATGTCGTCTTAGACGGCGGCAGGGTTATCGGCCGCATCTTCATGCAGCCACAAGCGCCAGAGGGGCAGCCGTGGTTCTGGACAATCACGGCAGTCGACCATCCGCCCTCCGTCCACAATCGCGACACGCGAAAAGGCGATGGCTGAATTCAAAGCGCAGTGGACACGCTAGCAGCGGCCGAAGAAAAGTTCGACGTTTCAACGCACAAAGAGGAACCTTCTGAACACAACGCCGTTTCACGTGGCAGGTAGGATATTGCCTTGGGCAGCCGCAACATTCTCGTTCTGGAAGACGAGCCGCTCGTTGCCATGATGCTTGAGGACGAGCTTGAGGCGATGGGGATTCATGTCGTTGGCCCCGCCAATAATTTGAAATCAGCACTTCAACTTGTAGAATTATCGAATCTCGATGGCGCTCTATTGGATCTAAGTATCAACGGTGAGTACGCAACCAAGGTCGCTGACAAGTTACGTACCCGCAGCGTCCCTTTCATATTTGTCACTGGATATGACCGTCCCCCTGGTCTGCGCTACCGAGACGTTTCTGTCTTGCACAAGCCGTTTTCACAAATTGATCTGAGAATGGCGCTCATCTCGCTCTTCGAGAAATCGCCGGACACTTAGCGCACCAAAGCTGGTAGCGCCCGCCATTTGCCGAACGATCCGGGAGTATCAACTAAACGGGCTCACCGTTATCAGGGACGACCCGATGAACCGGCGGCTCGTAGATCACGTCAGTCCGCTGATTCCGGTCCGCTTGTATGGCAAGCCGGATGTAGCAGTCGGCCGTGCTGTCCAACTGCTTCCTAACGTCCAAGCTTTTTTCCTTACGCGCTTGCGCGTGGAGCTTTGCCGCTTGGGCCCGATAATTGTCAGCGGGGGTCATTGCCGGTCCCCGAAAAGGTATCGTTTTACACCAAAACGCAACGACCGATCATACGTTCCTATTGGTAAGGTATTGGTAAAACCGTAAAGTGCAATAGGGCATGTCCGCTTTACCCCCGAAAGCGGACATTTGCAGTGCACTCGCCCATGTCTGCTTTGGGCCAAGAGCGGACATCGCGGGTTTTATCTTATTTTTGCAATTTGCGCAGTTTCCGCACCGCTATATAAAGTGGTTGGTGCGAGACCGTAGAATTCCGCTTGACAGGCAGGACCTCTAGCGGAACCGGGTTTGTGCCGACATCGTTACGTCTCCAGAGGCTCTG
>DATAPP010000225.1:0-1636 GCA_036265125.1 Pseudolabrys sp. | reverse complement strand
GTATGGAGCACATGTTTCGGAACAGATAGATGTGCGCTACGTCAAAAGGCGCTGCGATCTGCGCGTTAATGAGTACACGGCCTAACACTACTTTGGCAGATTTATTCACGCTGTAGCGCGTTGCGAATCCATTTTCGGCAGTGGGGACATCGCCGCGGCAGTGGTCGAGCGATGACTTCGAGGATGGCCTGGCGCACGGCGGGCAAGGTTGGCTGAGGCGGCGGCCCGTTGATTCTTTTTTTCCCGCCTTGCGGTTTTGAGCCGGCGATACTGGAGGAAAGCGTAGGCGATCATCGTCATGAGCGCGTGACGATGCAGTCCGTGCCAGGATCGGCCCTCGAAGTGATCGAGACCGAGTTCTTCTTTCAGTTGCTGGTGAGCCTGCTCGCAAATCCATCGCGCCTTGATGATGCTCGCCAAGGTGCGCAGGTCCATCTTCGCCGGCAGGTTGGCGAGATAGTATTTCTTCTCTCCCGATATTCTGTGTTCGCCGATCAGCCAAGCCTGGTCGCCGGGCAGATGTTGCTGACCCTTGTCCCTGATCCGCTGCGGCGCTCCGTCGGCAACCCGCACGCGGACTGCAGCAAAACGAGCCTTGAGCTTTCCTTTCGTCCCGCTGCGCCAACTGATGGCGCGCCATCTGGCATTGGCCAGCATGTCTTCGGCTGCCATCGACAGGATGTCAGGAATGTACCGCTTCCGGGGACGACCGCGTCCGGCAATGGGCCAGATCATCCGTACATCGGCAGGGTAAACCTTGAGGTGCCGCGGAATACCGACCGCCCAAGCAAGCTTGCGAGCCGTGAGCCCCTGGCGGAACGGCGCGCTCAGCCCATACCCGGCATCCGCCAGCACGCAGCCGAAACGTACACCAGCCGCGATCGCCCGATCGATCTCCGCCAAAGCGATCTCCGGCTTGCTCCGCGCCGTTCGATAGTCGGCCGGTACACCCGCTCGCTCCAACCGAGCCTGATTGCTCGTCCAACTCTCGGGAAGAAACAGCCGCAGCGCCAGCATCACCGGCACTTCGCCGCGCGCAAGCGTCAGCGACACCATGGTCTGGCAATTGGCGGTCTTACCCAGCACCGAAGCATATTGCGCAGCCACCCCCACCGAATGCGTGCCCTTCTTGGGAAGGGCAGTGTCGTCGATCACCAGCACGGCGTCGCGGCCGCCGACGAGCCGATCCGCTTGAACAAGCAGTTCTGTCTCCACCGGAGATGCCTCCCAGACCCCGGCGGCAATGAAGTGGTGCAATTGATCATATTCGCCGAGCACAAGCCGCTTCGCCATCGGCTGAACGCTCTTGCGATCGCCAGGGCCGATCAGTCCCGACACGTAGAGCGGGCACATGCGTCGCCGCGCCCTGTGACCCAACCGGTCTACAAACGGCTTGAGCCAACGTCCAAGCTCCTCGTTCCAATCCAATGTCCTGCCAACCATGGTCGGCCCCTCCAAAGGCCGACCACCCATGAGTCACAGAAAAACTGATTTGGGAATCCTGGGCCGCTCAAAAATCTGCCAAAGTAGTGCTAGGACGTGGGCTCATTAACGCGCAGCCATAGGCGTATGGATGCAAGCTGGACGAACGCGAGGTAGTTGGCCGCAAGCTTGTCGTAGCGCGTTGCCACACGCC
>DATAPP010000224.1:0-24517 GCA_036265125.1 Pseudolabrys sp. | reverse complement strand
GCCATCATCGAGAAGGAAAAGGACCACCACTCGACCCTCTATGACGACGCCTGGATGCCGAACATGCAGCGCATCACCTGGAACGGCATCGCGCTGCACGGCGGGCCGCTGCCCGGGTATGCGGCCTCGCACGGCTGCGTGCGGATGCCCTACGATTTTGCGGAGAAGCTGTTCGACAAGACGCGGATCGGGATGCGGGTGATCATCTCGCCGAACGACGCTGCTCCGGTCGACTTTTCCCACCCGGCGCTATTCGTGCCAAACGCGGAGGCTCTCGCCGCTGCTCAAGCGCGTGCCGAGCCGCTCGCTCGCGAGGCCGCGGAGGCCGCCAAAACGGCCGACGAGGCGAAGAAAGCCGCCGCGACAGCGGCACGCGAGGCAGCATCGCTCACGGCGTCACTGCGCAAGCTGGAATGGCTCAAGCCTCGCGCCGACGCAGAACTGGCGTTCGCCGACAAGGCGCTCGCCGCCGCAAAGACGGACCAAGCCAAGGCGCAGGCCGAGGAGCTGAAGCAGAAGGCGGCCGCCAAATCCGCGGAAGTGGGGACGCAGCTCGATACGGCCAAGGCCGACGCAAAGTCGAAGCTCGACGCCGCTCCTGCCGCGAACGACGCCGCCAAAGCGGCGGAGACCAAGAAGGCCGACGCCGCTAAGGCGGCAAGCGAGGCGAAGCTCGCGCTCGAGCCGGTCTCGGTCTACATCAGCCGCGCGACGCAGAAGGTTTACGTGCGGCGCAACACGCACAAGGCGTGGCCGGACGGGGGCGAGGTGTTCGATGCGACCATTGAGGTTCCGGTCACGATCCGCAATCGCGACAAGCCGATCGGCACGCATGTGTTCACGGCGATGGCGCGCAGCGACGCGGGCCTGCGCTGGACGGCGGTCACGATCGACAACGGGGACGACGCCAAGGACGCGCTCGATCGCATCACCATCCCGCAGGATGTGCTCGATCGCATCGGGCCGACCGCATTGCCGCGATCCTCGATCGTCGTCTCGGACGAGCCGCTGAGCGCCGAGACCAACTATCGCACCGAGTTTGTCGCGGTGCTGAGCAATGAGCCCCAGGGTGGCTTCATAACGCGCGAGCCTTCGACCGAGACCTTCGTTGCGAGCGACAACTTCCGGAACGACGACGGTTTCGGGTTCTTTTTTCAGCGCAATTGGAGCCCGCAACCTGGCAATATCCGTCGTCCGGGCCGCTGGGACTATCGTTGATGCAACAGGGCCGGCAGTAACACGCGGCAAACCGCGCGTAGGCCGCATGGTTACTCAGGGCCATTCGCGCCCGATCCCGCGTGGTGCCGGGGCCACCCGATGTCCGTTCTGCTCCCAAAAGGAGGCATGCCACGCGTCGCGGCGGAATGCGCGCTAGTGCGGCCCATAAAGTTCGGCGATATTGTTACGGCCCATTTCGTCCGATCACTGCAGCGACAAAACAGAAATGTTGCCGCATGGAGATCGTTTGCTTTGGGTCACTAACGAAATTGAAACACGGATCGAATGCGCGGCGTAATCGACACAGTCGAGATGCAGGCCGGGCGAATGGTTTGGCCAATCACTGTCCTCGCATCTCATGCTATGCATTGAGGCGGGCGCGCCACTTGTGGGACTCTAAAATGGATCTTTCATACACCCAAAACATGGAAGATTATCATTTGTCGCTAGCCTTCGAAGGCCAATCGGCTGGTACCTATATCGATATTGGAGCCGGCCACCCCATAGCAGATAATGTATCGTTTTTTTTCTATGAGAGAGGATGGCAAGGCCTTGTGGTTGAGCCCCAGCACAATCTTGCCGATTTATATCCGCGCCTCAGACCGCGCGACACCAGCGTCTGTGCTCTGATCGGAACTCGATCCGGTCTGGTCGATTTTCACATCTTTGACACTTTTCATGGGCTGTCGACGACTAGCAAACCCAATGCAAGCGTGGCCCAATCCTTGGGCGCCACATGTCAGACGATCCAAATGCCGATGATTGGCCTTGCCGAACTGTGCAAGAAGCACGGGGCCACGGTGATCGACTTCCTAAAGGTTGATGTCGAAGGTGCCGAGGCCGACGTTTTGGTGAGCGGCGATTGGGGCAGTTATCGGCCCAAGGTCGTAATAGTGGAGGCGATCGCTCCAGGGACGGGAGAGCCGTCATGGGAGGAATGGGAACCGTTCCTCCTTGCGCAAGGCTATCGGTTTGCACTGTTCGACACTCTCAATCGCTTTTACGTAGCCGAAGAACAACCTCAAATTGCCGCGCGATTTCCGGCCGAGCGGGCTCCGTGGGATTCCGTTCGGCACATGTACGAAATTGGGCGTGCACCGGAAAATCGAAATCACCCGGATCATGCTTTAGCGCAAATACTCGCCAATGGCTTTTGGGCCAGTTTGCCATTTCTTGATCGGCCGCTGCTTGTAGAAATCCTGAAGCGGGGACGTAAAACGTCAAATACGGCTCTGGCCGATTTGCGCTTGTCGTCCCTGGATACGGACGAGTTTCGCGCACAACTTGGCCGCATCGCCTGCGGATATGATGGGGGGCAACTTTATTCAGAGAATTCTGCTCATGATTTAAAGAAGTGAGACGGAGTTACAGGAGGCCTACAGTTCACGCACTCTTGAGTGCCATAGCGTGAGCTCCTCGGCTTACTCCTGCGGAAAAAAAAATGTGAGCGTGGTGGCGCGCTAGCGATGCAGGCATGAATAAATTTTTACGAGGTTACGAGTTGCGTCAGGAATTGAGCGTACGGCGCGGGCGTTCGCCTCCGCCATTTCACAGGACAACCAGAAATAATTCGTTGTTGGATCGACGACGAGTCGGTTCGGCACGAAATTTGCGGTGATCGCTGACAAATATGGCGTGGTCGAGTTCCAGGACAGTCGGTTCAAATCGGGACCGATCCGCTCCGACGAGACGAATCGCGGGTCACCAAGTGCCGGGTCGGAGGCACTCCCTGTTGCAAGCGCAGCGAGCGTGACCTTGTAGCGCTCCCAGGCCGCGACGAATTTTGCGGTCTCGACAGCGTAGACGAGCGTCACCAGCAGGAATGCACCGATGGTTGCCTGAACGACGCCGCCGCTCGCCAGCTTTGTCAGAAATCGTTCCAGGCCTGGAGGCGGCAGAGTCAATCCATCGGCGCGCATCGCGTAAAGTCCTGCAGCTATCCCGAGCAGTGGCGTGACGAGCACCAGTGCCGTGCGAAGATAATACCTGTTGCTTGCGTGGAGCGAATGATCGAACCACAGCCAATAAACTGCGAGCGCAATGACAGTGATCGCGGTGGCATAGAGATACGCCTTGCTCGGCACGAGCCGCGACAAGCCTAAGTAGATCAGGACATAACTGACAAGCGTCGTGACCAGCAACAGGACGAGACTAATCTCAAAGACGGTAAGATCGAAAAAGTGCAGCGCGGCCCGCGTTAGTGTGTCGGCAAAATAGTCATCGGGCGGGAATATGACCTTCACAGCCATCCAGATGGTTAACGCGGCAAGCAAGGCTCCAACTGCCCGCAAGAAAAGTGTGTCGCTCAGGCCGCGCAATGCGAGCGTCAATACTATTGCGAACACCAAAATCAGTGCTCCCTCATGCGAGAGAGCGAGCATGATCATCATGATAAGCACCAAAGCCGTTCCGCCGGAGGTGCGGCGCGCATAGTGGCAAGCGACGAGTGTCGGCCAGAACAGTGCGTGCGCCAGCCACAGCTCAGTCGGAAAGCCGAAAACCATCGGGCAGAGCAGGGCGGTCGAACCGCAGGCATAGGTGAATATGATTCGGCCGCGGGAACGGTCGACGGCGAAGGTGCAGATCAGCGGGAGAATGGGCGCGATATAGAATAAAAATCCATAGAGCCTGATGCCGTTGCGCGGGTCGCCGGTCAGTCCGACATAGAGCTCGGCCGGCCAGAGCGTGAGGAAAAAGACCGACACGCGCGGGGAAATATTGTGCCAATGAAATGCCCAGACATCCTGAACGGCAACTGCGTAAGAAAATATCGACCCGTCGGCATAAAGCTGTAACTCGTGGTGAAGCGCGACCACAACAAATGCGATCGACCAGCAGAGACCAGCTCCGATGACCAAAATCCGTAAAATGTCGATGTTAGACCGCGGGGCGGGCCAGGACATGGCGCCACGTTTCCTCTAGCCGCGCACAAGGTGCTGGCGATCTAATAGCTGTTTGAAAACGATGCCGGCTGTTTCGGCCACCTGGTCGAGCAGGCGTTGTCCGAATTCCGCGGATGCTGCGTGCGCGTCGCCGATGACGCCCAGGTCGGAGATTTTCTTCTCGTCTGTCGTCCATGGCCATGTGACCGCTTGATCAAGGATCGTAGCGCGCACGTGGCTGCCGTCGGGTGAGTTTTTCAATTGCGCCATCTGCTCGCGGCGCACCAGGTGGGGAACGATGGCGAGCATCATTGATGTCTCGTTCTTTCCGCCGTGGATTTCCGGAATTTCCGCATTCGTGTCGGGATCTGCCCAGGCGGCCGGATGAAGCACGCAGACATTAAGGCCGAAATCAGCGCGCAATTCCTGCGACATTGCATCCAGGATTCCACGGTTGCCGCCGTGACCATTGATGATAGCGAGATTTCGTGCCGGCAGACTGCGGATGATTTCGCGACCCAGATCACGTATCAACATCGTCATGCTCTGGAGTGATAGTGACAGCGTGCCGGGCGCCCATTCATGCTCGCGTGCAAAACTGATCATCAGTGGTGGCAATTGCCATAGATCGAACGTTTTGCCCCAACGGGAGATGATACGGCGGGTAAATTCTTCCGCCAGTACGGCGTCGGTATTGAGCGGCAAATGAGGACCATGCTGCTCGATCGAGCCGATCGGCATGCAAAGAATCGAACTTACGCGCAGAGACCTCAAGATTTCGGGAGACGTTAGGTCGCCGATCGATCGGCTCGGCACGTCAGGTTGCATGGCCGCCACCACCCATCAGTTCCGCAATCTCCGTGGTGCTCGCTATCACGATAACAGCGTCGCCGCGCGTTGCCAGTGCGGCCATGCACAGGGCTCGACTATGACGGGTCGGCAAGGTGGGCGACGAGCTGGTCGAGCCGGTGGCCGGCGCGCGTCGCCTTTGCGGTCATATAGCGTCGGTTGTCGGCATTTATGGGTGCCTCGATCGGCATCCGGCTGACAATCTCAATGCCCGCTTTGGAGAGGCGGTCGAGCTTGGCCGGGTTGTTGGTGAGCAGGATGACTCGCGTGCATTTGAGCATCTTAAGCATGCGCGCGGCGACTCTATAGTCGCGCTCATCGTCATCGAAACCAAGCGTGGTGTTTGCATCAACGGTATCGAGGCCGTCTTCCTGCAGTCGATAGGTGCGCATCTTGTTGGCGAGGCCAAGGCCGCGGCCTTCCTGGGCCAAGTAGAGAACAACGCCGCCGCCAAGATCGTCCAGCCGCGCCATCGCCAGCCGAAGCTGGTCACCGCAATCACAGCGTCGCGAACCGAAGACGTCGGCCGTCAGGCATGCCGAATGCAGCCGCACGGGCATCGCTTTGGTGAAATCGGGCTTGCCCACGATGATGGCAACCTCAATCCCGCCCATGGCGTCGCGGAATACGATGAAGCGCGTACTTATGCCCGAATTGAGTGGCACCGTAGCTTCGCTCGCCAACGTCAACGACTGAGCGGCGTCGTCAGAAAACCTTCCGACCGCGTTCGCCTCGACTTTTATGATTTCGGGGTCGCTTGTGAAAACGTTCTGACCCAGATCGGCTGCTAGCACCGCAGGCAAGCCTTGAGATAATTTCACGAGCTGGATCGCTGCCGCGGCCGCGTGACCCGCCGGTGTCGCCTTTCGTGTGTGGTTGCTCGTTGCGTCGGTAACGGATGCCAGAATGGAATCTGCGGTATCGTCCGCCGAAAGACGTATTGCCATCGGCGATTTCGCGTCAATGCCGAGCGCATGTGCGCGCCGTGAAGTGATGACCAGCTGCGGCACAGAAGGCGCGCATAGAGCGATGAATTCGGTCAGCCGCCGCGAATCGAGCCCCTCAACCGGCATGGCCAGCAGCGTTTCATTCGGCGCTGTAATGAGAACTGGCCGGCGGCTAAGGAATTCGGCAACGCCGCGGCTAACGCTGGTATGTTCCTTGTTGCCGAAAAGTGTCGAACTTGTCCCCGTCAACACTGCACCCATCTCCAAGAGTTTCCCACTCACTACCACCCGCCAGTGTAAAGAACACCGCGGGTCTGTCATCATTCCGGTCGCAGACGGACTCGATTTGTGTCAGCCTGATGGTATCCAACGGATAACGCGGTCACGCCTTTGGCGTGCCATGTTTTTAAGAGATTTTCCAATGCCACGCGCCCAGGGAGGCCCGGATAGCCGTACCAGCGGCGAGTGCAGCGACCCGTGGTTGGAGTTTAGCCATATCTTCCGCAATAAGCTCAAGTCTCTGCCGCAACCATGGGATGAGCTATTCGGCCCCCTGCGGAGGGGCACGGTGGACGATCTTGTGGTTGTTGGGCAGATCGGGCAGTCGCTCGACGGCCGCATAGCCACCGAAACGGGTCATTCCAAATACATCAATGGACCCGCGGGCCTCGCCCATCTGCACCGGTTACGGTCGCTGGTGGACGGCGTTGTCATCGGTGTCGGCACGGCCATCGCCGACGACCCGCAATTGACAGTGCGCCGGGTCGCCGGACCGCAGCCAGCGCGGGTCATCATTGATCCCAAGGGCCGGCTTGGCGCTGAGGCCAAAGTGTTCGCATCCGACGGCGTCCGCCGGCTATTGATCACCGTGCACGGCACGGCCTGTATGCCCCCTTCGGGTGTGGAAGTTCTCGCTTTGCCGTCGGCCGATGGGCACCTTGCTCCGACGGCGATTCTGACCGCACTGGCCGCGCGTGGCATGCGCCGGGTGCTGATCGAAGGCGGCGCCGATACGGTTTCGCGGTTCCTTGCCGCCGGCTGTCTCGATCGCCTCCATGTGATCGTTGCTCCGATCATCATCGGTTCAGGCCGCGCAAGCTTCATCCTGCCGAAGATCACGCGGGCAGATGAGGCGCTGCGCGTACCTATGCGCGCGCATCAGATCGGCGACGAAGTGTTATTCGATTGCGATCTTTCGGCTCAGCGCGTGTGCATCGGTGTGGCGAAGAAATCGACGTGACCGACGCGGGTGGATGAATGTCCGGCGGCGACCGCGTCGCGGCGGCGAGTCAGCCAAGTGGCCACGTCGGCCTCGGTCAGTCTCCCCGTTTCGCGCGCGGCACTTGCCCAGCCGGCAAGAACTTCCAATTGCATGCCGTGATCATGCGGCCCAATGGTCCAGTCGGACGCGCCTTGTATTACGGAATAGCCGAGCGATCCGAAGTGTGCGATCGCAGCGGCCGCCGCCGTTGGCCCGAGCGCGGGGCCGAAACCTTTGTCGGTGCACTGGTGTGCGTTGACCGCGGCGACAATTGAAGCATCGAGTGGATCGCGCGGGGCGAGTTCAATCCGCCCGTCATAGCTTAACGTCGCATAGACCGAAATTGAACGCGCGACTGTCTCCATCGCGAGACGTTCGAGCCAGGTTTTGGAAACGAGATCGAGCAGCGCTGAAGCACTCACTAAGTCAACGGGACCTTCGAGCGCGGCTTCGAGATCGCGGGTAAGATCCAGCGCAACGGTGGAGATGGTAACGTCCTTGGGTATAGGCATGTTTGCCACATCGGCAAGCAGATTGGAATCGTTGTCGGCAAGCCGCCAATTCTGTCGTGCGGCAAGCCGCGGGCCCAGTGCTCGCACTGCCGAACCGGTGCCGCAGGCGAGGTCGACGATCCGCAATAATTCGCTTTGTTTGAACAAGGCGACAACGGCGGAGAAGACCTCCGCGTTGCGCGCGCGTGCGTCGTATGGTTCGCGTAGCGCCAGCCAAGCAGCAGAAAATCCGCTCATTCCACGGCCTCAACCGCGCGCGAAAAAATCTGTGCGGAGACTTGCCAGGTCGGGAGGCTGCCGGCTGCCGCGCGCGAAGCTGTGCGCAGCCGCAGCCGCTCGTTCGGATCCTCGATGACGCGCCGAAGCGCCCGTGCAAACGCGGCGGGATTGTCGGGTGCGACAAGGATCCCGGCGCCGCATGGCACCGTGTCCGGTATGGCTCCGGCGCTGGTGCCGACCACCGGGAGGCCATGCGCGATTGCCTCAGCATAGGCCATTCCGTAACCCTCGAAGCGGGAGGCAAGGGTGAACACGTCAGCGTCGACATACAGCTTTTCGAGATGCTGGGCCGATACTTGTCCGGCCACGACAACCCGATCGCTGAGCCCATAGTGCGCGATATCGGCATCAAGCTGTGCGGCCACCTGGGGGTCACGCGTGCGGTCGCCGGCAATCGTAAGTCGCCAAGGCAATTCAACAAGCGTTGCCAGAGCGGCGATCAGCACGTCAAAGCCCTTTCGTGGCACCAATGCGCCAACTGACAAAAGACGTACGACAGAGTCGTTACTGCCTGGCGCCATGGATACCGGATCGCTGCCAGGAGGGGCCACGGAGATGCGTTCCGCCGGGACGGCGTAATTCGCGACAAGATGCCGTCCCATCGCGGCGCTGGTAACAAGGACGCCGCGCGCTGCGGCGAGCGCGGCACGTTCGCTCGCATGTAATTTTTTGACGGTTTCTGCGGACAGTCCCGACTCCAAAGCCAGCGGATGATGGATCAGCGCCAGCAGCGAATTTCGGGTGCCAAGCTGCAACGCCGCCTCTGGCAGGGCTCCAAGCGCTAGCCCATCGATCACGACGGTGCGGCCTTCGGGGACGGCGAGGAGGCATGCTTGTGCAGCTGCGCGCGTGGCTTCGCTCGCCAGCGGAAAGCCGTCGCCGAGATTGACGATATCGATCTGCCAGCCGAGGCGGCCAAGCTCCGCGATCATCCGCCGGTCGTAGGCGTAGCCGCCGGTTGGGATCGCCAGATCGCCCGGCACGGCGAACGCGAAGCGTTTCACCACAGATCCGCCTCGTACCAGGCACGCGCAATATGCGACTCCGAAAGCGTGACGCGGATCGCCTTGAGCGCGTGGCCGTCGCGGCCAAGCTGGCCAGCACGAGCAGCCTTAGCCAGCCAATCGAAAACGTACTTGGTGAGAAATTCAGTCGTGGTGTTGGAGCCTTTGAGCTCCGGCAGATCGTCAAGATTGCGATAGTTGAGGGGCGCCAGCGCCGCCTTGAGCGCTTCGTGCGCGCGCCCGATATCGATGACGATGCCGTTCGGATCGAGTGCTTCGGCGAAGAAGGCAGCGTCGACGACGAATGTCGCGCCATGCAGCGCCTGTGCCGGACCGAAAACTGCGCCGCTGAAAGAATGGGCGATCATGATGTGGTCGCGGACTTCGACGGCGAACAATGGCTCCCCCTACGAATATGAAATGAGCTGACAGACAACGCCGTTCCTGGCGTCAAGAATATCGGGCACCCGCCGTGGCAAATCATAAAATGAGACCATCGGCGCGAGGAGCGCGTCGAGGCGCGAGTCCGCCAGCAAGGCGACCGCGGCGGCGAGCCGACGGCTGCGCGTCCAGCGCGGCCGGTGCGACGAGGCGACCTGGCCGACTTGGCTTGAAATGAGTCGCAGCCGACGACTGTGGAAAGCCTCGCCGAGCGGTGCTGTCACTGGTGTGTCGCCATACCAGCTGAGTTCGAGCACAGTTGCCTCCTCGCCGGCGAGCGCGAGGGCGGTACGAAGTCCCGCCGCAGTGCCGCTGGCATGGACTACCAGGTCACAATTACCCTTCGCACTTTCGGGGCTCGCAAAGCGAACACCAAGCTTCTGTGCCAATTCCGCGCGGCGCTCGTTGATGTCGACGAGCATGACTTCGGCGCCGGCAAGACAGCCGCACAGAAACGCGACCAGCGCGCCAACCGTGCCGGCACCAACGATTGCAATTCGATCCGCGGGGCCGGCCGCCGAATCCCACACGGCATTGAGAGCGGTCTCCATATTGGCGGCCAGCACCGCACGCTGCGGCAGCACGGTCTCGGGCAACGCCACGATAGCGCTCTCAGGAATATTGAAAAGGTGCTGATGCGGGTGGAGCGCGAAAACAATACGACCCAGCTGTTCTTCCGGTCCTTTTTCGATCCGGCCGACCGTCGCGTACCCATATTTTACCGGAAACGGAAAATGACCGCCCATGAAGGGGGCGCGCATCCGTTCGAACTCGCTCTCCGGCACTCGCCCCGCGAGCACAAGAGCCTCGGTCCCGCGGCTCAGCGCGCCGAAAAGCGCCCGCACGCGCACCTCGCCGGGTCCTGGCGCGGCCAGTCTTTCCTCGCGGATTTCCGCCCGTCCCGGCGCGACGTACCAGAGCGCCTGCGCAATCTCAGCGGTGCTGTCGGTCGCCACGATACGGGTCCTTATTGGACTATTGGTACATTTGCTGTGTTATATCATCAAGTTTGCACGGTCCCTCCGGGATTAGAAGTCGTAACCGCGTGTTAGAGCGCTCGCCACTCCAATCCACACAAGCCGATGCCACCGGAAACGCCATGGCCGGGAGGCGCGTACTCTTTGCTGCTCTGATGGCCGTTACCATGGCCGGGTCTATAGCGCTTGCGGCGCTGGCGCTGTCGCCTGCCGGTTTCAGCATAATCGACATCATGCTGATCGTGTTGTTCGCGATCACATTGCCCTGGATGGTGGCCGGGTTTTGGAACGCCACAATCGGATTCTTGATTTTGCGGTTTTCATCGGATTCGATCGCAGCTGTGATCCCGCAGGCGTCACGCATCCGCGGCGATGCACCGATCTCTGCATCGACAGCGATATTGCTCTGTATCCGCAATGAATTACCTGAGCGGATGCTTCGCAACCTCCAGCCGATGCTGGCCGGCATCGAGAAGTCCGGGTTCGGTGCCTGTTTCCATTTATATGTGCTGAGCGACACCAGCGACCCACATATCGCGGCTATCGAGAAGGAGCGTTTCATCGCGCTGGCCGAACATTGGAGGGGCCGCATTGCGGTGACCTACCGTCGGCGCACGGCCAACACCGGTTATAAGGCGGGCAACATCCGCGATTTCTGCGGACAGTGGGGCGGCAACCACGAATTGGCGGTGACGCTCGATGCCGATAGTTTTATGACCGCCGATGCCATCTTGCGCCTGGTCCGGATCATGGAAGCGGATCCCAAGCTCGGGATCCTGCAAGGACTTGTCGTCGGCTTGCCGTCTACCAGCGTCTTTGCGCGCATCTTTCAGTTCGGTATGCGTCTCGGCATGCGCTCTTACACCATCGGCAGCGCCTGGTGGCAGGGTGATTGTGGTCCTTATTGGGGCCACAACGCGGTGTTGCGTCTCGGTCCATTCATCGCGCACTGCTCGCTTCCCGTATTGTCGAAGGACGGAACGGAAGACCGCCACGTTCTCAGCCACGATCAAATCGAGGCCGCGCTGATGCGCGCCGCCGGCTATGCTGTGCGCGTCCTGCCAGAGGAGGGGCTTGGTTGGGAAGAGAACCCGCCAACTTTACTCGAATTCATCAGGCGCGATCTGCGCTGGTGCCAAGGCAACATGCAGTATTGGCGCTTCCTCAGTCTGCCCGGCCTTAGGCCGGTCAGCCGCTATCAGCTTGCGCTTGCGATCATGATGTTCATCGGGTCGCCGGCATGGATTGGCATGCTGGTGCTCGGCACGCTGTCACTGGCCGCTGCTGACACGCCCGCAAATTTTATCCGCACGGACGCGGGGATCGTGCTGTTCGTCTGCGTGTTAGTGATGTGGTTCTCACCGAAGATTGCAAGCGTGATCGACATTCTACTTCGACCGGAGCTTTGTCGCGAGTTCGGCGGCCCCGGCCGCTTGCTTGTCAACTTCGCCGTCGAAACCGTGTACTCGATCCTTCTGTGTCCAATTCTCTGGTTCGGCCATACGATCTTCCTGGCTGGCCTGCTTTTCGGTCGCGAAATCGGCTGGATTGGTCAGATACGCGACGATCACGCGGTTCCCTTCACTCTTGCGCTGCGGAGTCTGTGGCCGCACACGCTGCTCGGCTGCGCCACCCTTGGAATCCTGGCGGCGACGCACCCGGGCGCGATCCCATACGTGCTGTTTCTGGCTGGGGGGCCTGCGCTGGCGATCCCATTCGCAATGATGACCGCGTGGCCTTCTCTTGGCGATCTGTCCGCTCGTATCGGAATTGGTCGGCTACCAGAGGAGACGGTCGCTCCGGCCGCACTGCAGGCGCTGGCGCTGCCCGCGTTAGAGATAGCGGCACCGTTGCCACAGCCAAATTCGGTCTGACGCGGTGCTCCAGGCATTAAGGACCGCGCGCGGTATCGTCCGATCGCTTCGTATCTACTATGGCGATCGGAGCCGTGCCGTGGCCATGGATCGGCTCTACGGCCGCTTCGTACAGCCTGGCGATTTAGTGTTCGATATAGGCGCGCATGTTGGCGACCGCGTTGCCTCCTTTCAACGGCTGGGCGCACGAGTTGTGGCGGCCGAACCGCAGCCCGCCGCGGTCAAAGTGCTCAGGTTGTTTTACGGGCGTAACTTGGATGTCACCATTGAACCAGTAGCGGTCGGCCGCGCTTCTGGAACCATCAGCCTAATGGTCAACCCGGACAATCCGACGGTTTCAACAGCGTCCCATGAAATCGTTGACGCAGCGCGCGATGCTCCCGGGTGGGAGCGGCAGCGCTGGACCCGGACGATTCGCGTACCACTCACCACACTTGATTCCTTGATTGCTCGCCATGGCATGCCGGCTTTCATCAAGATCGACGTCGAAGGCTTCGAACTTGAGGTGTTGGCTGGGCTATCGGGTCCGGTCAAGGCGCTGTCGTTTGAATTCACCACGATCCAACGCAACCTTGCACTTGATTGCGTGGAGCGCTGTGTCGCGCTCGGTCTTGGGTGTTTCAATGCCGCGCTTGGTGAGAGTCAGACACTTGCGCACTCTGGTTGGGTTGGCAGCGTGGATATCGCTGCATGGTTAACTACACTGCCGCACGCGGCCAACTCCGGTGATATCTATGCCGCACGCGTCTGAATCCGCTCAGGTGACGTTGCGACGCTCGTACCTGGCGGTCGCCATCCTGATCGCTGCCGGCTACGGCCTGACGTTTCTGGTCTTCTACCCGGGCGTCATGACCTATGATGCGAAATTCGTTTACGATGACATTGCCAAGCACACGCTCGGTGATTGGCAATCTCCGGCGATGACCGTGCTGTGGGCGTTGATCGATCCGGTTGCGCCGGGGTCGGGCAGCATGTTCCTGCTGATCGCGACGACGTATTGGGTGGGTTTCGGCTTACTGGCTTTCACGATAGCGCCCCGATCGGTCTGGCTTGCGGCGCTCGTGCCCATTCTGGGGCTGACTCCACCGGCCTTCGTCTTCGTCGGCATGATCTGGCGCGACATGCTGTTCGCAACGTGCTGGCTGCTCGCCGCGGTCATCGCTTTCGCGGCTGTCGGTTGCGGCGGGAGGTTGCGTCTGACGGTGCAAGTGGTAGCGACTGTGCTGTGCGCCTTCGGTGTCTTGTTGCGCCCGAATGCGCTCATCGCAGCGCCGATCCTCGGCGCTTACATTGCGTGGCCAACGGCGTTTTATTGGAAGCGGGCGGTGGTCACTTTCGTGCCGGCCATGGCTCTGTTCTTTGTGCTGATCCAGCTCGTTTATTACGGCGCGTTGGGGGCCACGCGACAACATCCATTGCAAGCGATCATGGTGTTCGATCTCGGCGGGATCAGCCACTTCACCGGGCAGAACCAGTTTCCGGTTATCTGGAGTTCGTCCGAGTCGGCGCTCCTTTTGAACGGTTGCTACCGGCCGACGGAGTGGGACATCTACTGGCGGCTCGAGCCGTGCGAATTCGTCATGCACAAGCTCGAAAAGGACGAAAAACTATTCGGCACGCCTGCAATTCAAAATGCCTGGGCTTACGCGGTCTTTCACCACCCCATCGCCTATCTTGAACACCGCGCCGCCTTCATGTGGAATTTCCTCGCGGGATCAAATCTGACCATGTGGGTGGCCGACGTCGAACGGCCGGGCAGGGAAGTGTTTGCGGATCGCCCCGCCTTTGTCACACTGAAACGCGTTCATGACGTCCTGAAACCGACGCCGTTGTTTCGCGCCGGCACCTGGCTGCTCGGCTGTATCGCCGTATGTGGTCTCGCCTGGCCGCGACGCAGGACCCCCGAAGGCGCGTTTGCCATCGGCATCTGTGGAACGGCTGCAGTCTATACAGCGACCTTCTTTGCTGTTGGGGTCGCCTCGGATTTTCGTTACGGGTATTTTGCGGTACTCGCCACGATCGCAGGCTGCGTGGCAGCGCTGGCGCCTACGCCTCGATCGGCGTGAACTGTGCCTTGGTGAGCTCCGCAAAGCGGCCGCCCAGCCTTTGCAATTCTTCGAATGTGCCCATTTCCACGATGCGGCCGCGGTCGAACACCAGGATGCGCGTTGCATTCCGAATGGTGGCGAGCCGGTGGGCGATCACGAAAGTGGTGCGGTCCTTCATTACCTCGTCGAGCGCCGCCAGCACGTGGGTTTCGGTCGCAGCATCGAGCGCGCTGGTCGCTTCGTCGAGAATCAGGATGGGCGGATCCTTGAGCAACGCCCGCGCGATGGACAGCCGCTGGCGTTCGCCACCCGATAGCGAGCGACCGCGTTCGCCAACTTTCGCGTCAAAGCCCTCGACATTGTATTCGATAAACTCGAGCGCTTGCGCCCGGGCCGCGGCTGTACGCATCTGCTCGTCGGTTGCGTCGGGTTTGCCGACGCGCAGGTTTTCCGCAATCGAGCGATTGAACAACAGCGCTTCCTGGAACACCACGCCGATGTTGTGTCTGAGCGCACCAAGCTGAATATCGCGCACGTCGATTCCGTCAATCCGGATGCATCCGGATTGCGGATCGAAGGCGCGATGCAGCAACATCAGTGCAGTCGACTTGCCGGCACCGGTTGCCCCGACAAGGGCCACCGTCTCCCCTGGGAGGGCGGTAAAGCTTAGGCCAGAAACAGCTGGACGTGTGCCATCGTAGGCAAATGAGACACTGTCGAATTCTATTCGACCGGTTAAGCGGCCGGGATCAACGGCGCCGGGCCGGTCGTGCATCGCGGGTATAGTGTCGAGTACCTCGAAGAATTCGCGCAGCCGCGCTGCGTCAAGTGTCATGCGGTTGGCGAAACTGACCGCCTGATCGAGACGAGCGATCACCATGCCGGCGAGCGCCATAAAGGTCGCGATCTCGCCGACCGTGATCAGGCCCTTCCGGAACAGCCAGGTACCAAGCGCGATGATGGATAGGATTGCCAGCGTTGTCGAGGCGCGCGTCAGCACTGTCGCAATCGCCCACCATGAGAGCACCGGATACTGTGCGGCCAGTAAACGTTCGCTCACCGATTTGAGCGCGGTGACCTCCGATTCAACCCGTACAAAGCTGTGCACCAATGCGATATTGCCGATCGCGTCGGAAGCCCTTTCGGCGAGATCGGAGTGATGAGTCTGTACCGTTCTTTGAAGCGTTTCAGTCTTGCGCAACACCAGCGCGGTAAGCGCGGCAAACAGGACGCAGAGGACTATCAGCAGAATCGCCATTCGCCAGTTGAGGAAAAGCGCCAGCGGGACGAGGAGGAATAGCGACACGAAGGCAGCGAGATGCTCGCGGAAAAATCTGAGCCAAAATGCCCACAGAGCGTCGGTGCCCTGCAACATAATCTTCATCAGCCGACCGGAGTGGGTTTCGCCGTGATAGGCAAGCGGCAGCTGCAGCACATGTTCGAAATAGCTGGTCAGCACCGCAAGGCGGCAGCGATGCGCCAGCCGGTCGGCAAAGAGCGCAATCAGCGTTCCGCAGAAGATCGTGAACAGGCCGAAACTGCCCCAGGCAAAGAGCAGCAACCAGAGTCTCGTCCAGTCGGTGGATTCGGCATTCGCCTGCGCGCCAGCGAGCACATTAATGACTTTGCCGAAAAGCACCGGCTCGGCGAATAGCGCGACAGCCACCGCCACATTGGCAAGCGCCAGAAGCCAGCCTAAACGGCTGTCCCGGCCAAGTTTTGCGAGTACCTGAGCGTAGACGAGCAGAAAATCCATGGAACGGATTGTAGCCGTTTCTCGCCTTATTTGCTTTCCGCGGGTGGGTCCGGTGTGGGCGCGGCGGCCGGTGGCGTTGGCGGGGCCACCGGTGCGGCCGCCGGAGGAGCGGTCCACGCCTTGTAATCGGCCTCGGAAACGCTCGGCAATTTTTTCAGGAAGGCGACGATCGACCAAATCTCATCGTCCTTCGCGCCTGCCAATGCGAAGCTCGGCATGCCGGTCATGTTGATGCCATTCTTGATCACCCAGAACAACTGGGACGGCGAGCGATGATCGACGACTTCCTTAAGATCCGGCGGATCGGGGTGCAGCCCTTCCGAAAACTTCGCCCAACTGACGCCTGGAGCGCCATGGCAATTCGCGCAGTTATGCGCGGCGAATGCCTTGGCACCCGCTTGCACGCTGGCAGAATCGCTGATGGAGGCGGGGGGCCGATCTTGCGCATGGCGATCGATGGACGCCGTCCGAACCTGAATCAGCGCCCAACGGACGATTGCCGGATCCTCGGCAGTACCGGCGACGCTATAAAAGCCGCCGAAGAAGAATACCGCCGCGCCGATCCCGGCAATTATCGCAAGCGCGCCGACCACCGCAAGGATACGCATATTCGTCTCCGTTGTGCTCGTCTGTCGATTTCAGGGGGCAAAAATACGTCGCCGATATCCCGTATGCGTCACGTTATCATGAGCAATTCGCTCGACGGTGCCTCAGTTCCAATTTCGGAACAATGACAACTGTGTGCCAAAGCTCATTGCTAACTCAAAGACAACTCAGGCCTGCCGGCTTTCCTGACCTGGCGCACGATATGAAAGATAGGCCAGGAGCTTCATTTCGCGGCGGCCACGCGTCACCGTGTCGAGGACGAGACCCACGGCCAAGCACAAAAATGCCGACAGCATGAGGCCAGTCGCGAGCACGGCGGTGGGCAGCCTCGGTACCAGACCGGTCTCCAAATAAGTCACCACAATCGGGATCGCGAAAGCGATCGACGCGACCGCGGCCGCTGCACCAACGCCGGTATAGAATGCCAGCGGGCGCTCGGCGCGGTAGAGGTTGAAAAGAGTCAGAAGAATACGAAAGCCGTCACGCCAGGTATTGAGTTTTGAGACGGATCCCGCCGGCCGCGCGCAATAGGGCGTGGGTATTTCCTCGATCGCCAAGCCCAATTGAAGTGCATGGATCGTAAGTTCGGTCTCGATCTCGAAGCCGCCCGATAAAACTGGAAACGATTTTATGAACCGTCGCGAAAGCACTCGATAGCCCGAAAGGACATCGGTGAGAGTTGAACCAAACACCAAAGCGACGAACGCGCACAGCAACTTGTTGCCGGTGCGGTGGCCGGCCCGATAGGCCGCCTGTTCGTTTTCGATGCGGCAGCCTACCACCATGTCAAGCCGACCCTCGAGCAGCCGTTTTATCATCAGCCTGACGCTCGGCGCGTCGTATGTCGCATCTCCGTCCACCAACACGTAGACGTCTGCTTCTACATCGGAGAACATACGACGCACGACGAAGCCTTTTCCTCGGTGCTTCTCTAGAAACACGGCTGCGCCGGAAGCACTGGCGACGGATCCGGTGTTATCCGTTGAGTTGTTGTCGAAAACGAAAATTTCGGCGGCTGGTAGCGCGGCACGAAAATCTTCCACAACTTTGGCGACCGTCGTCTCTTCATTGTAGCAAGGCACCAGCACCGCGACCTTATACGGTTCGAAACGGCCGCGCTCTACCTCGGCAGATATCGCCTTTTCTGTCGTCAAACTAAAAACTGTTCCCTGTTGGAATTTTCGTTGTCGGGCTAGCGATCTTGCGGAATCAGAACATGATCGCTTGATGAATGCAATTACTTGAGCGTTCGTTGGCTGCGCCTGCAATGAAATTCAATTGGCCAAAGGCCGGGGTGTCCGTCGCGTTTCCCGACGCGTGACCCGCGCGCATGGTCGGGTCGAGATCCTCTGGACGAAAGGCGTCCTGCCCAAGCCAGATTGGTTCTCCTGGCGGGGCACGCAACCAACGTCTCTTCGGCTATACCTTGCAATAAGCGCTTGATTACAGTTTCATGACGGCGGGCCGTGCGCTGGGGTATCAAGGTGATTGCAGCCGGGCAGGGCCGCCCCTAAGGCCATGTTGTCCGTAGCGCACAGCCTGTTCAGCCGCCGAGTGCCATCTGAGGGGATTCTCCGGCGCGACACGGCAGCGTTGTGCACCGTGGCAATCCTGCATGTCGTCGCACTGGCCATCATGGCCGCGAGCGAAGTCGATTTGGTCGCCAAAGCGGCTTATTTGCTCGTTTGGGGGTTACTCAATTTCCTCTGGCTTACCCTGTTTCGCCGTCCGGTCGCCGCAGCGCTCGTCTCGCTAGCATTCATGGTCGCGCTGATTCTGTTATCTCAATTCAAGCACGACAAGCTTTGGATGACGGTCGACTTCGTCGACCTCATGATCATTGACCAGGACACGCTAGCATTCCTTTTGGCGGTGATTCCGTCGCTCCGGCTGCCGATCGCAGTCGCCACCATGGGCACGGTCGCGCTTACGGCGGTGGCGTGGAGGCTTGACCCTTTCCGCGTGCGCGTTCGCATAAGTGTGATCGGCAGTTCAATTTGTACAGGCGCCATCGTTGCACTTTCTCTTTGGTTTCCGACTGATCTCTACGAAGATTTCTTTAGCCAGAACTATGTTTCTAAATTTGCGCGTACAGGTGTGGAAGCGGTCCATGAACTCTTTACACACGGATACCTGGAATCAGATGCGAGCGTGGCGGAAAGCCTGAAAGGAGGGCGGGCTGATGCCTGCAATCCTTCGCGCAAACTTCCCCACATCATCCTGATGCACGACGAGTCGAGTTTTGACCTTACCGCAGCCCCCGGAATGAAGGTGCCGCCCGGCTACCATCGCCACTTCCAGTCTTTCGATGGAAAAGCGCGCAGGCTTTTTGTGGAAGGCGCTGGCGGACCAAGCTGGTTCACTGAATACAACGTGCTTACAGGTCTTTCCGTCCGTTCCTACGGACGGTTCGCTACATCTGTGACCCGGATCGCTGCCGGTCGCGTCGGCCGTGGGCTTCCACATTCATTGAGTCGCTGCGGCTACAAAACCTTCAGCCTCTATCCATTTTATGGCGCCTTTCTTGGCTCGCGCGCCTTCCAGACGACGGCCGGGATTGAGCGATATCTCGACATGCATGACCTTGGCACGCGCAGTTTTGAGGCTGACAGTTTTTATTTCAGTCAGGCCACGAAAATCATTGCCCGCGAGCGCAGCAACGGTCCGGTTTTCCTGTACGTCTACAACGTTGCCAACCACTTTCCGTGGGACACGCGCCTCCGTCCTGAGCTTACTCCCAATTGGCTCGAACTCGGAAATGCGCCAAGCATCGATGAATACATTCGGCGTCAGGGCATGACGGCACATGACTACAGCGCTTGGCTGGAACAACTGAAGCAGGAATTTCCGACCGAATGGTTCCTGATCGTGCGCTACGGTGACCACCAGCCGGAGTTTGGTCGTCACGTGATCGATCCGTCGCTCGGCCAAGAGGTGCTTGCGCGCCATTTGGAAGCGTTGGACCAGCGCTATTTCACGACCTACTACGCGATCGATGCGCTTAATTTTGTGCCCGCTAATTTGTCCTCGGCGCTCGACGAGCTCGAAGCACCTTATTTGCCGTTGGTCGTACAGGAAGCGGCCGGAGTGCCGCTTGATCCGACGTTTTCCGAGCAGAAGAGGATCCTGGAACGCTGCCACGGCCTTTTCTACCGCTGCGCGGGTGGCGTCGAGGCGCGGCGTTTCAACCGGCTGCTGATAGAAGCCGGCCTGATCAAGGGCCTGTAAGGACTGTGCCGCCGCAGTATTGGCCTTGGACGACACGTGACGCAGACGGATCCGCGGCGCGGCCGCTCTCAATATTGGAGCAAAAATTCGTTGCCGCACCTCATATATATACCGTCTGGTCAATTATCCGCGAGCTTCACATTAGAGCTGTGGAAGCGAGCATCAACGTCCGTTAGTCTCTCGACATTCCCGCCAGGCACCTGCGCTGGAATGCCTGCGAAGTCAGAGGGCATGGAGAAAGCCTGAGTTATTGCGTGAGTGACGAAGGAGGCCGGGTTGGCCAAGTTTGAGAAGAGTGTTGAGGCGACGATTCCGGCGTTACGCCGGTATGCTCGGGCTCTGACACAGGATTCCGAAATCGCCGACGACCTGGTTCACAACACACTGCTGCAGGCCATCCGATCGAAACGTCAGTTTCATGGCGGTGCAGTGCTCGGCTGGCTGTATGCCGTCCTGACCGATCTCAACAGCGACCGGCTAGTTTTATTGGCGCGGCAACCAACGGTCTCGTCCTCTCGGAGCGATCATTCTTCTGATGTGAAGGAGCCGGTCGCAAGAGGTAGCGACATCGAGAGGGCTTTGTCAGCTTTGGTAGACGACCAGCGCACCGCATTGCTGCTTGTCGTTCTGGAAGGACTCACCTACCGCGAAGTCGCGGAGGTGCAAGGCGTGTCGATTAGTATAGTGACCTCGCATCTGGCCGCTGCACGGGGCGCGATCAAAAATATTCTCGAAGGCGACATCGCACCGCACAGTCTCGCCGCCGCACCACAGCCGCAGGATCCGCCAGTGCGCCCATCGGACGTCTGCACGCCGCCGCGGCCTGCGTCGTCAGCTTTTGGAAGAATAGCAGAGATCAATGCGAAGCGGGATCACGCCCGCTTCTGATTCAAAACGAATTTTGCGTGGGTTACCACGTGGTGCAGGTGTAAATTTGCCGATAGATGAAAAATACTATCGAGAAATTTCACCAGGCAGCATGGCAGAGCAGCTTCTTATTTCTGCCCGAAATCGTATTTTCCAGGACTTTCGCGCACATGTACAACCGTCGCACTCGGACCAGGTTTTGGATGTCGGTGTGTCTGACGTTGTAAATGACGGCGCAAATGTGTTGGAGCGAAGTTATCCGCATCAGGGAAATATCACTGCGTGCGGATTGGGCGCTGGTGTTCAATTTAAGAAGGCTTTTCCACTCGTTCGCTATAGGCAAATCGAGCCAAATGTCCGATTGCCATTTGACGACGATACCTTTGCTGTAGCGACATCCAATGCTGTCCTGGAACATGTCGGCAGCTTGGAAAATCAGTCGTTCTTTGTGCACGAGCTTTGCCGTGTTGCCCGGCGCGTTTTTATTGTCGTGCCAAACAGGTTTTTTCCAATTGAGCACCATACGGCGCTGCCGATTGTTCATTACCATGACCACATCTTCCAAATGGCGTGCCGGATTACTGGAAAATCGGAATGGGCGCTCGACGAAAATCTCATCTTGATGACGCGAAAACGCCTTTGGCAGCTTGCTGCGCCAATCAGGAAGAAGGCGGCCGTTGGATACACTGGTCTATTGCTCGGCCCATTTTCATCCAATTTGTATCTCGTATTTCGCTAGACAATATTGCCAGGTCTCGCGCCTTGGCATGCGCCAACTTTCCTTGCGCGGTCCTTTTGGTACAAAGTAGACACGCGACAGAGACCGCTTTCGGCGGTAAAGCGCAGAAAGCTCTTTGTGAACTAATCGCGCGGCTTGGGTTGGCTATTCCGTCAACCGAAAGCTGTGAAGCCCCGGGCGTTCGCGTTCTTCGCGGTGCGTTTCATCCGCAGGTTGCGATCAGGTTTCCGACGACCAGTGGCGCGCCGCGGCCCGTGCAAGGCGTTGCCGCAACGTTGTCGCACATCGCAAGCCGTGACATGCTTTCCCCGCGAAACGGCGCGTTCAAGACCGTCTAACGCAATGATCAAGGGAGGCGGCTATGGAATACGATGGCATCATCGTAGGCGGCGGACACAATGGACTGATCTGCGCGTCATATCTAGCCAAGGCCGGTCTGAAGATCGCGGTTATCGAGCGCAACAATGCGATGGGCGGCGGCTGCTCCACCAGCGAATTCGTCGCGCCGGGCTTCAAGCACAACTCACACTCCTCCTATCATTTCATCGGCGAGGGGCCGGTCCTGCCCGATCTCGAGCTGCACAAGTATGGCCTCGCCTACATCTACCCCGAGGTGCAGCACGCCCAGGTGTTTCGAGACGGCAAGGCACTGACCATCCACCGCAGTGTCGAGAACACTGCCAAATCCATTGCACGTTTCTCGCAAAGTGACGCCAAACGCTACAAAGAGCTCTGCCAGCGGTTCGTCACCGAAATGGGCCCGGTGATGACCGAGTTCATGTACTCGGTGCCGCTGCCCCCGGCCGAACTCGGCAAAAGGCTCAGCGGCCCACAGTGGGATGATCTCCTCTCCTACATGCCGCTGACCCTGCATCAGGCGGTCGAGCGCAATTTTGAGAGCGAACACGTACGGATGTTCTTCAACTGCATTCTGCACGCGATCGCGATCGAGAACGTGCCGGGCGTCGGCGCGTTCTTTCCCCGGCTGCTCAGCCGCCTGACCAAGCTCGGGCTGCCGGTCGGCGGCGCCGGCTCGGTTGCGCTCGCGCTGGAGCGACTCCTTGAAGACAATGGCGCGACGCTCATCCGCAACGCACATGTCAGCGCGATCACCTCGAATTCAAAAGGCGTGACGGGCATCCGCCTGCAGAGCGGCGACGCCTATTCGGCGAGATTCGTCGCGAGCGCCATCGACGCGCCGCAGACCATCAGGATCGCCGGCGAGCAGAATTTCCCAACAAACGTGGTCGATGGCATTAGGGGATTCAAATGGTGCTCGCACAGCCTCGTGACCTTGCACCTCGCGTTGAACGAGGCGCCGCGCTACGAGAAGGCGGAAGCCTGGGACCCGGATGTCGCGCGCGCCTGGAATATGATTTTCGGCGCCGACACCACCGAACAGATCGATCGCATCTTCACAGAGATCCACGAGCAAAAGCTGCCCACCTATTTCGCCGGAAACGGCACCTGCTCGTCGAAATTTGATCCCTCGATCGTTCCCGCAGGCAAGCACGTCGCGTTCTGGTGGCCGTGGGCGCCGTACGATCTTGATGGTGATCCGCAGAACTGGGATCAGCGCAAGGACGAGGTCGCCGACCGGATGCTGTCGCAATGGCGTGAGTTCGCGCCGAACCTTACCGAGAAGAACGTGGTGGCCAAGGCGGCGTTCTCGCCCCTCGACATCGAACGGCATTGCATCAACATGGTCAGGGGCAGCCACCATGTCGGCGCCTACATGCCGTCGCAGCTCGGCGGCAACCGCCCGACGCCGGACCTCGGCCGCTACACCACACCGATGAAGGGCCTCTACCTCTGCGGCGCCAGCAGCCACACCGGCGGCGCCGTCACCGGGAGCCCGGGATACAACGCCGCGAACGTCATCGCAAAAGAACTCGGGGTTGCGAAATGGTGGCAGCCGGTGCCCAGTCCGTCTTGGCCGCGCGTGGCGATGGCGACTGCTGCCGAATAGGGAACGCGGAGATTTTCAAGGTGCCGCCAAGTGTTGGGCACCTTTTTCGCGACGCTCGATTGGTTGGTCTTAAACTGGCCGGCGTGTCCCCTGTACCGCCCGCACGATCCAGATCAGCAAGACCGCGCCGACGAACCCGGCAATCAGGTAGCCGAGCCATCCCCCTAGGTGGACACCAAAGAAACTCAAAATGGCGCTGGCAACCGCCGCCCCGATGACACCGAGCACGATATTCATCAGGATCCCCATTTCACTCTTCATGAATTGTTCTGCCAGCCAGCCCGCAACTCCGCCGATGATGATGGCTGCGATCCAGCCTACTTGTGCGTCGTCCATGGCTCGTCTCCTCAAAAGGCTCAGATCTAGTGAATTTTAGACGGTTCGTAATGTTCAAGCTCTTTCAGGAAGTCTGTGATTCGGGGCTGCAAAGGTCGAGCCTCTCTGTCGGAGGCGTGGCGTTCGTTAGTGACGAGGTACCGGAGCAAGCGGAAGTAAGCTCGTTTTTCTTCCGACGCTTGAAGGTCCTTTGTCTGCATGTGTTCGCGCATCGCTGGTTGCCCGCAACCGAGAATCGATATGGGCGCGAAATTATCACGCGGATTGAGCGTTACAATTGAAGCGTGGGCCGTTTAACCTACCGCGCTACCGATCTCAGACGCGGTCGTATCAATAATCCGACACTGCGATGTATCCGCCACACCGCATCAAATTACCTTTTAAAAGCAGAGAAGGAGTTCCCTCAGCAGGCAACAGAAGGAGCCGTTGTGGTTGAGCATGTCCGCTTGGGGTCACTAGCAGATACTTTGCGGCGCGGAAGCCATGTCCCGCTTGGGGTAAAGCAGACACGAGGGGTGACCCAAAGCGGTCATGCCGTTGACGGGGTTGCACCGTCATTACTCGGCGGCTTGCTGTGTCAGCCGATCTTGGTTGTCTTTTTCACGCGACCGGCCCCAGGTCATAATCCACGCTGATACTCGATCCATGTAGAGATAGATTACGGGCGTCGTGAACAGCGTCAGCGCCTGACTCACGAGTAAGCCGCCAACCATCGCGTAACCAA
>DATAPP010000223.1:0-1974 GCA_036265125.1 Pseudolabrys sp. | reverse complement strand
CCGGCATTGTACATATTGTCAGTCTTGGGCGAGCCGAGCACATCGAGGCCGCCCAGTTCGTCCAGCGCCTTGAGATGTTGGGCAACAGTCGTCGGAATGCCGTTTTGCGCCAGCAATTCGCTGATGGTGCCGTTCTGCCCTTCCGCCGACGAGCCGTTATCGCCCCAGATGTAAAAGATGATGGTGTTGTCGCCATAGCCGAGCCTGTCCACTTCATCCGCGAGTCGGCCGACCTGGGCGTCCACGTGTTCGGTGAACCCGGTGAACACTTCCATCAACCGTCGCTGAAACGGCCGTTCGCTCTCGGGAATCGAGTCCCACGATGCCATCGTTTCGGGCCGGGGCGTGAGCCGCGCGTTCTGCGGAATATAGCCCATCGTAAAGAGACCGTAATCGTTGCACATCGGCAATCTCCCACTTGCCTATCCAGTCGTTCAATTCTCGCCGCGTCGTGGAGCCGACCAGTCCGGGCAAGCGTTATCTCCGCGTGCCGAGATAATTACCGCAGATGGAGCGGCCCATGATGATGGGGGCGTCCTGAGATGCTTCATGTCCTGTCGATCGGGCTTGTTGTCGCCGCCTTCTTTGCTGCTGGCGTGTTTAACGCGATCGGCACGCAGGCGAACAAAAACAACTTCATCCGTTGGGGTTATCCCCAATGGTGGTGCCATCTTACCGGCGGATTGGAGATGGTGACCGCCGTCCTGGTCGTCCTTCCTGGCAGTCGAGAAGCGGGCTTAATCCTTGGTGCGGTGATCGTCGCGGCGGCGGTTCTAACCGTTCTGCGTCACCGTGATTTTTCGCACCTTGTGCCCCTCGGCGTCTTTGCCGCCTTGATTGCTCTTGCAGAGACCTATGGTCGGGTTTGACCCGCCTACTTGTCTGCCCAGACGATCGTGAGATCAACGTGACCACGCTCGCCGCAGTTGTCGCATTTCAGGAGAGGTTTGAGGTCTCGGATCAGCCGGTAGCCCGGTTGGCAAAGCCCCTGGACGGCAATCAAGACGATGCGGTTGCAGGATGAGCCGTCTGGCATTTTGCCGAGGCATTCGACACGCACGCGATCGGCGATCGTCAGGTGCTCGATGCGAGTTTCGAAAAATGCCTTCATATTAGGACGTAGCGAGCGTGTGTTCCTATAATGTTCCCGCCTTCTGATATGGGCGTCAAGACACCAAATATAGAAGCACCACAACCGGCGGCAGATTTCCCCCGTGGCTACTGGACGAGAACCGACAGCGCCGAGCCGCGCGACGATCAAACGGCTATTTGCCCGTTCGAGCAACCGGTGTGCCTTCCCCAAGTGCGGAGAAGCTATCGTTCAGGGAGAAACGATTGTCGGCGAGATTTGCCACATCAAGGCGGCAAACTCGGAGGGACCGCGATACGACCCTCAGCAGACAGCCGCCGAGCGGCACGGCTACGACAATCTCGTTCTGATGTGCGGGACACACCATACCATCATCGACGCGGATGAAGACGCATACACGGTCGAGCACCTGACCAAATTGAAGATTACCCATGAAGGTCGGGCGACCCCGATCAGTGACGATGTTGCTGAGCGAGCATCGCTTCTTCTGATCAGCACTCCCGGTCCCACTTCCGAGCCGCACCTGCGCCGAACCGTACAGGCCGGCGTAACGCCCAGGAAGCCAGAAGATGAAACCCGGAAGCCCGGAAGAGCTTTGTCGATCCTGCACCGAGGTTCGAATCCTTCAGCCCTTTACCCGCGCGTTGTCGGCGGTTGTCCCGGCTCCATTCCATTTGCCTTGTAAACCGGTGCAGCGGAAGGTGCAGCCAGGAAATCGATCAGCGCCTTAGCCGGCAGCGGCTGCCCAGAGGCCGCTGGAGAACCGGAGATGTACACCAAGTCCGGGCTTTGCAGATCGGCTGGCAGCGGGCCGACAATATCGATGCCGGGGACCTCCATCAGCTCGCTGATGGGCTGTATGCCGATCTCGGCTTCGCCGCGCT
>DATAPP010000222.1:0-2358 GCA_036265125.1 Pseudolabrys sp. | reverse complement strand
ATGTCGTTATTGCATGGTGCAGGTTTATGACCTGGTTTGGCATCGGCCACTTTGTCAGTGGGCTATCTTTTTGTTTTTTCCCTGCCGCTCCCGCCTTTTGGCTCGTCGGGCATTTCGTCGGGGGTGGCCGAATACTGTTTGGAATTTGGCTTTTGATGTTCGCTTGGTTTGTACAGATCAGTTGGCGAATGGCGAGACGCCGCGAGGCAGACCGCTAAATCCGCCGGGTAGACGAAGGTTGAATGAAATGCCCAATGACCAACCCGATCGATCCGAGTGCCTCCAAGTCCTTTGCAACCTCATAAGGCGGCGCACTCTTTTGTGGAGTTCACCAAAGAACAGGAAATTGCCCGCACGGATGAATGGCGGGATCTATCCCGCGCGAAAGATGAAGCGGCAAGCGCCGCTTCAAATCTTCGGTCGCTTACCTCAAACTGAAGTCATGTGGAATCAACGGTACGTCCCGATCCTGAGCGGCATTTTTGATTTAGCTGTCGTGCTCAGCCTTTTTCTCTTCTGGTCGCCCGAGTCTGGCGGTTTTTGGTGGTGGGTGCGAGGCGTTCCGGTCGCCCTTTTCCTTTATATGGGGATAGGTTCGCTGAAGCGCGGCTTTTTTGCATCGGACACCGAGATAGCTCGGATGGTCGCAGGGGAATACGATGCCAAGGACTAGGCTCGCCGCTGAAAACCCCTTAGAAGATCCCACAGCATACCGGCGCGCACGAAACCGTAATCTGCAGGAGGAAGCGCTGCGGCGCCGCGACAACGGCGAGCCGGTGCGCGAGATCGCGCGCAGCTTCAACGTCCATCACGCGACGATTTCAAGGTTGACGGGCTGACACCCATCATTGGACAGGGACGGAGTAAAAACGACATCCATAATCTGTGCCAGGAAACGTCGCCCATGATCCGTAAAAGCCTTCTTGCTATAACATTGGTCTTATCAATCTCGGTCTCTTCTACGAAGGCCGCTGATGACCCCTATGCAGCAATGCAAAACTTCACGAAGCTAACATCCAAGACGATCAACTCTGCTGGGTGTTTAGTAATGGGATCCGCGGATTTCGACGCCTCCAAGCAATATTTGCCGATCTTCCGCGAAGAATGGCTGAACCGTGACTACTCATTGGATTTCTACGTCCAAAGAGGCAAACAGGTCTTCCTGTATACGATTGTTAAAAGGTTCGCCGAGCTTATCACTGAAGGGCTGTATTCTCATGGCGGCCCCCCACAATGCTCATTTGCCATTTCGATTAGCTATATCGACAAGCTGGGTCAACCGAAGGTTCTCGAAGCCGTGACTTGGCAATTTACTCAGAAACGTGCTTCTGAGGTGAACTGGGAAAAGATCGATCCGAGGAACTTCAATGAAATCGCGTTGGATTATAAGTTTGAGCCGCAGGTGAGCGAATGGACTGCTGGAGAGCCAAGTTTCGGCACGCCTTCGACACCTTCTGCGAGTTGCGATATGCGGTTTTTGCGAGCCAATTCAATTTTCATTCGTGCGACGACTTATTGTGCGAAGGACTACATGGACAGCCCAGCCGGCTACTATGCGTTGGCCATGAGCCGCCAATGCGCGCAGTACATGACAGAAGAAAAAATCAAGACAGCTTTCATGTCTGCAGCAAAAGAGATAGACGATGCTGCAAAGAAAGGTGGTAAAGCAGGTGCTTGCCGATTTGTAGATCAGGTTGAGCGTGAGGTCACGCGATTGGCCGTTCCCTAGTTGGCCCAAACGATAGGGTCCGCTAAGCGACTTTCTCCGACATCCAAAGCGCGATGCTGACCAACTTGGTGACCAATGAGGCTTTTTGGGTACGGAGGCGACGTTATCCCGATCTGATCAGCGAATTGATCTGGCGACCGATGGGGGCGGCGCGGAGCGCCTACATCACCGTCGATCGCCTCGGCGCGCCACGCGCCGCCGGCGGCATCTGCGCCACCCTCCGCGATCTGGCGCTGGTCGGCCAGCTGATTGCAAATGGCGGAACCCGCGGCGGCAAGCAGGTATTGCCGCGCGCCTGGCTTTACGACATCGCCGCCAGCGGCGATCCGGAGGCCTAGTCCGCCGGCGACTTCGCCGCGTATCTCCCGGAGCCCGCTATCGCAGCAAATGGTACGTCGATGACAGTGACGGACCGCTGCTGTTCGGCCTCGGCATCCACGGACAATACCTGTTCGTCGACGCCGAACGGCAGTTGGTGATCGCCAAGGTGTCGTCGTGCTGTTAGGTCGACGAAAGAAGTCTCGAGGTAGCGTACACCGGTGAGAGGGACGGACTGCCCCTGGTCGAACTTCTACGCGAGAGTCTGTCTGGCGGATGGCGTGTCTGGGTTCCAAAATCAGCGGTAGCCT
>DATAPP010000221.1:0-4108 GCA_036265125.1 Pseudolabrys sp. | reverse complement strand
ACAAAGATTGTCGAAGTGTCGCCTTATCACTACGGCGTTGTGTTTCAGCGCTCCGGCACTTAAGGGTTCAGAATAGCGACGCTTGCCGTATTGCGTGAGTACGCTAATGACCCAAAGCGACATGACGACCCGAGGTCCATGAAAGGTAGTGACGTACGCCGTTTTTGCTCCCCGCATGTCCTAGCATTGCTTTCGTTGCAGCCCCTCAACTCGCGCGTGCCAACGAGGTCATCGAATATAACCAGCAAAAGAGGAATTGCATGAAAAAGTTTCTAGTTTTGTACCGAATGGATATGGCGGAAATGCAAAAGATGATGGCGAGTACGAGTGCTGAGGAAAGAAAGAAGAGTATGGAGGAGTGGCAGGTGTGGATGAAGAGGAACATGACCAACTTTGCTGACCATGGCGGGCCTGTTGGAAAGACGAAGCAAGTAGCGGCGAGCGGTGCAACTGATACCAAGAACGATGTTGGTGGTTACTCAATCGTACAGGCAGAATCGCACGAGGCAGCTGCAGCCCTCTTTGCTGACAATCCGCATATTACCATGCCGAGGGCTACCGTGGAGGTGATGGAGATAATGCCAATGCCGGAAAGGTGACTCTGTCCGCTATTGGCCCAAAGCGGACATCCCTAGTTGCACCGCACATGTTGCTTACGCCACAGCAATCGGCGTCTGTCCCGTCACGCGCTCGACGAAGTTGTTCGCCACCGCGAGCCGAGCTGGAAGGCTGGTCACGCGACGCAACAAAAGAAATTGCATTCAAGTTGAGCGATTTTGAAGTAGGCCGCAACAATATTGATTCAAGGGTACAGCTTGCTCTTTTCGGTCTGCTTGCCACAACCCCTGCATTCAAACGTCCAAATCTCACCTTTGATCGTAGGGTGGAGTGTTCTCCGCATCAGATCAGCTTGCCCGCCGCAGTGTAGGCAGGTGATCGGTTCAATGCGAAACTTCTCCACTGAGGTGGATTTTTTCTTTGTATGAGGGATTGTACGCGATGGCACTGATATGGGTTACTCCGTCTGTCTTTTTTATTTCCCAGCTTTACCCGGTGCGGTGGTTGCTGGTCGCGGGTTGATACCCAAGGATTAAACAGTCCTCTTCTTGCGGAAAACTATACCATTGCTCACAAACTCGTTTATGTCGGTTGTCCGGCATACCCAAAAATATTTGGCCTCTGCGCCGCATAGCCTCGGGGGAGGCGACAGGCAGGTAGGATTTTACGGAGGACACTATGAACAAATGGCTGGCGAGCGGCGTTGACGCCCAGCGAGAACACCGTATCTCGCTAATAACTTTTGCTGAGATCCGAGTCTCCGGAATGCAATCTGAAACACGTCATTATCGCGATTACGAAATTCAGATTACCAATAACGCGCCCGTTTGGCAGGCCGCCATTTATCCCACCAAAGCCGGCATGGTGCAGATTGACTGGGAGAACGAGCCAATTTGGGCCGGCACCATAGTGACCACACTAATGGCGGCCAAGAATCGCATCGATGATCGCCTTGCGAGTTGAGGATAGCCTTGGGAACGAGATGGTCCTTCATTTCCTTCAGCCGCTCGGGTGAATGGACATGCCAGTCGGTGACCCCCCGTGACTCGGAAGCGATACGGATCAATTTTGCGCCCCAGCCATCCTGAGGCGGCCCGAAATGTCTTCCGCGCATTGCCGGTTACGGTCCTTCCGCATCATAGTAGTGGTGGGACGGTTTCCCCACGGCAATGAGCGGGAGATGGATTACGCACTCGGGAGGTGCGTCCCTGCGTTCGCATTTTAGTTTCTGCTGTGGGCCAGTCAGGCGGATTATCCCTGTCCTGCTGCCAGTGCGTGACCGAAGCTTCGTCGCACCAATCCAGGATTTTCGGCATGACAGCGCGATGCGCGCCGGTCGTCATAAAAGCACGCATCGACTGCTCGTCACGCCAGAGGGTTCGTGTCCAGAAGATGAGTTTCACCTCTCGGCGTACGTCGGCGCTCAGGCAGCCCGAACTGGAGCGGGCCTGCCGCACACTTGCGAGCGCACGCAGGAGGAACTCGGGTAGATGGCGGATGGAACGCACCCGCAGACGAGTGATAGACGCGAGCGGCATTGCGGCTTACCGACAGTCCAGCCTCCACTAATGACCGATGCCGGCACTTCTGTGTCAGCTAAAGGCCCATAGCAAACATGGCTGAGTGCGGTGCACATGTCTGCTTTCAGGGGTAAAGCGGACATGACGTTTTGCGCGAGTCCGCTTTTACAGTTGCTATTAGGAGTAAAGCGGACATGGGCTACCGCACATGTCTGATCTTTTCCAGAGATCACAAAAACCAACGCACCGCCTAGGACTTCGCGCTGGGCTGGGTTGGTACCCGCGCGGTTCAGCTGCGCGCGAGACTTTACCAACGGCCGCGGAAGTGATGTTGATGGCGCCATCTGCCACGCCAAACCGGACCGGCGTACGCATACACAGGAGGTGCTGCATATATTGGCGGTGCCGCATAGATCGGATATTCATCAACCACCACTGGCGGCGGCGGTACAACAACAACGGGAGCGGGCTCCTCGACAATGACAGGCGGCGCAGCCTGGTACTCGTACGGCTGATAGTTCGGAACTTCGCTATAGCGAGGTACCGGCAGATCGGCGGCCAGTGCCGGCGAGGCAAAAGCTAGTGCGCTTGCAGCACCCAAGATCGCTTTACGCATGGACGTTGTTCCCTTGTTTGTCGCCCTGTGGCGAGCAAACGCGGGAGCCTGTTGTTAGGTCCATGAATGGGTATTCAGCCGCAACAAGTGTTCTAGCGCCGCGTGTCATTTGTTACAGAAAAATAAGAAAGGACCGAGCAGGCCAAAACCGCCCGGTCCTAACAACCGCACGAATTTTTAGAGTTCCTCCCTAAATATCACGCGGTCACTTTGCCAACTGTCTTGGTTGTACGCCGTTCCAGTTTCGACTTCATCAGTCGAGAAGTGGATCGTCTTTCTCCTTCGCTAACCCTTCTTTTTCGGATTGCTCGGCTAAGCGAAAATAAGTTTCCGCCAACTTCTCCCAACCGGCCTTAACGGTCCGGTCTTGCTCTTGGCGCCCCCGTTCCAGTACATCCCTCGCCAATTGTTTGTACTCGTCGGGGCGCCTCATGACTCACCTAATGTGTCATGAATCCAACATCGATACACAAAATGCGTTCCCCACGATCCTCTATGTCATTTGATATAGCGCCAGCTTCGCCTCGCCTCTAAATCTCGGCGCGGCCGAGGTGGCGTATGGCTATTCATAGATTGATCGCCAAAGGTGCGTTTGATCCTGAGGACATTAAGATTATGATTGAGGCGTACGAACAAGTACTGATTGACCTTGCCCTCTCTGATCCGCGCGATCCGATAAGGGAACTTACAGCAAAATTTACTATCACCATTGTGGCCTCGGGCGAGCGGGACCCGATTTCAGTCAAAGATCGCGTAATCAATGCGCTTGGGATTCGGCCAATCGATAAACGTTAGTTTGTCGCCGGACTCGTAATTTAGAAAGGGCCAGGACGGCGCGGCCGCCTGACCCTAACAACCGCGTGGGCATTGAGGAGTCCGCTCTAAGGGGTAAGCGGACATGGCTCAGGCATCTCAGCATGTCCGCTTATGACCCAAAGCGGACATTCCAGCATCGGCTGTTCACGCTCGACCGCCAATATCTTTCGTCAGGAAACGGACAAAGCTGTCAATACCGACCCGGCTTGCAATTTAGAATTGGCGTCTACAGCGAGAAGAGTGAGCATACATGGCTGATGTTGCCGGAGAGATAACGAAGATGATCATCGACAAGACGAGCAACGGTTATTGCGATCTGAAATTATCAGATCCGCTCGACGAACTTGGCTTAGATTCGCTGGGGGTGGTTGAATTAACATTCGCGATAGAGGAAAAATTTGACGTTGAGATCCCATTCAACGCGAACTACGACATCAAAGCGAAGACCGTCGGCGATCTTATTCAAACGGTTCAAGAGCTCGTTGCCGCCAAAGTGGGCTTGGCTTGAACAGGGCTGCCGTCACTGGATTGGGCGTTGTCTCTCCGATTGGGCAGTCTGTCCGGGACTATTGGACCGGCTTGATTGCGGGCCATTCGG
>DATAPP010000220.1:0-4267 GCA_036265125.1 Pseudolabrys sp. | reverse complement strand
ACATTGCTTTGTGCAGCGCAAATGACCGCTTATGACCCAAAGCGGACGTCGTACTTTCTGAAAGCGGGCCTTCCCGAGTAGCAGCGCTGATTGCTACCATTACGTGTCTGAGCCTCGGGGCCTCAATGAGACGGCGCGAGTTCATCACGCTTTTGGGCGGTGCAGCGGTCGTGCGGCCACTTACTGCGCACGCGCAGCAGCCCGCGTCGGCCGTTATCGGATTTCTCGATCCCCGCACCCCCGAGGTGGTGGCGGCGCGACTGCGTGGATTTCGACAAGGTCTGAAGGAATCCGGCTACGTCGAAGGCGAGAACGTAGCGATCATATACAGGTGGGCTGAGGATCAAATTGATCGGTTGCCGGCTCTGGCGATCGATTTGGTTCGCCGTCCAGTCGCCGTGATCGTTGCGTCAGGTCCTCTGTCTTCGTTCGCGGCGAAGGCTGCAACCACGACGACCCCAATCGTCTTTTTGGCCGGCAACGACCCTGTGCAACTTGGTTTGGCTACGAGCCTCTCGCAACCAGGTGGCAACTTGACCGGAATCAACATTTTCAATTCCGAGCTTGGGGCAAAGCGGCTGGAGCTGCTTCGCGATCTGCTATCGGGGGCCACGCGAATCGCTGCGCTTGTCAATCCGGCCGATGCGACCCTCACTGAACCTCAATTAAAGGATATGATCGATGCCGCTCGTGCCATGGGGTTGCAAATCCAGGTTTACAACGCCAACACCAGCGCCGAGATCAATGCCGCCTTCGAAGCGATAGGTCGCGAGCGACCCGATGCGGTTATTGTCTCGAGCACTCCGTTTTTGAATGGTCGGCAGGTCCAATTAGCTCAACTGGCGGCATTTTACCGAGTCCCCGCCATATCCGCGTTGCGTGATTATGCAGAAGTCGGAGGCCTGATGAGCTACGGATCAAATATTGTGGATTCGTATCGTCAGGCCGGTCTCTATGTTGGTCGCATACTCAAAGGTGCGAAGCCCGCGGAGTTGCCAATCGTGCAATCCAACAAATTCGAGTTGGTCATCAATGCGCAAACCGCCCGGATGCTGGGTCTCACCATACCCACGTCGCTGCTCAGCCGCGCCGACGAGGTAATCGACTAAAGCCCGCGAAGTCCGCTATTGGCCCAAAGCGGACATCGGCTATTGCACCGCACATGTCCGCTTTCGGGGTGATTGCGGACATTTTCGGGGGTAAAGCGGACATTGTTAAGCGCTCAGGTTGGCGTGCGCCTCGATCCGGTGCAGCACGCCTTGATCGCCATCGTGATCGACTGGCGTCGCGCCGCCTGATTTCCTCACTACCTTGCGGCCTTGAAGAACCCGCCTGGGAACTCGCGCGCCGGTCTCTTCGCGACGGTTGGTGCACAGAAATTGTCTGCTTCCCAGCAGTCAAGAATGCCGCTAGCATCCAAGCAGGATCGCGATACATCCGGGAAATCCCGGACCCAAGCCGATCTCTCACGCACTTGGATCGAAGGAGGCTTCCCGGCTGCTCGCAGCAACAGGGAGCTTTTGATCATGTGCGACTACAGCCTACACTTTGTCGCGTCGCGTCCTGCACGCGTGGGCGACAAGCTAGTCTCGACCCGATTTCGTAGCTCGCTGACGCGCGGCTTTGCCGCGACCAGCGAGCCCGACGTGGCCGTTTGCCTGCTGCCTGGAACCGAAGTCGTGTTTGAGCAAGACGTGGAATGCGATGGAGCATTTCACCACTTTCGCGGTCGCAGTCTCAAACAAAAGGTCGCGCGCTTTCGGCAGATCAATCTAGACCAGCTGACCATGCATCACGACGCGCTGGAGTTCCCCGATGGGGAAATTGTCCTGGTCACGAAGCTGCGCGAGGGTCAGCACGCCACCGTTCTGCAGCTGCCGGCGCCGGCGTGGACGCCGACCGAAACGGAGCCCGTGCGCGAGGTGGCTCCGATGATCGCCTGATCTGGGCGGTCGAGGCCTGCTTTTAAGCCCGCCGAGGCCATTAGCGGATGGCTCTTCGGAAGGTGTGGTGTTCATGCGCCGCGACGACCCAGTTGTTCCACCGGGCCGGCCGGGCCCCGATTATGTTTGCCACTATTCCGTTCGGGGACCTTTAGGCGTGCAACGACCATGAACGATCGCATCGTCACCGTGTTCGGCGGAACCGGGTTTCTCGGCCGCCGCGTCGTTCGACATCTCCGCAAGCGTGGGTTTTCTGTTCGGATTGCATCAAGGCATCCGGATCGGGGTAAGGGGCTGTTTGCTATTGATGATCCGCAACTTCAATCGGTCGAAGCGGATATTCACGACGAACAATCGGTCGCGCGTGCGCTTGCTGGCGCTTACGGTGTGGTGAATGCCGTCAGTCTTTACATCGAGCACGGAACCGAGACTTTTCATTCCCTGCACGTCGAGTGTGCCCAACGGCTGGCAATTCAAGCATGCCAAGCCGGGGTCGAGCGGCTGGTCCACGTTTCAGGAATCGGTGCCGACGCCGCCTCGCCATCGCTCTATGTCCGCAAGCGCGGCGAAGGCGAACTGGCCGTCCGGGCCGCGTTCGCAGATGCACTTCTCATCCGCCCGGCGGTGATGTTCGGACCGGACGACTCATTTTTAACCACTATCATCACGCTTCTCAGACGACTTCCAATCTATCCAATGTTCGGCCGCGGCCTCGCCAGATTACAGCCGGCCTATGTGGAAGATGTGGCGGAGGCGGTCACAAAGGCACTGCAACGGACGGAAAAACATCCGATCACCTTTGAGTGCGGTGGCCCTCGGGTCTACTCCTACGAAGAATTGCTCGAAGCCGTTGCCGACGAAGCCAACCTCAAGCCCACGTTGATTCCAATCCCTTTTACCGCTTGGCATGCGCTGGCTTGGTTCGCGGAAATGCTTTCGAGCCCGCCCATCACCCGGAACCAAGTGGAATTGATGCAGATCGACAATGTGCCATCGCCAGAGATGCCCGGATTTGGAGAACTTGGAATTTCGCCGCACTCGGTCGAGGAAATACTCCCGGAGATATTATGGGATCATTGATTAAAAGAGCTTCTCCAATGTCCGCTATTCGGGGCAAAGCGGACATGGATCGGACATGACGGAATGTCCGCTAATGACCCAAAGCGGACATTCCAGCTCCGGCCATTCACGCTCGACCACCCCTATCTTATGTCAGGTAACAGACATAGGCTCTAAAGGGGACGGACAGGTGATGGAGACGACCCATGACCGCTCGTGATATTTGGCCCCCGGCAGTGATCGGCTTTGGATTTGCTCTCACTGCTTCCTGGGTGATCCTCTTAGGATACGGAGTCGTCAAACTTATAGGCCTCGCAGTCTAAAAAATAGCAAAAGACTGCGTCTCGAAATCAGCGCTCAGGGAAGTGCTCTTCGCCGCCAGATACTCGCCAGACGAGCGAAGCTCTCATCGCACTGCCGAATATCCGCTTTCGGGGGTAAAGCGGACATGGCGTTTGCGCTGCAAAATGTCCGCTAATGTCCGCTCATGACCCAAAGCGGAAATGCGGGTGCTCCTGCCGTTGTCTCAAAGCAAGCTGGACCTAAGGGCAATTTTATTTTCCCCAAAGGAAGGACATGCTGACTGGTCACTCCGTTTTGTCTCGGTTCAAGGTGCAACCGACGGGTGGAGTGCGTCCGAATGCCAAAAAAACGGAAACACCAAGTCATGGAGGTGGCTATGCGCTTTCTCACGCTTTCAGTTTTCGCTATCGGCGCCTTTATCGCAACAATGACTGTCGAAGCTCCTAACGCAAATGCTGTGGTCTATTGCGTTGAGGGTGCTTACCGAGCCGGTTGCGTCGCCCGGCCAGTTGCCGCGCCCGTCGCCCGAGGTGTTGCACGACGTACGACCCGGCGTGTCGTCCGACGAAATTATTGACGCTGCGGCTCTATGCGCCGAAGCCACAGGTCGCGGAAGGCCGCTGGAACCCACTGGCCATCAGCCGGGTGAACTGACTGCTAAGGAACGTCACGTCTAGTTGCTGGCTTGGGAGAGTTTGTCCGCTTGTGCACTTCTCGAACCTCGGGAGTATATCCGACTTGAGCCCGCTATTGGCCCTTAGCAGACATGAGCTAGTGCACTGCAAATGTCCGCTTTTGGGGTAAAGCGGACATGGCGCGGACATCACAGAATGTCCGCTAATGACCCAAAGCGGACATTGGCTGACACTTAACGGCAATTTTATGCGCTCACGCTGATGTAACTCGGTACGATGCCTTCTCTTGGTTGTCGGGGGCCACCATGAGGCGGCGCGAGTTCATAA
>DATAPP010000219.1:0-18459 GCA_036265125.1 Pseudolabrys sp. | reverse complement strand
GAAAATGATCGACACCACCGAAGCAAAGATCGGGCGATCGATGAAAAAGTGCGAAATTCGCATGCGCTGATGCCGCCCGTTATTTTGACTTTTGCGGCGGGCCTCCCGCCGATGCCGGTCCCGCAGGCTTAGCCCCCTGCTCCTCGGGCCGCACCTTTGTACCCGGTCTTGCCTGCATCAAGCCGCTGACCACGATGCGATCGTCGGGACCGATACCGTCCTTGATGACACGGAGATTGTCCGACGTGAGCTGACCGGGCGTGACGTATCTTTGCCGCGCGGTATCCTGCGCGTCTATGACGATGACATATCTTTGCGCCTGCTCGGTGCCGATGGCGGCATCGGGAACCAACAAAGCCTCATAGGGCAGCGAACCCGGTACGCGCACCCGGCCAAACATGCCCGGGGTGAACACCGCACTCGGATTTGAAAATACCGCCCGGCCACGAATGGTGCCGGTCGAGCGATCAATCACGTTATCGACGAAATCCATCCGGCCCTCATGATCGAAATCGGTCTCGTCGATAAGCTTGAGCGCCACCTGTACGCTGCCACCGCGACTGGCGACGTCCTGCCCGGTCTTGCCGATGCGCTCGTAGCGCAAATAGGACGCTTCATCGAAGGTGAATTCGAAATAAATCGGATCGGTCGAAACGATGGTAGCAAGCATTGTCGTGTTGCCGCCGGTACCGCCGGTGACAAGGTTGCCTGGAGTGACGCGGCGATCGCCGATACGCCCATTGATGGGCGCCCGTAATTCGGTGAAGTCCAGGTCCAGCTCGGCCTGGCGCACCGCCGCCTCGTTGGCGCTTACTGAAGCCTTGGCGTTACGAAAGGCTTGCGCGCGCTGTTCGAAGGTCTGGTCGGTGATCGTCTTGTCGCGCACGAGCTGTTGGCCGCGCGTATAGTCGGATTCGGTAAAGGCCACGTTGGATTGCGCCTGCACAAGATTGGCCCGGGCCTGATCGAGCGTATTCTGGAATGGCCGTTTGTCGATGGTGAAGAGCAAGTCGCCCTGCTTGACCAGCTGCCCGTCTTTGAAATGAAGCTTGTCGAGATAGCCCGAAACGCGAGCGCGCACCTCCACCGAATTTATGGCGGTGAAGCGGCCAACATATTCGTCGTAGTCAAAAACGGTGCGCTTGACCGGCTCAGCCACGGTGACTGCCGGCGGCGGGGGACCGGCCTGCTTTTGACCTTCGCCACAGCTCGCGACCAAGGTCGCGATCGCCAACGGCAACACGATGGCTCGTGCGCCATGCATCAAAAATGATGATGAAACCAGGGGTATCGAATACATGAGTGCCTGCAGAGAATATGGCTGGCGCGACCTGTTCCCCTTAGCGTTGGCAAACACCTATGTCCACCTTACCGGTTCGGCAATAGCCAACGAAACATTGCATTAGCTGCGTCTTTTGGGGCGAATCACCGCCATCCAATCACGTCGGAATAAGATCAAAACAATGCCGCAATAGGCCACTGTTCCGATGGCGCCGACAATGGCGAGTGCCGCAAGGTCACGTGGGCCGTGCCAATCGGCGAGCCAACGAATGACAGGCCCATGGCACAGCAATAACGCCGCCGCGAACACGACCCCGGCCACTGCAAGTCTCATGATTGACCGACGTAACCGTCCATCATGAGAAAGATGACCGGCGCGCGTCGCAAACCAGATGACGAGGACAAGATTGATCCAGGCGCCGATCGAGGTCGCGACCGCCAGTCCGACCTGCGCGAGCGGGCCCATCAGCAGCACTTTAAACGCAATGTTGACCGCCGCGGCGATAAGGGCAGCCTTTACCGGCGTCGCAGTATCACCACGCGCAAAAAAGGTCGCGACGGCACTTCGCATCAGCACGAACGGCAATAGCCCGAAAGCATAGGCTGTCAATGTGCGTCCTGCCGCGTCCGCATCGGCTGCTGTGAACGCACCGCGCATGAACAATGCGCGCATGATCAGGTCAGGAATAACAAAAAACGCGATGACACACGGAATAGACAGCAACAGGGTGAATTCGATCGCACGATTCTGCGCCTGTGCGGCGCCATGGTGGTCGCCGCCAGCGATACGGCGCGACATTTCGGGAAGGATGACCGTCCCCGCGGCGATGCCGATGACGCCGATCGGCAACTGATTGATACGATCAGCGTAGTAAAGCGCCGAAAGAGCACCTGCCGGGAGGAAACTTGCAATGATCGTGTCGGCAAACAACGCGAGCTGCACGCCGGCCGAGCCGAGCGTTGCGGGACCGAGCGCGCGGAAGAATTTTCGCACGTCGGCATCGAGTTCTGGCCAGCGAAATTTCGTCAGCACGCCAGCGAGACCTGCATCGCCAGCGACCAGCAAGAATTCAAGTATGCCGGCAAGGAGAACGCCCCATGCCGCCGCGTGGCCGGCGGTTGGAAAGAAGGCTGCAAGCGAAAGCGCCAATATGAGCGACAGGTTAAGCAGGATGGGGGCAGCAGCAGCCGCCGCAAAACGTTGCAGCGCGTTGAGGATGCCGCCATAGAGTGTCACTAGGGTGATCAACAGAAGGTACGGAAAAGTAATGCGGGTGAGCTCGACGGCCAGGGCATAGCGGCCGGGGTCGCGCGAAAAGCCTGGCGCCAAAACGCCGATCACCGCCGGTGTGAATACGAGTGCCACCGCCAACAAGACGATCTGACTTGCAAGCAGCAGCGTAAAGATCCGGTCTGCGAACTGTCCGGCGCGCGCGGCGCCGCCCTGCTCGCGAATACGCGCATAAGCCGGGACGAAGGCGGCATTGAAGGCGCCTTCCGCGAAAATTGCGCGGAAATGGTTCGGCAGGCGCAGCGCAACAAAAAAGGCGTCAGCAACGGGGCCGGCTCCCAGTACGGCGGCTAAAATAATATCGCGAATAAAACCGCTGATACGCGAGAGGAGCGTAAAACCGCCAACGGTCAATATGCGCTCAATCATCGGATGAAGGGCCCTGCTGCCGGGCGGTAAACGCTGCCTGTCAATGGACTTGAGGCCTTATGAACAATAGCGATAGTCAGATACGAATAACTGCCTTAAGACAATTCCGCGCCGGAACAAAGAGCCTCGAGCCAACCGCCGAATGTCTTCACCAATCATCCCCATTTTGCTGGCGGGCGGCGCCGGGACCAGGCTTTGGCCGGTGTCGCGCGATGCCCTTCCGAAGCAATTCCTTCCCCTGGTCGGCGACAGGTCGACCTATCAGGAGACCCTGCTGCGCGTACAGGATCCAATGTTTGCGCCGCCGATCGTAATCACGGGGCCGAATTTTCACTTTTTTGCTCGCCGGCAGGCGGAGGAAGTCGGCATCGAGGCAACCGTGGTGATCGAGCCCATGCGGCGTGATTCGGGACCCGCCATCGCGGCAGCGACGGCAGTTGCCGCCATCCGCGACCCACAGGCGGTTGTTCTGGCACTTGCCGCCGATCACATCATTCTCGACACTGACGCGTTTCGCGCCACCTGCCTCGCGGGCCGCGCCGCCGCCGAGGCCGGACACATTGTCACCTTCGGCATCAAACCCACCGAGCCGAAGACCAGCTATGGCTATATTCTTCCTGGCCAGACCGTCGCCGGCGGCGCGCATGCAGTGAAAAGTTTCGTTGAAAAGCCGGATCCCGCTACTGCTGCGCGATATGTGCGCGAAGGTTATTTGTGGAATTCGGGCAATTTTCTGTTTCGCGCAGATGTATTGCTATCCGAGCTAAGTGTGCTTGAACCGGACATGGCGATCGCGATCAAGGCGGCGGTCGCAAAGGCCAGCAACGATCTTGGCTTCCTGCGCCTGCAGCCCGAAGCTTTCGCGCGCGCTCCGCAGAAATCCATCGATTATGCGGTGATGGAAAAAACTGATCGCGCTGCCGTCGTGGTGGGACAATTCCGCTGGTCCGATATCGGGAGTTGGGATGCGTTGTTTGACATTACGCCGCGCGACTCCGCAGGCAACGTGCTGCAGGGTCCAGTCGTAACCATGGATGCCAGCGATTGCGTGGTCCATAGCGACCAGCGCCTTACTGCCGTGGTTGGCGTGAAAGACCTGGTGATCGTGAGCACCACCGATGCGGTGATGGTCGTGCCGCGCGCACGCGCGCAGGAAGTCCGCGACCTGGTCAACAAACTCAAGGCGGAAAAGAGACCCGAGGCGACCGATCATAAACGGGTCCACCGGCCCTGGGGCTACTACGAGTCCATCGACATGGGCGAGCGCTTTCAGGTCAAGCGCATCGTCGTCGTCCCAGGCGGAATTCTTTCGTTGCAAAAACATCGGCACCGTGCCGAGCACTGGGTCGTCGTGCGTGGAACGGCCGAGGTCACCATCGGTGAGCAGGTCCGCGCAGTCCATGAAAACGAATCGGTCTATATTCCTATTGGCAGCGTGCACAGGATGGCCAACAAGGGGAGGATTCCGCTCGAATTGATCGAGGTGCAGACCGGTAGCTATCTTGGCGAGGACGACATCGAGCGCCTCGAAGATTTTTATAAACGCAGCTGACTTCGCCCACGTTTATTTCGTCAGCGCCCGTCGGGTCGCATCAATGATACGATCTTGTGTCGCGACGTCGAGGTAGGCGTGCATCGGCAGGCTAATGACCTCGGAAGCCAGGCGTTCGCTCACGGTCACGCCCCCTTTGCCGACCGGATAATGTTTGTAAGCCTGCTGACGATGCAATGGGATGGGGTAGTAGATAGCGGTCGGAACGCCCTCTGCCTTGAGTAGAGTCGCCAGCACGTCGCGCCTGCCATCCGCTACTCGAATGGTGTATTGAGCCCAAACGGACGTGGAACCCTGGGACGTCACTGGCACAGTCACAACATCGCCCAGCCGGTCGCTATACCGGCGCGCAACTTTATTGCGAGCGTCTATTTCATCCGGAAAGATTTTCAGCTTCTCGATTAGAACCGCCGCCTGAACGGTATCGAGGCGCGACGCCAGGCCGATTCGAACATTGTCGTATTTGTCGCTGCCCTGCCCGTGCACTCGCAAGCTTCTGAGTGCGTCTGCAATTCCGTCGTCATCGGTCATCACCGCACCGCCGTCACCATAGCAACCGAGCGGCTTAGCGGGGAAGAAACTGGTGGCCGTGGCGTGACCAAAAGTGCCCAATCGACGGTAGTTGTAGGTCGCACCAAAGCCTTGAGCAGCATCATCGAGAACGAGCAACCCTTCGGCCTTCGCCGCTACAGCAATCGCGCGGTGGTCAGCCGGCAACCCGAACAGGTCAACAGGAATGATCGCTTTGGGTTTTAAGCCCGCTTGTTTTGCAGTCGCAACAGCCCCTGCAATACCTTTTGCATCTATATTGAACGTCGTTGCGTCGACGTCGACAAACACCGGCGTTGCGCCGACCAAAGCCACGACTTCCGCGGGCGCACAGAAGGTAAATGACGGACATATCACCGCATCGCCCGGCCCAATCCCCATCGCCCGCAACGCGAGCACAAGAGCATCGGTTCCGCTGGCGCATGTCACGACGTGCTTGGCGCCGCAGAACGCCGCAAGCTCTGTCTCAAAAGCTTTCACCTCGGGTCCGAGAATAAATTGGCAATGGTTCAGGACGCGGGCGACTGCTGCATCGATAGCGGACCCAAGCCGGCGGCGTTGTGCGGCAACGTCGATGAACGGAATGGATGGCAGCTTGGTGTGTAAATTCATCGAAGGCCCGTAGATTACCCTGTCCGTCAACCAACGACGGCGCGCGGGCTTTTCTGTCGTGCGGACGCGACCGCAGTCGGACGCGAACTAAGGCACCGCGTCGCTATCTCCAGGCTTGCAACGGCTTCCTCGCCCGTCACAGCCGGCACTGCCCCGGCGCGTACGGCGCGCAGGAATGCCAGCAATTCCGAACGCAACGGCTCGGCATGACCGACAGACAGATGCCGCATCGAATAGCTGCCATCCGGCTGGAACCCGAAGCACTCGGTGACCTGGCGCGTCAATAGATCGCCAGTCACGTATTTACCACGCGTCGCGACGATGACGTTACGCGCCTTGAATGGCGTCAGCCAATTCGTGTTGATATGGGCGAGAACGCCGGAGGCAGTACGAAATTGCAGAAGCGCAATGTCTTCACGCTCGGCGACGGCGCTGGAGAGCTGCGGCTGCACCTCGATAATGTCGGAGTCGGTGAACCAGCGAATTAGATCAATATCGTGAACCGCCAGGTCGATCACCACCCCCACGTTCGACATGCGGGGTGGAAAAGGTCCCACGCGGGTGATCGCAATCGAGAGGATATCCTCACCGCGGATCGCTTCCTTGATCGCTTCGACGGCAGGATTGAAACGTTCGACGTGCCCAACCATCAATGTCACGCCGGCTCGGCGCGCTGCGTTGATGATGTCGCGGCCCTCTTCCACCGACGAGGCGATCGGCTTTTCCACCATGACGTGGACACCTCGCGCAATACAAAGGAGCGCGATATCGCGATGCAGATGGGTGGGCGCCGCAATGGTGATCGCGTCGATATCGCGGTCCAGCAATTCTTCGACATCGGCGACGGCGACGCAACCCAAGGTGCGCGCCACAAATTCCGCCTGCTTGCGGTCTGGATCAGCGACGCCAACCAATTCTGTGCCGGGCAATCCCGCGAACACGCGGGCATGATTGCTGCCCATGACGCCGACGCCAACAACCCCCACACGCAACGGACGCTCCGTGCTTGCTACTGCGGCCTGCATCATCTTTCGACGGTATCCCCGCGCCCCATTACTTCTGCCCGCTTATCCCCTAGCATGGCAATGTACGGCTGGCGACCACCTCTCGGGAGCCAATCCGAACACGTTTTGATTCAATCTGTGACAGCTAGATCTCCCAGTGGGTTAGCTGCTGCGCCTGATTTCTGGCCGCCTACCAGAGGTAAAGAAGGACACCAGGCGGCCGGTTTATCTAACGGTGTGCGTTGGCGCATTGGCGACGATGCAGGACCCAAGGCGAATGCCAGCGTGGTCGACGACAGACATCGCGCGGACTTGCTAGGTTTGTGCGCGGTTATCCAGAGCGGCGGACAGTGCGAGATCGCGCATGGATGCATAGACCGCCCCTTCGCACGCGTATTTGTCGATTGTGTCCAAGACCTGAACAATACGCGCCATCCCACGGCGTAAATTGCCACCGACATTATGCGGGTGCAACCAAAAATGCAGGACGGTGTCGCGCCCCATGCGACGCACCTCTGTCGCGGCTTTAGCCAGATGCGCCTTCCAGGCAATCTCGGGGAGTGTAACACGGACGAATAGCGTCGATGTGGTACCGCCATCCAAGAAGCGACCGCCGCGCGTCCAAAATGGTGTGAGCGCGTCTGCAATTCTGAGTGCTCGGGGGACGGGATGGTTCGCGTATTTGGTCTGGTTCAAATACCAAGATCTTTCATTGTCGCGCCAAGCAGTGATCCCGTTTGCACGGTAAAAGTCGAGAAACGCAACCTGGTTTCTCGGGAATACAAGGCTGGTCGGTGCAGTGTTTAAACGCTCACGAAAGAGCCCTTTGGCGGCGGTGTGGTCAGCTTGGACATCCTTCTGCCTAACTCCTTTTTCGCCCAGAAAAATATGTGAAAATGTATGTGTGCCCAAATCCTGACCGTTAGTCTGTGAAATGAGCCGGACCAAATTTGGCGCAAAATGAAGAACGCCGTCAGGGTCGAGATCGGCATATCGCGGGTCGAAAGCTAGACGCGAGTTTGCGTAACCTGGCGGAGGCGGAGCGAGGCGGAAATATTCGTCCCAGTCAATGCATGCGAGTGCACCCACTGTCGCCCAGGTAGCGCGCACCCCGCGTTGGACGAAGAGACTCAAAAGCTGAGGAACGGCTTCGCGTGCGCCTTCGAGATTCATCCGATATGCGTTTCGATCCATTCCCAGGAGGTCGTGCATACCCCATCGCAGTTCAAAATCGAGCGACCAGACCACCCTTGGCGGCGCGTCCAAGCCAGTCATCGTTTTGCAATTGTCACTAAATGGCCAGCAAATGCCCGTGTGCCGCGAATTGAGCAAATTGCGTCGTCGAAAGGTTCAAGCACCGGAGCGATTCTCCGAGCGATGCGCGTGCTGAGTTTGTATAGTATGCGCATCGGCCCGAGTAGCACTCCGCGATGCGCAGCCGTGGAAAAGCCTGCCGCCAAAACCTCCTTGTCGATTTCGGCGGGCGTCGTAAATTCGCAATGAGGCGCATCGCCGCTGACACGCTTCCCGCTCAAGAGCTTTCGGGCGTGATAGTTCAGGTAGAACCCATCGAGCGCGTACCTGTTGACCATGGTCAAAAACATGGTGCCTTTTGGTTTGAGAACCCGATACATCTCGCGTAACGCCTGTCGGTTGTCGGCGCTGTGGAGATAGCGGAGCACTTCGATGCAGATTATCAGGTCGAATGTGCCATCCGGGAAAGGAAGTTTAGTCGCCACTCCGTCTAGAATTGTGCTTCCCGGATTCTTTTCGATTGCGGCTTTACGCATTGCCTCCGCCGGTTCAATCCCGCTCGCAGAAAATCCCAATGCGGTTGCGCGCTGAATATATTCGCCGGTGCCGCACCCTACGTCGAGAATTCGGGCGCCCGGATGAAGTTCCTTCAAGTATTCGTCGAGCAAGCGGTCGATTTTCGCGCGCCCATAGGCGAAAGCGTTCGCAAAACGGCTTCTTGCCATTTCGTCGTACCAAAGGACGAAGCGGTCGGCGTCGGCTTCGTGACGCTCGATGGCGCTTGCGCGTATAGCGGCTTGTTCCTGATCGTCCGTGGTTAGAACCATGCGATTTCGAGGGCCTTCGATGAATTCAGCCGTGCTTGCGACATCAATGGGCACCGGCCGCGAAGCGAGGCTATTCAGCGGCGCGCGAAGCGGGCACAGACAGTCGCAAACCCGCTGCAACCGCGTCGTCCCGAAAAGATTTCACAGCGCCAAGCGAAAGCTCAGCCGCCGTCTTGGTGGCGAGCGCCGGGAGCTTTTTCAGCACGTCGGCAGGCGCGGTTATGATGTGGCAGCCCATCGCATCCGCTTCCACCACATTGAAGACCTCGCGCGTGGAAGCCCAGATGATCTCGATGTTGCGGGTCTTGCGTGCACGAGCAATGGCATCACGCATGATTGGCCGGTAATCGATTCCGAAGTCAGCCAATCGGCCCGCGAACACGGACACGCAGGCGGGCGCTCCACCAGCCAGCGCTTCAATAGCGCGTGCGACCTGTTCATCGGTGAAGATCGCGGTCATGTTGATATTGACGCCCTCGCGCGAGAGCGTACGCACCGCTTCGAACAATGCTTCGCCCCGCGTGTTTGTCACCGGCAATTTTACGTAAACGTTCTTGCCCCACCCGGCAATAACCTGTGCCTGCGCGACCATTTCCGCCACATCGTCGGAAAACACTTCGAACGAGATGTGTCGATCCGGCACCGCCGTGACGAGTTCGCGTGCATATTCGGCGTAGTCGCTCACGCCCGCCTTTTTCAGGAGAGAAGGATTGGTGGTGAAACCCGCAATCCAGGGCTGCTTGGCCATCTCGACGATCTGGGCCTTGTCGGCGCCGTCAGTGAACAATTTGACCTTCAATTCAGCCAGTGTGGGAGCAGTCATGATTTTTGCCAGTTCTGTGGTGCGGGCTCTCAATATAAAAGATTGCCTGTCACGATCCAATGTGGCTGTAACATAATCCCAATGGAACCGCAGGTCACGTTACAGGCGATGATAAGATCGATACCATTCAACGAAAAGGCTAATGCCTTCGGAAATCGGCGTCTTCGGTCGGAAATCGACCTCGCGCGCCAAATCGTCGACATCGGCGTAAGTTGCGGGTACGTCGCCCGGCTGCATCGGTAGCAACTCACGCTTCGCTTTTTTTCCGATCGCCTCCTCGAGAAGGCGAACAATTTCGAGGAGCTCAACCGACGTGTTATTACCGATATTGTAGACGCGCCAGGGGGCGCTGCTTGAACCAGGGTCAGGCACAGCCGAAGGGCCTGAACTTTTGGTCGGCGGACGATCGATTAAACGCACGACCGATTCCACAACATCATCAACGTAAGTGAAATCGCGTCGCATATTGCCATTGTTGAAAAGTTTGATGGGTTCGCCAGCGAAAATTGCCTTCGCGAAAATCCACATCGCCATGTCTGGACGGTACCACGGCCCATACACTGTGAAAAAGCGCAATCCGGTCATCGGCAGTCCGAACAAATGCGCGTACGCATGCGACATAAGCTCGTTCGCCTTCTTCGACGCGCCGTATAGACTCAAAGGATGGTCAACATTGTCGTGCACCGAGAACGGCATTTTCGTGTTGGAGCCGTAGACGGACGAAGACGACGCGTAAAGTAAATGCCGACAGTTATTTTGACGGCAGCCTTCGAGAACGGTGGTGAAGCCGGTCAAATTGGCATCGACGTAGGCGAATGGGTCGATTAGCGAATATCGAACACCGGCCTGCGCGCCGAGGTGAATAACATGAGGAAAGCGAAACTCTTTGAACAGGTTTGCCATCCCATCGCGGTCGGCAAGGTCCAGTTTCACGAAGCGTAGCCGAGTGGATTTGGCGAGCTCCGCCCGGCGCGCCTCCTTCAGACTTGGGTCATAGTAGGGATTCATATTGTCCAGGCCGATGACATCGTGCCCACCTCGCAAAAGACGTCGCGCGACGTGGAATCCAATAAATCCAGCCGCGCCGGTCACCAGAATAGGGCCTTCAGTCATGCGCGCCCCTTAGAGGTTGTTAATGCGAACAAGGATCAACTCTCCCGATCAAACTCAAGCAGACGGCTGTAAAGGGCGACAATCTCCGTTCCGACTCGCTCCGCCGAATATTCGCTTTCGACCATCAGACGGCCGGCCTCGCCGAATTTGCGTCGCAACCCCTTATCGCGGGACAATTGAGTAATCGCGTCGGCAAGCGCCCCAGCGTCGGCTGGTGGGACCAACAGCGCGTTAACCCCGGCGCGCGCAACCTGGCGACATCCCGGAACATCGCTGGCGATAATTGGCCGACCGCACGCGGCCGCTTCCAGCAGGCTCATAGGCAAACCTTCGCGATGAGATACCAGCACCGCAATATGTGCGGCTTTCCACACGTCACGGATATCCGCAAGATGACCGAGCAGCGTGATCCCGGGCCGCCGCGACCATTCCGCGATTTCCTCGCTCGGAATTGAAGCCGGATTGGCACGGTCCGGCTCGCCGGCAATTAACAGGCGCACAGGCTGACTCCGGCGCGCAAGAATTTCATGAGCTTCGACGAGCGTGCGAACTCCCTTGTCCTTGAGCAGCCGGCCAGCGAACGCCATCGTTATCGGTTCGGGCGGCTCAGGTAGGGGCGTCAGTTTATCTGTTTCGACACCAGAGCCCGCTATTGTGAAGATGCGGTTGTCAGCGACGCCAAGCGCCTTCACCGCGGTACGATCGTCAGGATTTTCCACCAACACAGCGGCTCTTGAATTGCCCAAGACGTGGCGAAGGAGCAAACGAAAGACTGGCCGCAAAAGGCGCGCTTTCAAAGTCGCAGACGTAAAGACGAATCCAAGTCCCGTTAAAGCATTCAATCTAACAGTTGTGAGATTTGAAACGGCAAGCGAGCCGACAATTGTCGGTTGGAGCGCGACATGGTGGATGAGATCCGGAGCAATCGCACGATAGTGCCGACGAACCGCCCGAATGCTATTCAGGAATGCAAACGGATCGATGCTCCCCCGCCGCCAATCCACCGCATGCACGCGAAAGCCGAGCGCCTGGATCGCGGCACGATGCTTATCGATATGCGTAATCACGTGTACATCATAGCCGGCGCGCTGGGCGGCAAGCGCCATAGGAACGCGATGAGCCATGAAATACCAATCCTGAGTCACGAGATAGACCAGCACTGGGTTTGGCCGTAAAGAACCTGTACGAGCCATTACTTGTTCCCAAAATCACCGGGCATCCCCCGACGATTTAACCGAAGCGACAAAGTGAATTGCCTGATCATCGCGATTAGTCCGCCTTCCAGAACTAGAACGGCAATACCCTTTCGGCAAGGCAGCATTCACCTATGATAAGAATACGTTTCGCACGAATTGTGGTTGTTGGATTTGGCGGCGCGTTAGTCAGCACTCAGGAGTAAGCTTTGGCTTGGCCGATTGAACTTGCTTTAGTCGTTTTTCTGGCCGCCTGCACGATCTGCTTTGTGCTTTTGCTTTCACTTAAGCCAGTACTTCGCCGGTATGCGCTGGCAAAGCCAAATGCCCGTTCATCGCACAAATCGCCCACGCCACAGGGTGGAGGGATCGCAGTCATCGCAGCGACCATAGCTACAGTCGGCGCTGCCGTGGTTCTATACCCGACCCTTTTTAACGATTTGTGGCGCTTGGCCGTCGTGCTTGTGGCCGCGATTGCTCTCGCGGCAGTTGGCATCGCCGACGACATTCGCCCAATCGGCGCCTTACCACGGCTATTGCTGCAAGCGGCGGCAGTCGCGACTGTACTGACGTCGCTGCCGGGCGACCTGCACATTTTTGCTGTCCTTTCATGGTGGGTCGAGCGCGCCTTGATGTTCGGCGCCTTGCTCTGGTTTGTGAACCTCGTCAACTTCATGGATGGCATTGACTGGATGACGGTGGCAGAAATCGTGCCCGTTACCGGCAGTCTCGCGCTCTTCGGCATTTCGGGAGCACTTCCACCAGAGGCGACCCTGATCTCGGTCGGGCTATGCGGAGCAATGATCGGGTTTGCGCCTCTTAACCGGCCTATCGCTCGTCTGTTTCTGGGTGATGTCGGCAGCCTGCCAATCGGCTTGCTCCTGGGTTGGCTGCTCTTGCTGCTTGCAAGTCGGCACCACGTTGCGGCGGCGGCGCTTTTACCACTTTATTATTTAGCAGACGCGACCATTACTCTGCTGCGCCGTCTCGTCAATGGCGAGCCGCTGACGCAGGCGCATCGAAGCCACTTCTACCAACGAGCACTTGTCGGCGGATCTAGTGTCAGCCAAATCGTCGGGCGCGTGTTCGCAGTGAACATAATTCTCGCGGGATTTGCCGCCGTGACAATTTTTGATAACTCGCCGATAGTGCAAATCACGATGTTGGCGGCAGGCTGTACGCTCGTTGGCGCACTGCTTTACACATTCAACAGCGCTTACCGTCCGGATAGCAGATGATATGAAATGTGAAGAAATAAATCGCGGCGGCAGTGGAATGTTGAGGCTGTGAATTTTGAGGTTCACAGCGCAACTCGTAAAATGTATTGGAGGTTCGTACGCGGCGCTCACTTTACATCGCTGGAATTAGCCCGATGCCGCAAAAGCTCGTTTCGGACATCGCATCCGGCACAGTTGTCCAGCTGGCGCAATTCATGCCATCACATTTGAACTGCTCCATGCGAAAAGCCGCTTTTTGTTGACTATGCAGTTGGCCTCTCCGAACCATTGATGACGCGACTATCAACAGTGATACCGGTTTTCAACCGTCGGACTTTGGCCGAACGGGCGCTGCGAAGCGTTCTTGAGCAACACGTCGAGGATATTGAAGTCATTATCATCGATGATGGCTCGCAACCGCCGTTCGAGATTCCTTCTGACCTTCAATCGAGCAACGTCCGTCTCATTCGTCATCCTGTCAATCAGGGCGCCGGGGCAGCTCGCAATACTGGGGTCGAAGCAGCACGCGGGGACTGGATCGCATTTCTGGATTCGGACGACTATTGGCTACCCCACACCCTGCTGCCGCGCCTCGAGATTGCAGAACGCGATTTCGCTGCCGAACCGTCAATCCTGGTCGCTTATGCGGCGGGCTTCGTCCTCTATAGCGAGAGCAAAGGTCGACGCGAAGTTCGTGTGCCTCGTGCGAGCGACAATCCCCTGGATTTCGCCAGCGGGTGCTGGTTCTCGCCGGGCTCAACCCTGTTGTTGCGAAAAGAGATATTTCGGCACATTGGCCCATTTGACCCGACGCTTCGCCGCCTGGAGGATCTCGACTGGTTCCTGCGGTTTGCACAAGCGCGCGGACGGCTCGCAACATGGCCAAACACCGCGGCGATGATCGAACTCGGCCCGCGGCCGGACCCGGTAATTGTGGAGAACACAACGCGCCAAATTGCTGCCAAATATGCCTCAGCGGACAGTCCCCTCCAGTTGCCGGCATCGCATATTCGCCGCCTTAAGGCTTACCTCGACGTCGAATGTGCCTCGGCATTTGCAGCGCGCCGTCGGTGGATTCCGACAGTCTATTATATGGTCCGCTCGTTGGCTCGGGTACCTCGGACATCGTTGCATCTGGAGCGATTTTGGGATGCCGGTTAGTCCAGCAGATCATGCCACGTGAGCACGTTCGCTCTGCATCTGGCGTAATCGCCGGCGCCAATGCGGCGGCACCAGCGGCCGGAAAAACGACCAGATATACCGGCCGAAAACCCGACCGATAAGGTGCGGCCTAATAAATTTGCGGCCTTCGGAACTGCCGAGCAGCCAATATAACGTACGGAGTTGATCCTCCGGGATGAGTCCAGCGGACCGCATTCCTGGTGCAACGTCGGAATATTCAGGCGATGCGAGCAACCTGAGCACCTGTTCCAGCAGAGGCCACTGGGCCTTTGCGTCGCGCAAATTGCGGCTCGAATAGGAATCACTGCGTATGGTCAAATAGGTTAGTTGTTCCGGTAGGAAGCAGGCCCCGTGCCTCAGGGCGATCACCAAGGTTGCAAACCAATCGCACAGCCAGAGCAACTCCGGCCGATAGCCACCCGCTTCGAGGAAAGCGCTCGTTCGATAGAGGCCGGTGTTGGCAGAGATATGAAAATAATTTCTTTTCAACAGATCAATCAAAGTCGCTCGGTCGTAATAAATGGAGCAGTCGTTCAGATAAAGTGGGAATCGGATCGAGCGTTGGCTATGCTCATGAAATTCTGTTGGATCTGAAAAGCTTAGGCCCGCATCCGGATTACGATTCATTTCGGCCACGCAACGCTCCACGAAAATCGGTTCCACGAAATCATCCGCACCAGCGATATGAACAAATTCACCACGCGTACTTGCAAGAGCGGTGTTTACTGCGCGATTTATCCCGTGATGTTCATTCAACGCCAGCAAGCGAACACGCGGGTCACGTCTCTCATAGTGCACGACGACGCTACGACTTGAGTCGCTAGACGCATCATCAACTACGATTATTTCGAGTTTCTTCCAGGTCTGAGCCAGCATGGCGTCAAGCGCACGCGGCAGGTAATGCGCATGATTGCGATTTGGAATGATAATTGTGACGAGACCTGCTTCGCTCATACAAACCTCAGGTGCTTTCCTGCCACCAAGCGCCGTTTCGCGTCGCTTCCTGCAGGCAAGCAGTTATTTTTGTGGAAAGCCGGCCTTTCATCGATCGATGCCTTATTTGACGCTGTTTTATCATCCTGCTACAGCCGCGCCGGCTTGACGTTCACGTTGTGAACAAGATACGTTCACCGCGTGAACAATGCAAATCGGGGCCGGCCGCATTTGCGGCAGTTATCGCCTAAAGTTGGTGGACATGGCGTGGAACCGCGACAAGACTTCTGAACGTGTAATCCTCCTTGGCCTCCTTGATGCAGTTGAGCGCGGGGATGTCACGCAACGCAGTTTGTCGCGCGAACTTGGAATCGCCGTCGGGCTGGTCAATGCCTACGTGAAGCGGTGCATGAACAAAGGACTGATCAAAGTCCAACAGATTCCACCTCGGCGTTATGGCTATTACCTTACGCCAAAAGGGTTCGTGGAGAAATCGCAGCTCGTCGCCAGTTATTTTGTACATTCGTTCGACTTTTTTCGTCGTGCGCGGGCTTCGTGTGAGGCGACGCTTTCCAACATGGCGAAGGCTGGGCACAAACGTATTGGGTTGATTGGCGCCAGCGAACTCGCGGAAATCGCGGTGATCGTCGCAACAGAGATCGACGTCGAAATCGTCACAATCATCGATAGCAACATTAAAAAGTCGCGCGCTTTAGGCATACCCGTGATCCGGAAAATGACTATCGCAGCCGATGTAGATGCTGTGATGATTACCAGTATCGCCCAATCCCAGCGGGCGTATGAGGACGCAGTTTCTGTCTTTGATGCAGAGCGAGTGTATTTGCCCTCAATATTGGCCGATATTGTGACTCACTCAGACCGATCATCAGTCGCTCCGAAAAGGCGGGCTCAAAAATGACCGTCGCAAACGAGCCCTTATGGTATGTGGTCCACACGCATCCACGCGAAGAATTTAAGGCGCTTAGCCATCTTCGACGCCAGAATTATCAGGTGTATCTACCACGCTACGCTAAAATGATTCATCATGCGCGTAAGTCCGAAAGAGTCATCAGGCCGTTTTTTCCTCGATATCTCTTTGTGAGGTTGGATCTGGCGATCAATGGTTGGCGAGCCATCCGTTCGACGGTGGGTGTGAACGACATCGTATGTTTCGGAGAACAACCGGCCCCTCTTCCCGCCGGCGTGATCGATGCGCTGCAAGGTCAGGAGTCTGAAGGTCTCATCGAAGTCGCCGATAAAAATGCGATAAAGCCCGGGGATAACGTGGTCGTTCTAAATGGCCCATTTGCGCGTCAAATAGGGCTTTGCATTAGCGTCTCAGATCATGAGCGCGTGGCAATCTTACTTGACCTGCTCGGCCGCAAAGTCCGAGTACTGATGAATACTGATGTGGTGACGGCAGCCTGACGCCGCACGCCACAGTTAAATTGCTATTTGAGCGGGTTACTTGCTTCACCCGTTCTGCGGTAGCGTTGGAATTTCCGCTGGGACACCCGGGCTGAAATTTGAAAGAGAAATGATGCCATCCCATAGCCGCGATTTTCTGGCTGAGGTCGAAAAGATTTGCTCGACGGTTGACGTTGGCATTGTGGAGAAGCTCGCCGACGAGCTTGCCGCACTACGTGAACGTGGCGGCAGACTGTTTCTCTTGGGCGTGGGTGGCAGCGCAGGCAATTGCAGCCATGCGGTAAATGATTTTCGCAAGCTTTGCGGCATCGAAGCCTACACACCGGTTGACAACGTCTCTGAACTCACAGCGCGCACGAACGACGAGGGCTTTGATACGGTCTTTACCGGCTGGCTCGAGGTAAGTCGCATCTCGAAAATAGACGCTTTGCTGATCTATTCAGTAGGTGGAGGAGATGCGGAGCGGAATGTGAGCGTCAATCTCGTGCGCGCAATTGACCTCGCAAAAGCACGCGGAGCCAAGGTCTTCGGCATTGTTGGTCGAAAGTCCGGCTATACCGCCAAGCAAGGCGATGTGGTTGTTGTCATTCCCGAAGTTAACCCGGCACGGGTCACACCGCTTTCCGAAGGAATGCAGGCAATCATTTGGCATTGTCTTGTCTCTCACCCCAATCTCCAGGTCCGTAAAACGAAGTGGTGAGTTTCTCATGGGGAGCCCTGCGATTTTTCTCGATCGGGACGGCGTTCTTGTGATTCCTGAATTTCGCGACGGTCGGTCATTTGCGCCGCGAAAACTCTTGGATTTCCGCATCTACCCTGGAGCCGCCGAGAGCGCCGGCCGACTCAAGGATGCCGGCTACACCCTTGTGGTCGTGACAAATCAACCCGACGTCGGTAATGGCCTCGTCGACCGGTCGGTTGTCGAGAAAATGCATCAAAAATTGTGCGCCAGCGTACCCGTCGACGCTATTGAAGTTTGCTATCACACGACCGCCGACAATTGCGATTGTCGAAAACCCAAGCCGGGCATGTTGCTGAGAGCAGCTGAACGCCTGGGTCTTGACTGCCGACGCAGTGTCATGGTCGGTGATCGCTGGAGTGATGTGGAGGCTGCCAAGGCGGCGGGATGTAAAAGCGTTTTTATCGACCTGAACTATCGCGACCGACGCCCGGAGCAACCAGATTTCGTGGTTTCCTCCTTCACCCAGGCGGCGGATCTTATTTTGTCGATGCCATGACTTAATCGGAGAGAACCCATGAACTCGCTCAAGATCAAGATCTTCGCGGATGGCGCTGATTTCAATCAGATCATGCAGTTGGCGAAGAATTCACAGATAAAAGGCTTTACGACCAACCCGACGCTTATGCGCAAGGCGGGTGTTTCGGACTATGCAGAGTTTGCCCGTAGAGTTCTTGGTGCCATTACAGACCGGCCAATTTCTTTCGAGGTTTTCGCGGACGATCTTCCTGGAATGGTTGCGCAAGGACGCGAGATCGCGTCGTGGGGGCGCAATGCCAACGTCAAAATTCCGATAACGAATACTGAGGGCACGTTCTGCGGGCCAGTTATCAAAGAGCTCACTGAGGCCGGCATCATCGTCAACGTGACTGCGATAATGACGCCCAACCAAGTCAAGGAAGTGGCAGCTTGTCTCAATCCAAAAGTCCCATCCATCATCTCGGTTTTTGCCGGGCGTGTTGCCGATACAGGTCGCGACCCTGTGCCCCTGATGAAAGAGTGCCTGGTGAACCTGAAATCAAATCCAAAGGCAGAGCTATTGTGTGCAAGTCCACGCGAGCTTCTCAACATCTTTCAGGCCAATGAGATCGG
>DATAPP010000218.1:0-47713 GCA_036265125.1 Pseudolabrys sp. | reverse complement strand
ATTCAAATTCCCTGTTCGCTGCGTATAAATTCCCTGTTCCTTCGAAATAATTCCCTGTTCTGCGCGTAGGGAATTTCGCTGCAAGCCGCTGAATTCGTGCAAGTATCAGCGATCAATATCGCGCCGCGCGCAGGAATTTGACGAAATTCCCTGTTAATTTCCCTGTTAGCAGGGAATTCTCGATGGAGACGGGTTCGACTCTGACTGCGTCCGCCACCACGCAGTCGCCCAAGTCTCCGGTCGCTGAGACTCTACGAGAAAAGGCCGCGTGAGCGGGGCTATTTTGACGCACGACTTTCGATATTTGGTCTCGGGCAGGCGAGACTGGCCGAAATTTGGGCTTAGTCTCCGGTCGGAAAAATTCTGGTCCCGGCGCGACTCGTCTTGAAACCGGAAATCTTATGAGGACAGACCAAGTCTCTTGTATTGGCGGGCCCATTCAGCGGGGAAATCGCGCAACGTCGCTACGCCAACGCCGCGAGGTAGCTGTCCATCGACTGCGGCCTGGACGAGCGTCGGTGCGATAAAGGCAAGAGTTATCGTTCGGTTGACTTGTCTGATACTGCATTTCTCGCGCGCTGCGATCTGCTCAACATTTGTGACCGTTCCCGCGATCAACTCATCGAGCCAATGCCGCCCCTTCGCGATCGCGGTGACGAGCTTGACGCGGGTTTCGGCGCGGATTGGACGGGGGTCGGGACGAGAGGATGTCGACGCGGGGAGGATAATCACCCGCGGTCGTTTTGACGGAGTCTTTTTCCAGGGGACGACCAGCACATTTTGGGCGCGATGAACGCGCTCGTCTTCTTCTGCTGAGTGCCGATGATCCTGCCCCTCGCTGTCTCGTTCGGACTTGGCGCAAAGCTGGATGGCAAGGTGATCCGGCCTGACGTCAACACGGGCGACCTGGACGGAGATCAACTCTTTGTCGTCGAGTAAGTCAGGGCCCTCCTCTGCTTCCATTTTGTTGTGCGGTTTCTCTGCGAGATGGTTGCGGACCGTACTGAGGATCAGCTTTTCCATTTCGGCGGCGGGCACGCGGTTGAGCGTGGCGGCTTTGTCCGGCTGCCCCTGAATGAGCGCAGACGAGATATAGTAGCGATAACGCACGCCGTTCTTGACGGCATAGGAAGGCGTCATGCGGTCGCCGCGCTCGTCAAAGATGCGGCCCATCAAGAGCGATTGAGACCGTTGCCGGGCTTTGGTGTAATTAGTCCTCTGCTGGTCAAGTTTAGTTTGAACCGCCTCGAACAACGCTCGGTCGAGGATAGCTGCTTGCTCGCCCGGGAAGATCTCGTCCTTGAATCGGACCTCACCGATATAGAAGCGATTGCGCAATAGAGCGGCGAGTGATCCACGGGTGAACGGGATGCCTCCGATTGCTCGTCCATTCGATAACGGGCGCAGCTTGGTCTTGATGCTAGTCTTCCTCAAGTCAGCCAGAACTAGATTCAGGCTGCCGAGATTCAGGTAGCGGCGGAAAATATGACGGACCGTTTTGGCCTCGTCCGCGACGACTGTGATCTTTCTATCCTTGGCCTGGTAGCCCAGGGGAACGACACCGCCGACCCAAAGACCCTTGCGTTTGGAGGCGCCGATCTTGTCGCGGATGCGTTCGGAGGTGACCTCCCGCTCGAACTGGGCAAAGGAGAGCAACACATTGAGTGTGAGCCTCCCCATTGAGGTCGTGGTGTTGAACTGCTGGGTGACCGAGACGAAGGACACTCCGTGGGCATCGAACAACTCGACCAGCTTGGCGAAATCGGCCAATGAGCGGGTCAGGCGATCGACCTTGTAGACGACAATGACATTGATCCGATGAGCTCGAATGTCATCGAGGAGCTGCTGCAGGGCAGGGCGGTCGGTGGATCCGCCCGAGAAGCCGCCATCGTCATATCGATTGCGTACCAGCGTCCAACCGGCATGAGCCTGACTGCGGATATAGGCTTGCGCTGCATCATATTGGGCATCGAGCGAGTTGAAGTCCTGATCGAGGCCAGACTCGGTCGAGACACGTGTGTAGACGGCGCAACGCACCTTCTGTCTGGCTGTAGTCGTCATGATTTGGCCTCAGGGGAGATCTTGTCCCGCAGACCAAAGAACCGCGGACCGTTCCAATTGGTACCGGTAATGGCGAAAGCCACTTTGGACAGGCTGTCATAGATCTTCCCGTTCCAGGCAAAGCCCTCCTCCACCACCATCACCCGATAGGCCTGAGCATTCCACTCGCGCATCAGGATCGTGCCGGGCTTGAGGTCAATCCTTCTGCGACTCAATGCTTCCGTCAGGCGCGAGGCCTCCCGGGTCCCGCCACCGGTTGCGATCTGCTTGAGCAGTCGAACGGTGGCGGGGTCGAGATCTCCGAGCTCATCGGCCTGGAGCCGGTAGGCAAGAACGGCAAACAAAAGATGACGAGGCAGACGAGCAGGCGGCTGTTGCCGGAACATGCTCTTCCAGCGCGCCCGCAAGCCATGGAGATCGAGATCGCGCAGATGCGCGATCTCGTCGTCCTGAGACAGTCTGGTTGCCTTCTTCGCAACCGGTCGTGTTTGTCGCATCGCGCTACGCTGCCGCTGACGCCGTGCGATCCGTAATCCGGTAGACGCGCCCGTTCTCGCCGTCTGTCGAGACGAGAGTGAGGCCGAGCTTCTTGCGCACCACACCAGCGAGGAAGCCGCGCACCGAGTGAGGTTGCCACTTCGCAGCTCGTGCCATCGCCTCGATGGTCGCGCCACCTGGCGTTCGCAACATTGCAATGATGTGGGCCTTTTTGCTTTCGCGGCGTGTAGTCGGCTGCGGCGCGCACCGGGGCTGCTGACGAGCCACCGTCGCAACGGGCTTAAGTTGTAAGGCCTTACGCGCGCCCGCTTGCCTTGCGCGATTATGGGTTTTGCTCTTGCTGTTGGTTGCGCGTAATGCGGGCGTGCGCTTCGACTTTGCCTTGGTCATCGGGATCTCCTTCGGATGTGCGGCGACCATCGCCGCCACCACCGAAGCCCTACCTCAGCGAAGGAGCCGGCGGGGCAGGATCCCGAAGCGCGCCAGCGCCCGGAACTGGACACAGTACCGCTCTGTCTGCGCGAAGAAGCCAGTGCTTTCTGGATAATTTTATTGCTGGTTTAGGGCACTGAGCATCCAAGGATCAAACTTGCACCGCCAGGATCGCCGAAAAAAGGCGCTAACCAATGTCCGCTTTGGGGGGTAAAGCGGACATGACGATTGCAGTGCGCGATGTCCGCTAATGACCCAAAGCGGACATTCCTCTAGTTGGCTCAGTGCGGTGCGTTAGCCGACGTAAGTCCGCGCGAACATCAGGAGCACGATCGTCGCCGCGCCTACGAGCAGGAGTTGCTCCAAAAAGCTTGGGTGGCGGCGCCCAATTTAATAACTGTAATCGCGACTGCTAAAATAGTTGGACCCTAGTCCAATAGGTTGCGTTACAGCACGTTGGCTAACCTGAGTTTAGTGCCACGTGGAATGCTAGTATCTAACCACCGCCTATCCGAGCCAACGCTTTTACGCGAAAATGACATGACCTGCTGCCGTCAATCCAACGTGCGCGGTGGCGGTTGAGCAAAAGACCGGACCGACTCCGAAACTCTTAATCGGAGCTTGAACGATGAACGTCGTCACAAAATCGCAATTGCGGACGCGCAACGTCCCGCCAAGGCACGATCATCATGTGCTGTTGCTTCAAGGGGGCGGGGCATTGGGCGCCTATCAGGCTGGGGCGTACGAAGGCCTGACAGAGATTGGTATTGTTCCCGATTGGATTGCCGGTGTCTCGATCGGTGCCATCAACGCGGCGTTGATAGCAGGGAACCCGCCCGAACGTCGGGTGGAACGCCTGCGCGAGTTCTGGAATCACGTTTCCTCGGTGGCCCCATTCGTTCCGCCGGTCTCGGTGGGTCCCTTACGGTCGATCCTTAATCAGTTCAGCTCAGCTGCTGCCGCCACCTTTGGCGTGCCGGGATTCTTCTCGCCGCGGATGCCAACATCATTCTTCGGTCGCACCAGCGACGATTCGACAGCAAGTGTTTATCAGACCGAATTGCTCAAGAGCACGCTCGAAGAGCTTGTCGACTTCGATCTCATCAATAGGGGGCCTGCGCGCCTCTCGCTTGGCGCAGTCAATGTCAAGCAAGGCAATTCGGTTTACTTCGACAGTCGCGAGATGCCCATCAATGTTGACCACGTGCGCGCCAGCGGCGCGCTCCCGCCCGGTTTTCCCTCGGTAAAGATCGATGGCGAGCACTATTGGGACGGCGGCCTCGTATCGAATACACCGCTTTGGTACGTCCTCGACGATTCACCGCAGATGAACGCGTTGATCGTTCAAGTGGACTTGTTCAACGCGCAGGGTGAGTTGCCCGAGACGCTCGATCAGGTGATGGAACGAGACAAGGATATCCGTTATTCGAGCAAGACGCGTTTTAACACCAAACGCGTCAAAGAGCTCTGCGAGCTGCGCGCTGCGCTTAGCCGCCTTCTTGCGAAGCTCCCTCCAGAGCTGGCGGGAGATGCCGATGCCAAGCAGTTATCCGAGGCCAGCAAAGCAGGGCAGATTACAGTCGCGCACCTGATCAATCGCCGCCTGGAGCATTCCAGCCAGTCAAAAGACTGCGAATTTTCGCGGGCCACGGTCACTGAGCTCTGGTCTGCGGGGCTTGAGGACGTCCGTCGCGCAGCATCCAAGACGGATTGGGCTGAACCTGAAGAGCTGTTTGAAGGCATACGGATTTACGACCTCACCAAATGAGTTTCGCGCCGGATTGAGGAGTGAAAGATGGATGAAGCCGAAGTTAAAGCGCGCGCGTTCGCGATGCCGCTGACAAGCCCGGCATTCCCGCCGGGACCCTATCGTAGCTAGTGCACCGCAAATGTCCGCTTTCGGGGGTAAATCGGACATCAGTGCGAGAGGCCTTTACTTCCGCTTTTGACCCAAAGCGGACATCGGCTTCGTAGAAAGGTATCCCGTTCTATCGAGGTTAGTCGCCTGTTCTCAATTCACGCGCTTGTCATCGTTCAAATGGCATTTTAGGTGATAGTTTTGTTCGACGGGCCCCGAATTATTTGGCCCGGCGCGCACCAACAAAATCAAAAACTTCTCGACGAGGCGCGGCGGCATGCCCCGCCGCAAATCTTAACCGACGAGCAGGAGGTTGCTATGAAAAAGGCGCGTCACACGTCAAGCTTTTCAACTCATGGGTCGTTACTACCCAAACTCACTTTTTTGGGTGCAGGTTTAGGCGCGGGTTTCGCGCTTGCAATCGCGACGATGTCATTCGCCCAATCATATGATCCCGACGCAGGCACGGGTAACATAGCTTATATGGTCCAACCGGATGGCAGCACGAGCCGCCTTGGCGGCAAGACTGGGACGGTCAATGCCGCCGGGCACGCTATGGCCATGGCTCATGGAAGCGAGCTTAAGCCCGGCTCGGTCCTTTACCGATCCAACAGCAAACTCTACGCGATCAACAACCAAATGATCGATGGCAAAATGCTCGAAGAGGGCACGAGGGGTTGGCTCCAGTAGGCTTTAGGGAAGTCGCGCCGCGGTATTCCAGATAGGGCCAGCAAGCTCAACCGTCGCGCGGACTCAATCTGCTGCGCTTGGCAAATGACCGAGTTTAGTTGCGCTCCTCCTCAAGTGCGCCTTGCCGCCTGCAAATACGCGGCAAAATCGGTGTGCGTATTTGTTTCATCACACCAGTTCTGCACTGGAACTTGGTCGGCTCCACCGGTCGAATTACGTAATACCGGACAAAAGCAGCAATTTCGAGCAAGCCGGCAGGGCCATGCTGGCGGAGAACGAGAGCGCTACCAAAGTTATCTTCGCTTCCGCCAGACGCGTGGCGTCTAAAGGAGATGTGAGATGAAGAAACGCGGTGGCTCCCGAAAATCTCTGACAGTCACTCGCGCTAGGCATTGGTAGCAGGCCGCTAGCCGCTGCAACGGCTAGCGCCAATCAAAAAGTTCTGAAGACCCGGCAAGACAAGCGTCCAGAGAGCCTCTCCAACTGTCGGGTTTCATCAAAATCTAAGGAGAAAAACCATGACTCAACCCACACATTACACACCGCAAGTCGCGATCCCGCTGCCCTCAGATGCGGCCGTTCGTCGGATCATCGGAAAGTCATACGAACCAGAGAAGACCCTGAACGTCATCAAGATGTTCGCGGGAACCGAGGACCTGTTCGACGCGACCATCGGCCTCGTGAAGGCGATATTCAACGCACAGGGTATCGACCCGAAGACGCGCGAAATGATTATTCTGCGCGCTGCCACCGTCTTGGACGCGCCATACGAGTGGCAAGCCAACACTCAGATGGCTAAGAACGTGGGTCTGTCTCCGAGCGAGATAGACGCAGCGGCAAGCGACGGTCCGGTGGTCGGCATCAACCCCGAATACGTTCTCGTCTGCAAAGCGACCGACGAATTGTCTAGCAGCGGCACCCTACGCGATGAGACCTTAAGCGAACTTCTCGACAAATATGGTGAGACGATCTCCCGCAAGATTGTTCTGATGATCGCGTGGTTCAACCTGCTCAGTCGGTTCCTCAACGGTTGCCGGGTCCCACTCGAAAATACGGATAAGATTGGAACAGGGACCTCGCCTCTCGCGAACTCCGGCGATTTGGCGGCGGAAATCCGACCGCACAGCCTGAGCTGAGAACAGGACGTCGTGATGGCGGATTTTCCCATACGGAGCGAAATCGCCCTTAGTTCAATAGGAGAGACTATGATGGACCGCCGGACATTAATCGGGGCTGCCGCAGCAAGCGCCGCCCTTCCCCTGCTCAATCGAGTTGCCAGCGCCCAGACGCCGCCGAAGACGAGGAATGTCGTCTTCGTACACGGACTGTTTGCCGATGGCTCCTGCTGGTCAAAGGTCATCGCCCGCCTCCAGCAGAAGAGCATCAATTGCACCAGCGTGCAGAATCCACTGACGTCGCTGCAGGAGGCGTCGGAGGCCGCGCGCCGTGCGATCGCGGCTCAGCCGGGCCCGGCGGTGCTTGTTGGCCACTCCTTCTCCGGAATGATCGTGTCGGAGGTGGGGGTGGACCCGAAGGTCACCGCCCTCGTCTACGTCGCCGCGCGGGCACCCGATGCCGGCGAGGACTATACAGCGCTAGCGAAGAACTACCCAACGCCACCGGCCACAGCGGGCATTGTCTTCGAGGACGATTGGGGCCGGTTGTCCGAGGAGGCATTCCTGCGCGACTTCGGGGGCGACTTGCCGCCGGAGGAAGCTCGCGTCCTCTACGCAGTTCAGCAGCCGTTCAAGAAGTCGCTGACGACGGACAAGACGACGAAGGCCGCATGGCGCACCAAGCCGACCTTCTATGCCGTTTCCACTCAGGATCGGACGATCAATCCCGACCTGGAGCGCTTCATGGCCAAGCGGATGGGTGCGAAGACGATCGAGATCGAGGCAAGCCACCTGGCGCTGATCTCACATCCTGATGCGATCACGAACCTGATCCTGGAGGCACTCGCCGTCTGAGAGGATGAGTGATCCGTTACGCGGCGATCGCACCAATCGCATTTCGAGGAAAGGTCGCCTTGGTAGAGACCGTTCTGACCGCACTGGCTCCAGTCCTCGTGACCTTGCTGCTCGGTTTTGTGGCGGCATGGCACCACGATTTTGGGGCGAAGGAAGCGTCAGTCCTCAATCGCATGGTGTTGTTATATGCCGTGCCGGTCACGCTTTTTGTCGGCACAGTCGGCACCCCGCGCGGCGAACTGGTCCAAGACGTTGCGTTCGGGGTTGCGATATGCGTGGCCATCGTCGGCATGTACACGCTCGTGTTTCTGTTCTTCCGCTTCATGCTCCGCTTTTCACTAAGCGAGAGCGTACTAGCGGCATTGGCTGCGTCTGCGCCGGCCGCGCCATTCATGGGACCGGCTATTCTCGGCGACCTGCTCGGCAAAGCCAGTGCCATTTCCATCGCGATTGCCGCTCTCGTCATCAACCTGATCGTGGTGCCGGTCACAATTTTCGGTCTCGCGTTGGGGAAAACGCCCATCGCGTCGACATCGCGTCCGACGGCGCGTCGTTACTCGGGTTTTTCGGAACAACTTCTGGAAACGTTCAAAGAGCCGATGGTATGGGCGCCCTTACTCGCTTTCGCGCTCGTTCTGTGCGGCGTCAACATCCCACCAATTCTTGGCCACGGACTTTCCCTTTTAAGTCACGCGTCGGGTGGTGTCGCGCTATTCGCCTCCGGCATCATACTTGCCGCCTACAAAATCAAGATCGATTGGATCGTCTCATTGTTGGTGTTGTTGAAGAACGTGGTTCAGCCGGCGCTGGTCCTCGGGGGTCTGCTTTGGCTCGACTACGGCGGCGCCGTCGTCGCCAAGGCAGTGCTGACGACGGCCATTCCAACCATGCCGATCGTGATCGTGCTTGCCGTCCAATACCACGTGGCGGAAGCACAGGCCTCTTCGACTCTATTCCTCAGTCTGGTCGGTTCGATCGTCACGATGGGAGTTTTCATCGCCCTGACCCACCAGGTGACTTAGCAAGTCGGCGCCAAAAAGGAGACACGCCATGACCGAAGTCGAAGCCCTCGCCAAATATGCCGCACGCGCCTCGTTTGCAGACCTGTCAGCGCGGTCGCGCAAGCAATTGCCGATCCACATTCTGGATTCGATCGGCTGTTGTATCGCCGCCTTGGGAGCCGGCCCGATCGAGGCCTGTCGCGCACAGGTCGCGGATTTCGGCGGCGATGGTCCTTGTGCGCTGATCGGTGGCGGCAAGGCAAACCCGATCTACGCGGCGTTTTGGCATACCGCGTTGGTGCGCTACGTCGATTTCATGGACAACTTCTTGGCACCTACCGAGACCTGCCACACCGCCGACAATTTTGGCGTGGCGCTGACGGTTACCGACTATGTCGGCGGCAGCGGGCGCGATCTGATGCTCGCCGTCGCGCTGTCGTACACGGTGCAGTCCCGCTTCGTCGATCACGCCAACTTCATGACGCGCGGCTTCGATCACACCACGCAACTCGCCTTCTCGCTCAATGCCGCCGCCGGTCGGCTTCTCGATATGAGCGAGCCGCAGATTGCAAACGCCATCGCCATGGCCGCAGTCAGCGATGCCTCGTTCGCCGTCGTGCGGGCAAAGCCGCTGTCGCAATGGAAAGGCCTTGCCTCCGCGCAATCTGCCCTAGAGGCGATGAACACTCTGTTTCTCGCCCGCCGCGGCGTGGAAGGACCGTTGCAAGTCATTGAGGGCGCCAACGGCATCGACAACCTGCTGCACATGCAAGTGCACATCGACTGGGACAAGGAAGGCTATGAGGGCGTCCTTGAGAGCACGATCAAGAAGTACAATGCGATGATCCACACCCAGTCCGCGGTTCATTGCATGGTTGAACTTGGCAGACAGAACAAATTCGACGCCAGCAAGGTCGTTTCCATCGAGGCAGACGTTACCCGTATGACGTACGACTTTGCGGGCGGCGGTCTCTACGGCGTTGACAAAGTCGTTCAGACCAAGGAACAGGCGGATCACAATTTGCCCTACCTGCTGGCCGTCGCGATGCTCGACGGCGACGTGATGCCTGCGCAATTCGAGCCGAACCGCATCGCGAGAGCCGACGTGCAGCAGCTTCTGAAAAAGGTGTCAGTGCGGCCAGACCAAGAATACACGGAACAATATCCCACGAAGATGCCGGCCAAGATCACGGTACGGCTGCAGGACGGCACCGTGATCGAGCACGAGGTTCAGGACTACCCGGGCCTCGCCTCCCATCCATTCTCGTGGGAAGACTCCGTCGAGAAGTTCGACCGGCTCGTGGTTGGCCGCGCTGACGAAAGCGTGAGCCGCGAGATCAAGGATGCCGTGCGTTCGCTCGAAAGCATCCAGGTTAAGGAGCTGATGCAACTACTTGGGCGCGTGACAAGCCGCAAAAGGGCGACACTGAGTAAAAGCGCCGCCTGATGGTTGTGGTTCATCCGAGCGCGATCGGGCCGCCTGCCTAAACCTTTCCTTGCAACGCGGACCAAAAAAGCCCGGCTGCTGCGCGCCGATCAGGTGATCGAATAACGCAACTTTTTGCTGTACTGCATGAGTCCGCTTTTGGCGGAAGAGTCGACAGGACCAGAGGATGTCGCGTGTCCCCTCGGACGGTTATGACTTTGGGCTTTACGAAGCCGTCTTGCCGCCGTTGACGTCGAGGATTTGACCCGTGACGAAAGACGCCTTGTCGGATGCCAGAAAAACGATGGCCTGCGCCATCTCTTCGGGCCTGCCTGCGCGTTTGAGCGGCACGCCCGCGATCAACGCTGCCTTCCTGTCGGCACTGCCGGTAAACCGGTCGAGCAACCCAGTGTCGGTCGGACCAGGGGCAACAGCGTTGACGCGTACGCCGAACGCCGCTCCTTCGAGCGCCGCCGCCTTCGTCAGCCCTTCGACTGCGTGCTTGCTGGCTGTGTACAGAGATGCGCCCGACGCACCGCGATGTCCCATGGTGGACGACAGGTTGATGATGCTGCCGCCCCCCTGAGGCTGCATGACGCGCAACTCATGCTTCATACTCAGCAGCGTTCCGAGGACATTGGTATCGAAAGCGGCCGCGTAGCTTTCTGCGGACTGTTCCGTCACCGGCCCGGGCTTGCCTTCGGTGCCGGCGTTGTTGACGGCCACATCCAGGCCGCCAAATCGCGCGACAGTTTGATCGACCAGATTACGCACCTCATCGTCGCGGCGGACATCGACACGCACGAACTCCACCTCCGCGCCGAGACCGCGCAGTTCGGCGGCCAGCGCGTGGCCCGCTTCATCGCGGCGGCCGGAAACAACGATGCGCGCACCTTCATGAGCGAAGGCAAGGGCGGTGGCGCGGCCGATGCCTGTCAGGGCACCAGTGATCAGGACAACTGGAGCGGTCATCAGATTCTCCTTTGAGTGTCTTCGCCGTTTGACCATCCGGGGGCTGGAAAACACACCGGCGGCAGTCCGTGGCTGGGATGAACCTTCACGATACCACGCTCGACACGCAGCCGCCGGCGCGCAGCCGTGTTCTACGGTGAGCTTGAAGGACGGACGTAATGTCTGCTTTTGGCCCTTAGCGGACATTCCGAACGAAGCGTCAAATGTCTGCTTTCGGGGGTAAAGCGGACATGATGCGGACGGTTCGCAATGTCACTTTTTGCCCTCTATCTTCCGTACGTAAGGAACGATCAATGCTGGCGGCAATCGATCGCGTGGCCGGGTGGCTTTTAGTGGTTGGAGCTGTGCTGCACGGTTTCGGCTCGTATGCCGCTTACCCTTCTCTCACACCGAGTTTGGTTTGGGCATTATCCGGCAGCGTCGCTGCGTTCCTGCTCGCGGCGATCAATCTCATGCGGGTCAATCGGCCGCAGGATCGCTCGCTCGCCTGGGTGAGCTTTGCAGGCTGCCTGCTGTGGATTGGGTGAGCGTTCGCTGCTACCTTGCCGAACCCGGTTGACCTGCGTCCTCTGTATCACCTTGTTGTTACTCTCGTGCTTGCTGCGCTGAGCCTGCGCACCGCGTTAAATTGAATTTTGCGGACTCGTCTGGACACCGCGACGTGGATTGAGAGTTTCTTGACCAGGTCCACTTTTGGCCCAAAGCAGACATTCCAATCGCGACGCCAAATGTCCGCTTTTGGGGTGAAGCGGACCTCTGACCCGAGATGAGGCTAGCTCAGTTAGTGCGGACTCCCCGGTGGCGCTTGCAGCGCGTTCCCAAGATTAGTAGGGCGTCTGCTGCCGATCACTTGGGCGAAGCATGGCTGGCCGGTCTTGCAGCCGACGACGCAGTCGGTGCCAGGACCTCCGTGGCAATTGGTCGAGCAGTAGTGTCCCGCTGCGTCTTGCGAGAATCTCCCGCCGACTTTCTCGCAGACACTTTTGACCTCCTCGGCAGTGTGCTTACCGAGGGACACGTCGCGAGCGGAAGACGAGACGTTGAGGCCAAAAACGCCAATTAGGATGAGAGGGACGGCCACGCTTCGCATGACGTTCTCCAACAAGGTGCGTCGCCCCCTGAAAGAGCGTCTAAAAGATACACCTTTTTCGAACGTGCCGTCCTCACGGGCGTCGGCGCCCAATGTCCGCTTTCGGGGGCAAAGCGGATATCGGAAATGACGGCCAAAATGTCCGCTAATGACCCAAAGCGGACATAGGCTGCTGCACGCCCCCTTTTCCAGCGCTGGCTTGAGCCGCTACGATGTCCTGTCTTAACAACAGAGACTGAAGACCGAGCATGCAACAGCTTCGCGCGAGCCTATGTTGCGCAACTCTAGCAGCTTCGCTCATTTCGGGGGCTGTAGCAGGAGCCGCTGTTCCACCGAGTGCTGCCGTTCGTCAAGCTTGCATGGGCGATGCAATAAAATTCTGCAGTGCTGTTATCAAAGACTTTCAGGCTCGCCGAGCTTGTATGAAAGCTCATAGGGCGGAATTGTCAGCAGCATGCAAGGCGGCACTGGCAAGGCAGTTCGGGCCGCCTCCGACAACGCCCGGGACTAAGCCGTCGTGCGAACGATTTTGTTTTAATCGCTGCATGAGCACGCCGGCGGCCAGCTCCAGAACCTTCTGCTCGGATAAATGCATGGGTAAATGCAACTTCAGATGATGGCCTACCGTAGGGGGTTTTTCTTTCGCTTTCGGGGGTAAAGCGGACATCAATGTGAGAAGCCTTTACTTCCGCTAATGACCCAAAGCGGACATCGGCGCTGTCATTCGTTTAGTCAATTTCAGAGCATAATCCCGCTGATAGATTATCCCACGCCGTCACGGAGATGATGATGTCGGAATTTGAGCGCTGGGAGACGCGCTTTGCCACGCCCGGTTACTTGTTCGGCACTGAACCGAATACATTTTTGAAAAACCAAACGCACTTGTTGGAGCGGGGCTGGAAGGCGTTGTCGGTCGCCGACGGTGAGGGCCGTAACGGCGTTTGGCTCGCCGAGCAAGGCCTCGACGTCCAAGCCTTCGATTTCTCACCAAAAGCGGTTGCCAAGGCGCGTGAACTCGCAAGGCAGCGCGGTGTTAGACTCAAGACGGAAGTCGCGGATATTTTCACCTGGAAGTGGCCGACAACGGAATTTGACGTGATCGCTGCAATCTTCTTTCAGTTCGTCGGGCCGGACGCTCGCGATGGCGTATTCACTGGGATCAAGAAAGCGCTCAAGCCGGGCGGCCTTCTTTTGATGGAAGGCTATCAGCCCCGTCAGCTCGAATACGGCACCGGCGGGCCCCCTAATGTTGCCAACCTGTGGACGCGCGACCTGCTCGAACGTGCATTTTCCGATTTCTCGTCAATCCAGATCACCGAGGAAGATCGCGAGCTGGCCGAGGGATCACATCACGTAGGCATGTCGGCGCTGATTGACTTTGTAGGAAGGAAGTAGGTCGGCAGCGGCACCTCGGCCAAGCCTCGCCGATGTCCGCTATTGGGGGTACAGCGGACATGGCGCGAGCATCTAAGAATGTCCGTCTTTGACTCTAAGTGTACATTGCTATTTGCCGTCATTCCAAATATCAGCGGCGAGTTTCCATTCGCCCCGGACCTTTTCCCACACGACAAGATATTTCCCTGAAATTTCCTTCGGCGTCGGATCCTTGGTCATCAAGCTAAACGTTCCGATTTCACGTGCTGCGTGGGGGCTCAATCGCTTGACATCGAGGGTAGTAAGTTTCGGATTGCTCACATGCTCCGCTAGGCCTTTCCACATTGCGCTGATCGCAGCCCTGCCTTTCACCATCGCGGAGCCTGGCGGAAATGCGGTCGCGTCAACGGTGTAGAGCCGGGCAATCCCTTCAAAATCGCCTTTGCCAAACAATTCGACCCATTTTGCATTCACCGCGTCGATGTTGGCTTTCTGAGCGACGGCCGGTGCGACCAATACGGCCCAGAACGCAATCACCAGTGCAGTTCTGCGCATCGCAAACTCCATCTATTCAACTCAGAATATGAGTGACAGTTTGCTTTTCTATAGTGTCCGGTATTGGTAGGAAAGCGGACATGGCGCTTGCACTGCGAAATGTCTGCTTTTGACCCAAGCGGAATTGAGCTGATGACGTGCTATGCTTTCAAAAAGTATGCATGGCAATCGGTCTCGTTCTGGGGAGGTCGTGATGAAGATCGATGGAGGCTGTCACTGCAGCTACATCGCATATGAGGCGGAGGCTGATCCTGAGGCGGCTATAATTTGTAACTGTACAGATTGTCAGACCTTATCGGGTTCGGCTTTTCGTACGGTTCTTCCAACCCGGTTGGGTTCTTTCAAGCTTCGGTCAGGCGAGCTAAAAATATACGTCAAGATCGGCGAAAGCGGCACCGCCAGGCCGCAATCATTCTGTCCGAACTGCGGAACACCAATTTACTCCACGACGGCTGGACAAGACCCTAAAGTTTACTTCCTTCGTTTGGGCACCGTTCGTCAACGCGACCAATTCACACCAAAAGTGCAAATGTGGTCTCGTTCGTCACAGCGCTGGATCAACGATATCGGCTCGATACGGGCTATCAAAAAACAGCCCGCTTTCACCGCGAGCGGCGCCGTCCCGGACAATTCGTGAATGTCTGCTTCTGGCCCATAGCGGACGTGGGCGAGTGTACCGCACATGTCCGCTTTCGGGTGTAGAGCGGGCATGGCTTTTTGCAACACGCCGCGCAGCCTTTCACGTTAGGTCACGGCAAATCGCAATCGATTCATCGTCGACGACATCGAAACGGAGTGGGATGGATTCGGGGTTGCCGCGTATCTGTAGTTTTATACGCTGGCCATTCGCGAGTATCATGGTCGTCATACCATGGCGTTCGGCGCCTTTTACCTTCCCGTTGAAATGACCAGAGACTCTTGGAGCACCGTCTTCCTCGCTTACAAGAATCTCGTATGCGCCGCGAGCTTCGAGCATGCCTCGGAAGGACAAGATCCCGTATCCGCGAATTGACGGCTTTACTAAAGCGATCATCGTTGGCAGCCGAATTGACGCCGAACAGGCTAGCACGCGGGCCAAGGTGAGTTGGTGTTAAGGCTCGCTATGAAGCGGGAAAAACGGCGTAAAAGCTGAGTAAGCCGTGCGGCACAGGACCCAAAGCGGACATCAGGTTCGACAGGTCGCGAACTAAGGTTTTATGTCCGCTATTGGGGGTAAAGCGGACATGCCCTCTTGCGGCGCACATGTCTGCTTTTGACCCAAAGCGGACATTCCAATCGCGTCGGCGAATATCCGCTAGATAAAGCGGACATGGCCTCAAAGGCAAAAAGCAGTAGACGAAAAGAGGCCGCGCTGGAGGGAGGTCCAACGCGGCCCGAAGTCTGAGGAGCTCGCGCCAAGCTCAACTCACGGCGGAAAGCATTGCCCCAGCCCCCGCTCGGCAAGCACGCTGGCACGTCAGCGGCGTAACAACTATGACCGGCAAGCAACTGTGGATAAAAAAGAATGGTAGCGAACAAAAACCCTCCATGCTTGCGTTGCGCGCGGCCACGACGCTCATAAGGAGTGTCCCGAAGACCGCAGCAGCGCCGGAGTTACAAACATATGTCCGCGAATGACCCAAAGCGCTCCACTCACGAATGTCCGCTTTCGCGGGTAAAGCGGACATGAGGGAGACTTTGGGCAATGTCCGCTGATGACCCTTAGCGGGCATTCCAATCGTGCCGCTCATGTCCGCTTTTGGCGGTACAGGGCGAGATGAAACAAACGTGCCGCCATGTCTGGTGCGCGGTCCTCGACGCAGTTAGTGGGCGGGGGTAGTGTGTAGTTGGCGTGGGGGTTCGGAGAAATCGAATGATTGCCGAACCGAAACAGCAACCTCATCACAAAGACCGCAGGAAGCACGAACGAAGGCGCGACGAAAAAGCGCTTGACGAAGCTCTAAAGAACACCTTTCCGGCGTCCGATCCCGTTTCGGTTGAGCAGCCAGTGCTGGCCGCCGCACATACGGAAGAATAATAAGTAATGCCGAGAGAGCCAAGAGAGATATGGACCCCAGCCAAGCGCCAAATCATTCGGGAATGGCGTACTTGGGCGGATAGGCATGCCGATATTGCCAAGAGCGATAGTGCATTTGGGGCGTTCTGTTCGCACCTAGAACGGGACAACGCGGAGCTTCTGACGTTCTCGGATAACAACAAATTCGAAACCATTCGCGGCTGGCTAGCTGAGGAGCACCTAATCTGAGCGCCACGGTGGCTGTTTTCCGGACCGGTCTCCTGACCCCAAGATATCACCCTCGGTGAAGTCAGGCCGACAAAGTGGCCGAATAGGCGAGATGACGTCCGCTATTGGGGAGCAAGGCGGACACTTAGAAGGCCGCGTTTGTCTAGAGGGACCTTTAGTTTGGATCACCTCGTAGTCGGGCATGGTGCAAATATGCGCCCGGTCGCCCTGACGAGGATCGCGAGTAAGCGGACGTACCCGCTGGAACCAGCACTGTGAAACCGGGCTCCGAATTCCGGTCAGACGAACTCCGAGCCACCGAGTCGTCTTGCGGCTAAGTTGCCCGCATACAATACTGCAACGATTTTGCTCCACGCGGAGGGCCCGATCCATGCGCGCCACCGATCCAGTCGTAACGTTTCTACTGGTTCTCGCAATCGGCATCGCCGTCGGCATTCTCTTTGACCGGCTAGCTGGGCGATCGTGGCTCGCTCGCCTCTCCGGATCGACCCGGGGCACCATCACGAGTGCACTAGTGGGTGTGGCTGGCGCGTTCGTCGGCTACCACATCGCTCTACTGCTTGTACTCCGCGCCGGGCTGTTAACGTCGGTCATTGCAGCAGCGATTGGAGCCGCTGCAGTGATGTTCGCTTGGCGAATGGCCAAGTAGTAATTCCGTCGCGTCGACCAGCGAATTGAGCGCGCTCTAGTTCTTCTGAGTTGCCGCTGTGCGGCGAAAAGCTTGGTTGGGTCGGCCCAGCTCTTTTCTCTCGAAGCCCGCGCTTGGGAGGAAAGCAAACATCGGCTTGAATGCCCGAATCTCCGCTTTCGGGGGCAAAGCGGACATGGCGTGGGCGTCTCTATTTTTCTGATGACTGTTGCCCATGTAAGTGGGTAAACGCCAAATGAAAGAGCCGCGCCCAGTGGGTACGCGGCTCTCCCATTGACTGTCCGCAACCACGAGGGTGCAAGGCAATTGAGCCCGCGAACAGTCGTTGCCTCAAGCGCCAACATCTTGACCTAGTTCCTCCCGGCCGTCCATGTCGCATTCATGTCGCATGGAGTGGCGGGGAGTGATTGGAGATGGTTGAAACGCCAGGAGAACCGTTGCGCAGTCGCGCGATTGAGAGACGTTCTAGGGCGGCGCTGACATCGCGAAAATAGGCGTCAATGTCCGCTTATGACCCAAAGCGGACATCTCTCAAAAGACGTCGTCTGCAATCCAAGCGCCGTCAAAAGCGGACATTTCGCGGTGCAATCGCCATGTCCGCTTTGCCCCCGAATGCGGACATAAAAACCGCAGTTCGCGACCTGTCGAACCTGATGTCCGCTTTGGTGCCGAAAATGTCCGCTCTTACCCCGATAGCGGACATTCACCCGCTCACTGAAAATGTCCGCTTTTGGCCCAAAGCGGACATGACGATTGCACTGCGAAATATCCGCTAACGGACCAAACCGGACGTTGCGAGCGTTTGACCACAGATCAGCGTGCTCTTGTGTCGTGTTCACAGTCTCGCGATTGTGGGGTGCTTCTTGCTGCTTCTGAACGTCTGTTCATGCAACGAGTCATCGCTGTACTTACTTATTTATCTGGCAGGGAGGCTTAGGAGGCTCGCATGAAGCTCACTATTCCTGGAATGATGATCACCGCACTACTCGCGGCTTCGCCCGCGCTCGCGCAATACCAGGGCACGGGCAATGCCTCGACCCCCGGCGCTAGCGTAGTTAAGGACGACACGACGACGAACGTGACGAAGCAATCGAGGAAACACATGGCCAGCCATAAGCAAAAGAAGCACACGGCCAGCTACAAGCAGCGGCACCACGCCAAGGCCATGAGTTCAAAAGCGCAAACAACAGGCTCTGGCAGCTCATCAGTGCCCGGAGCCAGTATTAACAAGGACGACACGACACCAAAGACGCGGTAGTCGGTTGCGGCGGCGAGTTATGGCAGGGGAGAGCCGCAAGCGTGGTTTGCGGCTCTTTCCTTTTCTAGAGACGAGTATTCTCGCACCTCCGAATTGAACTAAGGTTTAGCAAGCCGGTATTTTCGCGGGTCGCATTCTGAACGGAGTCAATCCCGCTGACCTTCCGGTCATGCAGCCGACGACGTTTGGATTAGTGATCAATCTGAAGGCCGCTGCGGCGCAGCATATCGACATCCCCGCGACTCTTCGCGCTCGTTGCGACGAAGTGATCGAGGAGCCGTTGGTCTTGGCAGACCTTTGCAAAAGGAACGTCCGCTGCGGACATTCCGATCACGCTCACGAATGTCCGCTTTCGAGAGGTAAAGCGGACATTACGTTAGTGTCCCGCTTTGTCCGCTAATGATCCAAAGCGGACATCGGCGGGTCGGCACAGAAAAGGCGCAGAGACCATATGGGTCCCTGCGCCGGAAACACCTCCTAGTCTACATTTCTATGTTTCTATTCCCCTCGATCTTCATCATCGTGCGGAATCGCGCCTACAGCGAACAAGCTGGAAAGATCGTTGGCGTGTACGGCGTCGCCCAGGAAAAGCGGCCTGGTCACATGGAAGATTTCCTGCATGGTGCGCAGATCAGACGAGTGCGTGAGAAAAACTTGGCTGGCAAACGGGACGCCGTTTCATGTTGGGGTGAGCCCGGGGTGAAATTACGTTCTCCGCCAACGTCCGATATGGAGATGCATCGCCCTGCCGACTTGCTAGAAATTGCTGCGTTAGTCGTGGTCTTGCGCAATTCGACCGGGCCCGACCAAGTTCCAGCGCAGAGCTTTGTACATGAAGCGAATAGGCACATGCGGATTTTGCCAGCAGGCGGCTCGGCGCACCTGTTATGTCCGCTTGGGGGGTCAAACCCATCCTGTTTCCGGCTATGGCGCTGCCGAACTATCGGGCGTCGGGACGACGATCTCAGGGCTCAGCCCCGCCCCACCAGCTTCGGTGGCGGCAGACGGAATCGTCGCGTCGCTAAATGCCGGCCCAGTGATGGTGGCAAGACCAGGTATCGGCGAAGCGATGCTATTGCCCGAAGCTTCAGTGGCCTCCAGAGCGGCTGCCGCCGGGTTGCAAGCACCGGTCATGATTGACGTCCCGAAGGAGGAGATGGCTGATGGCGTTGCGCCGGGAGGGAGCTGCGGAGACAACGTCCCCATCGCCCCAACCGCGTTGCTTGCATCGAGAGTAGTGCTCGGCACCGCCGCTGCGATCCCAGTCGTCGGACATGTCGTGATCGTACCTATGCTACTACCCGGGATCGAGCCTGGGGCTCCCAGGTTGAATTGAATTGCCCCGAGCGCGTTTCCGGGGCTGGCGCCAACCGTCGGAACTGCACTCCGCAGGCCCGCCGGCGAAGTCATATTCATCGCAGGCGCATTGCGCGGTGACGTGGATCCAACCTGCGCGAAGGCCAAGCTGGAGCCGAACAACACCATGGTTGTTGCCATGAAAATCAAGCTTCGCACCGGAACCTCCTGCGCTTGACCGCCAAGATCGTCATCGCTGGGAGGTCTGGACCGCCGCGTCTTGCGGCTCCACCTTGCTGCCGTCAGCGAGTGTGACCGACGGTTTGAGGATCACCTCATCGTCCGGCTTGATGCCGTCACGTACCTCGACCTCCGTTCCGAAATCGCGCGCCACTGTCACCTTCTTGAAGCGCGCGGTGCCATTGTGCACCACGGCCACCTGCACGCCGTTGCCATTGAAGACTAAGGCGTCGGCCGGCACCACGATGGAGGGAGTCTTGCGCGGGATATGCAACTCGACGGTCACATACATTCCCGGAGTCAAGGCGCCGTCGGGATTGGGAACATCGATCTCGGTGAGTAACGTTCGCGTGCCGGGCGCCAAGGCATGGGCGAACCGCGTCACCTTGCCTGGAAAAGTGCGGTCAGGATTCTCAGGCACGTGAACCACCGCGTCGACTCCGGCAGCCACTCCGAACGCCGCGTCTTGCGGTACATAGACCTGGGTACGGATGACGTCGCTTTGCATCAGCGTGAACATGAACGTCGTGCCGGCCTGCACGAGGCTGCCAGTGTCGACGTTCCGTTGAGTAATGATGCCATCAAAGGGCGCGACCACACTCTGGTAGGCCTTTTGCTGACGAAGGACGCGGATCAGGGCCTCCTGAGCCGCGATGTTTGATTGGGCAACCGCGATCGCCGCCTGTTGGGCGTCGAGGGTCAGGCGGTCAGTGTCGCCCTGCTGGGGCGTCACCCATCCTTTCTTGACCAAGCCACTGTCGCGATCGTTGGTGACGCGCGCGAGGTCCCTGCTTGCCACCGTCTGTTGCAATGTCGCCTGATCTTGACTGAGAGTGGCTTCGGCCTGGGCGATCTGGTGATCGAGTTCAGGAGCAGTAATCTGCGCCAGCAGATCGCGAGCCTTCACACGATCGCCAATATCAACCTTGCGCGTCTCGATGTAGCCATTGGCGCGCGCAAATATATTCGCTGCCGCAAAAGCGAGCGTCGTCCCCGGTAGGGAAACGATCATCTCGCCGTCAGCGGCACGCACTTTTGCGACACGGACATTCGGGACAAAGTCCCGCTGCTGCTCGGCGGTTCTCATGGCCTGGCGACCCTGCGCGTTGTGATGCGACGCTCCGTATGCAACGCTCACGGCGAGCGGCAGCACCAAGCCCAATCCCAGCAACCAAAGTGAACGCGGGCGGATGGCCTTGTGACTCGCTGCTGATGGAGCGCCGGGTGCCGGCTTGATAGCCGGCTCAGGCTGATCATCGCTTTCGTTCTTTGGTGGCAGATTTTCGAAGTCGTTGGTTCGATTTAGGTCGTTCATGCGATTTCCTCTTTGAATACGCCATGGACTGTCTTGCCGTCGTTGCCCTTGCGCAGCAGAGCGAACAGGTACGGCACGATCAGTAAGGTCGTTGGAGTTGCGAACAGCAGGCCGCCGATAACGGCGCGCGCCAGCGCCGCATTCTGTTCTCCGCCGGCGCCGCCGATCGCCATCGGGATCATGCCAACGATCATCGCCGCCGCGGTCATGAGCACCGGACGAATGCGGGTGTAGCCGGCAGTAATTGCAGCGTCGAACGCTGTCCAGCCCGCGATCTGCTGCTCACGCGCGAAGGTGACGAGGAGGATCGAATTCGCCGACGCGACGCCGACCGCCATGATCGCGCCCATCAGCGAAGGCACGTTCAGCGTCGTGCCGGTGATGAAGAGCATCGTGACAATGCCGCACAACGTCACCGGCAGCGCCAGAATGACGACAAATGGATCGCCGAAGTTCTGGTAGTTCACGACCATGAGCAGGTAGACGAACACCGCAGCGAACAGAAGGCCGATGCCAAGATCGCGAAAGGCGTCGTTCATGCTCTGGATCTGACCGGCGATCTGGATTGAATTGCCCGGGGACAATTGCGGGCGGAGGTCGGCGACGATCTTGTCGATCTCGGCTGCCACACTCCCGAGGTCGCGGCCCTGAACGCTGGCGTAGACATCGTAGATTGGCTGAATGTTGGTCTGGTTGGTGTTGGTCGGCACGGTGCGGCGCTTGAAGGTGGCCACGTTGCTCAGCAATCCCGGGATCACGGCCCCCGCGGGCGATACCGTACCGGAGACGGGGGTGTTGGCGAGGTCGTTCAATGAAGCCACTTTGGGCTCGGGTGTCTGGACCGCGATGAAATACGGAATGCCGGAGCCCGGATCGGTCCAGAAATTCGGAGACACCTGCTCGGATGAACTCAGACTGACATTGAGGTTGGTGGCGATTGTGTTGGCGTTGAGGTTGAGCTGCTGTGCGCGAGCGCGATCGATAGTCGCGTAGAACGCCGGGCCGTCGACTTCCTGCTGAAGATGTGCGTCCGCAATTCCGGGAATTGCCGCGATGCGCCGCTGCATCTCCTCCGCCAACCGGAGATTGGTTGTGCGATCATACCCAACGGTTCGGACGTCGATCTGCGCGGGAAGTCCGAAATTGAGAATCTGGGTCACAATGTCGGCGGCCTGGAAATAGAACACGTCCTCCGGAAAGGCCTTTGGCAGGACCTCGCGCAGTTTGCGGACATATTCGGCGGTCGGCGCATGGCCCTCCTTGAGCGAGACCAGGATCGTGCCGTCATTGACGCCGATCGTTGAACCGTCGGTGAACGCCAGATTGTATGAGCGGGCCGGCAATCCGATATTGTCGACGGTTAGCGCGCGTTCATTGTCGGGGATGATTTCGCGAACCTGGTCCTCGACCTCCTGAAAAATCTTTTCGGTTGCCTCAATTCGGGTTCCGGCGGGCGCCCGGACATGCAGCTGGATCTGGCCCCCGTCGATGAACGGAAAAAAATCTCGGCCCACGAGCACCAGCATTATAGCGCCGAGCCCGAGTATCAGAGCGGCTGCGGCCGGAACGATGATGCGGTGATGCAACAAGTAGGTGAGTAGCGCGACGTAGCCTTGACGCATGCGCTCGAAGCCCAGGTCGAACCCTGCCTGAAACCTTCCCCATAGGCCCCGCCGAGAGCCATCCGCGGCACCGTGGTGCTCGCCCTTGAGCAACAGGCCGATGGTGATCGGCGTCAGCGTCCGTGACAGCCCATAGGAGGCGAGCATCGCGAACACCACAGCGAGGCCGAGCGGCGTAAACAGGTACTTCGAGGGACCATGCAGGAAGGCCACCGAGGTGAACACGCAACTGATGGCGAGCGTCGACACCAGTGTCGGCACCGCAATTCCTGCGGCACCGTGGAGCGTCGCATCGGGCAGAGCCCTGCCCTCCTCGGTAAGCAGGCGATGGGTGTTTTCGATCGTCACCGTCGAATCGTCGACCAGAATGCCGACTGCGAGCGCTAGCCCACCGAGCGTCATGGTGTTCAGCGTCTCGCCAAGAAAATACAGCACGACCAAAGACGTCAGGATGGACAGGGGGATCGAGATCATCACGACCAGCGTCGAGCGCCATGAGCCGAGAAACAGCAGGATCATCAGCGCAGTGAGCGCCGCGGCAATCGCGCCTTCACGCAAAACGTCTTCGACCGACCGGGTGACAAACACCGACTGGTCGAAAAGCTCGGTGATCTTCAGCCCCGCCGGCGCGCCGGCGCGGGCCGTCTGCAGCGCAGCCTTGACCCGTTTGACGACGTCGAGAGTCGAGGCGTTGCCGTTCTTGATGATGCTAAGCAGGACCGATCGATGTCCATCCGCGCGTACGATGTTCTGCTGCACCGCAGATCCGTCGCGCACCTGAGCGACGTCCTTCAGAAGCACCGTTGCGCCGCCGGCGAATTTCACCGGAATATTGTTGAGATCGTCGATGGTTGCCGGCGTGGCGTTGGTCTGCACCGTGTATTGGGTATTTCCGATCTTCGCTGTTCCCGAAGGCAGCGTCAGGTTTTGAGTATTGACCGCGTTGACGACGTCCAAAGGCGTCAGGCCTCTTCCCAGCAGTTTCTCGGGGTCGATGTCCACCATGATCTGCCGGTACTTGCCTCCGGCCGGCGTTGGCAGCGTGACGCCGGCAATCGGAGCCAGTTGCTGGCGCACCCGGTAGATGCCGTAGTCGTAAAGCTGCTGTTCATTGAGGCTGTCAGAACTGAGACTAATCTGCAGGACTGGAACGCTCGACGCATTGAATTGCACAACGATCGGCGGCTGAATCCCGGGCGGCAGCAGCGCACGAATTGCGTTGGTCGCCGATACGACCTGGGCAATCGCGAGGTCGAGATTTACATCGGGCTGAAAATAGATTTTCTGGACAGATAGGCCGTCCAGAGTCTGAGCCTCCATGTTCTTGATGCCGTTGACGTTGGCGCTGATCGCATACTGGCTATAGGTGGTGACGCGCTGCTCCATTTCGGGTGTGCTGAGCCCTGTCTCCTGCCAAATGACGGTTACGACCGGGATTCTGATCTCCGGAAAGATGTCGGTCGGCATCGTGCGGATTGCAGTGATGCCAAGAAAGAGAATGAGGGCCGCCAGCACATAAAACGTGTGGGGAAATCTCAGCGCGAACCGAACAATGCCCATGGGCTCTTTCTCCGACCGACTCGTGCTAACCTCGACGCTTCGCTGACGTTTCCCGTGATCGAGGGGCAGCGTTCGACCGAGTTTGGATCACCCGCGGTTAGTTGTGGTGAGCCCATGACGCATCTTCGCTCGTACCGGTGCGCATTGTTCCGCCACCAGAGCGACTGAGTCTTTCTGCGTGAACGCGTGGCGCACAACCGAACCGATGCCGAAACCTTTTTGCGAAATGCGTGTAGTCGCGAAAGCCGCTGGCATAGGCGATTTCGCTGAGAGGCTGGCTTGTTCGCAGTGATCCTCGGCGCTGCAGAAGCTGTGCGGCGTGATCCAACCGAAGCGAGTATATGAATTCACTGCAGGTTGAACCGCGCTCTGTAAAAATCTTCTGAAGATAGCGCAGTGAGATCCCCGCTTCAGCCGCGACCTCGTGAGGACCAAAGTCCGGATCGGCAAAGCTGTCCTTGATCAAGCGGCCGATACGCGTGAACAGCTTGTCCGTGTGGCGCGAGCCGGACGATGAGTTGGAAGGTGCAAATAGTGCGCCGACGAGATCATAGACCGCCAGCTGCATGTAGGAATCGGCTGGCGAGAGCGCCGATTCCTCAACTTGGTCGGAGGTCCGAATGAAGTCGAAGAGCAGGCGTCCGGCTGGTGTTCCGTCGTGCCTGCAAAGGCCTCCCTGTGGTTCGAATCCGAGATATGAAACCAGCGCCTGACGCGGCAAGCTCAGAGAAACCGTATTCCACGGCTCGCTGCCACTGTCGGCGCAGTATGTCACGGGCCGGGCCGCATCGACGAGCGCAACATCGCCCACGACGAGCTGCACCGCTTGATCATTGTGGATCATGGCCAGCTCGCCGTGCGCGGGAAAGAGCGCGAAGTAATGGTCTGCACCGTCGAGGCGAACATCCCGATAAGTCCGCTCGACCCGTTGAGCATTGGACCCAATATCGAGCGCCGTGAAGCCGCGGACGGTTATAGGGCGAACCCAGCCGGAAAAGGCATTGGGTTCGATGCCTTCCGAGTAGTAGCGCCCACACATCGAACGGAGCAGATCTCTCCACGCCTCGTATTCCAGTCGTGGTGCACCGTGCACTTCATGAGAATTTGGCATGCGATCTCCTTTTCAAGATCGCCGCCCTTGGACTCCTCGCCTGCCGTTTTGTTCAATGTTGGTCGCGTGTGTTGATGTCGGCGACCAACCGCTCACACGCAAGTCACAGCTGCGCGAGTTTATGTCGGCGTTACATGCATTCAATTTTCGCATGCAAGCTCTGCGTTGGCCGTGAACAGTGCGTACAAGTACGAATGAAGGTGCGTCACGGGCTCATCACGCCCAACGGCCGGCTACCCAGATCTCCTTCGCGGATACGCAACAGAGCGTCGTGCTCGTGTCTGCTCCGAAAGTAGGAGAAGGATAATGATCAATAAAGCAAAACTTGCCCTTACTGCCATGGTTGTGGTGGCGTGCTTTGCATCGCATGCGCTTGCTCATTCGTTCGACGAGGACGGAACTCGCAACGTGTTGGCATTCAGCAGCCGGTCGTCAACTTCCGAGAATGCATCTCACCACGCGCGCGTCCATGCCGGTCGTCGGAACGGCTTGAATTCTTTTGCGACGGAACCGCGGGCCCAGTCGGAGTCCAACGCCAACGCATCCTATCCGTCGCGCGTGCCACCGTTCGACTACCGGGGATCTTCGAGCTATCCGTGGGGTCTCGGATACAATTTTCCTTATCCAGATCGGCCATATGGAGATCCCGATCATTGGTAGCAGGCCGCGGCGCAGCGCATAGTCAGTGCGCATTAGCACCGGTGAAAGGGCGCCTTTGGCTCACGACGTCTAACCGCCGGCGACCTAAATCTCCTTCGCGGATGCGGCAACAGGAGCATTGTGCTCTTGCCTGCTCCGTAACAAGGAGAAGGATAATGACCAATAAAGCCAAACTTGCCCTCGTTGCTACCTTGGCAGTGATGCGCTTAGCCGCGACACCTGCGCTCGGGCAGTCGTACAGTGCAGGCTACGGGAGCGGCAACGAGTTGCCATTCAACAGTCAATCGCTCGCCCACAGGAATGCACCTCGTCATGCAACTATTCACGCCGCTCGCCGGAATGGGCTCCATGCATATGGGATGGAGCCGCGCCCGCAATCGAATTTCTCTGCACACACGCACACGAGTGTCGATTCTGACGATCCGGCGTTCACTGGCGGCGGCAGCGTTGGTTACAACGAATTGCTGAAGCAGGAAGGTGACTGACTATGTCATCGTCTCACAACATCCCAACCTGAAATACACCCTGAGACCACGAAGAAAGCGGGGCGAACTCGGTTCGCCCACTTTCCGATATTTCCGCTTTACTCCCTGAAAGGAAACACCATGTCGCAGCTGAAAAGAACAACCATGATCCCTTTGAAAACTGGTCTGGCGGCACTCGCCCTAGGGCTTGTCGTCACAGCATCAGCGTCGCGGGGTTTTGCCCAAGAACGCGGGATTCATGTCAGCGCCGCACGCGCGGCGGCCATTCGAGAATGCAATACCCTGGCAAGCAAATATCCGGAATATGTTTGGGGCGACGTCGAAATTCAGGTGTATCGGGAGTGCATGGCTGAGCATCACCAAGAGGAATAGACGTAGCGAATTCCGTTTGCGGCGCGGCCTCGGATATAGTCGCCGCCGGGCTGCGCGCGCCGCGCGTTGGCGAACTTAATTCACTTGTAAAAGATGTACGCGGCCGCGTAGTCGACACGCCGCTCTGTTCCGACCATCGGACACGCGCCGGTCGGCCCGACGCCACCGGAGGTGTTGACCCGTTGGACAAAATGCACTCCCGCAAGTACCCCCGATGCCGATGATTCCGTCGACAATAGCAGCCAGGGAATGGCGCCCGCCTTCGGAGCGGGCTCGCTTGCTAAAGCTGTGCCGATGATCTTCGATCCGTCGCGCGCTTCCCAGGTCGGACCGGCGTAGTGCTTGGCGAACGGCCTGCCCTGTGCGTCGACAAGCTCGGCCTCAGGGGCCTTGAAGCCCCATTCGGTTGCGTCCCCTTTGACGCGACAGACGTATACCTGAACCCCCTTTGCGGCGTACTTGCCTACCAACGTGCCCCCCTGCGGAAGCGCGAGCTTGGCAGGAACATCCTGAGCGACTGCGGAAACCGCAGAAAGCGCAAGGGCAGCAAAAGTGAATAGCGAGCGGGTGAGCATGAGCGAGTCTTCCGGCTGGGGAAACATCGGTTCCATTTGGTGGCGCTATGGGTCGAGCGTTGCATTGAAAACCCTAGTTAGGCCCTTCTGCGGCCGAACCGGCCAAGTCTCGGAATTGTGATAAGCGTGGAGATGCTGGCTCAAGCCCGTGATTGGGCGCACGCATCAAATTGCGCGCACATCCAATCGAAGATGCGCCGGCCGCGTAGCGCGGCGGCTTCAGCGTTCTTATCTCGCGGATAGATGTTCCTATCTCGGAGGGAGCCATGCGCCGACTTTCATTAATCGTATTGCTGTTGCTGTCAGCGATGTTGGCGGCGCCTGCGCTTGCGCAAACCGGTAACATTCTGGGCGATAACTACAGCATTATGGTTCCGGAAAAAGGAGCCAAACGGGAACTGCCGGAGCCGTGGCTCGCGCCAAAATATAAATCGCCACGTGGGACCGTGGAGCGCGCGGTTATCCCGAAATCGAGGATAGTGAGTCCGCCGAGCGCGGCTGTTCCCCCGGATGTTTTCGTGCCGCAAACGGGTCGGACATTTCAGAATTTGCCGTCAACGTCGGGCTCAGGTCCCGGCGGGGCCGAGACGTTCCAGGACCGTGCGATGCGTTGCGCTCATCAGGCCGGTGTCTACGGCCAGGCCACGGGCGGCGGCGGCTATATGGGCGCTTGCGTCAATTAGTAGCGGATTCGCGAGTTTCGGCTGCCCTTTTGCCTGACAGGACTAAGTCGAATGTACCTTAGACATTTACAGCGCCGCGTAACGCCTAGCAGCCCTCGGGTACTCTTAGTCGCAATCCTAGGCGGTTGGCTGGTCTTGCGTCTGACCGGCTCGCTCACTTTGCTGTTTGGCGCGGTGGTGGTCAGACTCTTGAACCATGGCCTTACCGTCTTAGGGGCCATCTCGTCGCGGCTGTGGTTGAAGGCATTCCGCATGAAATCGTGAAAGATACCGCCGAATGGCAGGCGTGAGTTGTCGTCGCGTGCCCAAACTCCCGATGGAGCCCCCAGCTGGATTCCCGCGCGCGCATGACGGAATGCCCGCTGATGACCCAAAGCGATCCTTTGGTTCTATTTCTACTTTCGACGTTTACTTGCACCGACCACGCGCCGAGGATCTGGGGAGTTATGTCAGATGAAATTCCTTGCGAACGCTCCTGTCGACCATGAAACCAAAGTCTTGCTCTTTTACTCTGCGGACAGTGGGACAGGCCGCTGAGGCTGTGACCGAAAGTTTTTCAGCCAGACATTTACTTGATCAAGATAAAGAAAAACGACGGGCGTCGTGTATAGCGTCAATGCTTGGCTCAAAATCAACCCGCCGACCATCGAATAGCCGAGTGGTTGACGCAGTTCCGAGCCGGTTCCGTGCCCAAGCATTAGAGGCACGCCAGCAAGCAACGCCGCCATAGTCGTCATCATAATCGGCCGGAACCGCAACAGACACGCTTCTCGAATCGCTTCGCCTGGGCTGAGACCGCGATCGCGCTGCCCGACAAGGGCGAAGTCGACCATCATGATCCCGTTCTTCTTAACGATGCCGATCAGCAAAATGACGCCGATCAGCGCGATCACGCTGAAGTCAAACCCGAACGCCATCAGCATCAACAAGGCGCCGACACCGGCCGACGGCAATGTCGACAGTATGGTCAGCGGGTGGATGTAGCTTTCGTAAAGCATGCCAAGAATGAGATAGATGACGACGATCGCAGCGGCGACCAGGATCGGCTCGGACTTAAGCGAATCCTGGAACGCCTGCGCGTTCCCCTGAAACGTGCCGGTTAGCGAAGCGGGCACACCCAGTTCGGATTCCGCCTGCTGGATCGCGGCTACTGCCTGACCCAGCGCGACGCCGTTCGCCAGATTGAAACTCAATGTGACCGCCGGGAATTGGCCCTGGTGGTTAATGGAGAGGAAGGTGGTCCGGGCGGTCGTCCATTTTACCAAGGTGCTAAGCGGAACCTGCTGGCCGGTTGACGGCGATTTGACGAATATGCGCGCAAACGCGCTCGGCGTATTCTGTAGCTCGGGCAATACCTCCATGATGACGTGATAGCTATTGACCTGCGTAAAGTATTGAGTGACCTGCCTCTCGCCGAAAGCGTCATCAAGCGTGTCATCGATCAGTTGTGGGAGGATGCCGAACCGCGCAGCCTGGTCGCGGTCGATCGTCACGGTCAGCGTCGTACCCCCGGTCTGCTGGTCGGTAGCAACGCCCGTGAGCTGAGGCAACAATTTCAGCTTGTCATAGATCTTTGGCGCCCACTCATTAAGCTGATCGATATCGGCGTCTTGCAGACTGTACTGGAATAGCGTCCGAGACTGTCGTCCCCCGACATTGATATCTTGGCCGGGCTGCATAAACAGCGCCGCGCCTTGGACAGAAGCGAGTTTTGGCGTCAAACGCTCGATAATTTCTGTTGCTGAGGCTGCTCGTTCGCCCATCGGCTTGAGCGCGATAAACATCCTGCCATTGTTCTGCGTTTGGTTGCCGGTCGCGCCGACAACCATCGCGACGCTCGCCACAGCCGTGTCGCTAGACACCACACGCCCCAGCTCCAATTGGCGCCGTGACATTTCGGCAAATGAAATGTCCTGGGAGGCTTCGGACGTGCCAATGATGAACCCCGTGTCCTGGATGGGGAAGAAGCCCTTGGGAATGACCACAAACAAATAACCGGAGAGCGCAACAGTCGAAAGGAAAACGGCAAACGTGATGCGGCGGAAGCGCAGCGCGACATCGAGGCTTCGCCGATAACCCTCCTGCATCAGTTCAAACATCCGATCCGACGCCAAATAAAGCCAGTTATGGTGGACGTCTTTCTTATCCTTAAGGAAGCGCGAGGCCATCACCGGCGTCAGCGTTAGCGCGACGAAGGCTGAAACGGCTATTGTCATTGTCACCGTAATGGCAAACTCGCGGAAGATGCGGCCGACAATGCCGCCCATCAGCAGCAGCGGAATGAACACCGCGACGAGAGACAGGCTGATCGATAAAACTGTGAATCCGATCTCACCAGCGCCCTTGAGTGCGGCTTGAACCGGGCTCAACCCTTCTTCCACGTGCCGCTGGATATTCTCCAGCATAACGATAGCGTCATCCACCACAAAGCCAACCGCAATGCTAAGTCCCATAAGGGAAAGGTTGTCGACGCTGAAACCCGCCACGTACATCAGCGCGAATGTGCCGACGAGCGCGAGCGGCACGGTGATGCTCGGTATGACCGTCGCGGACACGCTACGCAAGAACAGGAAGATCACCGTCACCACGAGTGCGATCGTCAGCATCAGTGTGAACTGCACATCGCTCACCGACGCGCGGATCGTTGAGGTCCGGTCGATGACGACGTCGACTTTGACGGCCGGCGGGATCGCAGCCTGCAACTGCGGCAGCAGGGCCTTGATCCGGTCGGCGGTTTCGATCACGTTGGCGTCGGGCTGCTTCATGACCGCTAAGAGGATCGCGCTCTTGTTGTTCGACCAAGCCGCGAGCTTGCTACGCTCCGGCGCGTCGACAGCCCGACCGATGTCGCGAATGCGAACAGGCGCTCCGTTCTTGTAGGCGACGACTGCGTCGTTCCACGGCTTTGAGACCAACAGTTGATCGTTGTCATAGATCGTGAAGGTCCGCGTCGCGCCGTCGATGCTGCCTTTAGGGCTGTCCGTCGTGACATTCGCGATGGACGCGCGCAAATCTTCGAGGCCTATGCCCATGGCGGCAAGCTTCTCGGGATCGATCTGAATCCGGATGGCCGGCTTTTGCTGTCCGAAGACGGAAACCTGCGCCACCCCCGCGATTTGACTGATGTTCTGAACCAGAATGTTTTCCGCGTAGTCGTCCACGGTTTCGATCGGCAGCGCATCGGAATGTACCGCGAAGACAATGACCGGGGGATCGGCTGGGTTGACCTTTTTGTAACTGGGCGGCGATGGAAGATTTTTTGGAAGCTGGCCACCCGCGGCGTTGATCGCGGCCTGTATATCGCCCGCGGCCGCATCGATATTGCGGTTGAGGTCGAACTGCACAGTAATCGAACTGATCCCGAGCAGACTTGACGAGGTCATTTGCGCGACCCCGGAGATCTGGGCGAATTGGCGCTCAAGTGGCGCCGTCACCGACGATGCCATAGTGACCGGATCGGCGCCCGGAAGCATCGTCGTGACCTGAATAGTCGGAAAATCGACCTGGGGCAGTGGCGCAACCGGTAGATATGGGTAGGCCGCGGCGCCCACGAAAAGAATCCCTGCCATGAGCAGCGAGGTCGCGATGGGGCGTCGGATAAATGGTGCGGAAATATTCACACTGCCTCACTTTTCGCTGGCGAGGCGAGGCGCAGGCGTGCCCCGGATCCGGCTGCCCGGCTCCAGACGATATTGGCCTGCCACAACGATCTTTGTGCCGGGATCGAGACCCTTGTCGACAACGGATGTGCCGTTCGTCATTTCACTAACGTCGACCGGCTGCATTGAGACGGTCGAATCCGGCGTCACCGTATAGACATACATGCCTTTCGGGCCGCGCTGAATGGCGGCGGACGGAACGGTTACGACCTGCGGCAGGGTCTTTAGCAACAATTGCGCATTGACGTATTGGCCCGGCCACAGTGTGTAATTTTTGTTGGGAAACGTCGCCTTGAGACGGACGCTGCCTGTCGTTTGGTCAATTTGGTTATCGACAAGAGCCAACGTCCCTTCATCAAGCCGCTGCGTGTCACCGCGGCCTAGCGCGACGACCTTTAGCGGAGGGGACGTCGCGCTCATCTGGCTGACTACTTCCTGCAGCTGATCTTGCGGTAAGGTGAATACGACCGAAATCGGCTGCAGTTGCGTGATCACGACGAGGCCGGTCGTGCTCGTCGCGTGGACGATATTGCCTTGATCGACCAGCCTGACGCCGGTGCGCCCGGACAACGGCGCCTTGATGGTGGTGTAATCGAGCTGGACTTGGGCAGCGTCGATATTCGCTGCGTCGGCGTCAACGGTGGCCACGAGCTGTTGCACTAGTGCTGCCTGCGTATCGATTTGTTGTTGGGTGTTGCCAAGAGGGACTTTTTGGAACCGCTGAAGGTCGATCCTTGCGTTAGCAAGTAGCGCTTCGTCCTTCGCCTTGGTCGCCTGCGCCAATGCAAGCGACGCCTGAAAAGGACGCGGATCGATCTGAGCCAGAACATCGCCCGCCTTGACGTTCTGTCCTTCGACAAAGGCGACCTTGTTGAGTTCGCCATCCACCCGAGTATTAACGGTGACGGTGTTGAACGCCTGAACAGTGCCAAGGCCGGTCAGATATACGGGAACGTTTCGCCTTTCGGCTATGCCGACGGTTGCGGGAACCGGACGCCCGTTGCTGGAAGTTTGTGCGACAGCGCGATCGGCTGCCGCTGCGCTGTGCATTATTTTCCACGTAAGCTCTCCTGCTAAAGCGATCAGGAAAGCGGCGCCTAAAGCAAGTAAACGGCGGTTCATGGGTTACCCCAAATAGATGCGCGGCCGAGCCGTCCTCCCCGCATGTGTGTCCCGGACTGGGAGAACACTTTGCCAAAATTGCTATGTTTGTTTTTATCTTGCGTCATTGTCATCGACTTTCAATCCGAAAAGACAAAGGTCATGTCACACATTTTCATCAAGGGAATTCTCGCTCCATCCGGATAATCGCGGAGCAGTTGAAACGGATGTGGCGCAGACAACAAGAATGCTTTAGCGACGTCACGGCGAGCTGATTGCTCATGGCGTGAAGATACGCAGCAACGAGCGTCGAGCCATTAAATTGGGCTTTAGAAAACCAAATTCGCATTTAAACGCTCATTGTGTGCGCAATGACGTGGAGCCCTTCGCCACGGCCATGCCGACTGTGCCCAATTTTGTGGACTGAGCGGCTTCGGCGCAATGTCCGCTTTTGGACCTGCTTGGATGGAGCAGGAAGCGAAAAGGCGTTGCGACAGGCAGCGCCTGCTGCCTGTCGCATTGATTAATTTGACTTCGGGCTCGTGTCGTCCTTGTCAACACTCGCTCCGGGCACTGACGTATTGTCGGTGCCGTAAAATCTACGGATTCCTTCCCTTGGAGCTTGCATTTGAGCTGCGTCCTCCCTGTGACGTGTGACATCTTGCGCCCGCGCGTTCATCGCCCAGGTTTTGGTCTGATCTACGAAATACGCTGCATGGGAAAGGGTCGGTGCGACGACCGAAAGCATTAGGGCGGAAGCGAAGATAACTTTGGTGGCGTTCTTCATCGTTTAACTCCGTTAGGTTGACGCAAATGCTCGGCGGCATCTGCGAAGGAGATTTAGGTGGCCGGCGGTTAAACGTCGTGAGCCGGTCACGCACCTTCACCAGTACCGGTGCGCACTGATGATGCGCGAGAAACTCAAAACTGTAAGGGACAACATGACCTTGCTGCAGTGTTGCGGAACATCGCACCGCTTGGCCGTGACCGACGCAAAGCTTGCATGCACAAATTGAATACCTGTAACGCCAACATAAAATCGCGCAGCTGTGACTTGCGTGTGAGCAGCTGGCAGCCGACATCAACACACGCGACCAACGTTGACATAAAACAATAGGCAGGGTTCCAAGGAGCGGCGATCTTGAAAAGGAGATCGCATGCCAATCCTCATGGGGTGCTCGGCGCTCCACGGTTAGATTATGAGGCGTGGAGAGATTTGCTCCGTTCAATGTGCGGGCGGTACTACTCGGAAGGTATCGAACCCAATGTCTTTGCCGGTTGGGTTCACCCGGTAACCGTCCGCGGATTCACGACGTTGGATATTGGCTCCAACGCTCAACGGGTCGAGCAAACCTATCAAGACGTTCGCCGCGACGGCGCGGATCACTACTTCGCACTGTTTCTCGCCAGTGGCCAGTTAGTAATGATCCACAACGATCAAGCCGTGCGACTGGCGGTAGGGGATGTTGCACTCGTCGATGCGAGTCGGCCTGTGACGTACTGCGCCGATACTGGCAGCGAGCCGTGGAATACGGTTTCTCTGAGCTTGCCGCGTCAGTCGCTGGTTTCCCATCTCGGATTCGAACCACAAGGAGGTCTTTACAGGCGCGGCCGAACGGCTGCCGGACGCCTGCTCTTCGACCTCATTCGGACCTCCGACAATGGTGAAGAATCTGGGCTCTCGCCAGCCGATTCCTATATGCAGTTGGCGGTCTATGATCTTGTCGGCGCACTATTTGCACCGTCCGAGCTCTCGTCCGGCTCGCGTCATACGGACAAGCTGTTCACGCGTATCCGCGGCATCATCAAAGATGGCTGTGCCGATCCGGACTTCGGTCCTCATGAGGTGGCGGCTGAAGCAGGAATCTCGCTACGCTACCTTCAAAAGCTCTTTACGGAACGCGGTTCGACCTGCAGTGAATTTATATATTCACTTCGGTTGGATCACGCCGCGCACCTTCTGCATCGCCGAGGGTCACTGGGAACAAGCCAGCCTCTCAGCGAGATCGCTTACGCTAGTGGCTTTCGCGACTACACGCATTTCGCAAAAAAGTTTCGACATCGGTTCGGTTGCCCGCCAGGCGCCCACTCAGAAAGACTTGGTCACTCTGGTGACGGAACGATGCGCACCAGGACTATTGAAAGTGCGTTGCGGGCTCACGCCATCTAACCGACGGTCTCCTAAGTTTCCTTCGCAGATGCGCCAACAAGAGCCATCGCGCTTTTGGGCTGCTTCGTCTCGTCGTGACGTCCTTCGGGTGCTCGCTGTCAGAGGCGTCGCGTCGGCTCAAACCGAAAGGAAACACTATGCACAAGATCGCTCTGATCGCTTTGAAAACCAGTCTGGCGACAATTCGAAATCGACGCGGTTGCGTCCGAAGGAGTATCCCATGTTACGAAAAACGATGATCGTGTTGTTGACGGCTGCCGCTCTTACCGGCGGACTGACTGCTGACGCGTTTGCGCGCGGTGGCGGTGGAGGTGGGGGTGGACACGGGGGCGGGTTCGGCGGTGGTGGTCATATGGGCGGCGGGTTCGGCGGCGGCCACATCGGCGGCGGCTTTGGCGGCGGTCACATGGGCGGCTTCCGGGGCGGTCACATCGGTGGTGGCTTTCCCGGCGTTCGCATGGGCGCCGGCGCCCTGAACAGCCACGCGGCGGTCATCGCACCAGGAGCGATCGGAAGATCCGGCGTCGCGCGGAATAATGGCCTGTTCCATGGCCACAGCCACTTCGTCCATAGGCATGGTCGCCACTTCTTTGTCGGCGGCGACGACAATTGCTGGCAGTGGGTGCCAACGGCGTCGGGGCTGCGTCGCGTCTGGGCCTGCGACGACTTCTAGTGACAGGCGTTGGAGCCGCCCCTAAGTCGATGCGGCTGCGCGGTTCGTCCTGTATCTTGAAGCACGCCAAAATATTGCTTTGACGCGACGGGTTCAGGCCACCAGATCCGACGATCGACTGCAGATCAGCGGTGTAAAAGACGCATGCTCGCAAGGTTGGTAGTTTGGTGCCGTCATCCTGATGGCCGCGATTGGGGTTGTCGCCGCCTATTTCGTTATCTGGCAGCCGGTATCGGCCTTCATATGTTGCCCCAGTAGAAATGGGCCGACACTCGCTTTCGGCCTTTCCGCCGAATGGCAAGGACCGTTCGAAAAACTGAAACGGCGTAGAGGCGTGCAGACAGGTCGTTGAGCGGCCGGCCAATGTCCGCTTTGGGTCATAAGCGGACATTTTGGAATGTCCGAGCAATGTCCGCTTTACCCCGAATAGCGGACATGGAAATCTGTCAGAAAAAGATTCGATTTGGTGCGGGCCAACGAATTGATAGTCACCCCGCCCTCATGACGTTGGCGAATAGCACACCCAAGCAACCGAGGAGCAGCACGGCGCCCGAAGCAAGTGGCGCACTTGGAACTAGGATCGCAAAAATCGAGGCAAGCAATACAATACCGAGGATCGCCAGGGCGAGTGCGCCGTCATCGACGAATAGCCCGACTAATTCACGGAGGAGATTTGCCAGCATTGTCATGGTAAAACTTCTGCATTGCGGCGGCGTGTGAGGGCCACACTCGCGAGCGCAACTCCCAAAAACAACACCGCGAACATGAGGATTGCGAGGTCCCCGCCCGGCCAGGGGACTCCAAGGCCCTCCCCAATCCAAAACACGCCAAATGCCGACAACATAATTCCGACTGCAAACTTGAGTGAGTTTTCCGGCACGCGCGCGAGTGGACGATGCACAACGATACCGACAACAACAACCAGAAGGCAGGCGGCGAGCGCGCCAAGACCCGCAGGAACCAGAAGGCCGTGGCCTGCCCCGACAGCAATCACGATAAACACCACCTCAAGGCCCTCAAGAACAACGGCCTTGAAAGAGACGATCCCTGCGAGCCAGTCCCGCCGCGCCTCTTGGCGCCGCGCTTGCTCACTCAATTCTGTGGTCTCGGTTGCGAATACTATTGCCTCATCATGCAGGGGGATGACCCCCGCGGCGCGTAAAATCGCTTTACGCAGCCAACGCATGCCGAAGAGCAACAACAGCACGCCGATAACGAGTTGGAGGAGATTTAGCGGGATGTGATCGAGCAGAGGTCCGAGTACCAGCACAACGACCGCGAGCAACATAAGTCCAGCAAGTGCTCCAAATCCTGCTGGCCGCCAGCCGCGGACCGTGCTGACGGCGAGCACGATTGTCATTGCTTCCACAGCTTCAACGAGGGAGGCCAAGAACGCGGCCGCTATAGCTGGTCCGATTTGAACCAAAGAGGTCGTCACATGCAGCTCCCTGACTTTTGAAATGCCCGCTAAGGGCCAAAAGCGGACTTCGCCATTTTATTCGATCACCTCGTCGGCCCGCCCTATGAGCGTGTTTGGAACGTTGAGGCCGAGCGTCTTGGCTGTCTTCAAGTTGATAGCCAGGTTGACTTTTGTCGCCTGCTGGACAGGCAAGTTGGCGGGCTTTTCGCCCTTGAGAATACGGCCAGCGTAAACGCCTGCTTGGCGGTAGGATTCCGCCGGGCTGTTTCCGTAGCTCTTTAGGCCGCCGGCAATGACAAAGTCCCGAGCTGCGTGGATCGCTGGCATTGCGTAGCGGGTGGTCAGCGCGGCGAGCTGGTCAGTGTGACTTATGAACAGTGCATCGGCATCGATTAGAAGCGCGTTTGCCTGTACCTCAACCAGACGCGATAGAGCATCATCGATCTCTCGTTCGGTAGTTGCTCGCAGAACATGCAATTGCAGGCCCAGCGTACTGGTTGCCGCAAGAAGGTCTTTCTCTGAGGTATCGGCGACGATGGGATTAGCCGGATTGACGAGCGCCGCAATGATAGTCGCTTTGGGCAGCAGTTCGCGCAGTAGTTCCAGGCGCTTCCCTGCTATCTGCACGTTTAGGGTAGTTACTCCCGTGACGTTGCCACCAGGCCGGTTGAAGCTGGCAACAAGTCCAATTTTGACTGGGTCGGTTCCGATATAGAAAACGATTGGAATTGTAATTGTCGCTGCCTTTACCACGAGCGCCGCTGGAGTGCTGCCAAGCGAAACAATCACGTCCACCCGACGGCGAACCAGGCAAGCGATCATTTCGACCCTCCGCCCAGCGATACTCGATGCTTACATTCTGCCCTTCGATGTAGCCAACTTGACCCAAGCCTGCGTGGAAACCGCGCAACCGATCCGCAAACAGGTCGGGCCATTCGGCGCTGAGAAACCCAATCACCGGCAGCGCCGGCTTTTGCGCACGGGCAGCAAGCCGCCATACGGCAATTGAACCGGCAATCAACTTGATGAACTTCCGCCGTCTCATTGCCTCCCCCGGGCTCAGGAAGGGCATCGTATCGGTTCAAACTAGTACACCGGAAGGGGCCATCAATGTTCGCTTTGGGTCAAAAAGCAGACATTCACACCGCAAGAAGACATGTCAGCTTTACTCCTATAGCGGACATGAAATGGCAAATCGCGCCTGCGGACCTTCAGTGTGGCTTTGGAGCCAAAATGTTCCTTTGCCCCAAAACGGACATCAAAGACGGGTGCTGGCATGCGGCGGCGTGAATTCATCGGTGTACTCAGCCTTTCCGCCTAGTCATTCAATTCACCGCGCGTCCTTGATAATCTGATTGAAGCGCCGCAGGTCTCCTGGAAGCGCAGGTCTGGATGTCCAACCAAACACTGTATTCGTTACTAGCCACACCGACAGCTCTGCCCATTGCGACGATCGCGCTGGTGATCGGCGTGTTTATCCTCGATACGTTCACCGACGTCGAGGTCGCTGTCGGTGTTCTTTACCTTCCGGTCATGCTGGTCGCCGCGCGCGTTTTCAAGCGACGCGGCATCGTACTGGTGGCACTCGGTTGCGCCGCATTGACCCTTTTGGGTCATGTTCTCTCCCCCGGAAACTCATGGAGCACGACAGCCATCCTGGATCGCCTGCTCGGTCTGGCAGCTCTAGGCTTCACGACCTACCTCGTCGCGAAAAACCGCTCGGCAGAGGAGGCGCTGGCCGAACGGGTGCAACTCCTCGACCTCACCCACGATTCGGTTTTCGTGCGCGACGCAAAGGACATCATCACGTATTGGAATCGTGGCGCCCAAGAACTGTACGGCTGGACACAGGTGGAAGCTCTCGGCAAAGTCACCCACAACCTCCTGCACACGATCTTTCCCGAACCGCTTGAACAGATTAACGCAACCTTGCTCCGCACCGGCCGCTGGGATGGTGAGTTGGTGCACAGCCAGCGCGACGGCACGCGGGTCGTCGTGGCGAGCCGCTGGTCAGTGCAGCGCGATCAGCAAGGCCGCCCAATCGGGACGCTGGAAACCAACAACGACATAACTGAACGCAAGCGGGCGGAAGAGTATCTTCAACGGCAGGCAACCCTGCTGGACCAGACCCATGACGCCATCATTGTGTGGAAATTTCCAGGCGCGATCATTTACTGGAATCGTGGCGCAGAACGCCTCTACGGCTATACCGCGGAAGAAGCGGCGGGCCGCAGCAGCCACGAACTTCTCCGCACCGAGCATCCGATGCCAGCGGAACTATTCGAGGCGACGGTCGAACGCGACGAAACCTGGCTCGGCGAGTTGCGGCACACGACGCGCGATGGACGCAAGCTGGTCGTGGACAGCCGACACGTGCTCGTGCGCGCACCGGACGGCCAGCGTCTTGTTATCGAGACGAATCGCGATGTCACCGAGCGCAGGCGCGCGGAAGAGGCTTTGCGGCGCAGCGAGGCGCATCTGGCGCAAGCGCAGGCGTTGAGCAAGACCGGCAGCTTCAGCTGGGTTCCGAACGCTGGCCCGACGGAAGAACAGTTGTACGTGTCGGATGAATGGTTTCGCATCCGAGGCTACGACCGACGCATTCCCGTGACACCCAAAGTCATTTTTGAGCGACTCCATCCGGACGACCGGGAGAGGGTGCAAGAAATATTCAACCGCACGTTAGCTGAGGGCCGCGGGTTTGACATCGAATTCCGGCTCGCCCTGCCGGATGGATCGGTGAAGTACTTGCATTCGATCGCCCGCGCCCTGACGGATGCAAATCGCCTGGAAATCATCGGCGCCGTGATGGATATCACCGCAACCAAGCGGGCCATGGAGCAGTTGCAACATGCGCAAGCGGAACTTGCACGCATCACGCGATTGACGACGATGGGCCAATTGGCGGCCTCCATTGCGCACGAGATCAACCAGCCGCTGACGGGCGTAGTGACCAATGCGCACACGGCGCTTCACTGGCTCGATGCCGAGCACCTCGATCTCGACAAGACCCGTACGGCGGCAGAACGTATAGTGCGGGATGGCCAGCGCGCCAGCGACGTCATCGGCCGCATCCGTGGAATGATGACCAAATCGACACCGCAGGTTGCCAAGGTCGACATCAATGGCGCCATCGACGAGGTTCTCGCCTTGACCGAGACCGAGCTACGCATGCATTCGGTTGTCGTGTTCACGGAGTTGGCGCGCGCGCTCGCGCCTGTTTCGGGCGACCGCGTGCAACTCCAGCAGGTCATTTTGAACCTGGTACTCAATGCAATCGATGCCATGGCGTCCTTTTCCGACCGTCCAAGAGTGTTGCGCATCGGTTCGCAGCTACAGACCGACGGCGAAGTTCTCGTCTCCGTGCGTGACAGTGGCCCGGGCTTGGATCCCGGGACGGCCGAGAAGGTCTTCAGCCCCTTCTTCACCACCAAGGAAAAAGGGATCGGCATAGGGCTTTCGATTTGCCGTTCCATCGTCGAGGCGCATGGTGGAAGACTTTGGACCGAGCCGGGCGCACCGCATGGGGCCATTTTCCAATTCACGATGCCAACTGAAGCGAGCGGCGGGGCATGACGGACGAACAACCCGTTGTCGTCGTGATCGACGATGACCTGTCGGTTCGCGAGGCGATCCAGGGCCTCCTCGAGACCGCCGACTTGCGAGTCGAGCTGTTTGCGTCGCCGCAGGATTATCTGAAAAGCAAGCGCTGGGACGTTCCAGGCTGCATCATTCTGGATGTCAGGCTGCCGGGATCAAGCGGCCTCGATTTCCAGCGCGAGTTGGTCGGAACGGGTAATCACACCCCAATTATTTTTCTTACCGGCTACGCGGATACTCCGATGACCGTGCAGGCGATGAAGGCCGGCGCCGTGGAGTTCCTCACCAAACCGTATCGGGACCAAGCGCTGATCGAGGCCGTGCTAGGCGCAATCGAAAAGGATCGCGCGCGACGCGGGAGCAAGCGCGCGCTCGCGGACCTGCGCCAGCGGCTGGACTCACTGACTGAACGCGAGCGCCAGGTCATGGCGCTGACCGTTGCCGGCCAGCAGAACAAACAGATCGCGGGCACGATTGGCATTCGCGACGTCACCGTCCGGGTCCATCGCCGGCAGCTAATGCGCAAAATGGGTGTCAAATCAGTCGCGGAGCTGGTCAGGATCGCAGACCTGCTGCGCAGCGAGGGAATCGACGTCTGAGCCATCTAAACGAAACGATAGTCCCGTCTTCCGAACGAGAATACGTTCGATCCCTTTGTCAGCCAGAGTTTCGCTTGGACAATGGATTTCGCGGGCTTCTAGGCGCACCTCAGTGCCAGAGCCGGAGAAATCGTTTGAGCGGAACATCCGTTATTTCAATTGTCGATGATGATGAGTCGGTCCTAACGGCAATGAGGGACATGGTGGAGTCGTTTGGGTTCACGGTTGGCGCATTTGCCTCGGCGGAAGAGTTCCTATCCTCCAAGCGCCTGCACGATACCGCCTGCCTGATCCTCGACGTCGAAATGCCCGGCATGAGTGGTCCTGACCTGTATGCTCGTCTGACGGCATCGGGCCATCGCATCCCGACCATGTTCGTCACCGCCTTCCACGACGCCCGCATCCACGATCGCGTGATGAAGGCGGGCGCCGTTTGCTGCCTGGCCAAGCCGTTCGACCGCAATGAGTTCCTGAACTGCATCCGCTCGGCTTTGCGAGGCCGCAAGTCGGGAGAGCAGCCGCTATGATCGTCGCGAAATCCTCAGTTCACGATTGCTCCGTGACGGCTCATCCGGCACCTGAATGCATGAATGCGCATGACGGACGCCGGCTCTCTGGCGACGTAACTTGGAGGATACGCTGATGGCCCGCACAATGGCATTGCCGACCGCCTCGGCTGGGTACGGTCATTCACACTATCTCGATGAAATCCGTCGGTTCCCCCTGCTGGAACCGCAGGAAGAATACATGCTGGCGCGCAGCTGGCGTGAGCTCGGCGATCGCGAGGCCGCGCACAAGCTCGTCACCAGCCATCTTCGCCTCGTTGCCAAGATCGCCATGGGCTATCGCGGCTACGGCCTGCCAATTTCCGAGGTGATCTCGGAAGGCAACGTAGGCCTGATGCAGGCGGTCAAGCGCTTCGAACCCGAGAAGGGGTTCCGCCTTGCCACCTATGCGATGTGGTGGATCAAGGCGTCTATCCAGGAATACATCCTGCGTTCGTGGTCGTTGGTCAAAATGGGCACGACCTCAAACCAGAAGAAGCTCTTCTTCAACCTGCGCAAGGCAAAGAGCAAGATTTCCGCGCTCGAGGAAGGCGATATGCGACCTGACCAGGTCCAGCTTATCGCCAAGCGCCTTGGCGTCACCCAGCAAGATGTCGTCGACATGAACCGCCGCCTTGGCGGCGATGCGTCGCTCAATGCGCCGATCCGCAACGACGGCGAAAGCGGCGAATGGCAGGATTGGCTGGTCGACGACGCGCCAAGTCAGGAACGCAACCTGGCCGAAAGCGAGGAGAGCGACAATCGTCACAAGGCGCTTGTATCCGCGCTCGATGTGCTCAACGAGCGCGAGCGGCGCATTTTTGAGGCGCGGCGCCTTGCCGATGATCCGATCACGCTCGAGGAACTTGCCGCCGAGTTCAACGTCTCGCGCGAGCGCGTGCGCCAGATCGAGATGCGTGCGTTCGAAAAGGTGCAGCGCGCGGTCAAGGCCCGACTCGCTGCGAGCGGACGCTCAGGATGCCAGCAAGGATTTCAGAATAGCCGCACCCGGTATACCCTCCCCGGCCTGGTGCGCACGCGGCCGGCCCCGCCCGCTAGGCCGGCCGCACTTTCATTCGGAGTCGCCAATGTGTGTGGTCAGCGTCGATCTAACCATCTGCGATTCGAGGCGAATATGGAGTACTTGAAACCCTCATCACGACTGCGCCAGGTAAGTTGAAATTCGGCGGATTCGCCCTTCCCGGGCCTCCGCCGAAATAAGCTCTCACTACCAACATCGCCATAAAACAACAGGCGGAGCCTCCAAGGAGTGACGATCTTGAAAAGGAGATCTCATGCCTCATCCCCAAGACAGTCTCTCATCGCAATTGAATTATGAAGGGTGGAGAGATTTGCTCCGCTCCATGTGTGGACGTTACTACTCGGAAGGGATCGAACCCATTTCCTTTTCCGGTTGGGTGCGCCCCATCAATGTCCGTGGGTTCACGGCACTTGATATCGGCTCCAACGCTCAACGGGTCGAGCGAACCTATCAAGATGTTCGGCGCGACGGCGCGGACCACTACTTCGCGCTGTTTCTCGCCAGTGGCAAGCTGACGATGATCCACAACGACGAAGCCGTGCGACTTTCTGTGGGCGATGTCGCACTCGTCGATGCCGCTCGGCCCGTGACATACAGCACCGACAGCGGCAGCGAGCCATGGAATACCGTATCCCTTAGCCTGCCGCGTCAATCGCTGGTTTCCTATCTCGGATTCGAACCGCAGGGCGGTCTTTACAGGCGCAGCGGCACGCCCGCCGGGCGCCTGCTCCTCGATCTCATTCGGACCGGCGATGGTGAAGGATCAGCGCTCTCGCCAGCCGATCCCTACATGCAATTGGCCGTCTACGATCTCGTCGGCGCGCTGTTTGCAGTGCCCGAGCCATCGTCCGGCTCACGCCATGCGCACAAGCTGTTCGCGCGTATTCGCGACATCATCAAGGACGGCTGTGCCGATCCGGATTTCGGTCCTCATGAGGCGGCCGCTGGAGCAGGCATCTCGCTACGCTACCTTCAGAAGCTTTTCACCGAGCGCGGTTCGACCTGCAGCGATTTCATATATTCGCTTCGTCTCGACCAGGCGGCGCGCCTTCTGCATCGCCGCGAATCACTGGGAGCGAACCAGCCTCTCACCGAAATTGCCTACGCTTGCGGCTTTCGCGACTACACTCATTTCTCACGAAAGTTTCGGCAGCGGTTCGGGCACCCGCCAGGCGCTCACTCAATAAGTTTTAATCACTTGCGCGAGCGCGCAGATGAGAACCCCATTGCGACTGCAATGTGAGGGCGTGAGGGCAGGATCACTGTTCGCGCTCAAGCCATTGTGTTCATTTGTCGTCGGTGACCCTATTCGACTTGGGCGCACGCACCAAACTGCGCGCCCATCCAATCGAAGATGCGCCGCAGGCGTAGCGCGGCGGCTTGGGGGTTCCTACCTGACGGATGGATGTTCTATGTCCGAGGGAAGCCATGCGCCGACTTTCATTAATTGTATTGTCATTGCTGTCAGCGATGTTGGCCGCGCCTGCGCTTGCACAAACCGGTAACATTCTGGGCGACAACTACAGCATTATGGTTCCGGAAAAAGGAGCCAAACGGGATCTGCCGGAGCCGTGGCTCGCGCCAAAATATAAATCGCCACGTGGGACCGTAAAGCACGTGGTTATCCCGAAATCGGGGATAGTGAGTGCGCCGAGCCCGGCTGTTCCCCCGGATGTTTTCGTGCCGCAAACAGGTCGGACCTTTCAGAATTTACCGTCAGCGTCGCGTTCGGGTCCTGGCGGGGCCGAGACGTTCCAGGACCGTGCGGTGCGTTGCGCTCATCAAGCCGGCGTCTATGGCCAGGCCACAGGCGGCGGCTACATGGGCGCTTGCGTCAATCAGTAGTGGATTAGGAAACTTGAAATGCTCTATCGGGGCATCGTGGTGGCGGCACTTGAGCTGGCTGTACTGGCGCAAACGCCGGCCCGCGCTTATGCGCTTTCTGCGGTTCCCTCAGTCGCTCAGGATATTCCTGCCAAGCTTGCGCTTCCGCAGGGGGGCACTGAGGTAGGTGAGTTCGCCGCGAAGGGTGTTCAAATATACGTCTGTCGCGTCAAAGGGGCTGCAACTGAATGGAGCTTCAAGGCCCCTGAGGCGGAGCTTGTCGACGCGCAGGGCAGGCCGTTCGCCAGGCATTATGCCGGTCCGACCTGGGAAGCGCCCGACGGCTCGAAGATTGTCGGCACGGCTTTAGCAAGCGAGCCCGCTCCGAAGGCGGGCGCCATTCCTTGGCTGCTATTGTCGACGGAATCCTCAGCATCGGGAGTACTTGCCCGTGTGCGTTTTGTCCAACGGGTCAACACCTCCGGTGGAGTCGGGCCCACCGGCACGTGTCCGACGGTCGGAACGGAGCAACGTGTCGACTACACTGCCGATTACATCATTTACAAGTGATTCGGTTCACGGGCATCAGCTTTGCCGCTTTGCGTCCAACAGACCGCGGGTTGCACTGCACTATTCGAACCGTGATTCAGAATTTTGATTTCTGCAGCCGGGTTATCCGCACTCATGGCGGCATGACGCGCGCCTTGGGCGATTGGCATCGACTCGTCGGGCCGCGTCGTCGGCGTTCACTGTCCAAGCGTTTTTGCTGGTAATGATGTCGACGTGTCCGCTTTGTCTATCAACAAAATTCGGATTGTTAATTCTAATCGCCTTGGCAATCGCGCTGCTGCCCTCGATTGCTCTCGCTCACGGCGCTGGTTGTGTGTACCGAAAACTTCGGCCGCATTGATTAGCTGACGGAATCACTTAACGTCAGGGCAATGTTTGCATTGCTCTGTTTCGTCCTGGCGAACTTGGTTGCGCCATTCAAGTCGAAAATTCGGCTTGAAGCTGAGAATGCGACGCTCCGACATCAGTTGATCGTTTTGCGGCGCAAGAGGCAGGGCCGGGTTCGGCTGACGAACAATGATCGCTGGTTCCTTATCCAGCTGTATCGCTGGTTCCCGTCGATCCTGCAGGTCGTCACGATCATCCGTCCTGAGACGCTGGTGCGTTGGCATCGGGCCGGCTTTCGCTGCTACTGGCGTTGGAAGTCGCGCTCGCGGGGAGGGCGGCCGCAGATTGAAGCGGAGCTACGCACCCTGATCCGGCGGATGAGCCTCGAGAACCCGCTTTGGGGTGCACCACGTATCCACGGAGAACTGCTCAAGCTTGGGTTTGAGGTCGCGCAGTCGAGCGTCGCCAAGTACATGGTCAGGCGATTTGGGCCACCAAGCCAGGGATGGCGGACCTTTCTGCGTAATCACGCCCCGGACATCGCCGCCATGGACTTGTTTGTTGTCCCGACCATTGGCTTCGATCTGCTCTATGCCTTTGTTATCGTCCGCCTGGACCGCAGAGACCTCGTCTGGGTCAACGTCACGGCAAACCCGACGGCAGAATGGATTGCGCGGCAGATAACAGAGGCCTTCCCTTGGAATGAGACCCCGCGGTACCTCATCCGTGATCGGGATCGGGTCTATGGCGCCATCGTCACGCACCGATTGCGTGCCATGGGCATCCGCGACAAGCCTACTGCACCGGCGTCACCCTGGCAGAATGGCTTCGCTGAACGGTTGATTGGCTCAATCCGTCGCGAATGCGTGGATCATATTGTCGTCCTGGGTGAAACACATCTGCGCCGGATCTTGCGAACCTATGGCCGCTATTACAACGACATCAGAACCCACCGGTCGTTGGACAAAGATGCGCCAGCCTATCGCGCTGTTCAGCGGATCGGGAACATCACATCACACGTGCTGCTTGGCGGACTTCATCACCACTACGTCCGAGTTTAAGTTTTCGGTACACACAAGTCGCGAAAACGATCGGCGATTTATCGCGTCGAATCGCTGCGGTGCTAGAGTTCGGACGCCATCGGAGGTGAAGCGGAGTTCCGGCAACATTTGCGGCGCGCATGTCCACTTTTGACGAAGCTGCTGCCATTCGCAAATTTAGCTTAATCCTCTGGCGCCATTGTTTGTTGCTGCGCTCGGAATGCTGGCCACGTGGCGGCGTCCTGTTCGATTGTGTCCCATAGTTCCAACGTGGACGGGGTAACCTTGAACATATAGACCTCGCCCTCACCATCAACAAAGGCCTCCTTGGGGACCTTTGCTATCCAATTGAACAGGTACTTCATCATGGCTTTATCCTGGAGCGCGGCCGCGATGAGAGCCTTCACAAGCGCTTGCAATTTCGCCACCGTTTTTTTATTTCCTCCTTCATTGATCGTCATCAGCGATTTTAATTCAGCGATCACCAACTTCTGAAGATCCAGCGGTTCTTGGGACATCTTCCACTTTGGCCGGCCACTCGGGTTGCCCGACTTTCCCTTCTGAAATTTGGTTTTTGCGGGAGGCTTGCCGTACCCGACTTTATAATCGTCACTCATGGCGCTACTCCCTAACGCCATCCGCCGGGCGTTCGGCGTCAATCACCCGTTGCTTCTATCGCTCCCAACACGAACATATCGCCGTCTATGTGGCCGGCACGGTGGCCAGTGTCGATTGCCGGATAGGCACCGACCAACAATTTCGGGCTGGGCGAACGGGGCCGTTACCGAACGAACGTCTGGCGTTACGCTGGCTTCAGACATTTCCCATGATGACATCCCCCCACTGTTCGTCCGACCACAGGCTTGCCTAGCGATGGATCGCCGCCCAGCAGAAGAGTACGCCATCGGGCGCGGCGTTCGCGGCTTCGTCTTAGAGATGCTGCCCGGCAACGCGAGAATGTTGCGCCTCGCTGCCCACGCGCCGGGCACCGTTGCTACGTCGATTGACGAGGATGCAGTGCATGTGACCATCCTGTTCCAAAACAATCCGCGTGATGGGAACGCGGTGCCGTCCGGAAATTTCACTCCTTCGCGCGGACCGCAGCCGATGAACTGACTGGCCCGGGGAATGTGAAATGGTGCATG
>DATAPP010000217.1:0-2743 GCA_036265125.1 Pseudolabrys sp. | reverse complement strand
CGCAAGCGCCTGGCTACGCTGAGCGAGATTACTCGCCGCAACGAGCGCCGGAACATTGGTCGATGCGATCCGATTGAACCCGTCGCCGTATTTTCCGAACGTATAGAGCGCAATAACACTTGTCGCGATGGCAAATATGGTGATCGCAGCGAAAGCGCTAAGCAGTCGAGACGCTACTCCGAAACGAATCGACAGTTTGGCGTCACCTGTCATTGGCCACTCTAGGTTCGAGCGAGAATGCATTGGCCTTCAGCCAAGGGCCGAAATGCCTTGTCTCCCGGAATAATCGACAAGACCTTGTAATAGTCCCAAGGCTGGCGAGATTCTTCAGGCGGTTTGACCTGCACTAAGTACATGTCATGGACCAAGCGTCCATCCGCCCGCAATTCACCGCCTTTGGCGAAGAAATCGTCCACGCGAAGCTGTCGCATTTTTTCCGCAACGACTTTTGCGTCATCGGTTCCGGCTGCCTGAACCGCCCGGAGATAATGCCGAACGGCAGAATAGACGCCGGCATGCGCCATCGTCGGCATGACACCGCGACGGGCATAAAACCGCTTTGACCATTCACGGGTCCGGGTGTCGGCGTCCCAGTAAAAACCATCGACAAAGGTCATGCCCTTGGCGACATCGAGCCCGAGGCTATGGACATCTGAAATGAACACGAGGAGCGGGACTAGTGTTTGTGACCGCGGCGAAATGCCAGTTTCGGCCGCTTGCCTCACTGCATTGATGATGTCACTTCCGGCGCTCCCAAGTGCGATAACTTTGGCGCCTGATTCTTGCGCGGCGTTCAAAAATTCGCCGAAATTTTTTGTATCAAGTGGGTGGCGCGATCGGCCGATCACTGTGCCGCCGGCCGCCTGCACGGCAGAGCTCGCATTTTCTTCCAGAGACCACCCGAACGCATAGTCGGGTGTGATGAAATACCAGGTGTCGAGGCCGAAGCCGACCAACGCTCGGGCCATGCCAACGGTGTTTGAATAAGTGTCGTATGCCCAATGAAATCCGGTTGTCGCGCAATCCTTGCCGGTCAGATCGCTGCTGCCGCCCGAAACCGTTATTGAGATTTTATTACGTTCTGCAGCAAGCTTTTGGATTGCCAATGCCACTGTAGAGTTAGGCATATCCACGATTGCGCCAACGTCGTCCTCTGTGAACCAATGGATGCTAAGCTCGGAAGCAACATCCACCTTGTGCTTATGGTCGCCAAAAAATACCTGGATTTTCCTGCCAAGCACCTCGCCGCCGAAATCTTCGACCGCCATGTAAGCAGCAACGACTGAGCCGTCCCCGGCAAGAGTCGCGAATAAGCCGGACATATCAGTCAAGACGGCAATGTTGATGGCGGGAGTTGCCGTTTGTTGCGCGGGCACGGGCAGTGGCCATGCAACTGCCGCACCGCCGACAAACCTCATGAAATCGCGTCGCCTCATTCCCGCCCCCCGAGGCTAAGACGGGACATCGTAGCAACTTAAGGTAGTGCGCAGGAAGGGCTGGATGGGGCGTGCCGGCAGGGCCTGGTGAGCGGGCCGCCTGATGTCCGCTTTGGGTCAAAAGCGGACATATGCAGCGCAACAAGTCATGTCCGCTTTACCCCCGATAGCGGACATCGGTCAGTGCATGCGACGCCCGTTTGTGCGGGGACATCACAATATTCGTTACTTTCTAAGTAAGCTCACGACAGCAACCGCCGCTATCACGGCAACGACCACAAGCGTCCACATTAACTCCCGTGAGATTGTATCAAGGCCCCAGCTGATCATTTTTATGTCGCCTATTCGATTACCTCGTCAGCGCGCGCGAGCAGAGAAGGCGGCATCGTAATCCCAAGGGCCTTCGCCGTTCTGAGATTGATCACCAGTTCGTATTTGGTTGGATCTTGCACTGGCAGGTCCGCTGGTTTCTCGCCCTTAAGAATGCGATCGACGTAGCTGGCCGCTCGTCGGTACTGGTCGACAACATCAGGGCCATAGGAGATCAACCCGCCGTCAATGACTGGCGATCGGGTGAAGTACACCGCGGGCAATTTGTATCGGGCCGCCAGCGCGACGATAGCCTTGCGATGAACCACCGCTAATGCACTCCCCGGCACAATTAGCCCGCCGCCCGAAGACCGCGCGAAAGCTTCGATCGCGCGTTCCATCTCGCCGACGTCACGCACATCGATCGGGCTTACATCGATCCCGAGTGCCGGTGCGGCAGATCGGATCGCACCAAATTGGCCGATCCCGGCGGTTATGGCGGGATCCCGAAGCACTGCCACTCGTGTTATGCTTGGCGCGATCAGCTTGATGAGTTCCAGCCACTTTCCGCTCACGCCATATTCAAACAACGTAAATCCAGTAGCGTTGGCACCCGGTCGCGCCAAGTTCGCAACGTAGCCGGCACCAACTGGATCGATTACAACCACAAAAACAATTGGTACGGTCTTAGTTGCCTGTAGCAACGGCCCGACGGTCGCAGTGCCAGTAGCTAGGATGACGTCCGGCGCAGCCGCTGCCAATTCGGCAACGTGTTTACGAATTTCGTCGGTATTGCCTTCGGGCCAACGAATGTCGATCCGTACGTTGCGGCCGACGGCCCAACCGAATTCTTGTAGTCCCTGTAGAAACGCCCCGACACGAGCCTGGCCGTCCATATCGGTCGCTGCGGTGCTCATGAGTACGCCGATGCGTCGCACACGTTCGCCCTGCTGCGCACGCGCAGCGAATGGCATCGCCGACGCGCCGCCCAGCAATCT
>DATAPP010000216.1:0-3055 GCA_036265125.1 Pseudolabrys sp. | reverse complement strand
ATTCCGCTTCCTCAGTTCCATTACGTTCAACAGCAAATGCCAGATCGTCCGTTGGATCGACTACTGGGATGGCCGCAGTTCGCAGACGCATCTCCCCATCGGATGCTGCTTCGGCCCATACCCAACAGATTTCCACGCCGGCGTCGTGAATGCATCGGCAACGATCAAGAAGGTAGCGCAAGCGCTCCAGAATGCGTTCTCTGTCGGCGATGCCGCAAAGGCGGCGCAACTGTTCACGCCCGACGCGGTTTTCGAGGATATGGCGCTTCATACGCGCGTTGAGGGTCAGTTGCAGATTCAGCGGTACCTGACGCGAGGTCTGGGACTGCTGCCCTACGGGACCGGTGGGACCAGCGCCTCCCTCGTCCATGTCGTCGGCAGCGACCAAGGTGGCGGCTATGAGTGGCACGCCGCAATGGGCGCATTGCCGCTCCAGCGTGGCATCACTGCGCTCGAACTCGATGATAATGGAAAAATCACGCGCTTCACTACGATCTACGACTCGTTCCAGTTCCCGGACCAGACTTACAAATCGCTCGTGGCATTGGGCGCTGAGCAATAGAGTGAAAACATTTGGCTTTGGGGAGCCGCGGTCGTCCACCATTGGGCGCTGCGGCTCTTCATCATTCCAATTCTACCAGCATCAGTAGTCTCATCGATGGGAAGTCCGCTTTTGGCCCAAAGCGGACATGGGTGAGTGCGCTGCGAATGTCCGCTTTCGGGGGTAAAGCGGACATCGCGATTGCACTGCGAAATGTCCACTAATGACCCAAAGCGGACAACGGGTTGCATGGCGTCAATGTCTGCTTTGGAGGTAAGGCGGGGCATCTGATAGCCCCAGGTCAGTGCACTTGTCCTTGCGTCACTCCCACGACGTGCAGAAATCGCCGCGTTTCGGCAGCCCAAGTTCTTCCGCAATCACGATCGCAGCGGCCTCAACCATGTACTTGGCAGACCGTACTGCCGCGTCGGGGCCCTCGTGCAAGTACACGGCTTTGAGCATGGTGAGGGCATGTTCGGCGATCTTCTGATGGTCCGAATCAGTAGCCATGGTTCGGATAGTTTGCGCCCAGTCGAAACGTTGTCACTGGGCCATCGCGCCTTCGGAAATGTCGTAGATGAAAAATCATAGCTGCATAGCTTTGCATGGTATTGAGTTGCCCCGAATCCTTTGACTGTTGGCGATATAGTTAGGCACAAAAGGCCCGCCACCAAGAAAGGGTCCACATCCGATGGCGCTTGCGGTTCTTGGCATTCTCCTGTCGCTTTTGTTCGTAGCGGCTGTGGTGAGATACCTTATAGCCAGGCCCCTCGATCGGTTCGACCGCATCGGAGCCAGGATATTTTTTGTTGTGATAGGTCTGCCCGTTTTATTCGTTGGATTGTATTTGATTTCTCAGAACACAGCCGCACTGATGCACGCTTTCGGTTATTAGCCAGCGGTCAGGCAGAATCGACCGCTCATTGATGTCTCCTATTGGGGGTAAAGCGGGCATCTCTTCGGTTTGCCGGAATGTCTGCTTTTGGCCCAAAGCGGACATTGGCCCTGATCAGTGCCTGACATTTCTAACTGGCCGCCTGGTCGCAAAGTGCTAGGCTTTAAGTGCTGCACTTGGTGTTGTCCTTACGGGGGGCACATGCAACGGCGCGAGTTCATCACGCTACTCGGCGGTTCTGTGGCTTTGTGGCCACGCGCTGCCCGCGCACAGAAGCCTTTCAAAATTGGGCTGCTCGACACCGGTCTCGGCGCGGCGTTTGCCGTACCCTTCATACGAAAGCTGGGGGAACTCGGTTACGTGGAGGGAAAGAATGTTATCATCGAACGCAAATCTGCGGGAGGAAATGCCGAACTCCTGCCCGGTTTTGCGGCAGAGCTGGTGCGCCAACAAGTCGATGTCATTGTGACGGCTGGGACACCGGCGGGGTTTGCCGCTAAAAAAGCTACGAGCACAATCCCGATCGTTCTTGGCGCCAACAGCGATCCGGTCGGCGTAGGCTTGGTCGCGAGCCTTGCCCGGCCCGGTGGAAACGCCACCGGCAACTCGCTGATGGCGCCTGACTTAAGCGCTAAACGCCTCGATATCCTTCACACGCTAGCTCCGGGAATTTCCCGCATTGCGATCCTGTGGGATTCGTCGAACCCTGGTATGGCCGAACGTGTGCATGAAACAAAAATCGCCGCCGATCAATCGCATGTCCTGCTGCACACCGTCGGTCCACGCAGCCTCAATGAGTTGGATAAAGCATTTACAGACCTCCTGAACACGCGGCCCGATGCGCTACTGGTGACGGCGGAACCGTTCACGCGGCAGCATCTCGTTCGCATTCTCGATTTTGCCAATAACAACAAGATTCCCGCCATGTTCGAGGACAGCTCATATGTGGTGGCCGGCGGGCTCATGTCTTACGGGCCCGACTATCAGGACGTCTTTCAGAAGGCGGCGATTTTTGTTGACAAGATATTAAAAGGCGCGAAGCCAGCCGATTTGCCGATCGAGCAGCCGACGAAATTCGAGTTAGTGATCAACCTCAAGACCGCAAAGGCGCTTGGAGTTGAAATTCCACCGAAGCTGATTGCGCTGGCGGATAGGGTGATCGACTGACTGCTTCTGGAATGGCAAACGGCCATACGGTGGATGTCCGCTATTGGCCCAAAGCGGACATCTCTGGTTGCACCGCACATGTCCGCTTTTGGGGGTAAAGCGGACAAATTTCACGCGTAAGCGGACATCATTCCGTATTCGAATTTTATTATCGCACTGCTAAGTCGGTCACTCAGTCGAAGATCGAACCAGGCTCTGCTCCTCGTCTCCACAAAAAGGGCATTTTTCAAATACTGACCAGAGACTTTCCGCAAAAATACGGAGTTCGAATCAATCATGGGTGCGTCGGAGACCGCCGTACGTCGAAAAAAGCGCCCCACGGGCGGGTTTTTTGTTGGTTTAATGAGTAAAAATGAGAGACCGGACTTGGTGGCTGGGGCGCCAGGATTCGAACTTCGAAATACCCATCTGAGAAAACGCTTTTGAAATTGCGCATGAAATTTCAGCGATTC
>DATAPP010000215.1:0-1607 GCA_036265125.1 Pseudolabrys sp. | reverse complement strand
CATCGCTTCTAGAACCTGAAGCAAACCCCATCCCTCGCCTTTATACCTCTCGCTCTCAAGGGTTCCCTCTCCTTTAAAATTTACGTAGTCGACTAGTGCGTAAGGGCCTAACGGTTCGGCGGCGACGCGATAAAAGTTTCTCCGAATTTTCTCTCTTTCTCCCGCTTGCGCGACTTCAAGCATTTTCGGCAACGCAGCTTCAAGTCTGGCCGCTGCGAATCTTGCCTGTAGCGGCACAGTACGGGCCAGAAGAGATCTCAGTTCTCCCATCCGCGGGCTGTGGTCCGCAAAAAACGAGAATGACTGACCACTCATGTTGGGGAAAGTGATGAAAATTCACGTCGAACACGGCGCGAGCCGATAGTCATGGTGCAGCCCGTTCAATACAGGCTTGGCCACGACCGCTCGGGTCGCGCTCAGGGGATGCCGATGACGTCGCAGTGGCGCCGGCACACCCCTTGGCGGATCGGGCACGCCTGGCCCTAACGCCATATGGGGCCGTCCCCGGTTGTAATAGGTGCTCCACATCTTCAACAGGCTTCGCAAATGGCCTTCACTCAGCGGGATCGCCCAGTCAAGACACTCGCGCCGCAGGGAGCCAATCAGTCGCTCACAAAGCGAATTTGCTTTCGGGCTCCGGTAAGGTGTTTTCAGCACTCGGAGCCGCAGGTTGGCGATCGACGTATCGAGCGCCTGAGCATAGATACTGTCGCGGTCATGAACGAGGAACCGATAAGGATGGTCAGAGGCGATCGCCTCGCGCAACTGCTGCAACGTCCAAGCTGCCGTCGGATTCGACGTCACATTCCAATGGAGAAGACGGCGTGACGCGTGCTCGATGATCACAAAGATGTATAGAACGCGAAACCTCGCCGTGACCGCCACACAGAAATCGCAGGCGACGATGGCAGCTGCGTGATTGCGCAGAAACGTGCGCCAGCGCTGATCGCCGCGAGGTCCGCGGCCTGGCTTCCTTCGCATGTACTTGCGCACCGTGCGCGGCGAGACTCTAATGCCGAGCTTGACCAGCAGTTCGTTCGCGATCCTCTCCTCGCCCCATAGCGAATTGTCGCGAGACATTTCTCGGATCAAGCGCCGCAGTTCAGCAGGAATCGGAGGGCGCCCCGGTTTTGATTTCCAATGCCAAAGAAGTCGAAACCCGGCTCGATGCCAGCGAATCAACGTCTTCGGTTGGACCACAACGAGCGCATCGCGCCAGTTGAATAACCTTGAGAGCAAAGCCAACGTGATGCGCGTCGCGGGATCGATTCGCCGCGGGTCCACTTTGCGCTCTTGGTACAGTGCGAGCTGCCGACGTAGAAAGAGATTCTCAGCGGCGATCGCCTTTCTCGGCCGGATGAGCAGACCGAGATAGACGACGAAATCAGCGATCAACTGAAGGAAGATGCGGGCAGCAGGCATGACGTCGCAATCATGCCACAAATCCCTTCAGGCTTTGGCCAAAATCGTGGGATCTTATTTTTTGCGGAGGACAGGACAACGAAAGGGCGGGCAGGCTAGCCGCTCGGCACCTTCTCCAATTGGGCCACACGCGGGTCGCGACTATCGCGGGGCCGGGGCACCTTTCCAACGGCAAGGCGCGGCTC
>DATAPP010000214.1:0-4726 GCA_036265125.1 Pseudolabrys sp. | reverse complement strand
GCACCGGAAAATCGCTCAATCACATTGCTCTCGATGCCCCAGGTCATTGGGCTGATGAAGCCTTCAGGTGGCGGCGGTGAGTATGACGAGCTGATTTTCAAGATTTGCGCGACCAACGTCGGGTCATTTGGAATCCAGTTTCCCATAACGATCCGTCCTCCAGGACGGGTCACGCGCACCATCTCCTTGGCCACATCAAACGGCTTTGGCGCGAACATGGCTCCAAAAATACTTACGACGAGGCCAAAAGTATCATTTTTCAACTCGCTTAAATTGGACGCATCGCCTTCCTGAAACTTGCAGTTCGCGAGGCCCTGCTCTCTTGCACGCTTGTTGCCGGCCTCAACTAGATTCCTCGCGATATCGACGCCCAACACGTTCGCCCCGAGTCTCGCCTCGGGTATGGCCGTCGTTCCATCGCCGCATCCGAGATCCAGAACCTTGAGCCCTTTTGTGATTCCAAGTCCGTTAACGAGGGCCTCCCCGCTTTCTCTCATGCTGTCCGCGACGCGAGTAAAGTCTCCTTTTTCCCAGAGTGCCTTGTTTGGATTCATGTGAGTCCTCTCCTTCTTTTTCTTTGCGTTATCCGGCCAGTTACTGTTGTCCGGGTGTTCATTCCAAGATCAAGGTCCGCTTGGGGTCAAAAGCGAAGTAAAAGCCCCTAACATTGATGTCCGCTTAACCCCGAAAGCGGACATCAGGACCAAGCATTCTCATGAATTCTCACCGGATCCAACTGCGCCGTCCCATAAGCTCTTCATTCAGCTCTCGTTCTGTTGAATCGCACCATCGGTATCCCGAAAAACGTGAAACGACGACGTGCTTCTGACAACGCTTGAATAGACCTCCAATCGCTCGCGTGATCAGCGAGACAATTTGAACGTACTTTGCGTTACCGCTTGACTTATTGATCTCGACGGCATGGCTTAGATATTGGGTCGCCGCTTTGTGCGCGTACTCCAGCACTTTTTCAGGCGAGGCCAATTCGTTCTGATAGTTCTTCCGCCAAACGAAGGGTACGTTCTGATTCATTTTCCGTCTCCGCAAGTTGCAATAGCTCCGAAATGGAGCCTCACGTCGACGATGTACGCTTCCTCATGCGTGGGGCGAATGATCGTTCAACCGAATTAGGTGACCGTTCGTCCAGATCTAAAAGAACCCCTGCGGCCTCATTCGTCACCTCCGCTTAGACAGTCCTCGCAGCGGTTCAAATCGGCATACTGAAGAGTCGTTAGATGTCCGCTTGGGTCAAAATCGGACATTTCGCACTGCATCCGCCATGTCCGCTTTACCCCCAAAAGCGGACATAAAACCGCAGTTCGCGACCTATCGAACCTGATGTCCGCTTTGTTGCCGAAAATGTCCGCTCCTACCCCGATAGCGGACATTCACCCGCACATTTGGAAGTCCGCTTTGGGCCAATAGCGGACATTTTGCGATGCAGGAGCCACAGCCACCACGGACAGATGCATGACGGCTAACAGGTTCGGTATGTCGATCTGATATCGCGTCAGCCAATGACAGCCATACTGATGCATACTCGGCGGGCAGCTGTTGCACCGAAGGCCAATGTGACTCCGAAGCCGTGCCGACTAGCCTTGCGCCGGAGGCAGGTCTTGCATCGAACAGGCCCTAGCCTGCGCACCTGCATCGCGGAGAATGACAGATGGAAAGACTGATTGATCTTTTTTGCCACGCTATCCGCATCACAGACCCGCTTTCGATCAAGATTGCTGTCGGGATCATCGGCGGCGGACTTCCGCTGATTTTGATGGTCGCGGCTCTCACGAAACTCGGCGAATTCGTGGCCAGGCAGCGTGAAACCACCATGCCCAGCACGCCAGGTGAAAACCCGGTGCCCGACGCGCCAGATCGCGGCAAAGAAAGCGCTGGCCGTCGGTCTCGCTCCGCCCAGAAGAAGCAACCGGTTGGAAAAGTGGTGCCTTAAGAACGGTTGTCCGCTTTACCCCCAAAGCGGACATTCGTTCAAGCGAGTGGCATGTCCGCTAAGGGCCATGAGCGGACATTCCAGCAGTGCCGTGTGAAAAAAAAGACCGCCTACGCCGCTAGTTTGAGTGCACTCGAGATCTCAGTGAGTGTCGCTTTCTCGGCATCGCTCACCGCCACGCCGCCGACGCCAAGAAATCCGCCCTCCTTGGACGCTTCAGCAACGTGCTGGCTAATTTGTTGCAACCAGCCCTTTAGGGCACCGGCATCGCCCGGCGCCTTGGCGTCGACTATCGCGGCGGCCTGCCGCAGAATCTCGATGCACTTGTCTTTGATCTCAGCGGGTTTGCTGCCCTTGAACGTGGTCTTCAGTCCGTCGTGAGCAGCGCTCCCGTCGGCCGTAGTGAAATCGGCGACGACCGCTTTGATGAGCGCGTTGGTTCCTGGGTCCGTCTTGGCTTTCGCCAACTCCGTACCGCTTGCAAAGCTCTCTTTTAGAAGGCCCCACAGCCCGCTTGGCTCGGCGGCCGTAACAGCGATACCCGCCGCCAGGACACTTTGCTGAAGGAGCTTCCATTCATCGGGGGTAAAATTCGATTTGTCCGTCATGAGCGTTACTCCTCTATTTACTCTTCTTAGGGGATTGCTTGCCAAAGGCGGCATTGACCTCATCCTTCGTGACCCGCGCGCTCGGATCGCCGAGCTCGTCAAGATTTTGCGGGCTCAGTGCGGATTGCTGGTCTCCGGGTTTGCCGAAAGTGACTTTCGTGAGCCAAACAGAGAATGTCGAGATGGACCATGGTCCATTCCAAACGGTCGGGCGGCTAATGTCCGCCTTGGGTCTCAAGCGGAGGTAAGGCCTTTCACATCCATGTCCGCTTTACCCCCCGAAAGCGGACATTGGATGACGGAGTTGGCATGTCCGCTTTGGGCCAAAAGCGGACATCGAGACAAACCGGGAAACATCAAGCGCTGTTTCCCGGCTCTTGACGATTTAGCGTCGATTAATGTACGGCGGGCAGTGAGGCGGCATTTGGATTATTCAGACATTTTGGATGTCCGAATCCGCCACCGCTCCGGCCAACTCCCCCGGTCCCATTTGGGGCTTGACCCGTGCCACCCGTGCCATCCGGGTTCGGGACGATGTCGAAGATGATGTTATCCGGGCGGGCCGCGTCGCCGCTAACGCCTTGCACTCCATTGAAGCCGTCGAGCCCGAGAGCGTTCCGTACTCTCCAGGCCACCATATGGTCGGTGCAGGAGGTGTCCCCGCTGACGCCGAGTCCACCTACTCTGATTCCGTTTTTATAAGCCGCAAGTCCACCGCCAAACACATTCACGCCGCCGATGCGGTCGCCGACCATCGGATCTCTGGCCGTACCGAAGTTCTGAGCGCCGCTCTGGCCGGGTTGGAAACTGGCTTGGCTGAATCCTGCTTGGCCGTTTCCGTTGCCATATGCGACACCGGTATCAACGGGGTTGCTGTGCTGCAGGCCGTAGAGACTGCCACCCGGCTGGACTGCGGTGAACAGGTTGGCGGTCGATAGCGCGAGCCCGCTTGTTCCAAACGCGCTGCTGGCCGGCGTGCTGCCTTTACCAAGGCTAAAGGCATTGGCCGTGTTTGCCTTCTGGGCAGAGATAACCCGGCTGCCCAGCCATTGGTCGACGAACTTGCTGCCCGAAAACGCAACTGCACACACAGTGCCATCATCGGCGACGAGTGTGCCCCACATATTAAACCCAAGACCACCGTTATTGCCGGCAGCGACGACAGTAGTAAGCGCTGCTTTGAGGGCTTGCCAATTCGGCAATGCCGAACAATCTGCAAGTGCCGGGCCGGCAAGAACCGAAATGAATGCGCTGGCCGAAATCGAAAGTGCCCACCTCTGGATAATCATCGCACTTCTCCCTTCAAATGATGGGATGAATGGGAGTGAAACAAACACGCGAGCCCCCATCGTAGCCGCGGTCGCCCGAGGCTCGGAGACGAACGAGAGCGCACCAACGCGACGCGCTGGCGTGAGCGACGCTGCTGCGAGCGGCCATCGCCACAGCACCGACCAACGGATGAATTGACGTCGCCTCATTGTCGCCCCCGAGGCTCAGACAGGCAATGTTAGCAATCCGCGAGGGCGCTCGAAAGGGCCAACTGATGTCCGCTTTGGGTCAAAAGCGGACATTCCGGATGCCCGAGCAATGTCCGCTTTACCCCCAAAAGCGGACATAACACCGCAGTTCGCGACCTGCCGAACCTGATGTCCGCTTTGATGCCAAAAATGTCCGCTCTTCCCCCAAAAGCGGACATGTGCAGTGCAAAATGCAATGTCCGCTAAGGGCCAAAAGCGGACATAGGCGAAAATGAGCTGCGGAGATCGCCTTGGCGGCAAAGAGACTATCGCGCACTCTGATCTCCGCCATCGGAATCGCTTGTATTGAGCACCACAACCGGATTTTCCGGAGGTTGTATTGCCTGCTTACGTCGGCTTGATTTCGACCATCGCCTTCGAACGATGGGTGGTTTCTCGGTTGCTTTCTGGAGCAATACGGCTTCTTCGGCAGCGGCCGGAGCCTCAGGTGGTGGGGTCACTTCAGGCGGCGGATTATCTACTAGGCTGCGATCAAAACAATCGCTGCTGGTATCAATCGTAACCCGCACCGGTCGTAGTGCCGGGTCCCATTTTCTTTCACCGCGCAGCGCTTTGACATATTCGACCGCCCGCCGGGTGCGATACCACGTTTTGCTCGCCTCCCACGGCCACGCCCCGTAGAACAGCCGCAT
>DATAPP010000213.1:0-3205 GCA_036265125.1 Pseudolabrys sp. | reverse complement strand
CGCAAATACTTTGAACTAAAGCATGGCAAGCGTCCCCTGATGCTTACCCCATTCCGCCCGAACTTTACCGGCGCTCCACCGAAACGTGCAACGCAACCGGATTACCACCGCCACGTCGGCACGGAACTCAGGAACGGCCTTCAGCGCCCTAGCGTTGTTCTCATGAGCAACTCCGCTAGCGACGGAGGAACCGACGAATGCCACATATCGAAAATAAACGGGTTGTTGAAACGACCAACGAGGCGCGTGCCGGCGTGACCGGGCATAACGTGCGCTATGTACTGCTGGTCGGCTTGGTGGCGGTGATATTACTTTTGGCGGCGGCCTATATAGGGCTACGAACGCACGTAATTGCATAATGCAGAAAGCCGTAAGACGGGAACAAGCGCTGTCCGCGACACGTTGTGGCCTTTAGTGGAAACCAAGAGAGGTCAAACATGTCATTACGCAACCTGGCTGTTGCGGCGTTGATTGTCGCGCTTCCAACAGCATCCGCCTTCGCACAAAGTGCTCCCGCCCCGGCCAACCAATCTGGCCCGAGTGTGAGCCCGACCACGCCGTCGCCAACTGATCCCGCAGCCGCTGGCCAAAGCGGCAACACCAAGGGCATTCCGGAACGAGGTACGAGAATGGCCCCGGACACGACCGGCTCCGGCACAATGACCACGCCACGATCGATGGATCGCGACAGCACGTCCGTGCCGGGTCAAGGGGTGAACAAGGACGATACGATGCCCCGACGCTAATTGGGTGCATCGAACTATCCCTGAGAGCCGCGTAGTTCCGCACTAGCGGCTCTTTCGTTTGATACTTTGCCTCTTATGGCGAATCTCATTCTGGCGTTGACGAGACGCTATTTCGGTTTTGGTGATGCTGATGATCACGTCGTCTTGGAAGGCGGCCGCGTTATTGGCTGCATCACGCTTCACCCACAAGCGCCCGAGGGGCGTGGGACGCGGGAACAAGCGATGGCGGATTTCAAAGCGCGGTGGCAAACTGGCCTTACGGCGAGTTGAGATCGGATTTCGGCCTGCAGAAATGGCCCGAAAATGGAACTGAGTAATTTGGCATTTGCGACGGTCTTTGTGATTGCCGTGCTTGGCTGTTTATCTGTCCTACTGATTGTGTGGTACCGGAGTCCAAAGCAGGACGGTTGACCCCCGCGCGGTTACGAGACACGCGACTAGGGTGTTGGTCGATCTATCCGCAAATGCGCCAAAGCGGACCTTCAGCTTGTGTGAACCCCTTCACACTTCGTCACGTCCAGCCCGCAGTAAGATCTCACTTAAAGTATGGGGATCCTCATGCGCACAGCAATCGGTGTAGCGGCTTTTGCCACTCTCACAGTAGCAGGGCTAATAAGTGCGATAGCCGCCGTAGGGGCAAACAAGCAAAGCGTACGAGAGGCCACCATTCAGATGGAGCGGCTGGCGACAAAGCTGGAGCACGCGAAGAAGATAACACCTGAAACGAGACTAGAGATTGACCGGCTCACTCGTCATTCTTGGTACGACTGCAATCAGGTGGCTTGTCGCGCGGCGATTAAAGTGCGCAACCGCGCTGCTCGTGAGCGCTTGGCATCCGTATTGGCAGGCAGCAAAGCTCCCATAGAATTAAGCGCACGACGCGAGAAATCTGGGAGCGAAGCTAAACAATAGCTCTCGCAGATTGTGCTGTTACTCGCACGATAAAGTCCCTTGTCACTGCTCAGATTCCAACCCCATTTTAGTCGTGCAGAAGCTTTGGCGCGTTGTATCGGAACCACTGGTCGCCGCGCCTGATCAGGACTTCTCGCTTCGACACTCGGGCATCATCCACGCCGCGCTTCCGTCGCAGGGCAATCGCTAGTGGATGGCGTTCCGAATTTTTCAGGTCCCCCGCCTGCATGTCATCACCGCTGACCGCGACGGTGATCCTCGCTCTCGGGGCATCGATGACGGGCAGACCATCGAGTTCGATTTTAAGCATGACGCACTCCGACTCCCGCCAAATATTCGCTGAGCTGTAGTGATCCATTCATGGCTTGGGTGGGTCGGAGGGAGTGTCACTTGGCCGACCGCGAAATATGTCGCGAAGTACATCATCACGAGTGCGAGGGCGCGTGATGTTGTGATCGGCGTGATGACCCGTGGCGGTTGTTCCTGGGTCCCTCATTACATCAGGCGGCAGAGTGTCTGGGCGATCCGTAAGCGGCCCATCCTGCTTCAGGTTGGACGACGGTCCCTTTGAATCTTCAGCACGGGCACCGCAAACCGCTGACAGGATAACGAGAGCAACTGCGAGCGCTATTCCCATCATAAGAAGCCATTTAAGAGTTTAATACGACACCAAACCAGATCATCACCGCGATCGTCAGCACGCCCCCTAGGGCAGATGCCAGTGTCCAGTAATCTATATGCATGTCATGTCCTGATAGGAAACTTTTAGTTCCTGCATCTAGAACGTTCCATCAGCCGCTCTGGTTGCAGCCGGCGCCCTTGGATTTTTGACCTTGATCCACGATCGGGCGCGTCCAGATCGATAGGGCGCGTCCAGACGTTTTGAGACAATCCCCTCCAGTCCGAGCTTGCAGACCGCCTCAAACATCTCGGCACCGTCACTTTCGGTATGTTCGACGTATTGGATGCCCTCTCGCGATTTGCGAAGAACCCACTGCAGCGCTCTCTTGCGCGCGATGAGCGGGTGACGTCGGATGTCGTCACCCGAAAGTAGAAGATCGAAAGCGCAGGCCACCGCTTCCTTGTCAGCGGTGCGGCCGTGCAAAGCGTCGAAATCGGCGACACCGTCGGCCGATAAGTGAACAACCTCGGCGTCAATGATCAGCGGCTCTCGGAGCCGCGCCGCCTCCTCCACAATACGAGGATAGCGCTTGGTCCAATCAGCGCCGCTCATTGTGTAGAGCCTTACCCGCCCTTCGCGGACGTGAATCTGCAGCCGATAACCGTCGTGCTTCAACTCATGCGCCCAGCCAGGGCCGCGGGGCGGCCGCTGCGCGATCGAGGGAAGGCAGGGCTGAATAAAAGCGGCAGGCACATTCGTGGGCCTGCCGCGTGAACTACGCACGCGCGACAACATGCAGCAGATATAGGGCCAATAAACCGGCCATGCCAGCCCTGCCATCACGAAGCGACGTTGCCTATCGAGTGCTTTGCAGACGATGAAGCGCTAGCAGATATTGAGCGCCGATGTCGGTGCACTGCCTGCG
>DATAPP010000212.1:0-38679 GCA_036265125.1 Pseudolabrys sp. | reverse complement strand
CTGCCGGGATCAAGCGCATCGATCTGCCTGTGAAATATTCACGCGTCCTGCTCCGGGTAGAATTAGGCGAGAACTGGGACGAAGCTACCAGCCTGCAGCAGCAATTCAAATTCCGCGCCACCGGCTCGCCGAAACTTCCTGTGATCCCGAAAACACCGGTCTTTGACCTAGGGACCTTTCCTGGGGTTGAAGCATTCGACTTCGCGGATGTGGCGCTCGACAGCGAACCGGACATCAACCCAGGGCTCGAATATCTGGCTGCAAACGCCCGCGCCATTGGCAAGGCAGTCAAAGACCCTGCCGAACGGGACCGCGTGGCCAACATCGTGAAGACCCGCGCCCTTGCTGATTTTGCCAGGTATGGAACGACGATCGGGCATGGCGTGGTCGTCAACAACTGGGCCCGGCCGGGTGTGGTTGGCAACTACGGCGTCGATTTCATCGCACGGGCGCTCGTCACGCAGGGCGGAATATGGGCCAACGTGATGCCGGAGGTGCTGTACTATCGTGCCGGCGCAGACGGGAATGGCGGTCAACTCAGCGGGGATAACAGCTATACTCTTACGTTCCCAAAGGAGCAGCTGCCGCAGTCATTTGCTAAATACTTCTGGTCGGTGATCGCGGTCGACGGCAAATATTTCCGGGTGCTGCCCAATCCCAAAAACAGATATCTGATCAATCGCGAAACGCACCCCCAATACAACCCGGACGGTTCGCTGACTTTGTATTTTTCTGCGGAAAAGCCCGCCAATGCACCTGATGGCAACTGGCTGCCGACGCCGAAAGGCTCGGTTTACCGACTGACCTTCCGCTTTTACGGGCCAATGGACGGCGTGGCTAACGGCACTTACTTTCCGCCTGCCATGGTCAAGGTCAGCAACTGACATTCGGCGTGGCGGAAGGCACCGTTGGCCGTAAATGATGGGCGACACGATGTCCGCGCTCGGTTGCAGCAGGCTCAGGGGCAATAGCGATTGTCATACGAAGGCCAAGGCACATTGTCGTCTTTGGTAAGCTGGCTGAAAACGTTATAGCTGTAATCACCCAGATAGTGTGGTTGAACCCCCACTGTAACCGCCCAGGTAGAGATGGTGTCTATTGTGAACGCTCGACCTTCCGCCGAGAGGGTGATGTTGTCCCCGAAATAAGGGTCGCAACCAGGTAGTTTGGACCCGGTCTTCTTGTGCACCGGACTTGTCTTCGCGCTTTCCTGGTTCGAACTGTCGACGGCGCTGACCTCATAATAGTATGTGGTATTCGGAGTGAGATTTTTGTCTCCAAAACTGGCGCCCGACACTGTGCCTATTTTTGTATAGGCTCCGCTTTGGGTCCGTGACCGATAGATATTGAAAGATTTTGCGGCGCTGTTCGGCTGCCAGATGAGCGCCATATAAGTTGATGAGCTGTCCTTCGCCGAGAGGTGCTGAGGTTTCCCGAAGGTGCCGCCAGGACCGCCACCCTGTGCGGGACCTTGCGCGAGTCGATCGAGCATCCTCTTGATCGCCGAGATTTGGTAACCGGTTTTTCGCGCGAACTCGCGGTTGCCAGGGAGAGTGTCGCTAAGACCCCACCAATCCCAACACCCGAGTGGATTGTCCCCGAAAGGTAAGGTGCCAATAGGCTCAGCCTGCGGATAGAGCACAATAAGTTTGTTCGTCTCCGCCCATTTGTTGTACCCCCCTTTATCATAAACTGCGTCGTTCACCCTTGCCGCGTATTGCAAGCAACCATGGAATACGACGTGCACCCCGCACGTCGCGGTTTTGCATGCGACGGGAACGTAGACATAGCCTGTGTCCGCGAGGCCGACACGTCCGACCACCGCCGGATCTACAAACTCGCGCTGATCAAACACCTGGACCGGACCGCTCAAGGTCGCGCTGGGTGCGTTCATGCGGCCGTAGATATGCTGGAGCAAGAGACCGGCGGCGTCGTAGCTGCAGTTATTTATAAAGTCATGATTGACGCCGAGGCACGGATTGGTGGTGCCATTGCTCACAAGGGCGTGGGGAGCACGATTGTTGGTTTTGTAAAATACGTTACCGTGGTAGTGATTGTAGTATTCGGCCACGGAGTCCATTGCCCCGCGCCGCACCAGGCCATCGTTGTACCCGGAAAACAGCCACACATTTTGCCCAGCAAGATTTGCTGTCGGGTCAATGTAGCCATGAGCTGCTGCGGCGTCTGTTCTGCCTATTGAGCCATTCGCGAAGTCGACAGATCCGTCCATGCATGCAGGAAGCAGAAGCTTGCTCGCGCTGGCCGACGGTAAGCCGGAGTTAGCGCAATCGTACGTCACACCCGCTATCACCCCGACGCCGCGCATCATTTTTGAGTACGCGACGTGCATTTGCACCGCCATCGCGCCTCCGGAGGACACCCCGGAAACGGATGTTTGCTGGAGGTCAATTCCGTAAGAGGCAAGGGGAGGGTCAGCCGCGAATACAGGGCTACCTAGGCAGAGGCTGAGAAAACAGAGGTATCCGGCGCGTTTCATGACCGCCTCATAAGAAGTGCAATAGATGGCGTTCACCCCAAATGCAGATTAGCCACCGCCGCCCGATCTCTATGTTAAGGACATCACACAAGGATTGCTCGCCCGGCCGGTAGTGTGACGATGCCGTCTATTGCTGAATGACCGGACAAAACGTAGGCTACTACGTCCGGTTGTATTTCTCGATGGTACCCTTGGGGCCCATGAAACGCATCGGGTGCATATTCGTTTTCAGTCTCTGCCCTGTCAGCGCTGTATTGGCGGCGCCACCGCTTCCTGCTGACAAGATCGACATCCAGCAAACATCCCTTTCCGGAGTGCCGTCGGGAGGCGCCATGTCAGTTCAGAAGCTGATTCAAATCCAGTCGCGCAACAATCGGCGAGCGTGACACGACGCTGATACGCCAAAAGGTCTAAATTGTGTGATGCAAGCCGGTGCCATGATGGACTTATTTGGTGGGGATGTCGGTCAGACAATTTCGCGGCTCAAAAGTCGCGATTTACTCAATAGCGCGTGGTGGCTATCCTGCCGGAGCACCGCGGGCCGGTTACGGCAAGCCACTCCAGGCACACGACATATGCACGCGGCAAGGGCTTCGGGGCTTTCAGACCAGCGAGGTGCGGTGTCGTCCGCGATCCGCAATCTCATACCGCCTACCGTCAGGCATTACGCCGGCCAGCGCCATGCTGGCCGCGCCCGGGTTACGCCACCACCCGCAAGAGGGGGCAAGGTGCAAACGCGCTCAAAGAACGAGGGGTGCTCAGATGCCGAATGATAAGGACAGCAGCTCGGATCATGCTCACAGTGTCAGAGACAGCATGTTGAGGAGTTTCAGTTTGCTGGCATTGCCATGGTTGTCTTTCCAACGTGACATGCTCGCAATTGTGAAAAAAGGCATTGAAGATACCAGTCATGCCAGGCCGGTTCAGAAACTGACGTTGCTTGAACTGCATGCGCTGATGATGATCCTGGATCCGTCGCGGACGTTGCGAGGTCCCTTTGATGCCGATCTCGAGAAGAGAGTAGAGGAGATGCACAAAGAAACCTTCCCCAAACTGGTTTCTGGTTCACTTCAGTTTATCGAGGTCCAGGACATACTTTTGAAGCGTATGAGTGATGCATTAAATAAACTGAAGGATGGCCACAAAACCAAAAGTTACAGCAAATAGAAAAGCTGCTGAAAAATTCTGACTGATATTTGATTCTGCACAGATGAGGTTTCTGTCTCCGATTATTTTGCTGACATTAATTTCCGGGTGCTTGTGTCAGTCGAGGTGTCAAGATGAGTAGTCCACGGTGGAACGTTGACATCGCGATCATCGGTCTGTCCTGTCGACTTCCTGGAGCAGCCACGGCCGAGGAGTATTGGAAAAATTTGTGTGACGGCGTTGAGTCCGTCAATTTTTTTTCCGATCAGGAACTCGTCGCAGCCGGTGTCGACCCGTCATTGGTGGCCAATCCCCGGTACGTAAAAGCTGCGCCGGCATTGCGGGACGTCGAAATGTTCGACGCGTCGTTCTTCGGTTACTCCCCCAAAGACGCAGCGCTCATGGACCCGCAGCAGCGCTTGTTTCTCGAAGTGTCCTGGGAGGCGTTTGAAAACGCAGGTTATGACCCGGCTGGTTACCCGGGAAAGGTTGGTGTTCTTTCGACCGGCGGCGGCGTCGTTGCGAGCTACTTGCTGGCAAAGCTGCACCATGCAGATTTTCCCGGTCAGACAGCAAGCACTTCGCACATCAACAACGACAAGGATTTCCTGAGCACCCGTGTTTCCTTCAAGCTGAATCTGACGGGACCCAGCTTCACAATTCAGTCGGCATGCTCCTCGTCCTTGGTGGCGGTCCACCAGGCGTGTCAGAACCTGAGGTTCAATGAGTGCGATATGATGCTCGTAGGCGGGTCGGTGGTGCGCGTACCGCAAGTCGAGGGTTACCTGGCGGAAAAGCGGAACCTCTATTCCCTGGACGGGCACTGCCGACCGTTCGATTCGAGTGGCCAGGGAACCATTTTTGGCAGTGGCGTGGGCGCCGTGTTGCTCAAGCCTTTGGAAAAAGCTGTCGCTGATCGGGATCATATCTTTGCAGTCATCAAAGGGACTGCGGCAAATAACGATGGTTCAGCCAAGATCAGCTACACCGCATCGAGTGTGGGCCAGCAGTCCCAGGCGGTCGTCGATGCGCTGAAGCTGGCTGATGTCAGCGCTGACAGCGTCGGCTATATCGAATGCCACGCGACCGGCACGAGTGTCGGCGACCCGCTGGAAATCGAAGCGCTGACTGTGGCCTTTCGAAAGGAGACCGATCGCAAGCAGTACTGTGCTGTCGGTTCAGTCAAGGGCAATATCGGCCACCCGGAGCAGTCGGCGGGAATTGCCGGACTGATCAAAGCCGCGCTGGTGCTGCATCACAAGCAAATCCCGCCGAGCATCAATTATGAAACGCCGAACCCCCGAATTGATTTCTCATCGTCGCCCTTTTACGTAAACACAACGCTGCAGGATTTCCCTCTCGCGGATACACCGCGGCGAGCTGGGCTCAATGGCCTTGGAATTGGCGGTACGAATACCTTCGCCGTCCTCGAAGAGGCGCCGCCGTCCGCCGCGGCCAAGAATCAGTCACCGGACCGCTTTCCGTGTTTGATGACCCTTTCAGCCAAAAGCGCTGACGCGTTGGTGGCGCGTGTCGAGCAACTTCTGAACTGGTTGAATGACAATCCCGACGCGCCAATTGATGACGTCTGCTACACCACTAACGTCAGCCGAAGCCAGTTTACATTCCGCTTCGCTGCGCCCGCCCGATCAGTCGCAGAGCTGAAAAAGCACCTCGAGGCGTGGCTGCGAAAGGTGGCCGGAAATGCGTCGAGCCTGCAGCGCACAAGCAGTGGGCCGATCGCGTTCATGTTTTCCGGTCAGGGTTCGCAATACGCCGGCATGGCCGCGAAGTTGTATCGCACACATGCCGTTTTCCGGAATGCGATGGATCAATGTCACGCGCTGGCCGAGCCGTATCTTGAGCAAGGCTTGCGCGACGTGATCTTTGCCGAAGACCGCAATGCTGCGCTGGTTGATCGCACCGACTACACCCAGCCTGCGCTGTTTGCGGTTGAATATGCTCTGGCAGAACTTTTGAAATCCTGGGGCATCGCGCCTGCCGCAGTGATCGGGCACAGCCTGGGAGAAATCACCGCTGCTTTTGCGGCGGGCGCAATTACGCTCAAAGACGCGATGCGATTGGTTGCTGCTCGCGGTGCCTTGATGCACCGATTGCCGGGCGGTGGGGGTATGGCCGCGATATTCGCCGAAGAGTCTGCGGTGCGAACGCTCATCAACAAGATCGCTCCCGAGGTTGCTGTGGCCGCGATGAACGGTCCGCTGAATACTGTCGTGTCCGGTGACCGGGATGAAGTGAGAATGTTGTTGGAGGAGCTGGGCAGGCAAGGCATCACCTATCGGGAATTGCAGGTTTCCACCGCCTTTCATTCGCCGCGCACCGAGCCCATTCTTGATGATCTGGAAAACGTCGCGGGCCAGATCAAGCATAACGCGCCCAGACTGCCCCTGATATCGAACCTGACCGGCGGGACGATGTCGACCGCGCCCGACAAATTCTATTGGCGCCGGCATGCTCGGGAAGCTGTGCGGTTCGGAGATGGGATGCTTGCGCTTGCTCAGCTGGAGTGCCGGACCTTTCTCGAGGTCGGGCCACACCCGGTGCTGCTGCCGCTCGCGCAAGTTTGCCTTGGAGCGAACGGAAAGTCCGCTGCCTGGGTTGCTACGCTGAACCGTCAAAAGCCAGACGCTGATTCGATCACCGAAATGCTGGTCGCGCTTTATCTCGCCGGCCACAACGTGAATTGGACTGCAGTCCATGCCGACTCTTCGTGGCGACGAATACCGTTGCCCACTTATCCCTTCCAGCGCCAGCGCCATTGGATAGAAGACAACACGATCCATACCGAAAAACGAGTCCGGAATATTGTCGAACGACCCCATCCGCTGGTGGGTACGCGTATAAATTCAACTGCCAAAGACGTTTGTTACGAAGCGCGCTACGGTGTGCATCATGCCGGTTACCTCTCCGACCATAGAGTTGCGGGAGCCATCGTCCTGCCAACCACCGCTGAACTGGAGGCCGCCACGGCCGTCGGCCGGATGCAATTCGGAACGTCGCGCGTGAGTTTCGATGATGCGATGCATCACCAGGCGATGTCGTTTACCAACGGGGAAGATCGGATTGTTCGGGTATCGGTCACTCCGCTGAAATCCGACAGGGCAAGTTTCAGACTGGTCAGTGCGGCCGCGGAAGACCCGGACGTCTGGCATACTCACATGACGGGCACCCTGCGCAAGTCAGACGTGCCGTCCCAGCCGGCTTTTTCGGCGAAGCAGGTCCGGGCCCGTTGTCAGCAGACCCTGCCTGTTGCCGAATTCTACGACAGGCTCGGCGGGTTAGGGCTTGAATATGGCCCCAGCTTCCGTGGCGTCCGGGAATTGTACGTCGGCCAGCACGAGACGCTTACCAAAGTGAAGCTCGCGGACGGTTTGGCAAATACGCAATACGCGATGCACCCCGCGTTTCTGGATGCGTGCCTGCATGCCTATCCCTTTGTACTCGACGCCGCGGAGAAAGCCGAGAGCGACGGCCGCAAGTCCTACCTGCCTGTCTCGCTGGCGGGATTTCGCTGCTATCAGGACGAGATCGACGAAGCATGGGTGCACACCACGCTGCGGAGTATCGAGAAAGACGATACGCAGGTGGTCGACATTCGCGTTTACGATGTGGCGGAGCGGCCGGTGGCGGAACTGGAAGGGTTAGCCGTGCGCCTGTTGCCGCTTGATAAAGTGGCGGCAACTCGGGCCGGCGCGGATGACCTGTTTTACCGGGCAGCCTGGCGGAAGAGCGCTGGAGTGGCTGCCAATCCTGCAGTGGATCGTGCCCCGGCAAGCTGGTTGATCTTCGCCGATGCAAATGGTGCCGGCGTGGCGCTGGCCAGCAAACTGGAAGCTGCGGGCCATCACTGCCACCTGGTCTACAGGGATGATGCATTCGCTCAACGGGGTACCCGAACGTGGACCGTGAGCGAACGGCAGCCTCACGATTTTCGCCGGCTGCTGGAGCAATTCGCTGCCAGCGAGAGGCTGCCGTGCGATGGCGTAATTTATCTGTGGGGCCTGGATGCCCCGGCTATTGAAGGTCTAACCCTGGCAAGATTGAAGAGCGGCGGTGAGATGATGTGCCGCGGGGCACTGGCGATCTTGCATGCGCTTGCCGAAACTCGGTCGACGAACCCGACTGGCAGGCGGCTTTGGTTTGTCACCGCAAACACTCAAAAGACAGAAGGCCAGCACCAGCATGTCGACCCGGTCCAGGCGCCTCTGTGGGGTTTGGGACGAACGGCCGCGATCGAGTATCCCGGCATTTGGGGAGGATTGATTGATCTGCAGCTGAACGGTGACAGGACGCCGAACATCGATTCATTGGCGGCGGAGTTGCTCCATCCAGATGGTGAGACCCAGATTGCCATCTCCGCCGACGGCCAGCGCAATGTCCCGAGGTTGGTCAGGCAATCGCTTGCAGAACTTCGGGCGCAACTGCCGCGGGTCCGTGGGGACGCCACCTATCTTGTGACCGGTGGTCTGGGAATGTTGGGGCGCAGTGTCGCCAAGTGGCTGGTCAGTAAAGGTGCGAAACACCTTGTCCTGACGGGCCGAAACGCAAGTTCCGAAGCGGCACAAGAACTGCTGAGCGCAGCAGAATTTAACGGCGCAACAATCCGTGTCGTTGCGGCCGACATCAGCCGCGACGAGGACGTCAGGCGCCTCGTGCAGACAATCAGCAGCGACTTCCCGCCTTTAAAAGGTGTGGTGCAGTCGGCGGGCGTCCTGGACGACGGAATATTGGCCCAACTTGATTGGGACAGATTTGCGCGCCTGTTCGAGCCTAAAGTGTATGGAAGCTGGCTGCTGCACGAGCACACCAAATCGCTGGAGCTGGACTTCTTTATTTTGAAATCATCTTTGTTGAGCCTGTTAGGTTCCGCTGGCCAGGCGAACTACACCGCCAGCAACAGCTTCCTTGATTCTTTGGCAACTCACCGCCGCGGCGCGGGTTTGCCGGCCACGGCGATCAATTGGTGTGCCTGGTCGGGGGGCGGGTTGGCTACCGTTTCGGGCGCTCGTGGCGAGGCCATGTGGTCCTCGCTGGGCGTAAAATCCGTTTCTCCCGATCTCGCAATGCAGGTGTTCGACAAGTTGATGCACCACGATGTCGAGCACATAGCAATAGCGGTTGCTGATTGGCCGACTTACGCCAGCAAGGTCGGCAAGCCCGCGTTCCTGGCGGAACTTCTGAGTCGACGTGAGGATTTCGGTTCGCCGAAATTTGTGGAGGGAAAGGCCGCCCCGGCTGCGCCTCTGGTGCTGAGCGACCAAACACGTCAACAGCTTTTGGACAGATTGCAACGCCGCATGATGGCGGAGCTTGGCTTCGTAGACCCGATAGATCCGGATCAACCGTTAAATGAAGTTGGTTTGGATTCGTTGAGGTCGGTGACGCTCGCGAATAACCTGGAAGATGAATTCGGTGTATTGGTTTCGATCTCGGAGCTGATCAGCGGACCGACGATCAACGAGCTGGTCGATCACCTGCTCGATCTGTTTGCAGGAATTGCAAAGGCCAAGTCCGGCGAACCTCTGCCGGCGATGACATCGACGGCGGCTGTCACAGCATTGGCTGCGGCCCCGCCTATAGCTCTCGCGCACGTCGATTCGGGGGCGGCGCCTGCAGCGCACGGACTTCCGCGTTCGCTGGCACCGGAAGCTCGAATAGCGCGGGATCAATTCCGGGACGGAGCGGGACTGCATCAAGTCACCAATGGTCACGCGCCCGACGAGACAGCACTAAGTCCTGTCGGAAATGACCCACAGGCTTATCCGGATGTTGGCATTGGTGAAAAGCCGCCACCCGCCAGCAAAAGAGGCAATGGGGCCGGGACGGAAGATTTCCATACGCCGGTCTTTATACCGGCCGGTGACGTCGCGCCGCGCACCGCTGGAAAGTGGTTGATCGCACCTCGGCCCAATCCGGATGCCAAAGCCCGTTTGTTCTGTTTCCCCTATGCGGGCGGCGGTCTTGGATCGTTCCGATCCTGGGGCCGGCTGTTCGATGGCACGGTTGAGGTAGTGGCGGTCGAGCCGCCGGGGCGCGGAACGCGTATCAATGAAACAGCCATCGGTGATCTGGATACTTTTGTCGAGCGTCTGTTGCCGGAAATGGTTGACTGGCTGGACAGACCATCCGCCTTTTTTGGCCACTGCCTGGGCGGACTCACCATGTTTGCGACACTTTGCGCGTTACCCGGAACAAGTGCGAAATTCATCAAGCGGGCGTTTGCCTGTGGAGTAAGACCGCCGCATCTGTTGAAGCGCAAGGGGGAATTTGAGGACAACCTGGCCTACGACATGATGCTGCACCGGGAGTTTGACATTGGACTCCCGCTTTACGCCCAAGCGGACGAAATCTTTGCGGATGTCATACGTCAATTCGATATTCCGGCTGCCAACAAGATGTTGGATATGCCAACGCTGAGGAAGGTGTTGTTGCCGACGATCCGCGCCGAGTTTGGAATGGCCTATAATTTTGAGTATCAGCCTATCGAGCCTTTTTTCTTCCCGATCAGCAGTTTTGTCGGCAATTCAGACCCCTGGGTATCCGAAGAAGACTCCGCCGGCTGGGGCGAGCTCACGCGCGGCGGGTTCACCAATCATGTGCGCAAAGGTTCACATTTTTTGATGGCAGACGCCGGAGAGTACATTCTGGAGACGATCAACAACGAGTTCGTGAATCTAGCGATTCAAGAACGGGGAGGGCGGGAACTGCACCTTGTTTGAACCAAGTGTCACGCCGTGCCCGGGAGCGTAGAGTTTTCCGCCTCGTTTGTGGTCCCGCGATGCCGGCGCCGCTGTGATTCAGAAGCATAGCGCGAGCAAAAAAATCTCATCAAGCATGCTCCAGCCTTGCCTTGGCCCTGACGAGATCCGCAGTGTCAAACCCCTCGCTAAAAGATCTGTAGACATCGCGGAGCTGTGAGCGACCCTTGTCGGCGCTTTCTCTCAGATCGTACAAGTCACACATGCTCAGGCAAAGTCTAAGTTCCAGGGATTTGGCCTTCTGTTCGCGTGCGACCGTAAGGCCCTTAGAGAAATAATGCTCGGCCTGATCCAGATCCTGGTGCGATCGCAGATATGTTTCACCGAGCAAGCGATAGATCTCAGCCGCGTAAAAGCGTTCTGTGTTCTCGTCGTCGAGTCTCGATTGCACCTGGCCAAGGAATTCGAGCGCTTGTCCGTAAGACTTGTTTTTTATGCATGCATCCGCCAGCAATCCCAGGGAGTACGAGTCAAATAACGAGGCGCCGGTCGCCCGTTCTTTTTCCAAACCTTCCTGAATCTCGGCAATACCTTTTTCAAACTCACCTTGCTGGGCCCTTGCCCATCCGCGCAAAATCAGCGCCATAGCTACATAGTGCACAAACTCATGCTCTTCGCAGAATGCGATGGCCGCGTTAGCTTGTCCTGCAACGGCGGCAGTTTCGCCGCGAAGCTGATGCACGCGAAGGCTTATCGTTCGTGCAATTGCCTCGCTGAATGGATGCTGAGATGCGTCTGCATAACGGCGAGCCTCCCCACAAATCTGCAACGCCTGATCTGGAAAGCCGAGAAACCAAAGTGTCATGGCGTCGTATGATCTTACATGGACTCGCGGGTCTTGCGCCGAGAGGTCAAGATATGCCGCAGCCTCGCTGTCCTCACACAGGCTAATGCTGCGTTCCAGCTCCGTGTGGGCAGCGGCAAACTTCCCCTGCGCGAAAAACGTGAACCCCAGAGCTTCGTGGGCAAGAACCTTGCAAACCGAGTCGTCTACATTCTCGGCTGTATTCAGCAGATATTCAGCAAGGGCGTGAGCTTCACGAAACGCTGCACGCAGGAAATTCCAGGTCCACAAACCAAACACTGCTGGAAAGGTGTGTTCATCAAGCCCACTTTCTCTGCACAACTGAAGTGCTCGCGTATACGCATGCTTCACGCTGTCGGTGCCCCAGCCCTTGGTCGCCCGGAGGGAATTGCCGAGCGACGTTTGGAGCAGCAACTCAGATTTGTTGCGCAGCATCGGGTCGTCGATTCCGGGAATCAGTTTCAACCCTTGTTCCAGATGGCCGACAGCGGCGTTCGCTGAGCGGCTGAGTGCGAGATTGCCAGCCTTGAGCCAGTAATTGATCGCGGGTTCAACCATATCGGCTTCAGTGAAATGGTGAGCCACGATTTCCGGCTGGCTCACCAGAATGCTGGGAAACTTTTCTTCCATTGCGCGCGCAATCTGGCCGTGCAGTTGCAGCCGGCGGCTTTTGAGCAGGCTCTCATATGCCGCATCACGCACCAATGCGTGCTTGAAGCTGTAGATAGCGTCCGGCGGCTCACCACGGCGGAACACGAGTTCAGCCTGCTCGAGTTTGGCGAGAGCATTTTTTAGCGACGGTTCGTCGCGTCCGACCACTTCGCGCATCAGGGAATAGGAGAACTCGCGCCCGATGGCCGCTCCTATTTGGCCGATCTCCTTGACAGGCGCCAGGCGGTCGAGCCGCGCCATCAGGGAATCCTGAAGGGTTGTTGGAATGGCGAGCGGAGGCAGAGGCCCGTCGAGTCGATAGCCGTCAGCGTCCTCGACCAGGATGTCCCCTTCAAGCACCGTCTTTGTGAGTTCCTCGACGAACAACGGGTTGCCGTCGGTCTTGGCGACAATCTGGTTCATCACTTCGGTCGGCAGGGCACGGCCGCCGGCCACCTGCGTGACTATGCTTTCAACGTTATTGCGATCGAGGCGACCGAGCGTCAACGTGCCGACATTGGGGAGACCGACCCAGGGCGGTTCGAATTCCGGCCGCAAGGTGAACAGGGCAAGAACCGGCAATTGACGTACCCGCTCGATCGTCAGATCGAGTAGTTCCAGGGAGGTTGCATCAGCCCAGTGCGCATCCTCGAACAAAAGTAGGATCGGTTTCTGACGTGCGAGACTTTCGAATTGGTCGAGCAGTGCGGCGAAGGTGCGGCGGCGTTGCTGCGCGGGGTTGGGCGCTACCTTGGGGTACCGGTCGCCAAACGGGATCGACAGCAGCGCAGCAAAAAGCGGTGCCGTGTCCTGAACTCGCGGTGCGGCAACGGCGAGCAGGGCTTCCAGCTTGTCAAGGCGCTTCTCGGACGCTTCGTCTGCCTTGAATCCCATCGCTCGCTCCAATTGGGCGATGAACGGATAGAGCGCGCTGTTGGTGTGATGAGGCGAACATTGATAGTGCAAGAGCGTATGCGGCTCGTCGGCGATATGTTCTTCGAGGGCGGTCACAAGACGGGACTTGCCGATGCCCGGCTCGCCTGAGATCAACACGATCTGACCTTCGCCTTTCCAGGCGCGCCGCTGGCGCTTCAGAAGGAAATCGAGTTCATCTTCGCGACCGATGAGGTCAGCGAGACCCGCCGCATGGACCGCCTCGAAGCGGCTCTGGGACGGCGACACGCCGTCAACCGCCCACGCTGTGATCGGCTCAGCAATACCCTTGACTTTGTGCAGGCCAAGATCGCGCAGGCGGAACAGATCGCCGAGCAGCCGGCGTGTCGAAGCGGCAACGACGACTGTCCCAGGCTCGGCCAAGGCCTGAAGGCGCGCCGCAAGGCTCGGCGTGTCACCAATCACAGTATGCTCGCGCAACCCACTCCCACCACCGAGGTCGCCGACGACCACCAAGCCGGTGGCGATGCCAATGCGGACCGAGAGCGGCTCCTCCGCAGGCGTCTTCAGCCGGGCAACAGCGGCGGCGATATCGAGCGCCGCGCGCACGGTTCGCTCGGCATCGTCCTCGTGTGCACGGGGATAGCCGAAATAGGCCAATATCCCGTCGCCGCGGAAATCGGCGAGAAAGCCGTCAAAGGCGAGCGTGATACGGGCGCAGGCGGCCTGAAAGGCATCGATCAGGGCGCCCATGTCCTCTGGATCGAGTCGGGCCGACAGCGCAGTCGAGCCCACCAGATCGCAGATCATGACGGTCAAGTGGCGGCGCTCGGCAGCAGCCACGGGGGAGTAGTTGCCCGGAGGCCCGTCCACTTCGTTCTTGCTGGGCGCACCGGGAGAGTCCCCAGCCATCGCCTTGATCGCCTTGATGAAGCGTTTCCTGTCGCCCAGCGTCATCCCGAGCTTTTCAAGATCGTCTTCGGTCAGCTCCGGCAGCACATCAAAGTCGATAGCGTTCTCGAGGAATGCTGGCTCATACTTTCCGAGTCCCAGGTTTCGCAGCCAGCCGCCAACGTCCATGGTAGCGCCCTAATTCCGTTTCAGACGCGCGCGCGCCGCGAGTGACCATTCCAACACTGCATCGGCTGGCAACGCGATGAATTCATGTCGTCTCATAGCCTCCCCCAGGCTCAGGACAGGACATCATGCCGATTCAAGCTAGCACATCGAAAGGGGCCGCAGTGTCGCAATGTCGGCTTTGGGTCACCAGCAGATATTCCGCTCACCGATCAGGATCGGCTAAGGGCCGATAGCCAAAACTCCCGGTCTCTCGTTCGACGATCTCATCGGTATTCGTGATAGCCGGCGTCGTCCGGATAGCAGCCGACTTTCTCCGGCCAGCGGTCGAGCCAATCTCGAGCGACCGTGCGGCCCTCAATCCGCAGCTGGTCCATAAAGTCGCGACTGCGGTCAAATTTCGACGAATATCGCAGGTCGTCGGCGGTCTTTTCCTTCATTTTGATCGTGCGCACGGTCACATGCTTGTGGTCATTTGCAAAATTTTCGCCCTCGTAAACTTTGGTCCATGCATTGACCGTCAAAATGAAATCCAGCTCTGCGTTCAGCGACAGATTGCCCATCAGTTCGTTCTGGCGGTCCTGGATTTCCGCATTGGTTTTGGGAAGCTCCGGCCATTCCTGCGGATTGATGCGAATGATCCACAGTTCATCGGGCACCTCGAGCGTTCCCGCAAGAAACTCGCGCACTGGTGGATTCTGCGAATAAAGACCGTCCCAGTAGTAGCCACCATCGATACGCTCGGCCTCACGAAAAGCGGGCAGCGTTCCTGACGCGGCGACCCCAGACAAGGTGAGCGGCAATCGCTTGTGCCAGCGATGAGTCACTTTGGCTTCGGTATATTTTTTGCCGTACGCCGCCATATTGCAGTCGGAGTCGAACACCGTCTCGGCGCCGCTGATGACCTCCGAGGCGCCGATCAGCAGGCGCGTCTTTACCGCTTGCCAGTCGATCTTGCCGAAGTCCGGGCAGGCTTCGGCAAGCATGTATTCCAGATCAAAATATTGCTTGCGTGCGCCAAGGCGCGGCAGGCAGGCAGCGACCGCCTTGCTGATCATGCCGTACGGGTTGAGACCAAAAAGAATTGGCGCATTTATTCCGAGTACCGGTATCTCTGTCTCCTCCGCCCTGAGTGCGCCGTATGTGAATAGGTTCAGCAAAGTCTCGGTGCCTGTCTTGGCAACGTAGTCGTCCCAGAAGCGATTGAGCGTGTCGATCGCTTCAGGCACCGAGCCACGGCTTCCACTCACCTTCGGAACAAGGCCGTACCAAACCATCAGCGCACACAGAGCGCCGGCCGACGTCCCGCTCAAGCCTACGAGTTCGAACCGCTTTCGCTCGTTGATGTCCTCAAGGATTTCGGTGAGCACGCCGATTTCGAAAGCGGCGTGCATTCCGCCCCCCTGACAAGCAACGGCCACTTTCGGATTTGCGCGCCCCTTCGAGCTCATTTTCCGCACGGGATCGGCCATGGCTCGCTCTCCTCAGCTCTGCTGCGCCCCGTACATTATACTACCGTGTGTATGGCTTAATCCATCGAGCCCCCGCGTGCAGATGCGACCGATTTTATGCTGGCGTAACCGCTCTCCATTGCGGCAATTCTCGCAAGTCGTTTTGTTGGCGCGCTAAATAACGATGGCGTCAGGCGGCTGGCGTCGCCAGGACATTCATCCTGACGTCAATTGTCGCCGCCGTGATTGAATGCCTTGCCAATCGCATTCATCCTGAGCGAGCTCATGCCGACGCGCTGGTCTTTTTCACTCTGGGTCACGGCCTCGTAGCAATTGACGTAACCCTTGTCCCACATTTTTCCAGTCCGATTGTCGATGATCCGCTGCCAGCATTTTTCGCCGCCCATTGGGACGATGATGATGGAGCCCGTGTAATATTCGGCATCACGACGTTGCGGCTTGACTGTCGCTTCCTGCCGGAGCGCCGACCAGCCACTCGGATGCCAGTCATTGGCGTAAAGGAAGGCGGCAAGGCCGAAGGCCAGCCAGACCAACAGGACATAGGTTCGTGGGACATCGCGCAGAAACCATCGGCGATGGGACGATAGACGCGCGGCCATAGCGCTCACTCCGAAACACGCGAGACAAGAGGTCTCGAACCGATTGCTCTAATGGTCTCAGACCTGCCTGGCCAGCCTAAGGCGGCCTTCGTTAAGAGATCGTTCAGATCTGACCGACCAGCGCTTCTTGGCCTCTAAAACGAGCTCCGCCGCGCCGCGTCCTCTCTTGCATGAGACCATCCGCGCCGCGTAACGTCGGCCTCCAGCGAATAATGCCGCCCGATTGAGAAGGGTCGGCCAAAAGAAGGCGATGGGGGAGGATGACAGTTATGCAGCGGTTTTTTACGCTTGTTTCGCAAATGACCCTGGCGGCGCTCGCGCTCGCGTTTGTCCCGGTCGGCAATGCCGGGGCGGCCGACTATCCGACCCGTCAGCCACACATCATCGTCGGCTATCCGCCCGGCGGCTCGACTGACATCTGTGCGCGGCTGTTCGGCGATTGGCTGAGCCGACGGCTCGGCCAACAGTTTATCGTCGAGAACCGTCCCGGCGCCGGAAATAATCTCGCCACTGATGCCGTCGCCAAGGCCGCGCCTGACGGCTACACGATCCTGTTGGTCAATCCTGCCAACGCCATTAACGCCTCGCTTTACAAGCACCTTAATTTCAATTTGCTGCGCGACATCGATCCGGTTGCAGGTTTCATTCGCGTGCCGAACGTGATGGAGGTTCATCCCTCGGTGCCGGCGAAGACTGTTGCCGAGTTCATAGCCTACGTGAAGGCCAATCCGGACAAGGTGAACGTTGCATCATCCGGTAACGGGACGTCGATCCATCTCTCCGGCGAACTTTTCAAGATGATGACCGGCACGAAGATGACCCACGTGCCCTACAAAGGCTCCGCGCCGATGCTCACCGATTTACTCGGTGGCCAGGTACAGATCACGTTCGACAATCTGCCGTCGTCGATCGGGCACATCAAGGCGGGCAAGCTCCGCGCGCTCGCTGTAACAACCGCGAAACGCTCGGAAGAGCTACCCGATGTTCCAACCGTCGGCGAGACCGTTCCCGGATATGAAGCCAGCGCATTTTTCGGCTTCGGGGTGCCGCATGGAACGCCAAAGGAAATTGTTGATCTTCTCAACAAGGAGATCAACCTTGCGCTGAAGGATCCGACCATGCTCGGCAAACTTAAGGACCTCGGCGGCACGCCGATACCGGGCTCAGCGGCCGATTTCGGCAAGCTGGTCGCGGACGAAACCGCCAAATGGGAAAAGGTTGTCCACGCAGCCAACCTTTCGATCGACTGACGCGCGCAGGACGTACGGCATCGCTTGAATGAACACACGTAAACGTCCCGAAGACCTGCGCAGCTATCGGTGGCTGGGCGTCAGCGATCTGCGCTCGTTCGGGCATCGCTCGCGGCTTCGTCAGGGCGGGTTTGATTCCGCTGACTGGTCCGGTAAACCCGTCATCGGCATCATCAATACCTGGAGCGACATCAATTTTTGCCACACGCATCTGCGCGAGCGCGCGGAGGACGTGAAACGTGGCGTGCTGCAGGCCGGAGGCTTTCCGGTCGAATTGCCGGCGATGTCGCTGTCCGAGCCGTTCGTGAAACCGTCCACGATGCTCTATCGCAATCTGCTGGCGATGGAGACCGAAGAGCTTTTGCGCAGCCATCCGATCGATGGCGCCGTCCTGATGGGCGGCTGCGACAAGACCACACCCGCCCTGATCATGGGCGCGATCAGCATGGGTCTCCCGGCAATCTACGTGCCGGCTGGCCCGCAATTGCGCGGTAACTGGCGCGGGCAACAGCTCGGGTCGGGGTCCGATGCCTGGAAATATTGGGACGAGAAGCGGGCTGGCCGAATCAGCGAGGCCGACTGGGCCGAGCTCGAAGGCGGCATTTCGCGCAGCTACGGCACCTGCATGGTTATGGGCACTGCCGCGACCATGATGGCAATCGCAGAGGCGCTCGGGATGGCGCTGCCGGGGGCTTCTTCGATCCCGGCCGCGGACTCAAGTCACGCCCGCATGTGCGCCGCTGCCGGCCGACGCATCGTCGACATGGTCTGGGATGACTTGACGCCGCAAAGAATTCTCTCACCGGCGGCTTTCGACAATGCCATTCGCGTCCACATGGCGATGGGCGGTTCGACCAACGCGATCATTCATGTGGTGGCGATGGCGCGCCGCGCCGGACTTAAGCTCGACATGCAACGCTTCGACGAAATTTCGCGGGAGATCCCCGTGCTCGCCAATGTGAGACCGTCCGGCGAATTCCTGATGGAAGATTTCTTTTACGCCGGCGGCTTGCGAGCCCTCATGGCGGAGCTCCAGGGCGCCCTCGACCTCTCATGTCTCACGGTCACCGGCAAGAGCATCGGCGAGAACATTGCCGGCGCGGTCGTCTACAAAACCGACATCATTCGTCCGTTGGCTGACCCGGTATCGCGCGAAGGTGCGACGGCCGTACTCATCGGCAATCTCGCGCCGCGCGGGTGCGTGATGAAACCGTCTGCGGCGGACAAACGCCTGTTGCGTCACCGCGGCAAGGTCATCGCGTTCGAGGACTACAACCATATGGCTCGTGAGATCGAACGCGACGATCTCGACGTCACGCCAGACCATATTCTTGTGCTCAAGAATGGCGGCCCAAAAGGCGGACCTGGCATGCCCGAATGGGGCATGCTGCCGATCCCCAAAAAGCTGGTGAAACAGGGCGTCCGTGACATGCTTCGGATTTCCGATGCGCGCATGAGCGGAACGAGTTATGGCGCCTGTATTCTTCACGTCGCGCCGGAGAGTTTTGTCGGCGGCCCGCTCGCTTTCGTGCAGACCGGCGACGAGATTGAGGTGGACGTTCCGGGGCGCCGCATTCATCTGCATGTATCGGATGAGCAGATCAGTCGCCGCCGCGCTGCGTGGAAGCAGCCCGCACCACGTTACCCGCGCGGCTATGGCGCGCTTTACTCGCAGCACATCGGCCAGGCCGACGAGGGCTGTGATTTCGATTTTCTCGCACCGCTTGGTGCGATTCCTGAACCGGAAATTCACTAAAAGCAAAACCGCGCGCATCAATTTAGAACGCCGCCGAACGGGAAGCGTCCTAATGTCGTGTCGATTGATGTTTACGCCGGAATTTTTTGGATTATTTTTGGTTCGTACGAGGGGCGGCGGTTTCGATGTCGGTCCGTGAACCGGCATACGAGGAAACGAGCAGTGCATAGTCTCCGCATTGCTGGCGCGATGATCCTTGCGGCACCATTTTTCGTCACGAGCACCTTTGTAGCGTGTGCCCAAGACAACAAAAACAACAACCCAGCTGTCTATCGTGACGTCGAGACCAAATACATTTTCGGTTTCACGGATGGATCCGGCATCGGCCTCGAAGGTGAAAAGGAATTTTCGTGGGAGAGCGTCGCGCGGTTTGGAAAGGCCGATGGACGCTACTGGGCGAGCGAAACCAAGCTCACATATGAATTCACGCCGAACCAATACGTGCAGTTCGAATTCGGCCCATTGGCTTCAACGCATAACATCAAGAACGTAACCGATTTTGAAAATCGCAGTCAGGTCGCCTTCGGCGGCTTCTTCGGTGAGATTCGCTATCTTTTGCTTGACCGGGGTCCCTCATCGCCACTCGCAATCACTCTGTCAGCGGAGCCGGAATGGCGGCGAGCGGACGAAACCACCGGCCAGCGTGTCACAAACTTCGAGCTGGCATTCAAGGTCAACGCCGATCTCGAGTTGATTCAGAACCGTCTCTATCTGGGTTCCAATCTGCTCTACGAACCGGAGGTCACGCACGATCCGGCTTATATCGGCGCGGGTTGGGAAAAGGAATCGATCGGCGGCGTTTCCGGCGCCTTGTCTTATCGAATAATCCCTTCGGTGTTTGTGGGTGCCGAGGTCTGGTACCTGCGCCACTACGACGGGATCTGGTTCAACAACTTCACCGGAGACGCCGTGTTTGTTGGGCCCACGCTTTACGTTCAACTCAATCCCAAGGCCTTCATCACCGCAGCCTGGAATACCCAGATCAGTGGCCACGATGTCGACATTCCGGGTTCCAAGCTTAATCTTTCCGAATTTTCGCGCCAGCGCGGCAAATTAAGACTGTCCGTCGAGTTCTAGCCGGAGGAATGAAATGAGCGCCATTCCGTGCGCTCAGAGCATGCGCCATCTTCAAAATTCCATGGTGCAAGCGTGGCCGAATTAGTGGTAGGCCGGTTTCGCCAACCGGACCTCACGGCATGAACGACGATATTCCTTTCGACAAGAACCTCGAACTCGCGCCCGATGTCGTGGACGAGCCGATGCCTGGTGTGCGTCGGATCATGGCCAACAATGCGGGTCCGTTCACATTCAAAGGCACCGTCAGTTACATCATCGGCCGCGGCAAGGTTGCGATCCTGGACCCGGGTCCGGACGATCCGGCCCATATCGGCGCGTTGCTCGATGCCGTGAGAAACGAGTCGGTGACTCACATATTCGTCACCCACACCCACCGCGATCATTCGCCGGCGGTGCCGGCCATCAAGGCGGCGACCGGTGCGACAGTCTATGCCGAAGGTCCCCATCGTGCCGCGCGACCATTGCACATCGGCGAGCATAATCCGCTTGATGCCAGCGCCGATCGGGACTTCCGGCCCGATGTGGCGCTGAAGGATGGCGAGGTGATAGCCGGCGACGGCTGGTCGATCGAAGCAGTCACGACGCCGGGCCATACGGCCAATCATATGGCCTATGCACTCAAGGAGAAAAATACGCTGTTCGCAGGCGATCACGTCATGGCCTGGGCGACGTCGATTGTCGCTCCGCCGGATGGCGCCATGAGCGACTATATGGAGTCACTGGCGAAGCTCGCGCGGCGCACGGAAACCACCTATTTCCCAGGCCATGGGCCCGCCATCGGTGACGCGCCGCGCTTCGTCAACTACTACATTTTACATCGCAAGGCGCGTGAAGCCTCGATTCTGCATCGCCTCTCGAAGGGGGCGACCGACATTCCGACGATCGTGCGCGCGATCTATATTGGCATCGATCCCCGCCTGACCGGCGCTGCCGGCCTGTCGGTGCTCGCTCATCTGGAGGATCTGGTTGTTCGCGGTTTGGTCGAGACCGACGGCCAGCCGTCGGTCGAAGGCCTTTATCGCTTGGCCGGCTGACCCTTTTTCTCCGGCTGCCCTTTTTTTCCGGGCAAAGCCTTCTTCTCCGGCAAAGATCGCGGCTCGGGGACTGAACTTACCGTGTCATCGATGTCTTCGAGCAGACTACGGATGCGCGAAGCATTGGCTCCGAGGTCATGATTGCCGAAACGCGAAGCGGAGCGCATATCAACGCGGGTGCCTTGGCCGAGCGGGGTCACACGGATGACGACGTCGTCACGGAAACCCATGATCGGTGTGCGGGCGACTGCCTCGATCACGCCATCGCGGCGCGCCAGTGTCGGGGAGCGCGCGTCGCCGATGTACCATTTGCGTTTGGTCACAAGCGCAAGCGCGGCGTCATAGGCGGCCTTGGTCGGCACATCGAGCTCAAGCGGTACAATATCCGGATAGGCTGAGCGCTGAAGCGTCGCCACCGCCGGGCCGGGATAGTCGGTGCGTCCGCGCGGCCGTAACCGTGCCAGGACATCGAAGCGCGGAGGATTGGCAGTATCGGTGGTAATGTCGGAAATTGGCGGCAGCCTCAAAGCACGCGTGCCGAGGAAGGCCGGGTAGGCCAGAAGTGCCAGGCCCAGAAATAGCCCGAGGAGCGCTCGTCCGAGGCCGGAGAGCCCCTGCCGCCAGATCACAATGAATGCCGCGAACGCGAGCAAAATCGCAAGGCCGGCAAAAACCAGGGCAGCGCCGAAAGTGGCGAGGGCCGGTACGATCTCAAGCAGGCCGGATCGCACAATGATGATCGAAAGCGCCGCGACGGCAAAAGCGAACAGCCCCAGCCGGGACGACCAGATTGCGATCTTCGACATCGGCTCATCGTGGAGGGGACGCCGCGCCATGCCTAAGATCCCGCACAGATGTTCTTGAGCGCTGCCCATTCGCTCGCGTTGAGAAAGGGCAAGGGAGATACCGGCGCCGCGGCCTTGTTGATTGCGGCGACGCGCGCCTTTGTTTCAGGATGATCCAGAAGAATTTTCGTGCCGGGCTCGGTAGCCCCGCCGATCTTGTCGAGCATGGTGGCCAGTCCGTGGGCGTCGCCGCCGGCTTTGTTGATCAGATCGGTGCCATAGGCGTCGGCCGCCGTTTCCGCCTCGCGCGTATAGGATGATTGCAGAACAGACCTGGCGGCGAACACGACCGCGCCGCCGCCGACGAAATCGCCGAGCAACATGCCGAACAGGAATGACAGTCCGCCGCCTTCCAGCACCGCCTTGGTGCCATCGCGATGGGCGACGTGGCCGATTTCATGCGCAATCACACCCGCAACCTCGTCGGCGTTGTCAGCTTTGGCGATCAGGCCCCGGAATACATAAACCTGTCCACCCGGCAGAGCCAAGGCATTGGCTTCGTCCCGCCGGACGACATTCGTGCGCAACGGCAGCGATAGCGCAGCGGCAGCTTCAAGCCGCCGCATCAGTTTGTCGAGGGCCGCACGGCCGGGAATTTCCACGGCAGCAATGCCACACTCGAACGCCGCGCCGGCATTCCGGGTATCGAGCATGCCGCGCACCTGGATATTGACGGCATCGCCCAGCTTGAGTTCGAGGGCCACCGGCAGCAACGGCGTCACGCGTGCCGCAATGGCGGGCACGCCAAACCAGGCGACCAGCAAGAGCGACGCAGTGGCGCCCACGCTCCAGGCGATGACGCGCATGCGTTCGCGGCGCCGTGTTCCCCCGGTGCGATCGACATAGGCAGCACGCGCATCGATTGCGGCTGCAAAGGCGGGATCCCGAATTTCCAGACGCTCAAGTGTGGCGCTGCCGCGACGGCCGAGTCGAAGAATGCTGTCGGGGGCAGTGAGTTCTTCAATGTCATCGTAGGGCCATTGGCCCCAGGAATGGCCGTCGTGGCCGGAAATTCGCAGGCCGTCCGGAGCGAGCTCCACGACGACGTCGCGGCGAGTGCTCGTGACGCCATCGAAATAGATCCCGGCGCCGGAATTCATCGGTACGATCCTTCGTTTGCACGCAGTGGCATCAATAGCCGCCCACATTCAGCGCGTCGGCAAGGCCCTCGCCGAGCGCTGAACTTGGCCGGCCCCTGGCTTTGACTGTCTCGAGGACAGAGAGACCGGACAATTGCAACGATTCCATGCCCAACTGCCAGAGGGATAGCAGGACTGTAGCGCGGTAAATGGTCGAGAAACCAAGGGCGGTTACAACGTAGCCAATCAGCAGAGCGAGAATTGTTGCAATCTGATCGGCGGTGTCCACTTTTCCGATGCTGACGGCGGTGCCCATCACTCCCAGCACGAACGCACCGATAGCGCCCATTGCAATGCTGAACACCATCGCATAGCCGACGAAGCGGGCATAGGCGCCATACACATGTCGTGTACGCAACACTGAGCGCACTTCAATGCCACCAAAGCGCAAGCCGGAGGCCCACCAGCGCAATATCATCGCCTGGAATGCAGGGTAGAGCAGGGCGGCGAGGGCAATGGTCGTCCCGGCCATGAGCATTGCAAAGACGATAGCGGCGCCAAGCCCCGGATTGCCGCCTTCAATCTTGCTCATGACGTCATCGCCACCTTGTGCAACCGCATCGGCAAGAGCCGTCCAGTCCACCCCGAAGAAGCCACGAACGGCAAGGACAAGTGGCGCGAGCAATAGCACCCACATTGGAAAACCGCGGAGGAGCAGCACGATACCGGATCCCTCGAAGTGGCCACCAAGGTCGCCGTAGAACGTATTCCGCATCTTGTAACGTTCGAGACTGGCGAGCTGAAACGGATAGGCCAGGCCGAAACTGAGGACAGTTATGATCCACCATAGCATTGCGCGAAACGCGAAGCCCCAAGCCGAGCCTTCCTGATGGAAGCGCAGGCCTCGATAGATTGTGCGGGTGAGCCGATAGCGGCGCGCGCGATAGATCGCATACTGGCCCAGTACACCGAGAGCGGCAAAGGCGATGATGCCGGACAGCTTCCCGAACAGGCCCATATCGAGCGCCGCCAGAAAAAATCCGGCATAGATGGGAATGAGAAGCGCAATCGCCACCAGGAAACCGAGCAGCAGCTCCAACGCGGTGCCGGTGTATTCAAGTGCCTCACCCGCAATTTCCGTGTTCGACCAGAGGAAGCGGCGTACATCGGTGACCAGCCAAAATCGGTAAATGCCGAGTGTGATCATCAGCAGCGCAGCGCCTCGAATGAGCAGGCGCCAATAGAAGCGGCGTTGCCCGAGGAATCGCGAGCCGCTCGTCGCGATCCCGCCTGCGTCGAGGCTGGTCATGGCCAGCAGGGATAATGGCAGTTGGAGGCGCAGGCAACGTCGTTTATGGCGCGAGGATAACCGCCGCCGCTGTCATTTCACGGGCTTGAATAGAAGAGCGGCGCCTGACGCCGGCGCACTAGGCGACCAGCTGCGCAACGCTTGTTGATGCCTCCAGACGCGCCTGAATGATATCGGCGGGCATGGGCTCACCAAACAAATGACCCTGCCCTTCATGGCAGCCCTGCATTTTCACCTGCTTTAGCTGCTCTTCCGTCTCGATGCCTTCTGCGACCACAGTCTTGTCGAGGTTGGCGCCGAGACCCGCAACCGCGCCGATAATCGCCTGGGCATCGCGTTCTTCGCCAAGGCCGGCAATGAACGACTGGTCGATCTTGATCTTCTGGAAAGGAAACTTGCGGAGATAGTTGAGCGACGAATAGCCCGTACCGAAGTCGTCGAGCGAGATGCTGACACCAAGATTCTTCAGCTGCTCCATGACGGTCAGCGTTCCATCGCTATCCTCGAGCAGGAGGCGCTCGGTGACCTCCAACTCCAGCCGTTGCGCAGGAAGTCCCGACTTCGCCAATGCCGACACGACCTGCAAGGCAAGGCCGCGATCGCGGAATTGAACTGGCGAAAGATTGACGGCGACCTTGACGCTTTTTGGCCACTTCGCCGCCTCGTGGCAGGCACGCTGCAACGCCCATTCGCCGAGGGGGATGATCAGGCCGGTCTCTTCGGCGATGGGAATGAAGATCGACGGCGGCACCATTCCGCGCCTTGGGTGCCGCCAGCGCAGCAATGCTTCGCAGGTTGTCACGCGGCCGTTGCGCAGGTCGACCAGCGGCTGAAAGTAAAGATCGAATTGCTCTGAAGTGAGAGCCTCGCGCAAATCCAGTTCCAGAGCGCGGCGTTCCTGCGCCGCCTCCTCCATTTCCAGTGCGAAGAAGCGATGGTCGCCGCCGCCGCCATTCTTGGCCGCGTACAATGCCATATCAGCTTTCTTCAGCAACTGGTCTGCGTCGACACCATCCATCGGCGCCATGGCAATGCCGATTGAGGCGCCGATGTCGATCCTGTGCCCATCGATGTCGAATGGATCCTTGAGCGTACGAGCGAGGCGCTCGGCAAGCCATTTGGCGTCTTGATAGCGTTCGGTCCCGGCCTGGAGGACCACAAATTCATCGCCGCCGAACCGCGTGATCATGTCGCCGGGACGGATGACGGTCTTGAGCCGCGAGGCAACTTCCTTGAGCAGCTTGTCACCGATCGGATGGCCGAGGGTGTCGTTGATCGTCTTGAACCGGTCGAGATCGATCAGATGGATCGCGACATGGTTCTTGCGTTTATGCATCGCGGCGAGCATGCCGTTGATGCGCTCGCGGAACTGGTTCCGGTTGGCGAGGCCCGTGAGGTCGTCGTATTTCGCAAGATGCGTGATACGCTCCTGCGCACGCTTGCTTTCGGTTACGTCCTCGAGAATGACGACCGAGCCGCCGCCCGACATCATCCGGCGCGAAACGGCGATGGTGCGATCGCCGTCGGGCGAGGTCTGGACCTGATCGAAACGGTCCTGCGCCAGTCCTTGTGCCAGGTCGGCGAATACCTTTTTGATGCTCTTGGTCCTGTGGTTGCCGGCGCGGATGCTGTGACGCAACAGGTGCGTAGCCGGCATCCCGACGCGAATGGGCATGTCCTTGAGGTGGAGCAATTCCAGGAACCGTTCGTTCCAGACCTGGAGGCGATTTTGCTCGTCGAGCATGCACAGGCCATGCGACATGTTGTTGAGCGCGATATCGAAGCGGTTCGCCTGCTGCTCGAAGCGGGCGGCGAGTGCGGCTTCCTTGCGCGTCATCGTGAGAGCCTGAATGATGATGTCGCGGATACTCATCGTGATGTCGATCATCCCGTAGATGAACATCAAAACCACCAGGCCCATCGCCGTGTGCACCCAGTCGGGATAGAACAGCAGGGCAACCGCCATCGGGAGCGTGCAAAGCGTGAGCTGTCCGACCGCTATGAAAGGCCGTCCGGCATTGCGGCCCGAAATTGCTGCCGCATATCCCGCGGTGGTCGTCGTGACAGCCATCTGCAGCGAGGCGTCCGTCGTGCGCGTGATGGCCATCCAGCACAGCAGTCCAAGCAGGGCAGAGAACCCCCACGCGCCGTATTCGTAGACGTGTTCCCAGATCCTTGTGGCTGCGAGTTTGTCGGCTTCCTTGTATCGCTTGTAGAACAGCGCCGAGGTGACGCGCAGCATGCCGACGGCGAAAATCGCCACCGAATTCGCCATGATCCATTGATCGCCGACGCGAAGTGCGACGGCCGCGCCAACGATGGAGCAGGCGACGGCGCCAAGGATCAGCGAGGCGATCGGCGCAAAAAGCGACTCGATCAGCGCAGCGCGTATCTCCTTCGGCAGCTCCGCATCCGCCTTGCGGGTCTGGAGCAACTTCCTGATTAACATGCGACCTACGCGGCTATCTCGAAGCTCGAGATCCTACCGGCGATTGTTCAATGCGATGCAAATTGCTTGGTGTATCGGCAACCAAGATGAACGGACCGGAATCAGTTGAGCGACAATTTCAGTAAAATTGAATCAAACTGCGCTCGCGACGGACGGCACGTATCTGCCGGTTTCGCCTGAATTTTTTCCGAGAAGGTCGTATGCACGCCGGGATGGCCACGAGCGCGGAAGCGCGATGCTTCTTCAAATCGTAGTTAACGGGCGCGCGAGCTGAATTGTTGCGTGAATTCAAGCAAAAAAGTTCGCAGGTCAGCGACGTGGCGGCTTCGCGCACCGATGTTGCGGTATTGGATTATTGTCTTTCCGCAACCTTCTGTTAGGGTAAAAAAACAGTTAATTGGTACGCGTAAATGTCGATGTATGCCGTTTCGGATGCGCATTCTGCGGTGCGGGCTGACTCGGTAACACCTGTACCGACAAAACTGCCGGTCGATCCGTGGCTGATCGATCTGAAAAAGAGCGCCGACGCGCGCAGATTGTTCGAACTGGAGCAGCTGGACGTTTCCTGGGACGAACCGACAGGGGCCCTGTGGACCTTCATGCGGCCACGTGGACGGCCCAGTTACAACCTCGACCTTCTTGAAGATTTCCACGCCTGGCAACGCGGCATCATTGCCGCCTTTGAGAACCGTCCAAACGATTTGCGATTTCTTCTGCTTGGCTCCCACACGCCCGGTGTGTTCAATCTTGGCGGCGATCTCGATCTGTTTGCCGCGAAGATACGAGACCGCGACCGGCAGGCACTCGTTGCCTACGGTGAATCATGTGTGCGCATCCTGCACCGGAACATGAATTGTCTCGGCTTTCCGATGGTCACAATCGGGTTGGCGCAGGGCGATGCGCTGGGCGGCGGCTTCGAGTCGCTGCTCTCGTTCAACGTGATCATCGCGGAACGTGATACGAAATTCGGTTTCCCTGAGAATATCTTCGGCCTGTTTCCCGGCATGGGCGCCTACAGCCTGGTGGCCCGTCGCGTCGGGGCGGCCTTCGCCGAAGAGATGATGTTGAGCGGCCGCATCTACACCGCAGAAGAAATGAAGGATGTTGGGCTGATCCACATTCTGGCCGAGCCCGGCCAGGGCATCGCTGAAGCGCGCGACTACATCCATCGCAGCAAACGGCGTCACACGGGTAGCCGCTCGATTTATCAGATCGGGCGCGAGGTCAACCCGATCACGCTCGCGGAGCTTGATCGCATCGTTCAGGTTTGGGCGGATGCCTGCCTGCAGCTGCGCGATCGAGATCTCAAGGTGATGCATCGACTCGTGTCGGCGCAGGATCGCCTGCAGGGGACTCCACAAGCGGCCGAGTAGCCGCCCCCAGGCCGTTGATTCAAATATTCCATTGCCCCGCGTTCAGCGGGTGATTTCGTCGAGCGAAACCCATTTGTGCTCGGCCAGGCTGCGATAACAGGCCTGTGCCAACTGCACGTCGCGAAGTCCCGCCGCGAAGTCGTTTGTCAGCGGTGCGTCGTCGGCAACGTGGCGCAGGAAATTCTCCCAGCCCGTGCGGTAAGAATTGATACAGCTGCCCCTGCCGGCAACTTCCTTCCAACCGGCGCGATAGTCGATGCCGAGATCGCGATCGGGATTGAAATGTCTGACAAGTGGTGTTTCGGCTGCAGTCTGGATCCAGCACCGGTGCAAGCCGGCGATCGCCGAGCCGTCGGTGCCGTCGATCTGCAAGGTCAGCAGGTCGTCGCGCCGGACCCGCGTTGCCCATGAGCAAATGATAGAACCGATAACGCCGTTCGCCAGTTCGGCGAGCGTCAGCGACGTATCCTCGACATCGACGCGATAGGGCACACCGGTCTCGTCTCGGCGCTCCGGTATGGCCGTCGACGCAGCAGTGACAACGCGCTGGATCGGGCCAAGAATGCCTTCGAGCACGTAACGCCAGTGCGGGTACATATCCAGGGTGAGGCCGCCGCCAGTGGCACGCTTATAGTTCCAGCTGGGCCGCTGGCTTACGCGCTCGATACCATCGAAGACCCACCAGCCAAATTCGAGTCGAAAGCCGGTCACTCGCCCAAAAAAGCCGTTAGCAGAAAGCGTGCGGAGTTTCTGCAAGCCGGGCAGATAGATCTTGTCCTCGACCACCCCGGTTTTTAACCCGCGCGCCCTTGCCGCGTGCAGCAGTGCAAGTCCTTCGGCAACCGTCGGCGCTGCCGGTTTCTCGCTGTAGATGTGTTTGCCGGCGGCAATCGCCTTGGTCAGCACCGCGACCCGCTGTTCGGTTGCCGCTGCGTCAAAGAAAATGGAATAAGCCGGTTTGGCCAATGCCGCATCGACATCGGTCGTCCATTCCAGGCCGCCATGGAGTCGCGCAATCTCCTCGAGCCGTGTCGCATTGCGACCGACCAGCAGCAGACGCGGCATGATGCGATTTGCACCGGAAACCAGGCCGCCCTCTGCGCGGATCGGCGCCAATGCATTGGCCAGATGCTGCGTCGCGCCGATTCGCCCGGTTGCGCCATGAACGATGATGCCGATTTCCTTGACGGTCATGCGTGCTTTCTATCATGCTCCGTCGTCGCCGACAGGGAAGGCGAGGCAGGACCGGTGAATTGTCATGCTCCGCCACATCGTTTGTCTGACCTTCGATTTCGACACCCAATCGGGCTTTATCGCCCGCGGCATGACGAGCCCGACCCCGCTCTCGCGCGGCGAGTTCGGCGCGATGGCATCGCGGCGTATTCTTGACCTTCTTGTATCGCGCGGTATCAGGGCGACCTGGTTCATCCCGGGCTTCACGATAGAGACCTGGCCGCGCGAATGCAGCGACGTGGTCGCGGGCGGGCACGAGGTTGCTCACCATAGCTGGGCACATATTCCGCCGGCCACACAGACGCGCGAGGAGGAGGAGGCCGATCTCGTTCGCGCCAACGATGCCATCATCAAATTAAGCGGACGGAAGGCGCGCGGCTATCGCTCACCGTCATGGGATCTGAGCGAACACACGATCGACCTGCTGCTGAGCCACGGCTTCAAATACGATTCGAGCCTGATGGGCGCCGATTATCTGCCTTATCGCGCCCGCCGCGGCGATATCGCAAAGCTCGGTGAGCCGTTTCATTTCGGTGAGGAGACGGCGATCATCGAGATGCCGATCAGCTGGTCGCTTGACGATTTTCCGCATTTCGAGTTCATGCGCACGGCCCAAACCGTATTGCCCGGCCTGCAGCCGGCGCGCGCGGTCCTGCAAAACTGGCTCGATGAATTCCTCTACATGAAGAAGTCTGTGGACTGGGGTGTCCTCACCTACACCATGCATCCCTACGTAATCGGCCGCGGCTATCGAATGCTGGCCCTTGAAGACTTCATCGACGAACTTATCAAGGAAGGCGCTATCTTCATGACGATGGAAGAGGCCGTACGAGAAGCGGATGCACGTTTTCCCGCTGCAAAGGTGCGCGTGCCGGGAACGGGCTAGACGCTACGCCTACCTATGCGTTGGTGCCGCAGTCAGAAACCGGCAAAATAAGCTGCGTCCGTCCTCTCCGTTGCGGCCGGTTGCCACCCGGCACGCGCGGAGGAAAACGCGGCTGAAAGGCTGCGGTTCCCCGCCAATGGGCTGCGTCAACTCAACTGCCGCCCAGGTACCAGTTCGCCGCGTTCGAAGCTCATTTGAGAAAATCGGTCGCGGTATTCGCCCGGTGTCATTCCCGTATGACGCTTGAACAGATTGCGGAAGAAGCCGATGTCCTCATATCCGATCTTTGAGCTGACCGTCTGGATCGATGAAGAGCCGTGCTCCAGCAATTCCTTGGCCGCAGATACTCTCAATGTCTGAATGTAGGCACCGGGCACGCGACCGGTTGCGGCTTTGAAACGACGGATGAAGTTGCGCGGGCCCATTCCGACCTGTTGAGCGAGACTGTCGATCGAAATGTCGCTATCGAAATGCTGCTGCAAATATTCTTCAGTCTGCCTGATCTTGTCGTCCGAATGCGGGCGCGATAGCTGCACCACGGAATATCCCGACTGTCGGCCTCGCGGCATGCTGAGCAACAGGGACTTGGCGACCTGCAAGGCCACTTCGTGGCCGCAGAATTTCTCCACCAGATAAAGGCTCAGATCGATCGAGGCGTAGACACCGCCGCTGCAGAACAGCCGGCCGTCTTCCGTCACGAATTGTTCGGTGCGCCAACGAACCTTAGGATAGCGCTCGCGATAGATATCAGCGACACCCCAATGGGTGGTTGCCTGTCGGCCATCGAGAATTCCGCTTTCCGCAAGGAATGCAACACCTGTGCACGTGCCAGCGATGTAGGCGCCGCGCGCGTGCCATTTTCGTAGCCAGGGTACGAGCGCAGTGTTTTTTGCAATGTCGTCCAACACCTCCCAGCCGGGTGCAGAGACAATGATGATGTCGGTCTGCTTGATGTCATTTATTGCACAGTCCGGAATGAGGCCAAGAGAGCCTGCTGCACTTACTTTCCGGCCATCTATCGAAACAGTCCGCACCCTGAATCGCGGCCGGACAGCCTCACCATGGAGCCAATTCCAAACCACGCCTGCGGAGTGAAAGATTTCGATAGGGGCAATTGCGGTAGACGAATAGCCATCTTCCAGAAGGACTACGGTGACATCCAGCAAACCGTCATCGCTTTCTTTGGTTGATGCTTGCCGCGCGAGGCTTTTTGCCCGTTGTGCCGTCTTTCTAGCCATGACCGTTCGCTTTCATGTTGAGCTCGATCGGCTCCCACAAACCGACCAGTGCGCCGACCGAATCCAGGATGAGCGCTATACGCGCGACGCCGGAAACAACGAAGGGATGAACAACAACGGTGCCACCCAGCAAGGCGGCTTGCCGGACGGCGTCTTTCACGTCGTTCACCCGGACATAGGGGGTCCAGTGCGACGACATTCCGTGATCGAGGAGCGTCTCCCGTAACTGATAGATCGAGCCAACGTCCTGCTCCGACAGGCGCAAGCGGGTAAAGCTCCCGCCGTTTGCCTGTTGTTCGTGAGAGGTCCAGCCGAAGAGCTTCCGATAAAACGTCTTCGCTCTATCGGCATTGGTTGCTGCAAGGTCGAGCCAACAGAATTGTCCGCTATCGGTTTTGCCAAGGCGCACCATGGCTCACTCCATCCTTAACGCCCCCAAATCCTTAACGCTCCCAAGCGCGAGACGCCGCCGCGATCGCGCGCGGCGGCATCGGATGTTCAGCTATTCGCGGTCAGCGGGTCGATGACCGTACGCACCTCGGTCACCTTCGTTGCCGGAAAGCCGCTCAGCTTGGCGTGCTCCTTAACCGCGGCCTCGTCCTCAGCGAGATAGATGCAGAAGGTCTTGTTATCGACGACGTATGAGTGCTCCCACTGTGCCTTGCCGGCGAGCTTCGCCAGCGCGCTATTGGAGGTTGCGGAGGCGTCCTTCAGCTGCGCGCGGTTCATGCCGCCGATGCCCGGCAGGTCGCGTTCGATGACGTAGCGTTTCATTGATCCAACTCCGTGTTTGAAGTTACGGAGTCCAAGATTGGCCTGTTGCCCTGTATAAACCAGATGTCGTTTTTGACAATATAGGGGGGTGATAGTGACAACAGGACAAGAGGTCCAAAGACCCGGACTTTGTGATTAGATTTCAGCCCGTTCCTGCCAAATGGTCATTCGTGGGGCCAATGTTCAGGCTTTTCCGCTTTCCCGGGTTGCTCTTCCTGCTGCTGCTTGTGTTGGTCGGCGGTGGAGCGAGCTATGCGCAAGGCCCGCGCGGGTCCGCCAGCCCATCAGAGGCCTGTCTGGCATTCAAACGCGGGTTGTCGCTCGGCGCACCACTCGCTGGCATCAAGGCGAAATTGCTGGCTGGCAAAGCGCTTACAATTGTCGCGCTCGGGTCATCGTCGACGACCGGTTTCGGAACCGGGTCCGGTGGCGCGTTTCCGGACGTGATGAAAGGGGAACTGCTGCGATTGCGGCCCTCGGCGCGGATCAAACTGATCAACAGCGGCCGCATCATGGATAACATCCCTGGCAATGTTGGCCGCCTCGAGAGCGACGTGCTGAGCCACAAGCCCGATCTGGTCGTGTGGCAACTTGGCAGCAACGATGCGGTCTGGCGGGGCATTGCCGGCAACGTGAAAGAAATGATCACTGACGCCGTAAAGCGTCTCAAGGCTGCTAACGCCGATATTGTACTGGTAGACCTGCAGTACGCGCCTCTCGTCCTTGCCAGCGATCGTCATGTTCGGATGGGAAAAATCATCGCCGAAGTTGCTCGCGAACAGAATATCGGATTTTTTCCGCGATTCCTTCTGATGAAGCGCGCGATCGACGGAGGTGTCACGGGGCTGGTCTGGTGGGACGGCTTTCACAATTCCGCCGAAGGGCACAAATGCGTGGGTGTCGCACTCGCACAGATGATCGACGCGGCTGCGCGTTAGGCAGACTTAAGACCGGTCGTAGCAGGAATTCACTCCGCGGCCTGCGCGGTCGGCAGTCGATAGTCCTTGAATTGCTGCCGCAGCACCAACTTCTGGATTTTGCCGGTCGCCGTGTGCGGGATCTCGTCGACAAACGCCACGTCGTCGGGCATCCACCATTTCGCAACCTTGCCCTGCATGAAGCCGAGGATATCGTCCTTGCTGGCGTGCTCGCCTTTCTTGAGTATCACGACGAGCAAGGGCCGCTCGTCCCATTTCGGGTGCGGCACGCCGATCACGGCTGCTTCCGCCACCTTTGGGTGACCGACGGCGAGGTTTTCGAGATCGATCGATGAGATCCATTCGCCGCCCGATTTGATCACATCCTTGGCGCGGTCAGTGATCTGCATGTAGCCGTGGCGATCGATCGTTGCGACGTCGCCAGTGTCGAACCAGCCGTCCTTTTCGAAAACCTGATCGCTCTTCACATTGTAGTAGCTGTTTGCGACCGCTGGGCCGCGCACTTTCAGCCGCCCGAACGTCTTGCCGTCCCATGGCAGCGGCTTGCCGTCGTCGTCGGTGATTTTCATCTCGACGCCAAATGGCGGATGACCCTGTTTCATCTCAACGTCGAGCTTTGCCTCGCCGCTGAGTGCCGCATATTCCGGCTTCATCGTGCAGAGCGAACCGAGTGGGCTCATTTCAGTCATTCCCCAGGCGTGAACGACTTCGACGCCGTATTTATCCTGGAATGTCTTGGTCATGGCGCGCGGGCAGGCCGAACCGCCGATGACGACACGTTTCAAATGAGGAAGCTTGCCTCCGGTCTTTTCCAGATCCTGCAGCAGCATCAGCCACACAGTCGGCACGGCGGCGGTGAACGAAACCTTGTAGGTATCGAGCAGCTCATAGATTGATGGTCCATCAAGCTTCGCGCCCGGCATCACCAGCGTGGCGCCGACCATCGGCGTCGAGAAGGCGAGGGACCAACCGTTGGCATGGAAGAGCGGCACGACAGGTAACACCACGTCGCGCGATGACAGGCCCTTGCAGTCCGGCATTGCCGCCATGAAGGCGTGCAACACGTTGGAGCGGTGCGAATAGAGGACTCCCTTGGGATATCCTGTCGTGCCGGAGGTGTAGCACATACCGGCAGCGGTATTTTCGTCGAATTTCTTCCACACAAAATCGCCGTCGACTTCGCCGATCCAGTCTTCGTAGGCGACCGCATTCTTCAGCGTTGTCTTCGGCATATGCGCCGCATCGGTGAGAACGATGTAGCGTTCGATGGTCGGTAGCTTGTCGGCGATCTTTTCAAGCAATGGCACGAAAGTGAGATCGGTGATCATCACTTTGTCAGCAGCATGATTGATGATCCACGCAATCTGCTCGGGGAATAGCCGCGGATTGACCGTGTGATAGACGGCACCAATGCCAAGGATGCCGTACCAGGCTTCAAGATGCCGCCAGGTGTTCCAGGCCAGCGTTGCCACCCGATCTCCCAGCTTGACGCCATCTTTCTCCAGCCGCTGCGCGACTTTGAGAGCGCGTGAGCGGATCTCGGCATAGTTGGTCGTATGGATTGGTCCCTCGATCGAGCGCGTGATGACCTTGCGATCGCCATGGTACGTGGCGGCGTGGTCAATGATGCGATGGCACAGCAACGGCCAATCCTGCATCAGGCCGAGCATGACGGTTCCCTCTCTATACGTGGTTCTTTAGTTTCTTGGGCCGGCGCCCTCGCCAGTCTGGGCTAAGGTTAGCCGCCGTGGTGGGCCGTGCAACGGTTTCGTTTTGGTCTACGGCGCGGCGGCCCCCGCCTAGGCTTCCTAAATGCGGCAATCCCGGCCAATATTACCGGCATGCGGCTCTTAATTGCACTCTTGTGGTTGGCAGGTGCCGCCGGTGGCATTGCCACTGCCGAAAATGTTCCACTGCCGAAACCGCGCCCGCCGATATGGGGCCAGCCGCAATCCTTCCGTGACGCCGCCGGCCCGGATTTCGATTCCACGGCTGTTACGGACACGCCTACGGATTGCGACGGACGCCTCGAGAGAATTGCCGCCTTCGCGCTCATGCCGCGCCTGATCGGCCCGGATTCCTGCGGCGGCGCTGACATGGTCCGGCTCGATGCGGTGATGCTCGCAGGCGGCGCGCGTGTCGGACTCAAACCCGCGCCGATGCTGCGCTGCACGTTTGCCGAATCTGTCGCCAGCTGGCTGCGTGACGAAGCAGCGCCGCGCGTAGGCGAGACCGGCTCAGCTCTCAAGACAGTCGAGACTGATGACGATTTCGAGTGCCGTGGCCGCAATCGTGTCGCCGGCGCGAAAGTCAGCGAGCACGGTAAGGGTAATGCAGTCGATTTGCGCTCATTCGTCCTGGCGGACGGGCGCGCCCTCGGGCTCACGGATGTCGCGGTCGCGAAAGAGTTACGCGAAGCGTTGCGCGAGACTGCCTGTCATCGGTTCACCACGGTGCTCGGGCCTGGTTCCGACGGCTATCATGAATCGCATATTCATCTCGATCTGATCGAACGCCGTCAGGGATTCCATATGTGTCAGTGGGATGTCCGCGAGCCGCCAAAAACCGAGGTCGCTGCCCAGGTTCCGCTGCCGACGCCGCGCCCGGCACAGGCGGTCCCGGCTGCAAACCATGGGCGGAAAATGTAGTTTCAAGGAGCCGCTGTGGCTCGCCGTGCCGCCGGAGATCGTCGCGGATTACGTTGGGAGACAAACAAAAACGGCGCCGCGAGGGCGCCGTTCTCAATTTAATGGGCCGAAGCTCAGCGGCCAAATGGCCCAGCAGCCGCCACCCGCGGACTAGACGGCGAGTCGCCCTGATGCGGGGCGAGCACAACGACGACAGTGCCGGGCTTCACGCGCTTGTACAGGTCGATGACGTCCTCGTTGGTCAGACGAATGCAGCCAGAGGAAATCGCTTCGCCAATATATTCCGGCTGGTTCGTTCCGTGGATGCGATAGAGGGTGTCTTTGTTTCCCTCATAGAGATACATGGCGCGTGCGCCCATGGGATTTTGCGGACCCGGGCTGACAAAGTTGGGCACGTCCATGCGTTTCTTGATTTCCTCGGTCGGCGTCCATGATGGCCACTCCGTCATGCGGCCGACTTTGGCTACGCCCGACCACGCCAGCGCTTCTTCGCCGACGGTGACGCCGTAACGGATCGCTTTGCCGTCAGGCAGCACGTAGTAGAGATAGCGCGCATCGGAATCGATCAGGATCGTTCCCGGCCCTTCCTTGCGGTGATATTCGACGAGGTGCCGCTTGTAGGGCTCCGGGATAGTCGCTTTTTCATAGGGTGCCGCCGCCAGCAACTTACGGTCGCGCGGGGTCAGGTTCGCTTCCGACGCCGGCTCGATCGTGGACTGCATGCAGCCGCCAAGCACCACGCCAGCGCCGAACAACACAACCAACAGTCCCCGTACCGCCATTTTCTTTCTCTTTCCCGGCCGCCCTGGCGCCCGCAAAAAATTACCCTCAAGTCGCAATTAAGCGAAAAAGCCGCGCCATTGCCACGATTTATCGCCCATCCACAGTCACCTTCCTGTGTCCTGTTGCAGGAATGCCGCAGTGCAACCGTGGCCGGTTCCGATCAAAAAACGACCTAGCGCCCAAGACCTTAAGGAGGGGTTTACCATCGGTGAACCTATACTGGTTGGCTCTCTCAGCGGCGGACGGCAGTTAAATGTCACAACAGCACACGATTTGCCGCGCAATTCTGCCCCAGTAAGTCGTCACCTTGGGTCCATGGGGACGTGCAAGGAAGGAAACGGAGTTCGGATTATGAGTATGAAAACAACGGAGCAGAAGGAAGACTCCGCCCGGCAATACACCAACCTCGACACGCGCTACGGCAAGATCGGAATTTCGGCCGTCGCAGCTGCGGTGCGCCACCAGGGTGAACAGCGCAACGCAACCGAGACCCATTTCGAGCCTTACGACCGCGACTAACGGCTCGCACGCTATCGCGACACAGTCGGCTTCCGCTATTCATCACCGGCACAACACTGTGCGCGGCCGTCGATGCGGCCGCGCACAGCCATTTATATCTTGCGCAAATCCGCGCGATCGGGTCATGAGAGATGATCCGGCCGCCGCGTGATCCTGGTCGGATCATGCGCAAGATGGTGATTGGATGCTTTTCGTCTACGTGCCGATCGGCACGACGCTCGAGCGGATAACCGTCGATCCCGGCTCGCCACCTCCGGAAGAGGCTGTGTGGATCGATATGGTCACGCCGACGGTGCAAGAAGACAAGATGGTCGAGCAGCTGCTCGGCATTGCGGTCCCGACGCGCGAAGAAATGCAGGAGATCGAGGTCTCCAGCCGTCTCTACGTCGAGAATGGCGCTCGCTACATGACGGCGACGCTGATGTGTCAATCGGACACGGCAACACCCAAGACCACCCCGGTCACCTTCATCCTTTCGGGCCACAAGCTTGCGACGGTGCGTTACGACGATCCACGCCCGTTCGCCATTGTCGAGCACAAGTTGGCCCGGTCATGCCCCGCCAAGGTGAACGGCGAACTGGTGCTCATGGACCTGCTCGATGCGGTCGTTGACCGTTCCGCCGACATCCTCGAGCGCATCGGCGCGGAGGTCGACCGGGTTTCTCATTCGATCTTCGAGCCGGAGGAAGAGGTCGAGCCGCCGTCCTACAAGGACGTGCTCAAGACGCTCGGCCGGAAGGGCGATCTGACCTCGAAGGTCCGCGAGAGTCTCGTGTCGATCGGGCGTCTGTTGCTGTTTCTGTCCAATGAAGCCGAAGTGATGAAATGGTCCAAGGATTCCCGCGCACATCTGCAATCAATGCGGCGTGATACCGCTTCGCTGTCCGATCACGCGACCTACCTCGCCAACAAGATCACCTTCCTGCTCGACGCCATGCTCGGCGTGGTCAATCTCGAACAGAACGCTATTATCAAGATCTTCTCGATTGCGGCCGTGATCTTCATGCCACCGACGCTGGTCGCCTCGATTTATGGAATGAACTTTCACAGGGGCATGGTCGAGCTCGAATGGGAATGGGGCTATCCCTTTGCGTTGATACTGATGGTGCTCGCCGCCGTCTTGCCGATCGTTTACTTCAAATGGAAGAAGTGGCTGTAAGCGTGGGTTGGTTGCCCCGCGCTCGGTGTCATGCGCGGGGAAAAAATTTTCCCGGCGGTCCCCAGTCAACTTGACTTTAATCCTATCGTGAATATAGTCCTATCGTCCGGCTCATCGAGGGGCGTCGTCTAGAGGCGTCTGATGGTGGAACCGGATGCGGCGCCCGCGGGCGTGCCTCGCAAGCACGCACCCGGGCGGCACCGGGGCTCCGCCTGGTGGCCAATACGGGCCGCCCGCCAGGAGCTTGGCTGACGGAGGCTGCCGATGTTTGGGGCGGCCACGAAAAGCGCGGCCCGGCGCCGGAAGGAAGACGCCCGCAAATAAGCCCGGACTGCGCAAGCTTGTCTGGGTGGCGCGCCGAGCGGCGCCCCGCGGCCTCGAGAGGGACTGCGGGCACTTAGAACAAATG
>DATAPP010000211.1:0-2746 GCA_036265125.1 Pseudolabrys sp. | reverse complement strand
GACGCGCGATCGTGATGTCTCGGTGCATTTCAATGCCTACCAGACCACGTCGAAGCCGATGGGCACGGAATGCCTCTACGTGTCGCAGCAAGCCTGGGCCGACCGCGTCGCCAAGGCAATGGCCAAGTCCGGCGGGTTCATCAATCGCGGGCCGAAGAAACGCACCGACCTGTATTTTCTGAACAACACGGCCATGCCGGCGGTGCTGCTGGAAGTGTGCTTCGTCGACAGCTCGGCGGACGCGGACCTGTACCGAACCAACTTCGAGGCCATCTGCCGCGCTATCGCCGAGAGCCTCGCCGAGATCACCTTGCCCGGCAAGCCCACCGAACCGCCGGTCGAGCCGCCGGTCGATCCTGAGATACCGCCCGAGGTGGAATTCCCAACCGGCGAAAACGTGGTCGACATTGCCATCACCGTGAAGGGCGATCCAACCGTCACCATCAACGACGATGTCGTAACGGAAGGCGATCCTAACAACCGGGTCAACATCACCTTGGACTATTCCGGTGACGTGATGGTGACCGTCGACGGCGAGGACTTCCAGGTCGCCCCGCCGCCGCCGTCGAACCGGCCGACCGTCATGTTGGGCTCGCAAGGTCCCGATGTTGAAACCGTTCAGCAATGCCTGATGGCAAGCGGTGAGGTCGATGGTGACTTTGGCTCACGCACCGAGAACGCGGTCAAGGAATTCCAGGACGAACAAAGCCTCGCAAATGACGGCATTGTCGGGCCGGCAACCTGGACGAAGCTCGAAGAAGTTTACAGCCTGCCGCCCTACACGCCAGCAACGTTCGCGCCCAACCACCAGAACATCATCTGCTCGGTGTTCGGCGGCAACGCCGATCCCAACGACAGCGCCTATCCGCCTTATGATTTCATCACCGACCAGGAGGTGTCGTGCGCGCTGCCGTGGAAATGGTCGGGCGAGCGGCCGCTGGTGCTGGTGCAGAACATCGCCAACGGCCGCAAGACCGTTTGCCAAATCCGCGACGTCGGACCGTGGCTGATCGACGACGACAAGTACGTGCTGGGCGACGCCCGCCCTGTTGCCGAGCCCAAGGGCTCAACGATCCCGCGCGGCAAGAACCAGGGCAAGACCAGCAACGGGGCCGGCATCGACCTGACCCCCGCCGCCGCCAAGGCCATTGGCCTGAGCGGCATGGGAACAGTCAGCTGGACGTTTGTTTCGGACGCGGTCGCGTAGCCACCACTGCAAAATTGCAACCGTCTCGCTGAATGTCAGTGAGACGGTCGCACTCCTCGCAATGGCCGATTGTGTAGAACGTGAACGGGTATTCCATCGTCTGCTTGCTGCCGCAGCCGACACACTGGAATTGCTGATAGGTTTCGACATTCTTGCTGTTCTTGAGTAGCTTATCCGCCATCTCAACACAGTCGCGGAATGGGTAGAGTTTCATCACATCTTCACTCCGAAATTCCAGAAGCAAATGAACTCGTAGAAGAAGATCGCCAGCAGGATCGTCCGCCAGCGCAAGTGACTGGGATCGAGCACGATCGCCCCGATCGTAATCGCAACGACAGTGTCCATCACTTAAGCTCCCCGAGTGATTGAATGCCGACCGCTTCCATCGGCGGCTGCGGAAACTCTTGTCTGAGGCTGCGCCACAGATGCAGCACCCGATAGTTGTTGACGTTCTTGGACAGCGGCGGGTGATACTGAACGACGCAGTCTTCGTCTTCCCAGAACAAATTCTTGACGAAACACATCTCCTCCCAGTTCGGTAAGCGTGCCCGCCCTGCGCGCGCCAGCGACACCGAGACATGCTCCCAGGCATCCAACTCGTCGTCGCTATCCAGATTGCCATCGCTAACAATCATCCGCAGCGCTTCTCCGCACGGTCCTGGCACCGCATAGAACGCGCCAAAATTATCGCCCGGCTTACTCGCCAAGAAACTGAACCAGCCCTTCATCTCGATCGGCCACACCTTATGCCGGTATTGCTCTAGCTTGGTCGGGATCAGCAGCATGCCGCTCTCCTGTCGTGTGACAAACGATCTATTCTTGTCGCACCGGAGTGTCAAGAGGGATTTTATTACAGAGACGCTATAGCCCGTCAATCGCTTTTCTCTTGACAGCTGATCGGAGGGCCCTGTAATAACCAGCGCTCTTGACTTAAAGTTATATGTTAAATGTTATACTCTTAACACATTACTTGAGGTGCCATAACAATGCCCGCGCCTGTCATTACCTTGGTTATAGGTACCGGGGTACGGGAACGTCTCTCGGACGATCGGCCGATCTCCGGGCTCGCACCCATGCGCGAAATTTCCCCAGGAAAATTATGAAAAATCCTAATCCGTCCTGGGCGCGATCTTGGCCAAATACGCCGTCCCCTTTGCGGTGATGGCGCACAGGTACCCCGAGTGCCCCGAGGGCGTACGGCCGCGCTTACCGGTTCGTTCGATCCAGCCCTGGTCGCGGAGATCGCTGCAGCGCTGGTGCGAGGTTCGGCCGGGCGGAAACCCAGCGATCCGGTAGGCGTCGTGGTCGAGGAGCTCGCGGCCATCGGCGTACGATCGCAACACCTTCACGCACTGGGACCACAGGGCGATGCGGCGGGCGGTATCCTTGCTGGTGTCTGGGTCGTAGCGGCGGGCGTGCTCGGGCCAGTCAAACAGGTCGGGGGTCATACTGGCTTCCTCCCGGCGTGAGCACTTCGTCGACATGGCCTTGCAGCGTATTCGCCACGGCGGCCCATGGCCTCACGTCCACCCCTGGCGG
>DATAPP010000210.1:0-1938 GCA_036265125.1 Pseudolabrys sp. | reverse complement strand
CCATCGGCGGTCCGCACACGAACAGCAGCGAAGCGAGCTTCCAGCTTTCCCTTGGTCCCGTTTCGCCAACTTACGTATTGCCACTTGGCATCAGCCAGCATGTCTTCAGCCGGGATCGACAGAATATCAGGAATCGAGTGCTGACGCGGACGGCCGCGCTTGGCGATTGGCCAGATCAATTGCACGCCGACAGGGTACACCTTGAGATGGCGAGGAATGCCAACGGCCCAAGCCAAGCCACGCGCCGTGAGCCCTTGCCGAAATGGCGCGCTCAGTCCGTACCCGGCATCTGCGAGCACACAGCCGAAGTGAACTCTGGCTGCAATCATACGGTCGATCTCAGCGAGCGCGATCTCTGGCTTCGTTCGCTCAGCCCAATGTTCGGCTGGAACGCCAACCCGCTTCAAACGGGCCCGATCGCTCGTCCAGCTTTCGGGAAGGAAGAGGCGCAGAGCCACCGTCACCGGCACCTCGCCACGCGCTAGCGTCAGTGATACCAGCGTCTGGCAATTGGCGGTCTTGCCCAATGCCGAAGCATATTGCGCAGCGACACCGACCGAGTGCTTGCCTTTCTTCGGTATTGCAGTGTCGTCGATCACCAATATCGCATCGTTGCCGCCGACGAGCCGGTCGGCCTGGACGAGGAGTTCTGTTTCCAACGGAGCCGCGTTCCAGACACCAGCAGCAACAAAATGGTGCAGTTGATCATAGTCCCCCGGCGCAAATCGCTCGGCCATTGGCTGAACGCTCTTGCGATCACCAGGGCCGATCAGCCCAGCCACATAAAGCGGACACATCCGCTGCCGCGCCTTGTGACCCAAACGCTCCAGGAAAGGCTTGAGCCATCGCCCAAGCTCGCGTTCCCAACCTGCCCTCGTGCCCGCCATGGTCGGCCCTCCATTAAGCCGACCACCCATGAATCACTGAAAATCTGATTCGGGAATCCCGGGCCGCGAATAATCTGCCAAAGTAGTGCTAGGGTCCAGACTCATTAAATCCACCATGCCAGAGCGGCAGCGAGACACACGGAAGCGAGATAATTGCGTGCCAGTCTGTCATAGCGGGTTGCGACACGTCTGAAGTCCTTCAACCTGTTGAAAGCGGCCTCGATGCGCCAGCGCAGCTTGTAGAGGCGCGCGCTGAAGCTAAACAGTCGCTTCCTGTTTGAGCGGTTAGGGATAACCGATTTGGTTGCATGCCCGTCCAGTTCCTCGCGCAGCTCGGCACTGTCATACGCTTTGTCGCCGAGCATGCGTTTGGCTCGCCGCACTCTGCGGATCAGGCGATCGGCGACCGGACAATCGTGCGCTTCGCCGCCGGTCAACAGGATGGCGATCAGGCGTCCTTTAACATCTGCGAGTGCGTGGATTTTCGTGTTGCGCCCTCCGCGCGAGCGGCCAACAGCCTGCTTTTGCTCCCCCCTTTTCCGCCGGCGGCTGATCGGTGGGCTTTCACGTGCGTGGAGTCGATCATCTGCGTGTCCGTGGATCGTCCCTTTCCGGCAAGCTCTCGGAACAGATTTTCCCAGATGCCGCGCCGTGCCCAGCGAACAAATCGGTTATAGATCGTCGTCGAAGGGCCATATTCGGGTGGGCAATCGCACCAGCGGCAGCCGCTTTTCAACACATGCACGATGCCGCTGATGACGCGCCGATCGTCCGCTCGTTCGACACCTCGTACATCCGTCGGCAGACGAGGCTCGATCCGCCTCCATTGCTCATCGCTCAACCAAAAAAGGTTCTTGCGCATCATCCCGATCCCCCAAACGAATCAGATCCGCATGGAATCAGGATTGTCTTGCCGCAGCAGCAAAATTAATGAGTTTTGACCCTAGTATCAACCGACAACGGCATCATCATGGCCCGGCACCGTCTACTACGTGCTCTCAAGGCACTGGAAAAGGGTGACACACCACCCGGGATCAGTGTCGAACATCAG
>DATAPP010000209.1:0-4255 GCA_036265125.1 Pseudolabrys sp. | reverse complement strand
GGCGGAACTGTAACAGGAACTGGCGCGAGCATTTCCGGGGCAACATCTATCGCCAATCTTGAACGCAACTCTCAGGCGCAAGCGGCAATCGCTAGATTTGCCGCAGAGAATCCGAACGTCACGGATGCCAAGACTCAGCTTTACAGTCTGGTGCAAGGCGAAAGTGGTTTTGGCCGCGACATGAGTCCTGGAAGGAGGTACAGCGGCTACTTCCAAATGGGGCAGGAAGAAACTTTTGCCGCCACCGGCCAACACATCTCCGGTTCGCAACTGGCTGCCATGTCTTTTGACCAACAGCTAGATATCTATTCCAAGTGGGTACATCACGCTTCCCCAAACGCAACCAACCTTGGTTTGTTTAACGCTGCCAGCAATCCGAGATTTCAGACCGCGTCAGATGACACCATAGTCTATCATGCCGGTACTGCGGCGGCTCAGCAGAATGCATCAACATGGGGCAAATATAGTCCTGGTGGTCCAGGTGGCGACATTACTGTTGGCGGTATCAAAAAATACTATTCTCGCGGTGATCCTGAAACAAATAGGGCGATTGCAGCCGCAGGCACGCCGGCCGCGACTACCGCACAGGCACTTGTCGGTGCACCCGGTACGGGTGGCGTAACCGTCTCGCCGATCACCGGCGGAGTGCCTGCCGGGATAGGACCTACGGTTGGCGGCACGACTGGGATTCGCGACGACAATGGCAAGGAGGTTGATCATCAAACATTGGCGGGCGCGATGGCCATCGCGAAGACGGGCAACGCCCCCGCAATGAAGCAATACCTAGCGCAGCATGGGTTCTCGTTGGATGCCACCGCCTGCGGCGCGATTGCGACACGATTTGCAAATCTCTCGGGTGTAAAACCGCCGCCAGCGTCAGCCGTGGCGTCAAGCTGGCTCGCATGGGGCACGCGAGTAAATCCCGATGTCATCGACCGGGCCGGGATGGAGCTAGGCACACTGAAGTTGGTGTCTCCTGTTGGCACCTACATGCATGTAGGTCAGCCGCTTACGCCGGGTGAGCAGGGTGGTCACGTTATGACGATCGTTCCCGGCACCTACAACGACAAGAACGGATCGGTCCAAGTCATCGATCAGTACGGCGTTCACTCGGAAAACGTCAACAAGATGCAAGTCCGCTATGCCGGTGATCCAGCAGGGACCGTTGAGACACCGGTAGCCACCGCCTCTGACACCGGGTCTTCTGGAGCATGGCCCAAAGACGCTATGACCGAAGACGCGCGCAAGACCATAGACAACATAACGGCTCAGCGTGACGACCCGGGGCCAGCAAACATCAAGCTCAATGTTGTGCACAAGAACGCGCCGTCGGACGTCAGCGTCAAGGCCGATGGCGACGCTTTCAAAGGGCATTCGATGGAGCAAACAAACAAAGCGCCAACACCGGCAAAGGCGCCGTCGCATGAATTCAGCGGCGCCGAACTGGCGGCCGGATAACAGCCATGGCATCGCGCACCGAAGAAGTCGTCTTGCGCGTTAGCTTGATCGCTGATGACGATGCGACGAAAAAGGTTCAGCAACTCAATCAGCAAATGAGCCAGCTTGGCCAGCCGGTTCAGCGGGTGACGCGGGAGGCGACCAAGCAGGTTGGCGAATTCGAAAAGGCGCTCGGCAATCTCGCGCGCAGTTCGTTGGGCGTTACCAGTTCGCTGGTCGATTTGGCCAAGGTCATCGGACCGGTCGGGGCTGGAATCGCGCTTCTTGGTGTCGAGATCGTTCGCAGCATAGCGTCTTCGAAAGAATGGGCGCGCGGCATCATCGAGATGGGCAATGCGGCGCGCCTGTCGGGGATGCAACCGGGCCAGTTTCGCGATCTCGTTCAGCAATTTGAGAGGGCCGGCGTCAGTGCGAAAAACGCCATGGCTACGATCGGTCCGTTCAACCGAGCCGTTGCTGAGACGACAGAGGCGAGTAGCGGAACGCGCGAGGCGCTGCTGCGCTTGAGCGGTCAATATCGCGACCAGATGGCCGACTCCATCAGATACGTCGCTACCCTGCGAACGTCTTGGGAGAGATTCAACGCTGTTCGTCATCAAGGGGAGAATGTCTATAACAATTTGCGCAACCAGGGAGTTGATGAGACGACAGCGCGCGAAAAACAGTTGCAATATTTGGAGGCATATCACGCTTCTTGGTTGATCAACGTGAACAAGGATTTCACTGCGGCGGATGCGGCGCATCTTCAGAATGCCGATAGGATGGACGCGAAGGCGCGCGAACTAAACGACGCGTTGACAGAGGAAGCGCAGACCCGCGAGAAGATTTTCGAGGCAACGTTAGGCTGGACGACCGATCTGGAAACCAACATTATCAAACTGGGAAATTTGATTGAAACAAACATCCTAAATCGATTGGAGCAAACAACAGACCCCTTTGCTACGCGCCAGGGGGCCGGGGCGCCAGCGCGACCAAATCAATCTCAATCTTGGAGTCAATGGTGGCAGCAGCGGACGGGGAGTGGATGGGGTGGGCATCCCGCCGCCAAGCCACAATCTATCGGCGGCGAATCGCCGGTCTTTTTCCCCGAAGGCAGTCTCGGCAAGGGGGATATCACGCAAGGCTGGCGGCACTCGGAGAACGTTAGCGACTCGCGCGACGCCATCGCAAAGCATATTGATGACATATCGAGACACGGCACGGCTGTTGATACCAGCACCAAGGAATTCCACCAACTCAATCAGAACGTCCAGCAACTTATAGACAACGGCGTGTTTGGTCCGCCGGTCGCGATGGCCGAGGGGGGCGTTGTCAGCGGGCCGGTCAATGCATTGGTCGGCGAGGCTGGGCCGGAAGCGATTGTCTCAAAGGGCGGCACTTCTGTTGTCAATCAGCCGACGCGTATGATGCTCGGCACGGACGGGGCGCAGGCCGTTGTGCCGTTGAGTTCGGCCGGGGCGGATATTGATAAGACGATTGCCGGCTTCGCCAAAGGTGGCGAGCGCAGCATCATGCAGCATGATTATGCTGCGAGCGTAGTCGAGAACCTAGCCGGACTCAGAAACTACAACGCGGCCGACCATGAGCGATTGAAAAAGTTCATGGCGACGGGCGGCGAAGGTATGGAAGCGGCAGACCAAGCTTGGTGCGCGCACACGGTGCGCACAGCTTATAGGATGGCAGGATTAGGTGGGTCTTTAGCGGGCACTACTGCGGCCGCTTCCTCATTCAACAATTGGCAGAAGAACGTTACACCGGAAGACGTGCAACGCGGCGACGTTCTCACGTTGCCCGGTATCAAAGGCTTTCGCACTGGTCACGTTGGTTTGGCCCTTGGCCCGTATGATCCCAAGACCCACACGATTCCGTTCGGATCGGGAAACACAGCAATACCGGGAGAAGGGTGGCACGAGGGTGGTGCGGCGGCGATCACCAATTTGCCCGTCGGTGGAACGGGCAGCAATCGTTTGCTGAGCGCGCGCCGGGATGTGCCTCGGATAGAATTGCATAGTCCCGGTCCGGCAGCGGGATCGCGCGTTGCGATGATGGCCGAAGGTGGAATCGTTGCCCCGCCGTTCGGTGAAGGCGCGGCTGGGATCGCGAGGGGATTGCGCTCGTATTTAGAGCAAGGTGGTCGCGGTGTGGTGGGCGACATCAAGTCATCGGCGGCGAACTTGATGGAGCAGGCACAGCAAACAATAGCGGCGCCGAGCTTCGCCGGGGCGGGTAAGACGGCGTTGGCCGCGACCGGATTCGCCGGCAATCTTCTGCCGCCAGGAATAGTGGCGCAAATGGCGGCCACTCCTGGCCTAGAGCGACTTGGCTTCGGTCACGAGGCGGCCAGTGACATCACAAACGTCGGCTCTGCTGTTGTGAACCCACTCGGATTGTCGGCGTTGTCGAAGCTGTATTTTGCCGGGCGAGCGGGTGGAAAGATTGCCGGGTCCTTGGCTGGTCCGGTGTCCGAGCAAATTGGCGGCGCGACGCGACCAATGTTTTCCGGCGATCCCGCTGACGACCGTGTCACGCTCGACCAAAGCGGCGGCGGCGGCCGTGGTGGCGGCACGACCGAAGGCACCATCACGATCGAGCATCAGGAAACCGGGCGCAGTGGCCCGCGCAAGGTGCCGCTGTTCCGTGCGCCACACATCGCCCGGCAATCGCAGATGCAGCCTGCCGAACACGGCCCGGAAAATCACTGGTCGAATAGTCAAGATGTGGTGCATTGAATCATGGCATCGATCTTCGCCGTCAGCACCCGATATCAAAATCAATATATCGGCAACCCGTGGCGCGA
>DATAPP010000208.1:0-127656 GCA_036265125.1 Pseudolabrys sp. | reverse complement strand
GCTCGCCAAGGCATTCGAGCACCATCACATGGAGTTGGCCGCGCTTCGCCAGATCGACGGCCGGATCGAGGCGATCCGCGGAAAAACCCGCGCCAGTCCCGATCCGGAATGTGCCGTTTGCTTTGGCCATAACGCGGCTTGCGGTAAATCAGTCGCCCTTCAATCCGGGGATATCGCCGAAGAACAGATCGTCGATCGTGGCGGGCGCCTGTTTGATCGAGCGGATCTTTGCCATGAACTGCGCTGTCGCAAAAACCTTTTGTGGCTGCAGCGTAAATGCATAGTCCTTGTCGCTGATCATCGCGTTGATGTCATAGACCGTGTTTTTGGTATCGTTGGCTGCTTCAAGGTAAAATTTCGCGGCGGCTCGCTTGTCCTTGTTGATCGTATCAATTGCTTCCTTCTCCGCGTCGATGAAAGCGCGATAAACCTTCGGATTGGCCTCGCGGAACTTGCTGCTGGTTGTAATCACCAGCGCCGTTGCGGGCCCGCCGAGAATGTCATAGCTGGTCGTGATGAGATGCGCGCCTGGCGCCTTTATTTCCTGCTCGTAGAATGGCGAAGTTGAAAAGTGCGCGTTGACGCCCGCCGTGTTGTTAATGAAAGCAAGCGTGGCATCCGGGTGCGACAGCGACACGGTAAGCGGGTCGAGTTGCGTGTAGTTGTTCTGACCAAACGCAGCGGCAGCGGCCATTTGCAACATGATCGCCTGCGTCGAAATCTTCACCGATGGGACCGCGATCTTGTCCTTTTCGCTGAGATCCTTGATGCCTTTCACGGCGGGATTGCGCGTCAGGAGATAGAGCGGATAGGTCGTCATCGCCGACACGCCCTTGATCTGTCCGCGTGTCTTGTCCCAGAGCGTGATCAGCGATGGCGCGCCCTGCGCAGCGAAATGCAGTGCGCCTGAAATCAGGCCGTCATTCATGGCCGAGGGGCCGGCGACTTTTGCCCACGACACCTTGAGGCCCGGAAGGCCAGTTGCCGCGGCGTGCTTTTCGATGAGCTGATTTTTCTCCATCATCATCAACGGGAGAAAACTGACGCCGTACTGCTGGGCGACGGTGATCTCACTGACGTCAGCCCTGGCACTACCTGAAAAAATGGCCGTTACAGCGAAGGCGCATCCAAGAGCGCGAAAGGCACGGGTCATGGGCGTTCTCCCGAGGTTTATTCGCCGGACATTTCGGCGTTTTTTTATTGGGCGAGAGGATACGGGAGGAAGTCAGGTCGGCCAAGGGCGGCAAGAATGGCCAAGGAATGACCAGAGTGACCAAGAGCGCCAGGAGTGGTCAGGAGCGGGTCAGGCGCCCTCATTTGGCACGGTCGGCGTCATATTCATCCGAGCAGAATGGGCCGCCCTGAAAGCGGTCGCCGACAGGGTCGGCAGGAAGCTTTGCCTGCGCGGCCATCGCTTCGTCGCGGAAATCTTCCGAGTGAAATTGCGGGTGGTAGCCGAAGCGCCTGGCATTGCTGTTGTCCCACCACCCGGCTTCGTTGTCGGATGCGCCGTAGAAAATCTCGAACCTGATATCGGGATGCTCAAGTCCAATGCGTATGAGTTGCGCCAGGTCCTCCGGTTTGATCCATATCGACAGCCGCCGCTTGTCGAGCGGTTTATCGCCCACATTGCCGATGCGAATGCAGGTTACCCGCAACCCGTGCTTGTCGGCATAGAGCGCACCGACCGCTTCGCCGAAGGCCTTGCTCACCCCGTAGCGGCTGTCCGGTCGCAACGTCACGTCAACGCCGATCTTCCGATCACGCCGATAGAACCCGACGGCGTGATTGGACGATGCGAAGACGATACGCTTGACGCCGGAGCGGTATGCAGCCTCGAACAGATTGTAGCAGCCGACGATGTTGGACTTGTGAATCGTCTCCCACGGACCTTCGATCGAATAGCCACCGAGATGCACGATACCATCGATGCCGGCGGTGATTTGCCTGGTTTGCTCATAATCGCCGAGATCGGCGGCGACAAATTCGTCGTCGGCACCCAGATCGGCGGGCTTACGGATATCGCTGATGCGGAGCGAATAGACGCCTTTGAGTAATTTGCGCAGGCGCGTTCCGACGTCGCCGGCAGCGCCGGTGATAAGGATTTTCTGCATTGGCTTCTCGTGGATCGACGCAGGGACCTGCCGAAAGCTATTTTATTGCATGCTCCGCGGCCAGTTTCTGGTAGCGCTGGCGACTGTTAAGCAGATGGCGCTGCATCGCTGCTCGCGCCTGAGAGACTGCACCGGCCTGGATCGCCTGAACGATCTGCTCATGCTCCTTCTGGAAGATATCGAGTTGGATGCGGCGTTCAGCCAGGTCTGCGCCATTCCAGATCGATCGGCGCGGAATGATGAAGCGGCCAAGGTACTCCAGGAATCGCGTGAACTGGGGATTTCCGGTGGCAGTGGCAATCGCACAATGGAACGCAAAATCTTCATCCACCGCGCTCTCGCCGTTGTCGATTGCTGCCTGAATGGCACTGAATCTGTCGATGATCTTTTTGACGTGTGCCGGGGAAGCGCGTTCGGCAGCAAGGCCCGCGGCTTCGATCTCGACGCCGGTGCGGAGTTCCATGACGTTGAGCACCTCGCGGAGTGGCGAGTGCTCGTCGAAGTCGACGCGAAATGGCCGCCGCACATGATTGGCGACAAAGGCGCCCACCCCCTGGCGGGTGACTACCAAATGATCGGCGCGCAGCGCCGCCACTGCTTCCCGAATGACGGTGCGGCTGACGCCCGTTGCGGCTATCATTTCCTGTTCAGTCGGCAGCCGCGAACCGGGCGGGAGCTTGCCGCTGGTGATGTCGGCGGTGAGCCGGGCAACCAGCTCAGCCGTAAGGCCTCGTGGTGCGTCGAGCGGCTGCAACAGCGCGAGATTTTTTGGCGATGGCTTCGTCAAAGGCTTGACAGCATCCCGGAACGTCAGGTCATCATATGACCTGATGAATAACACGCACATGGGCATCGATCAATTGCTCATGGAAGCGCAACGGCGACTCGGGAGGAGCCTACCCATGATCAAAACGAACTTAGTATCCGTAACAGCTGGCGTTCTCGTCGCCGCTGCGGCTTTTGCGTCAAGCGCCGCCCTCGCTCAGCAAAAATTGGTTTTGAAGGCCTCAGACGTGCACGCGGCCGGCTATCCGACCGTGGTGGCGGTCGAGAATATCGGCAAGAAGCTCGAGAAAGCCACTAATGGGCGCTTGAGCGTGCAGATGTATCCGTCGATGCAGCTTGGTGGTGAGAAGGAAGCCATCGAGCAGGCCCAGGTCGGTGCCATCGCCTTTGCGCGCGTTTCCGTTGGCGCGCTCGGCCCGGTGGTCGACGAACTCAACGTGTTCAATCTGCCGTATGTGTTTCGAAACACGCAGCACATGCAGAAGGTAATCGACGGCCCAATTGGCCAGGACCTGCTCGACAAGGTAACCAACAGCGGCAAAGGCCTGATCGGCCTCGCCTGGATGGATGCCGGCGCGCGCAATTTCTACAACACCAAGAGACCGATAAAGACCATGGCCGACCTCAAGGGCATGAAGGTCCGCGTCATGGGCAACCCGATGTTCGTCGATATGGCGAATTCGATGGGCGGTAACGGCGTCGCCATGGGCTACGACCAGGTGTTCAATGCGTTGCAGACCGGCGTGGTGGACGGCGCGGAGAACAATCCCCCGAGCTTCGTGTTCGACAACCACTATCAAGTGGCGAAGTTCTACACCATCGACGAGCACCTGATCGTGCCGGAGATGGTTGTGTTCTCGAAAAAGATATTCGACACGCTATCCAAGGACGAACAGGCAGCGCTGATAAAGTTCTCGCACGAAGCCCAGCAAGAAGAACGCCAGCTCTGGGACATCTATGAGAAGGAAGCGATGGACAAGGCGAAAGCCGCCGGCATCCAGATCATCCAGGTTTCCGACGCCGACAAAAAGGCATTTCAGGACGCGGTCAAGCCTGTGTGGGACAAATACGGTCCCAAACACGCCGACATGGTCAAGCGAATCCAGGACGTGAAGTAATCGCCGTTGTCAGTTGACAGAGCCGGCCGGGTTCGACAACGGGACCCGGCCGGATTTTTGTAAGAGGCCCCGATGAAAGCACAATATATCCGCGCGATGGATGCCCTGCACCGCGGCTGCGAGATCCTGGCCGGCGCTTGTCTCGTGATCATCACACTTATCATCCCTTACGGCGTGTTCTGCCGCTACGTCCTCAACAGTGCCGCATCCTGGCCCGAGCCAATGGCGGTGCTGCTGATGATCGTGCTGTCGTTCCTGTCGGCGGTGGTCTGCTATCGCGAGCATCTGCATATTGGCGTCGGCGTACTGCCTGCCTACCTCAGCGATCGAGCGAAGGCCTACCTGGGCTGGTTCCTGGAGGCGTGCATGCTCGCCACCAATTTATTCATGCTGGTGTGGGGCATTAGCCTGGTGAAGGCGACCTGGAACCAGACCATTCCAGACTTTCCGGCCATCAGCGTGGGCCTGACTTACCTGCCGATTCCTCTGGGCGGCGCGCTGACCGCGCTGCTGGTGATCGAGCGGTTTATGACGCAAAAATTCTTCGCCGAGCCTGAGGCCGAAACCGTCAGTGGGCTGACAACCGAGTAGCACTGCGGGAAACGGGTCACTCATGGACATTTTAATTCTCATCGGCAGCTTCACCGTCGTCTGCCTCATGGGCATGCCGGTCGCCTATGCGCTGGGCATCGCCTCCATTCTTGGCGCGCTCTACACGGGCATCCCGCTCGAGGCGGTGATGCTCAAGGTCGCCGGCGGCATGAGCGGGTTCTCGTTGCTGGCGATTCCGTTCTTCATCCTCACCGGCGCCATCATGGCGGTCGGCGGAATGGCCGAACGCCTGATCAATCTCGCCAAGGTATTCGTCGGCGCGATTCGCGGCGGTATGGCGCTGGTCAACATCGTCGCTTCGACGATGTTCGGCTGCATCTCGGGCTCCTCGGTAGCCGATACCGCCGCGGTTGGCGGCGTCATGATCCCGCAAATGATCAAGATGGGCTATCCGCGCCTGTTCGCAGTCAACGTCACGATCTCGGGCTCGTTGCAGCCGTTGCTGGTGCCGCCGTCGCACAACATGATCATCTATTCGATCGCGGCCGGTGGGACGGTTTCGGTCGCCCATCTGTTCATGGCCGGAATCATTCCAGCGCTACTGCTTGGGCTGTCGTTGGTCATCCTCGTTTTGTACATCGCGCACCGCGACAATTTCCCGAAAGGCGAGCAGGTCCCGTTCAGCCAAATCGGCAAGATCGCGCTCGACGCCGTTTGGGGTATGGTCACCATCGTCATTATTCTCGGCGGCATCCTGTCGGGTGTGTTTACACCGACGGAATCCGGCGCGGTCGCGTGCGTCTACGCGTTCCTTGTGACGATGTTCGTCTATCGCGACGTCAAATGGAGCGAGATTCCGAAACTGATCGGCCGTGTCATCCGCACGGTGGGCATGGTCATGATCATGATCGGCTTTTCGATTTCGTTCGGCTACATGATGGCGCTGCTGCAGGTGCCGGCAATTGCGACGAAATTCTTCATCGATATTTCCAGCGACAAGTATATGTTCCTGCTCTGGATCAACATCCTGCTGTTGCTGCTCGGCACGTTCATGGATTTGGCGCCGATGCTGCTGATATGCACGCCGATATTCCTGCCGGTGATCAAGACCTTCGGCATCGACCCGGTGCATTTCGGCATCATCATGATTCTCAATCTCGGCATTGGCCTGCTCACGCCTCCAGTTGGCCCGACCATGGTGGTCGGCTGCGCAATCGGAAAGGTGTCGATGGAGGCTGTCTCTAAAAGTATTATCGTCTTCTACATCCCGATGATCATCGTGCTCTTTTTGATCACGTATATTCCGGCGCTTTGTCTTTGGTTGCCGCGTCTGGTGCTGGATTAGATGTTCGCGGTATTAAAGCGATGATGTCCCGCCGTGAGCTCCGGGGAGTACAAGCGACGACAGACGCTATCGAATCTTGGCGAAGTCGCCATGCCGGCCGAGGCCATCCTTGAAACGAGCCGCTCCGGCGACACCGTCTTCGATCAGCGCTTCGCGTCCGTTGTACCACTCCTGGATGAGCGCCTCGCGCACGGTAAGACCATGACTCTTGATGGCGGAGCGCCGGTCCGCGCGCACGCAGACCTGAGGAAAGCGGGCGATCACCTGCGCGAGCTCTTCTGCCTTTGCGCGAGCGCCTCCCTTGGGAGTGACGTATTCGCACAAACCGATATTCAGGCATTCTTCTGCTGGTACTTTTCGCCCGGTGAGGATGATTTCCAGGGCGCGACCCTGGCCGACGATGCGAGGCAACCGCACGGTTCCCCCGTCAATCAACGGCACTCCCCAGCGGCGACAATAGACGCCGAAGTAGGATTCTTTGGCCATCACCCGGAAGTCGCACCACAGTCCCAATTCCATTCCACCGGCCACCGCCGGTCCCTCGATCGCAGCGATCACCGGTTTGTCCAGTTCAAGCCGCGAAGGCCCCAGCGGCCCGCGTGGAATGTCTCCACCGTTGCCTTGCGGCCGTGCCGTTGAGATGTCGAGTTCGCCCAGCGGATAATCGGCATTGAGCGTGCTGACATATTTCAGATCCCAGCCCGCACAGAACGCGCCGCCCGCTCCATAAAAAACGGCAACGGCGGCGTTCTTGTCCGCGTCAAACTCGAGAAAGGCTGCTGTGAGCGCATCAGCGCTTGCAGGGTCCATCGCATTGCGGGCTTCGGGCCGGTCATGGATTACTGTCCAAACCGATCCGTTTTTTTCGATTCTCACTGTCATTGGCCGGCGTCCTTTTATATATCGGTCATAAAGTTGCGGTGCGGTGGACATCGGGGCGTAGCCCCTTAGGCCGCCCCCCAATTTGCGACATAATCTATCAGGAGCGCACCGCGCTACCTATGCCGCCAAGGCGACACAGCCCTCGCGGCAATGTGTACTTTTGTAATGTGCGTCCTGCGTCTCCCAGCCTATGATTGCTTTAGACATTGGCTGCCATGAGCCGGCGCTCGCAGCCCGTTCAACCGACACTGAGGACATGCATGAGTGCTTCGAGCCCGACTCCTGTTTTTGCGCCTCGCGTTCTCATCATCGAGAATGACTTTCTCATCGCGGAAATGATCCACGACATGGTTCGCGAGCTTGGCTACATCGTCGCGCGGACGGTGCATCGCTTTCCTTCTGCACTAAAAGAACTCAGAAAGGAAAACTTTGATGGCGCATTGGTCAATATCGGCATTGATGAACAAAAGCACGGCGTAGAACTCGCCGACATGTTGACGGAAATGCGTATCCCCTTCGGTTTTGTAACCGGATACGGCCACTCACTCGCCGAGCGCCATGCACATGTGCCTCTTCTGCAGAAGCCGTTCACTGCGTACCAACTGCGTGACCTTCTGGAAAAACTGGTAGGACCAGCCGGGACACCGAACACCGCGTCCAACGCGGCTTGATGATCATGTAGTCCTGGGCGCAGAGATCGAATTGGGAAAGATTAAAGACAATGAGCAACGCGCTCCGGCTATGGAACAGCTGGTTCACCGTATCGTCGCAAACGGCCTTGCTGGCCCTGGAGGCGCAAAGTGTCATCGCTCTCCGCTGCCTGCGAGTTGCCTCCGGCGGTGCATTGGCGCAATCCGAGATGACCCGCATGGTAACCGAAAAGGTGCAGGCCCTTGGCGAAGCTCAAACCGCCGCAGCAATTGGCGCAGTCAGCGGCCGCAGCGGCCGCCAAATCGCGAAGAAAGTCACAGGCGTTTACAAAAAACGGGTTCGCGGAAATCGCCGGCGACTGACCCGATAAAGGTTGGCATGTCATAGTATGGAGGACGTCATGCCCTATGTTCTTCATCACATCTCACGATCGCTCGCGTTTGGTCCCGAGCGTCTTTCTGCGATGGGAGACGCCTACGATCGCTCAGTGCGTTCGTTTATGGCCACCCCAAGCCAACCGGTGCGAGAAGCAATCGCCAGCCATATTATCGTGCTGGCGGAGCACGGCGTTATTGATTCTACGACGTTGTGCCGGGGCGCCCTGGCGGCATTCCGCCAGACCCAAAACGAGCGCGGGTAGTTGGCGCGGTTGCCGGAACCGACGACCTCAAGGCGAGTTGACGACGTAACCTGGGGGACCCCATGCAGACAGTGACGCGAACTCTTGCCTTAACAGGTGCCGCCGTTCTCATGGTCGCGGGCACGGCGACGGCTCAAGCCAACGGTATCGAATTCGGCGAGACGAAAACGCGGTTTGAAATTCAACGCACGCTCGACGCCAGAACCATGTTACGCCCCTGGGACATCGACTGGCGTCACACGCTGACCTGGCAGCAGGGCACATCGAGGCCCAGGCCGTATTTTGCCCCGCCGGGGTGCTTTATCATTCGTCGCGTCGCGACGCCCGATGATGTGGCTCTACAGACCATGTACATCTGCCGATGATGGTCGAGCCGCGTGCAGCCCGATCACGATACTGCGACTTGTTAGGGCAAAACGGCGGGCGTTTAATTCTGTAAACTAAAAGATCCTGGTCCCTGAACGGTGTGCTGTGAGGATTGCCATGTCCGCGTTTTCTCTTCTGCTGAATGTGCTCTGGATTATTTTCGGCGGCCTGGAGATGGCGATCGCCTGGTTTATCGCCGCCATTATCATGGCAATTACCATTGTCGGCCTTCCCTGGGCGAGGGCGGCATTCAATATCGGTGTTTACACGCTTCTTCCATTTGGCCAGACGGCAATCTCGCGCGCTGAATACTTCGGCACGGAAGACACGGGCACCGGGCTGTTGGGATTTATTGGTAATCTCATTTGGCTGGTGCTGGCCGGCTGGTGGCTGGCGTTAGGTCACCTCATCATCGCAATTTTATTTGCCATCACGTTAGTTGGAATCCCCTTTGCCTGGGCGCATTTGAAGCTTGCCGGCATAGCCCTGTGGCCGATCGGGAAAATCATCGTACCGATCGAGGACGCTCGGGTCGGCTACCCTCCCCGATCGGAAATCCGGCAGCGCTGACGTGCCGACAGACCGGCGGCTTTGGCCCCAAAGGCGACGCCAGAAGCCTGCTTAGCCGCTCCAAGCGACAAAAACGCATTAAATTGCCGCATCGCGGGAACGATATGTCAAAAAACACATTGACTTAGGCTGGGCCGGGCAAGTTTGAGGGGGAAATCAATAAATGACTCCGCGCGACGTCTATCTGACGAGAGCTGCTGAACTGATATCCAAAATCGATGGCGAATTAGACCCTGCGCTCAGCGCCGAATTCGAGAATCTGGCGCGGGCCTATCTCCGATTGGCCGATCAGGCGGAACTCAATAACCAGACCGATATCGTCTATGAAACGCCGGACAAGGATCGCGATCAGCCCTGATCGCTGCGGGACGCCCGGACACTTAACGTGTAGTTTAGACGCGACAGCCGACCGAAATAGGACCCTATGGAACAGTCGTGACGCACCGCTTTGGAATTCCCCGCCGCGAGCTAAATGACCAAGCCAACGCGATTGCGCAAATAAATTGGCGACGCGGACTATTTCGTATCTGGCTGCTGTTGTCCGCTGCATGGATCATGGGATGGATCGTCTATTTAATTCTTTATGGAATCCGCGGCGGATTCCACACCGCCGGTGACTTGCTTGCGATACCCGTCCTGCTGATCGGCCCGCCCATAGCCCTTTTGCTGTTCGGACTCGTAGCGGGATGGGCCTTTCGCGGATTCAAGCCAGACTAGCTGCGCGCGGAACTTTACGAGTGGCCGTCACTTTGTCAGCTCGGCTCCTTAAAACGCGCGCACCATTTTGGTCTGAATCTCTCCGCTACTTTTGGAGAGCAATTGATTTTGCAGGATTCGGTCACGCAATCCATGAGCTCACCGCTCGTCTCGCTCCCCTCGGTTTTAGGCGCTGCGGCGCTTGCTGCTGGAGACAAATTACCCCTGTTGCCGGCGGACGGAGAAGCGACCGGGGGCACGGCCTGACTTGTCAGTGGCTCGGGCCTGGGTTCCTCACGCTGAAACAGGCCACCTGACGATGAACAACCCGCAAGGGCGAGGAGGAGCAGCATTGTACCTGGCTGTCTCATTGAACGGATTCCTCACATCGGTTGCCGCCGCCCGACAAATTGTGTGTGTGATGCAGCAATGTTCGCACAATGCGCACCCAAACGCCACCGCTGCACCGCCAATATCTCTGCCCTGCAGATGGCAGTTCCTCACCGTCCTTTGGTGCGCTCCTTTGGCAGACGCCCGATCGAGCCGGTCGGTTCCTTGTCGGGCTTGAGCGGCGCGGCGGCAGGCTTCGGCGGCATCGGCGATGATCCGGGACCGGTCATCGCATTTGCCAACGGCGCGTCCGATTTATCGGGGACCAATGAAGCGCCCTCACCTGTCGTACCGGCAGGCGAGACAGCGGATGATTCTGGATAGCGCGCGCGCAGATCGCGCAGGAAAGTATCGAGCGTATCGACGCTGGCGATTTTCTTGGCAACGTCCTGGAACTCGACACCGTTGGTCCCGATCGGCGCTGTCACCACATCGAAGGCGCGACGATCCGGACCGTCGGCGAATTTCGCCTGGTATTTTTCGCGTAGACGCGCCAGACCGATCGACTCCTCACCGAGCGCGTAGCCGATCGCCGCACGCAGGATGTCCGATCTTTCACCGTCGTTCAGAGGCGGGAACTGACGCCAGCGGTCGGCATAGAGCAGTTCGATCTGCTCCCCTGCCTCGCGCCAGCGGCGTGCCGTCCACAGGACGTCCGAGCGTAGCCGCACCGCCTCGTGACTGTTGATGTTGGCAATCAACTCGAGGGCCACATCGTGTCGTCCAAGAGTGGAAATGGCGCGTGCCTCGAGCAAGAGGCGCTGGTCGCGCAGGTCATTTGACAAATCGGAAACACGGGTTGCCTGCAAGGTCGCAAGTGCCCGGTCCGGCTTGCGGTTCATGAGATAGACAACTGTCAGACGCGTCGCGACCTGTGCCCGCGCGGCCCCCTGCAGGCGGTGATCGACCTGGTGTTGAAGCAATTCCGCCGCCTGGTCGAGCAGATCGACGCCGACGAGCCGATCAGAAAGCCTCCGGATCATTTCGTCGCCGCGCCGTCCGATCGGCGTCAGCTCGCGAAAATCATAAAACAGGCCGAGCGCCTCAACCGGTGGCAAGGCGTCCCCTTTACCGCCGAGGAACAGGCTTTCGAAAGTGGCGGCCGCCTCGTCCTGGATCTTGCGGGTCATGTCGGAATTCGGATGGGCGAGCAATGCCGTCCGCATCACATGAAAGGCATCACGATAGCGGCTATCTTCGGTATAAAGATGAGCGAGCAGCTTGAGCCCCTCGGTCTCGGTCTCATCGCCGCGCCAGACGGTCGTCAGCGTTTCGATGTCGTTGATGACATCCTTGCGCCCCATGCTGCCGGTTGCAAAGGCTAGGACGGTTTCTCGAAGCCGGCCCTGTGCAGCGGCTCGACGATCGCTTGAGACCGCCGCCGCGCGATAACTCGCGAGCGCGTCCTCGGTGCGACCCAGGCCTTCGTATAAGCGGCCGAGGAGCACATTGATGGTCGGCTCCAGATCCGGCGTCACGCCGACGGTTTCGAAATCGTTCACGAGGCGTGCGGCGTTATTGAAATCGCGCAACTCGATTGACGAGCGCAACGCTTCCTTCATTGCCATTCGCTGCAATTCGATCGGCAAGGCCCCCACGGCAGCGCTGACGGTCTTGAAAATGTCCCGCGCTTCCGCCCACCGGCCTTGCCGTGCGAGCGCGATCGCACGCCAGATCGGCGCGTCCTGTTGATTGCCGACCTGCGGTTTGGACAGTTCCTTGAGAGCGTCATCCGGACGATCAAGCATCACGTCGGCGACAGCCTTGAGCACGCTGCCGGTCACGTCTTCCGACGCGCGCTGGTCGGTGAGCGCGACGTTGAGAACGGCCTTGGCCTCGGGGGCCATCTCCTTCGCAAGATAAAAGCGCGCAAGATTTAAACGCGCCTGCCGCCGCTTGCTTACCGGGGCCGATGCGGCGAGCCCGATCAGTTCGGACTGACGGGCATTGAATGGCGCATCGCGATCGAAGCCCCAGACCTGGGTATCGAACGTGAAGGCGCGAAAGCTGACCGCGACCTGTTGCTGGCCGAGAGCCGTCGCCGACAGGGACAATCCCGTCGGCCGGCCGATCGTGATCTTGTCGACGCCAAGTTCTGCCGCGATGTCATCGGCGATCGGTTGAATAACGACGCCGTGGACTGAAGGCAGCGCGCGCAGTTCGACGAAATCCTGCACCTTGAGAAAACCGCGTACCGGTCCGAGCGCCGTGATGACCAGCAGCCGGTCGTCGACATCCGGATCTTTGATAGTGTGAATGGCGCGCGCGCTGTCAAATGGAATGGCGATGCTTGCGCGATTCTTGCCGACAATGCTTCGCGCAATGGCAAGCGGACGCGTTTCTGCCGTCGTCGCGTCGGCAATATTGACAATCCAGGCGGGACCGTCGGCTTCGAGGCTCGCCATGCGCGGACGTGCAAGCTTGATACGCACGATCGCCGCGCCATCATCGCCACGCTCAAACAATACTTCCCGCATGCCGTTGTCATTGTCGGCCTGAAGTGCCGTCAGATCGATCTGCGCGGGGCTGTCGAATACGAGCCAGAGCGTATCGGCACGCTGGAAGACCGCAGCGGGCGTCGGCGCAGCAAACGGCAATTCGAGCCGCAGCCTGTCACCCGACTGCTGCGTGCGGGCGATCACGACTGCATTCGGGTTGGCCTTCGGGCGAATGGCGTCATCTGCGGCAGCCATGGGAGGTGACGTGATCTTCCGCGCGGGTGGCGGAGGCGACGCGGCGGGCGGCGGCCCCGCAGCGGCTGGTGCGGGCTGCGAAGCGGACTGTGCAGCGTCCGGAGAGCGCGGCGCGGCGGCAGCAGGTTCGGAAGCGGCTTGAACTTGAGGCGCGGGCGCGGTCATGGCCGGCTGGGCTATCTCGGGCGCAGGCTGTGACTGCTCGGCTGGTTTTGGCGGCACCGCTTCGGGTACGGGCTTGGCTGGCCCGGCCTCCTGCGGCGCTTCTGCTGCGGCGACAGGTGCAGGCGGCGGCGGCGAATTTTTAGGCGGTAGAATTTCCGCCGCCGTCTTTGGCGACCTGGAGTTGGGCGCGGAGATCGCGGGCCCACCACCGGATGCCATCGCCGGCTTTGCGGGACCACCCTCCTCCGATTGTTTCGGCTTGGTATCCTCGAGGCCGATATCAACCACAATACTGCGCTCCTCGCGAAACGCGCGGACTTCCGGCGTCCCGCTGAGCGTGAAAACGACGGAAACGGAATCGAAATCGACCTCGGACTCAATCGACTTCAGCGTCGGCGGCAGCGATGCCTTGGCATCCGCCAGATCCCAGGCGACTTGCTGGTCGAAATTGAGCGTCAGTCTGCCGTCGGCGCGTTCAGGGATGACATTGACCGTGCCCGGCATCGTGAACACATAGCGCACGAAGGTCGGTTGCGTTGCGACTTTGACTCGGACCACCGGCGGCTTTTTCTGCTTGTCGGCGGCACGTTGCTGATGCAACTGGCTTTCCGCATTGCGCGCGCGCCGGACAAGCTCGTCGATCACCTCCTGCGGCAGCCCCGGCATCGGGCCTTTCCAGGCTTCTGGCAGGAGGTCGACATAAAGCCGCTCGGCCGCGGCGATTGTGTTCAGCTTCACCTTGCGGAGGAGCGCGAGGCGGATCGCACTGCCATCCGGATCGCGGCGTGCGGCGCTGATGTATTCGGGCGCGTTGACGTTCAACCGCTCAACAGCAAGCGCAACCGGTTTGTTGAAGCTGATGATGACGATCGCGCCGGAGACCCGCGTAGTCGCTTCGACGGCTTGGTCGAACTGGAACATCAGCCGCAGGAAGCCACCGTCGTTGACGGCTTTGACTTCACCCTTGATGGGCTCATCAGCCCGGGCCGCACTCAAAGGCGAAAGCGCGAGCAACGTCAGAGTCAGTAGAAGAACGACAATAAATGTAAGCGCACGCCAGGCAGACGAGAGCCGCAGCCGCGCCGGTCGGCGGGCAAAGATCCGCTGCAGCTTGAATGCAAAAGCCGTCATAAGGCCGTTCCAGCCGGCGGGCCTGCCGGTCCGCTCACAGCCTAAGGACGGGCGTTTAATGTGGCGTTAACTAAAGGCGGCTTTAGGAGCTGTTAAGCCTCGTAAGCTAACGGGCAGAAATTACTGAATTTGTTTAATTTTCATGTTAGCGCCATTAAACCTCCGTTAGCGGGAATTTAGTCCCATACGTTAGTCTAGCCTTAGTCGGAGGAAGGCGATGCCAAGAGCTAGTCGCGACGGAAAACCAGCAGCATTACCAAACAAGCGGAAGCTGTCTGTCATCTTCCTCAAGAAGTTGAAGCCGGGTCTGCGAAAGCCTATCTCGATGAGGATGACGCCGAACTTCGTCGTCTCTTGGGGCTCAAGCCTTGGGAAATTTCGCCGCTCGATGCTGTCGGCCCGTGCGTGTATCCGGAAGGAACAGGCCGGGCCTTATCCTGGCCTCGGGAACTAAACACCCTTCTCTTCGATGTCTGCTTTAGCCCCGAAAGCGACATTGAACGTATCTTTGCTCATGTCCGCTCGTCACAAGGATGGTCGCCCAGCGACGCAGTGGGTCAGCGGCCGAGCCCCCCAGCCGTAGGTCACTGGCCGATCTCTCAGTCCCCTACCCCATTTTTGGTTATTTGGCCGCGCTGCCAAATAACCATTCGCATTAGAAACAGCCGACAACATTGGGGAACGTGTTGAGCGCACGAAGCTTACAGTGAAGTCAGCCCGATCCGTCGAGCAAGCAGGTCCCTCACTGGGACACAGAGCTAAAGGGCTTCAGCGTCTTGTGCTCAGGCACCACGAACTCCAAGACATTCATTGCGCAACGCGTGCTGCCCGGCGGCAAAACGCGGCGCGTCACAGTCGGTCACTTTACTGGTCACCCGTCTCGCCCTTGACGCAGGCACGCACAAAGCGACGGCGCTTCCAGTAGGTCAGTTTCCGCGCTCGCGCCTGGCGCCGGCAGTAATCCTGTTTCTGGGTGAGCACTGTGCTCCACACCGCGATTTCCCCGGGTGACGCAAGCCTCGGCCCCAACGGCGCAACCTGCTGCGCCAGCGCGCCAATCGGCCAGACCGCCAGTCCGGCAGATACAGCAATGAACGTTCGCCTCATTAAATGCCTTATCTTGTCGTGCCGTTTGGTCATGCCAGACGGCTCGACAGTCAGCCTCAGATGCTGATCAGATACAAGGTCAGCTTCGGGTCATAAGCGCCCATTGCAATAGCGGACATTCGACATGCCGAACCGGATGTCCGCTAAGGGCCAATAGCGGAAATTCCGCCATTCATTCGATCACTTCATCGGCGCGTTCGAGCAACGGCCGCGGCACCGTTATACCCAATCCCTTCGCGGTCTTGAGATTGATCACCATCTCGTACTTGGTCGGCGCCTGCACAGGCAGATCGCCGGGTTTCTCGCCTTTGAGGATGCGATCGACGTAACCGGCTGTGTTCCGAAGCTGGTCATCGAAATTTGGCGCATACGCGATCAATCCGCCGGCTGTGGCAAAGAAGCGAAAGGGGTAGATCGAAGGCAGTTTGTGCCTGGCGGCAAGCGTGATCATCAGATCACGATGAAGCGTAGACAACGGGCCTGCCGTCACGACGAGACCGCCATTCGGCAAACCTGCGAAGGCCGTGACGGCCCTCTCCATCTCGGCTCGGTCGCGTATGTCGATCGCGGTTACCTCCAGGCCGAGCGACGGTGCGACGGCCTGGATGACGGCGAACTGCCCGGTCCCGGACGCGATGCTGGGATCACGAATGACCGCGACGCGTCTCATGTCTGGCGCGATCTGCTTGAGCAGATCAAGCCATTTGCCGCTCAGGCTGTATTCGAACAACATGAAGCCTGTAGCATTGCTGCCCGGCCGCGCGAGGTTGTTGACAAAGCCAGAGCCCAGCGGGTCCACGACGATCGTGAAGACAATCGGCGCGGTGCGGGTAGCCTGAAGCAAGTACTGCGTGGGGGCGCTGCCGAAAGCGACAAGAACGTCCGGCGCCAACGCGAGCAGTTCCGTCGCATATTTGCGTAGCGCCTCGGTATCTCCTCCGGCCGCACGCATGTCGATCCGGATGTTGCGGCCGTCGACCCAGCCCAATCGCGGCAGTTCCTTCAACAACGGATCGATGCGGGCTTTGTTCTCCACCTCGTCCAAAGCTGTAAGTATGCCGATGCGTCGCACCCGCTGGTCTTGCTGCGCGCGTGCCCCCAGCGGCCAGGCCGCCGCCGCGATGCCAACAAGCGTGATGAACTCGCGCCGTTGCATACATTCCCCTGAGACGACCACGCCAAGCAATGCCTAAAACCTAGCACTTTGCGATCCCAATGTCCGCTTTGGATCATAAGCGGACAAACGGGGTGCGATCTGTCGTCCGTTAAGTGCCAGAAGCGGACCAAAAGTTTTATTCGATCACCTCGTCGGCACGACCGACTAGCGGTTGCGGGACATTGATACTGAGAGCCTTGGCAGTCTTGAGGTTTATAATCAGCTCGACTTTGGTGGACTGCACCACAGGCAGGTTGGCGGGCTTCTCGCCTTTGAGAATTTTCCCCGCATAGATACCGAGCAGGCGATAGTATTCCACTTCGTCGCTTCCGTAACTCACAAGACCGCCCGCCGCGGTGAATGGGCGGTATTCGTAAATCGCCGGCACGGCGTAGCGGAGCGAGAGCGCGGCCAGCTGCTCGGCCCGGGTCGTAAAAAATACATCTGGCATGATCAGGAGAGCGCTTGCTCGCAGTTGGCCCATAGTTGCAAAGACCGTATCGAGATCGCGATCACTGCTCGCATTCAGGACATGGAGCTGCACGCCGAAGGTGCTGGCTGCCGGCAGCAGGGCCCGCACGAACGGCTCGGCAAGAGCGGGATTAGCCGGGTTGACGAGCACAGCGATAGCTGTCGCTGTGGGGAATAATTCATGCAATAGCTCCAGCCGCTTTGGGCCGACCTCAACGCCCAAATTGGTCACGCCCGTCATGTTGCCGCCGGGGCGGATCAGGCTGGCGACAAGTCCGGCCTTGACCGGGTCGACCGCCACCGCGAACACGATTGGAGTGGTTGTGGTCGCCGCCTTGGCCGCCATTGCCGTCGCTGTGCCGCCGCCCGCCACAAGCACGGTCACCCGACGATGAGCCAGTTCGGTTGCGAGAGTCGGCAGTCGATTGTTTTGGCCTTCCGCCCAGCGATATTCGATCGCCACATTTTGGCCCTCGACATATCCTGCCTCTTTCAATCCCTGTTGGAACGCGCGCAAACGCGTCACGTACAAGTTAGGCGATGCATTGCTGAGGAAGCCAATGACCGGCATTGTCGGCTGCTGGGCGTGCGCCGCTAGCGGCCACGCTACCGCCGAGCCAATAGCGATCTCGATGAAATCGCGCCGGTGCACTCCGGAGCCCCCCGCAAGTGGCAGTTAAAACATAGCAGAACGTGCCGCCCGGAAGTAAGGCCCGCAACGTCTGCTTTGGCCACTAGCGGACGTCGCGGTTGAACCCGCACTCGGTGTTACGAATAAACCGCGGCCACCATGATCTGACCCTCGTTGCGCAGCACCTGGAGCGATACGTCGTTTCCATGCCGGCGCACCATCAAATCGAGGACAGATCGACCAAGGCGCAGATTGCGTAGGGTCACCTCTTCGAGGAACGGTGGAAGCCGCGGTTTGCGCAACAAGATTTCGTTTTGGGCGGGGTTGAATTCGAGGCCAAGAGAAGATTGCAGAAGCAGGAGCGGCGTGCCTGCGGCCCAGGCCTGCGGCGAGCAGGCGACCGGATAGAGCGTCGGCCCGCGCTCGCGACCGCGTTGGAAGCCGCAATAGAGTTCGGGCAGTCGGCGCAAATCCATGTAAGCCGCGGCATCGAACAGGCCTTTGAACACGCGATCAATCGCGTCCTTGTGCCCATACCGTGCAAAGCCGGCCGCGATCAACGAATTGTCGTGCGGCCAGACCGAGCCATTGTGATACGACATTGGATTGTAACGCGGCTCATCACGCGCCACCGTACGGATTCCCCAGCCGGAAAAAAACGACGGACGCATCAGGTCGCGCATCACCGCGTCCGCGCGCTCGGGCGCTGCAATTCCGCTGAACAGCACCTGCCCGGCGTTCGACGTCCGCACGCGGCATGGGCGCTTCTGTCCGTCGAGCGCGAGCGCATAGGTGCCGATGTCGGCGCACCAGAACGCAGCCTCGAATTGTTCGGCGAGCTTGGTAGCCTGAGCGTCGAGCGCGTTGCCTCGCGCTTGCATGCCAAGCCGGCGTGCCGCACGCGCCGCCAAGCGTTTCGCCAAGTAAACATAACCTTGCACCTCGCAGAGGGCGATTGGCCCCTGCGCGAGCGAGCCGTCCGCGTGGAAGATCGCGTCGTGCGAATCCTTCCAGCCCTGGTTTACGAGGCCTTTCTCGTCTGCGCGGCGGTACTCCACGAAACCATCACGGTCGAGATCGCCCGGTCCATCGATCCACCCGAGCGCTGCATCGACGTTGGGCCAAAGCTCGCGAATCGTTTCGATGTCACCGGTATGTTCGGCATAGAGCCCGGCCAGCATCACGAAAAGCGGAGTCGCATCTACGCTGCCGTAATAAAGGCCGAACGGCACCTCGCGCAGCGCCGCCATTTCGCCGCCACGCATTTCATGCGGAACTTTTCCGGGCTCGGCGTCGGCACGCGGATCGAATCCGGCGGCTTGATAAGCAGCGAGCCGCCGCAGCACACCCTTTGCGATACGGGAATCGCACCACAGCATTTGCAGCGCAGTGATGATCCCGTCTCGGCCGAATGTGGTCGAGTACCAGGGAATGCCGGCGTAAGGGAAAGGACCCTGGGCCGTGTCGGTGGTCAGCATTGCGAGGTCCGCCATCGAGCGGCACATCACCTCGTTGAAAATCTGGTTTGAGCTGGTGATCGTGGCCATGCCACGGCTGGCGCTCTGGTGCGCATGGAACGCCGCCCGCAGGCCCCTACGAAATGGAAGGGCGACGTTTTCCACGACGCCGGGGTCGCATTTGACCGTCACATAGACCGACCGGGATTCGTTCGGTTGCAACTCGAAGGCGTAGGATGCGGCGCCGCCGGATAGTTGCTCTGGAACCGGGTCAAACAGCACTGTTGTGCGCAGCCGTTTGCCATCGAGGCCTTGGTAGTTCAGCGCAACCTTGCTCTCGCCGACGTCGAGGTTTGCGATGCCCCGGCGAGCGCGGCGTAGTCCCCGCACTTCGAACAGGTCGGCGAAGTCGCTGCCGAACGCGACCGACAGCCGGACGTCAAACGGGGCATTGCCGTGATTGTGCATGCGCAGACGCTGATAGGCGACACCGCGCAAAAGAAAAACGGTACGCACGACGTGCAGCACGTCTTTCGGCTGGCTGAGCTTCTGATCAAGATAGATGTCGGGATTCGTCAGGTCGACGATAAGGATGGAGTTGTCGTCGCGGACGTTCGAGCCCAGCAGCAAGGGTTGCGAGCCGTTGAGCAGTATTTCGAGGTGCGACAGATAGCGGGTGTCGCAAAAGAAGATCCCGTCGGGCCCGCCAGGCGTTACGCCGATGTCGGCGTGGCTGTCGAGCACGGCGAAGCAGTCGCCCTGCTTGAGGGTGCGGCGGGGCCGTGTCGAGGATCCCGTCCCGGGGATGTAGAACGGGGTCTCCGGAGTCTCCTCGATCAGCGCTTCAGTCGTGCTTGGACTAAGCAATCTAAAGCCTTAGGTCGGTGGCGTGCTTGCCCTCCGGCAATGTACGCTGGCGTTCCTGTTCGTGGCGGTCGCCGGCTTTCGTCGATGCGAGCAGATTATGATAGACGCGGACATAATCCTTCGCCATCCGTGTGGCGGAAAAGCGTTGCTCGAACCGCTGGCGCACCTTTTTCCGGTCGAGCGCGATGACCTGCGGCAGCGCCGCGATCGCCTCTTCCATACTATCAACAATGGCTCCGGTAACGCCGTTCTCGATGATTTCCGGGACCGAGCCGCATCGGAAGGCCAGGACTGGCGTGCCGCAGGCCATCGCCTCGATCATGGCGAGCCCGAACGGTTCCGGCCAGTCGATAGGGAATAGCAGCGCCTGCGCACCGCCAAGAAACTGCGACTTCTGTTGGTCGTTGATCTCGCCGATGAATTCGACGCCCCCGCCCGCGAGGAGTGGCTCGATCTGCGTGCGGAAATAGACCTGGTCGACGTGGTCCACCTTGGCTGCGATCTTGAGCGGAATTCCCAGCGCCCGCGCAATCGCGATGGCGCGGTCCGGGCGTTTCTCCGGAGAGATGCGGCCGAGAAAGGCGAGGTAGCCGTGAGCCTCGGCAGCTGCGCGATGCAAGCTCACTGGGATGCCGTGAAGGACGGTGCCCGCATAATGAATGTTCGGTACGGGCGCGCGCTGGGCGTTCGAGATCGAGACCAGCGGCATGTCGTTGAACCCCGCATAAAGCGAGTGCAGATCAGGAAGGTCCTGGCGGCCGTGCAGCGTGGTGACAGTGCGGCCCGCGATGTCCCGGAACAGGGGGAAATGGAATTGATCGATGTGGAAGTGCAGAATGTCAAACTCGTCGGCTCGTTGGCGGACGCGATCGAGCATCAGCATGTAATAAGGGATCGTATCGCGCACGCTGGCGTCGAGACGGAGCGCCTTGGGTACGCAGGGAACGAGATTGGCTGCGGTGATTGAGTCGCCGCTCGCGAACAGAGTGACGTCGTGGCCGAGTGCGACAAGCTCCTCTGTAACGTATGAGACGATACGCTCGGTGCCGCCATAAAGGCGTGGGGGGACGCTTTCGATGAGGGGCGCGATCTGCGCGATTTTCATTGTTATTTCTTTCCAAAAACTACAATAGCAATGCTTTTTCGTACGCTTGGTTCCGCGGCAAAACTCCGTCTTTCGCCCTAGCTCTGTTTGGTGCCTATCACGTTATATGGAGGCGCCCCGGCCAAATTGCTGTAGCCGCAGACGACAAGACCGGTCTTTATTTTGGGATTGCTGCACGCCGGCACTTAGCGGACGTCTCGCTCCGCGCACCGAATGTCCGCTTTTCGGCGGTAAAGCGGACATCACACGGACATGGGACCAAGCCGCATGTGCCGCTACCGCCTTGGCGCTTCTTACTTTTATCAGAACCGCTCATTTTTAGACGGCCGTCCGTCCCACTATTGAGATGGAGCGTGTGCCGCAGTCACAATGTCCGCTTATGACCCAGCGGACGTGGTTCGCTGCGAGGCCATTAAGATGACGCACCTCGCGTCTCGGGCACGACCGCAAATACGAATACCAATCCCATCACGCCGACGCATGCCAGTAGCAAAAAAGTAATCGCAGGCCCGGCCGTGTCAGCGATAAATCCAGCAAGCGTCGTGCTGAACGAAGCACCGATGCCAACGGCGGCGCCAATCAGTCCTTGAGCAAAATTGAAATGTCCGGTCCCGCGCGTTACGTCCGCGATGACAAGCGGAACCAGCACGCCAAGCGATGCAGCGGATATGCCATCAAGCAGTTGCGCTGCAACGAGCAAATAAGGGTCGCTTGTGACCGCGAATATTGCACCGCGGGCCGACAGCGCGACGAAGGTAAGCAGCAAAAGCGGACGACGGCCCCAGCTCTGCGCCTTCGCTCCGATCCACGGTGCGATGGCTACGACCACGAATTGCGGCACGAGAATACATATTGATAGCACCAAGGCGGCCGTTTCCGGGTCCCGCTTTGCCAATATTCCGGCCAGGATTGGCAGCATCGCCGCGTTGGCGAGTTGAAACAGCACGATCGTGGCGGCAAAACCAGTGAGCACGCGATGGTGCATAAGGCCGTATATTGTTTGGAACCAGGTGCTAACTCCACTTTTTGAGATTCCCCCACGGGCAAGTTCTGGATCAATTTCAGATGAGCTGATCTGTGCCAGTGCGATCAATGTTGGGACGCCGAGCGCGGCCGTGAGAAAGAAGATTGCATGATTTGAATAATAGTAGGCGATGACTCCTGCCAACCCTGCCGCGATCGCATTTCCCAATGACAGAAAGCGCACGTTGCGGCCGAGCCTAATGCTAAACAAGGCATGGCCGACGAGACCAAGGCTCATCGCGACAAGCGTAGGCCCGAGCAATGAACTTGCGATCGCGTGCAGCACTTTAGCAGCGACCACCACGCTGAAGATCGGCCACAATGCAAGCAGAAGCGCGCTGGCGCTAATCGACGCCACTGCAAGAGCGGCGAGCAGGCGTTTGGCAGGCACGCGATCCACCAGCGCGCCGGCGGGGATTTGCAATGCGAGACCTGTGATTGTCCCGATCGTCAGAATGAGACCGATGTCGAACTGCGTCCACGCCACCGATGTCAGATAGGTGGCAACGAACGGCCCCCACCCCGTCTGAATATCGGCGACGAAAAAGGCAAACCAATCGAGACCGCGAAGGCTACGCTGCGACGCCATGGCTCTGCTGAGCTTCGTCTAGTTCTATCGTTCCTACCAGCGCGCATGTAATACCCGCCGGGGGAAAGCGGTCAGTTCTCGCTCGGCTTGCCCTCGATCTTCGGCAATTGGTCCGGACTTGCCGTTTGGGGCTGGGCGCTCGCCCGATGGGCCAGTTCGACGGTCAGCCGCTCGGCTGATTCCGACGACATCTGGCCAAGGATATCCGACATCCTGCGCGGATTGATCTGGGTCGAGACGTCGACCAGAATCTTCATGTCGAGGCGATCGAAAATGCGCGCCGCGTCTTTCGGCTTCATGTTCTCGTACATGGAGACGATGCTCTTGAAGCGCTGAACCTCCATCTTGTCGCGCGTTCCCATCGCGGTGTTGACCCGGCCCTCGGTATCCTTGAGTTCGGTGACCTTGTCTTCCAGCCGCTTTTCCGCGGCCTTGATCAGGCTTTCGCGCATCTCCAGTTCGCGGTTGCGGGTATCCAGTTCTTGCCGGCGGGTCTGCAATCGCTCAAGCACGGCCCGCTCGCCGGGAGATGCAATGCGGCCCGGCTCAAGTGGAATGGCCGCGCCGGCGACTTCCAGTTTCGGAGATTCCGGCGGCTTGTCACTGATCTTAAGTGCCGGGTCGCTCGGCTTTTCCTCTGCACCGGTTGAACCGGTAATATCGCCGCGGGCCGTATTGAAGTTGAACATCTCCTGCGCCCAAGGCTGCTTCGGCGCCGCTGCGCCGGGTTTGCCCTGCTTGTCGTCCATAACAATCCGCGGGTATTCCGGCACGCTCTCCGGCGAAGTGACCTGCAATTCGGGCTTGTAGCGCGCCTGCATCCGTTCGGCGAGGGTATAGCCCCCGTCGAAGACCAGGCCCGAAATTTTCAGCGCGAGCAGACTGATCGTGGCAAACAGCACGATCGGGATCAGCCGCACGTCGCGCAGCACGCGGCTCATGCGGCCTGGCCACCCGCCCGATACCGCGTGCGATCGGCGAAGGCTTGCGCCGCGGCCGCTACCGCGTTGGCATTTTGCAGCGCCGGCGAGTCACCGGACGGCCGCGAAACGCCAGCGATGCGCGCGAGCCGGGCCAGCAATTGATTGCCCGCTGTGAGATGCAGATCGAGTTCCGCAGCGAGCACTTCCCCGCGATCCAGTCGCTCGCCCAGGGCTTGCTCGCCCTGCTGCATCGTGGCCTTCAGGCCGCCGATGGCGCGGTCAGCGATCTCGGTCGCCGTCACGAGCTCCGAAATGGTCGCACGCAGCGACTGCTCATCGGCCTTCAGCAGGCGAAGCTGCTTGTTGAGCCGAACGCAATACAGGATCGTGAGCAGAAGAAGGACCGAGACCATGGTCTCGACCAGGAAACCGTAATGATAGCTCACGGTACCTCCAATGGGGTGGTTGTCGTTGTCTCGTCGGCTTTTTCGAACATGGCGAAAGTGGTGCGTGGCTTGCGAAGCGGTTTTGCGACGCGGACTGCCACCCGATCGCCAACGCGGCCCATACGGCCTTCGGTCAGTGTGATGTCCCCGCAGCGAACGGTCACCATCGCATCCGGCTTGATTTCGAGCATCAGCGTATCGCCGACGTTGAGACCCATCATTCGCCGCAACGGCAACCGCGCTTCGTAGAGAACGGCGTCGACCCCAATTCGCGCCTGACCGATTTCGGTCGCGAGATGGCCTTCCCAGATCGGATCGCGGCCGAACTTCTCGCCCATGAACATCTGCAGCAGGACGGCGCGGATCGGCTCGATTGTCGCGTAGGGCAGAAGCAGTTCGATGTTGCCACCGCGATCTTCCATGTCGATGCGCAGACGCACCAGGATTGCGGCGTTGGCGGGCCGCGAGATCGCGGCAAAGCGCGGGTTGGTTTCGAGACGATCAATATTGAATTTGACCGGCGACAGCGGCTTGAAAGCAAGCTCGGCGTCGGCCAGCACGACCTCGATCATCCGCTTCACCAGATTGGTCTCAATCGTGGTGTAGGGCCGACCTTCGACCCGGACCGTACTCTGTCCGCGCCGTCCCCCGAGCAGCACATCGATGATCGAATAGATCAGGCTGGAATTGACCGTCGCAAGTCCGAAATTGTCCCACTCCTCCGCCTTGAACACCGCCAATATCGCCGGCAAGGGAATTGAGTTGAGGTAGTCGCCAAAACGCACTGACGTAATGCGGTCGAGCGAGACTTCGACGTTGTCGGACGTAAAATTACGCAGGCTCGTCGTCATTAACCGCACAAGACGGTCAAAGACAATTTCGAGCATCGGCAGGCGTTCATACGACACCATCGCCGAGTCGATGATGGCGCGGATACCGGAATTGTCGTTGAGGGAAACATCAGCGAGACTAAACCCGAGCAGGCTGTCGATTTCTTCCTGATTGAGGATGCGCTCAGCACCGCCTTTGGCGGACTGCAAGCCACCAGGATCGTCGACCATCGACGCCCATTGCGGGGCCACTTCGTCAGCGCCAGGTGCTGCAGGTGTTTCAGCGTTGGTTGGAGCCGCGCTGGAATCCGATTCCAGGGCCAGGCCCCATTCGGCAGCCAGCGCGTCTTGATCGTGTGGGTCTTTTGTCGCCATTGGGTTCGAGCGTCAAATTTCCTATGGAGTCGTCATTGAACGACGATCTCCTTGAACAGAACGGCCGTGATTCGGTTGGGTGCGACCGCAGCATTGACCCGGCGGGTCAACTCTTCCTTGAGGCGATAAAGGCCAGCCGATCCATCGAGGTCCGTCGGACGCAACTCCCGCAGGTAAGTCTGAAAAGCATCCATGACTCGCGGCATCAGCGGCTGGATTTGCGGCACCAGCGTCGCATCCGGCAGTTCGAGCACGATCTTGACCTTGAGGTACTGGGTGCGGTCTGCGCCCGTATTCGACAGGTTGACCAGGACGTCGGGCAGATCGACGAAAGTCGCGGGCTTGGCCGCGACCTGCGGCTCCTTGTGGCTGGAGCCCTTGAGGAAAAAATAAGCGCCGCCGCCACCGCCGACGAGGACCAGCAGGCCGGCGCCGCCGATGATCATCCATTTCATGGATGGCATCTTGAATTTCAAAAAGGCGAATTTCGACTTCGCTGCCGGCTGTTCGTTCTCGCCTTCAGGCTTGTCGTCTTCTTCCTGTTCTTCGACGTCCGCCTGCTTCGCCTTAGCTGCCATGGATGACCCCACTTCGCGACGTTTGGGCGGGCCGGCATGTCTCGCCGTTTTGGCGAAACATCGCGGCTAAGCGGCCCCCGCGCCCCAAAATCGAAGGTAGGTCGGTATGGTTAACAGATACTTTCTCGCGCCCGGCCAGGCGGAATCTTTTGCCTGGTTGGCCAGGCGAAGCGGATGTTTTTGCCCGCGCAGGCACTCACCGGTTTCAGCTTAACTAGCTCATAAAACTACATTTTTTAAGTTGGCACGACGGCTGCACTTCTCCATGCAGCCGCCGGCTTGGGAGAGCTCGCGGCATCGCACGCGGCAGGATCGGCCTCGGGAGGGTCGCGCTTTGCCGAACCAGGGGAGTTACCGATGCAGAATGCACTTCTGGTCGGACTATCACGCCAGGTCGCGCTCGGGCGCGAGCTGGACGTGGTTGCCAACAACATCGCCAATCTGAACACCACCGGCTTCAAAGCCGACGGGGCGGTGTTTGAAGAATTCATCAGTCCGACCGCCCGCCTCGACAACTTCATGGGCGCCGACAAACGGGTGAGCTTCGTTCAGGACCGCGCGACCTGGCTCGACATGAGTCAGGGCCCGCTCGAACGCACGGGCAATTCGCTGGATGTGGCAATTGATGGCCGCGGGTTCCTCGCCGTGCAGACACCGCGCGGCGAACGCTACACACGCAACGGCGCGATGCAGATCAACAACAACGGCGAGCTTGTTACCAGTGAGGGTTATCAGGTGCTGGGTGAATCGGGACCCATCACGTTTCAACCGAAAGACCGCAACGTCACGATCAGTCCGGACGGCACCATCAGCGTGCGCGAGGGCAACAATGCGACTACTGAATCGCAGCGCGGCCAACTCCGCGTCGTCAAGTTCGACCAGGCCGGCCGCCTGCAGAAGGATGGAAGCAGCACCTTCCTGGCACCGGCGAACGTCACGCCCCAGGCCGACAAGACCTCACGCGTCATACAGGGAACGATCGAAAAATCCAACGTGCGCTCAGTTATGGAAATGACGCGCATGATCGAAGTGACGCGTAGCTATACACAGATCGCCGCCTTGCTGTCGCAGAGTGCCGATTTGCAACGCACGGCGATCGAAAAGCTTGCCGATGTGCCGAACTGAACATCGGCAGCAGGAGATTAGTCCATGAGAGCACTTCACACCGCGGCGACCGGGATGATGGCCCAGGAACTGAATGTCCAGGTCATCTCCAACAATATCGCCAACATGCGGACCACCGGCTACAAACGCCAGCGCGCCGAATTTCAGGATCTGCTCTACGAACAAGTCACGCGCGTCGGCACGCAGACGTCCGCGCAGGGCAATATTCTTCCGGCCGGCATCGAACTGGGGTCTGGCGTCAAGACCGTCGGCACGCCCCGACTGATGAGCCAGGGCGAACTGACGCAGACCGGCAAGGATTACGATCTCGCAATTCGCGGCGAAGGCTTCTTCAAAATTCTATTGCCCGATGGCCGTACCGCCTATACGCGCGACGGATCATTTGAGCTTGATGCGCAAGGCCGGTTGGTAACCGCGCAGGGAAATCTTGTACAGCCGGGCATCACCATTCCGCAGAATGCAACGTCGGTGTCGGTCAATTCGCAGGGCCAGGTGTTTGTGACGCTACCCGGAACGAATACGCCGAGTCAGGTCGGCCAGCTTGAACTCTCGCTTTTTGTCAACAAAGCCGGCCTCCAGAGCATGGGCGACAACCTTTATCTCGAGACGCCGGCCTCGGGCGCGCCGCAGAACGGCAATCCGACAACTGACGGTTTCGGCAATCTTCAACAAGGTTTTCTCGAACAGGCCAACGTCGAGGCCGTCAGCGAGATATCGGACCTGATCGCAGCCCAACGTGCCTATGAAATGAACGCCAAGGTCATCACCGCGGCCGACCAAATGCTGTCCGCCACCTCCAACCTGATGCGCTGAGGCTTCGCCATGACCCGATACATGATCCGGTACACGATCCGTTCAATCGCTGCCGCCGCCGCTGCGCTCGCCGCGCTTGGTGCATTTGGTGTTCCAGCCAGCGCGCAAGGTGCCGGTCAGTCCGGCTCGGAGCGCCCTACCCTGAAATCGGAAGCGATCGTCAAGGGCGATATCGTGCGTATCGGCGATCTCATCGAAAACGCGGGCATTGTTGCCTCGGTGCCAATATTTCGTGCGCCAGACCTCGGATATACGGGAACAATCTCGGCCGATGCTGTGCTTGAGGCCGTCCGCAGTCATGCCCTCATCGGGGTAGCGACGGATGGCGTACGCGACATCGTCGTTACGCGCGCGAGCCGGACGATCCCGGCCAAGGACGTGGAAGATGCAATCGCCCGTGCTTTGTCCGCGCGCTTCGATCTCGGTCCAACCAAGGACATCGCCATAATTTTCGCGCGTGACATGCGCGCGATGTACGTGGAGCCCTCCTCGCAAGGCACGCTACGCGTCACGCAGGTGGAATATGACACGCGTAGCGGGCGTTTTGAGGCGACGCTCGAAATTGCCGCAGGCACAGGCAAGCGGTCGGTGATGCATCTCGCCGGACGCGCTGTCGCAACGGTCGAGGTCGCAACCGTGACGCGGACGATCGAGCAGGGCGGTATCCTCAAGGAATCGGACGTGCAGATGGAGCGTCGGCCGCGCTCCGATGTCGGACGCGACATCGTCACCGGACGCCAGCAAGCGGTCGGCCTTGCCGCACGCGGCCTGCTGCAATCCGGCCGGCCCATCCGCGTCGGTGAGTTGACCAAGCCGCCTCTCGTTCAGCGCAACGATACAGTGACTCTCATCTACGAGGTGCCGGGCATTGTGCTCACGATACGCGGCAAGGCCGCTGACAGCGGTGCGGAAGGCGACGTCATCAGCGTCCTCAACGAGCAGTCGAAGCGTACGGCTCAGGGCACAATTGTCGGTCCCGGCCGCGTTCTCGTCAACAACGGTTCGCCGCGGTTGGCTTCCAACGACATAACCAAGATGAGGCCGGAGGCCGGCGCACAATAAATCCTGACACGGAGACGATATGCCTACGTGAGTTCAAACGCAGTTCACAAGCTACGCAATTCCCGTGCTCTACCAGTGAAAGCAAAGTCATGAAAGTCGTCATGGTCATGCGTCACGCGGTTCTCGCCGCGCTCGCCAGTGCTCTGCTCAACGGATGCTCTTACATCGATAGCCTCAAGGCGATCGGGCAACAGCCGCCGTTGACCGCCGTTGATAATCCGACCACCCGACCAGGCTACAAGCCTGTTCAGATGCCCATGCCGGCAGCGCAGCCGGCTTCGTACAATCCGAACTCGCTATGGCGAAACGGCTCGCGCGCATTCTTCAAGGATCAGCGCGCGCACCAAATCGGCGATATTCTGACGGTGAAAGTTAACTTCACCGACAAGGCGAACATCGACAACGAGACCAAACGCAGCCGGGCGATGACGGAGGATTCCGGCATCAACAACTTTTTCGGCAAACCAAAAGTACCGATCATGAATACGCCGGTGCCCACGCGCATCTTCACCTCCGATTCCAACACCACCATGGACGGCAAAGGTTCGGTCAACCGTCAGGAAGCGTTGCAGACCAATGTCGCCGGCGTGGTGACGCAAGTGCTTCCAAACGGCAATCTGGTTATCGAAGGAAAGCAGGAGATCCGCGTCAACTTTGAAGTCCGCGAACTGATCGTGGCTGGTATCGTGCGGCCCGAGGATATCGAGAGCGACAACACGATCGATTCGAGCAAGATCGCACAGGCACGCATTGCGTATGGTGGGCGTGGTCAGATTACCGAGATGCAGCAGAACCGTTACGGAGAGCAAATTTTCAACGTGCTGCTGCCGTTCTAGTCAGTGGCGTAAGGTTTGTAGCTCCCGCGCCGTTTTCGCATCGCGCGAGCGTGACGGCGTCTACGACGCGGCCTCCGGCTGCTCCCCGGCTGGAGGCCGCGTGAATTTTTACGAAAAACAAAAGAAAAATGCCCGGCTCAAAAAGCCGGGCATTTGTTTTTTATATCGAATGACGTGTTCTCAGTCGTCGCGATAAACCCGCTCCCGCCGCTCATGCCGCTCCTGCGCTTCCACAGACAAAGTGGCGATCGGGCGTGCTTCGAGCCGGCGCAGAGAGATCGGTTCGCCGGTTTCCTCGCAATAGCCGTAGGTGCCATCATCGATGCGCGTCAGCGCCTCGTCGATCTTGGCGATCAGTTTGCGCTGGCGATCACGCGCCCGCAGCTCGATGGCGCGGTCGGTTTCAGACGAAGCGCGGTCGGCAAGATCGGGATGATTCTGGTTTTCCTCCTGGAGATGCTGCAGCGTCTCCTTGGCTTCCCTGAGAATATCTTCCCGCCAGTCGAGCAGCTTCACGCGAAAATATTCGCGCTGGCGCTCGTTCATGAACGGCTCCTTGTCGGTCGGCCGATAGTTCTTGGTCTTGGCCAGCATTCCCACCTACTCCCTGTTTTTTATTCTTGGGCGCGTTGTCGCTCCCCACGCGCGGCAGGCTTATATACGCCCGCCAAGCGCCCGACAATATCCGAGTAGGGCCTTCGGCCAATCCGGATTGTATCGGTATTTCAATGGCTTCCGGAGATTTTGGTTTCCGGGTTTTGGTCTTGCGGTCTAGCGGACCCCTGCCTTTGCCAACTCCACGGCAACGCGCAGGTCAATCTCACCCAGCACCCCATCAAGCCCTGCATCCCCGGACATCTCGGTCAGGCCCTCGGATGCCACCTTGAGGCGTGCGAGCGTTGATTGGTCCACGCTTCCGTCGAGTAGTCCAAGCTTGAGGGTATCGAGGACGTCGAGTGCGTTGCGGCCTTTGACCAGGGCCCGTTTCTTGCGCTCCCTCGGATCGTCCACCCCTTGAAGAGCGATCAGCGCATCGACAGTCGAAATAGACCGCAAAGATCCAGTTGCGGCTGCATTTCGGGGGGAGTCTTCTTCGCTGACAGTGAACGAGCCGCCTCCGGTCCGGCGGGCGGCTGTCGGTGTTGCCGCAAGTGCGGTTCCGTTCGGCCCATAGATGCGCATTGCGGTTGATCCCCCCACTGAGATCGGTTCCCGAATACCGTGAGCCTGAGCCGGTATGGTTAATGCCCAGTAAATACGTGGGCAAAATTTGCCGCCGGGGAGCATTCATGCCCCATCGCCACTGCGCTTCCGCGCAGGAACCAACGGGAAAAGCCAGCGCCGCCAGAGTCTTGGGTGCAAACCGGCATTGGCACGATGCTCGCATATGCCATTGCAGTCAGACGTCACATTGGGGAGCAGTGATGACGAAGGCTTTGCAGGCCGCGTGCGTGGCGGTGATCCTGATCTTGTGTGTCCCGGTTAGCGCCGGGGCGACTTCGCGCATCAAGGATCTCGCGAATATCGAAGGCGTGCGGCAAAACCAGTTGATCGGCTACGGATTAGTAGTCGGACTCAACGGCACCGGCGATACGCTTAACAACATCCCCTTCACCAAGCAGTCGCTTACCGCGATGCTGGAACGGCTCGGGGTCAATATCCGCGGTCAAACGATTCGCACTGGCAACGTTGCCGCAGTCATGGTGACGGCCAATCTGCCGGCGTTCGGTACGCAAGGCACCCGTATCGACGTTACCGTTTCGGCCATGGGCGATTCCAAGAGCCTCCAGGGCGGAACATTGCTGGTGACGCCGCTCCTCGGCGCTGACGGAAACGTTTATGCCGTCGCGCAAGGATCATTGGCGATCGGCGGCTTTCAGGCAGAAGGCGATGCCGCCAAGATCGTCCGTGGCGTCCCGACCGTCGGCCGCATTGCCAATGGCGCACTGATCGAGCGCGAGATTGAATTTACCTTGAACCGGCTGGGTCAGTTGCGCATGGCGCTGCGCAATCCCGATTTTACCACCGCCAAGCGCATCGCGGCCGCGATCAACGATTACATCGGCTCGCCAACAGCTGAGCCAATCGATCAGTCCACTGTCGTGCTCACGGTACCGCCCAAGTCGACGGCCAATATTGTCAGCTTCCTCACCGAAATCGAGCAGCTGCAGGTCGAACCTGACCTGCCGGCCCGTATCGTTATCGACGAACGGTCAGGCGTCGTCGTTATCGGCCGGGATGTGCGCGTCTCGACGGTCGCCGTTGCGCAGGGAAATCTGACTGTGACTGTTTCGGAAACACCCGAGGTAAGCCAGCCGCTGCCGTTCGCGCGGCGCGGGACGACCCGAGTGGTGCCGCGCACCAGCATTGGCGTGCAGGAGGACGGCAAGAAAATGTTTGTGGTCAGGGAAGGCGTGTCCCTGCAACAGGTCGTTGACGGCCTCAATGCGATGGGCATCGGGCCGCGCGATCTGATTACCATCCTGCAGGCAATCAAGGCCGCCGGCGCGATTCAGGCCGACATTGAGGTGATGTGATGGCAACCGCAATCGCACTTCCCAGCCCCGGCCTCCAACCGATCGACCTGCTCACAAACAGCCGAGAACACGGCAAGCTCGCGTCGACAAAGCAAACGAAGGCGCGCGCGGCAGCACAGGATTTCGAGGCTGTCTTTCTCAATTCGATGTTTCAGCACATGTTCACCGGAATCAGCGGTGACGGCCCATTTGGCGGCAGCGGTGCCGTCGGCGTCTGGCGCTCGATGCTCACAGACGAATACGCAAAATCGTTTGCCAAATCGGGCGGAATAGGCATGGCGGATCAGGTCTATCGGACACTGATTGCAAGACAAGAGGCAAATTCATGACTGCGCCTGGCACCGGACAAACCCTCAACGCTGCCGAAGCCGAACGGGCAGTCGTGAGTCTGGAAAAAATCATGGACCAGCTGGAGCAGACCCTCACAGAGGAAACCGCGCGCGTTCGTGCCGGACGTCTCCGCGATGCGATGAATCTGGACGGCGCCAAAATTGAATGCGCCCGACTTTATGCTTTGGAAAGTGAGCGCGTGAGAGCCGCTAAAGACACCATCGCCAAGGTGGCTCCGGCCTTGCTCGACCGTCTCCGCCAACGGCACAACATCTTCCAGGGCCTGATGCGGACCAACCTGACTGTTCTGGCAACGGCGCACGCCGTTTCGGAAGGCATCATACGCGGTGTGTCCGGCGAGCTTGCCCGCAAGCAGGCGCCCTCAACCTACGGCGCGACTGGCCGCGCGCAGGCGCCAAGCACCAAAGTGAGCCCACCTTTGGCGATCAGCCGCTCACTGTAGCGGCTGCAGTTCCGACAAATTTTTTCAGGTGCCAAACTTCCGGAGGCGAGAAAGAGATTCATCGCCAGTGAACGCCGTTTCGAAGTGGGCCAGCGTCCCTTTCGAAGGCCGCGACGCTCCCTCCATTCCCGCAGGCGTCCATGCTGCTCCTGCTATGCGCTGTGTCGACAGGTACCATTCAGCCGGGGTACCCCCGATAGCGCGTCGCAAGTCGCAAAGGCGGGCCGGCTCGCTCAGCAAGCCAAGCCAAAGGATCATGAAGTCCTGTGCAGACTGCACCGGGCTTCGATTCTCCATCACATGGCGGATGGCATTTCGCGAGATTCTTTCCCGCACGTCGGGCAGCAAAAGCAGCATCTCCAGCAACGATCCAATTTCTTCGATGGATTTCGCGACGAATCCGGTTTCGCTGTCGCGCACGATGGCCATTTCCGGTGGATTGTTCAGCACCACAGGCGTTAGTCCGAGTGACATTGCCTCCACTAGTGCATTTTCCGCGGTCCCATAGTGATCGCGTTGCAGCGGATAAAAAAATATATCTGCATTTGCCAATGCAGCGCTCGAGTCGGATGCCTGTCCCATAAAATTCACACGTTGCAGGTGACGCATCGCCTTCGCCCGCGCGGCGACTTCGCCTGCCGGATCAAAATCGCCCCAAACCGAGACCCGAACGTCACTACCGATCAGCGCATCGATGGCATCGAAAAAGCCCGGATGCATTTTCGCGAAGTCGACCGTTCCGAGATAGGCGACGCCAGGTTTGCGGCCGCGCCCGGTCCGCGGCGATCCATTGGCAAAGCCAAATCCGCTATTGATCACCTTTATTTTCTCGGCAGCTCTCTCGCGAAACGCTGCAACCGAGGCTGCGGACAGCGAAGCCTCCGTCGTGAAGACGAAGCGCGAAGCTTCCTCCATCAGCGCGGGCTGAATCAGCGGCCTGGAAAGCCCCGAAATATGCGACCAGAAAACGCTGCGAATTCGCGGGAAGTCCGTGCGGGCCAGACACTCGAACATTCGCGGATGATTCCAGAACTCGAACTGGACGATGTCTGCTTCGCGCGCCAGTGACGCAACGTGGTCGAGGCTTTCCGCAATGATGACATGCGCGCCAGCCGCCTCGATTTTATCGATGAAGCGGCGGTCTCGGGGCGCCTCAAGCAGAACGAATGTCTGCTCGACCACATCGGGTAAAATCGCGCTGAGGGTCGCATGCGCTTTGCCGACACCACCACCTAAGTGCGGGGTGACATGCAGGATCTTCATTCAGCCGCCACCGCGGTAAATCTGCGGTTGACCCCGCCAGGAGGCTCGAGCTGTGGATCGACAGGCACCAATGCCTTGAATTTCTCCAGAAGCATCAGGCGATGAGCATCGATATTGTCCGGCAGACAATGACTGAGTTGCCCGCAATTGCCGCAGACGCCGTTCTGCCGCCGCCTGCCCTCCAGATGCTGCAGGCGCAGCGCATTCATCGCCTCGGAATTCCAGATGCTCTTCATGGATTGGGTACGGACGTCGCCGATCACAAGCTTGCGACCCCAGTCCAGGAAACATGAGCTGACCAACCCATCGGCATTCACCGAATAACCGTAAAAGATGTACGGACAGGTGTCGGTGCCGCCGATATCCTGCTGGTAGATCCCCTTGCTTATCTTGACGCCAGTATGTTTTTCGATGTCGAACTCTGGCCAGCACGGCGCGAAATTTTCGACGAAGATGCGGTCGCAGTGGTCACCAAAGGTGTCAAAGAATTCCTGGCGCTGCGCGTCCGTGATCAACTCTGCCGGAATCTTGACGACAATTTCGCAATCGCCTTTATTGGCATGGATCCATTTGATGTTTTCGACGAATTTCTTGAGGTCGAATTTGAAACCGGTAAACCGCTGGTAGGTTTCTTCCGTCATGCCGTCGACCGAGATATTGATCTTGTCGATGCCGGCTTCCAGCACGGGGCCAACACGATCAGGGGACAGGAATGTGCCGTTGGTGGTTGTGTCGATATACTCGACGCGTCCCGATTTTTTTGCGTAAGCGATCATTTCGGCCAGACGCTTGTTGAGGAACGGCTCCCCGTCCTTGTACATACGAAGCACTTTGATCGGCTTTTCGAACTCGCCAAGGTCGTCGATGATTTTCTGAAAGACGTCGAGCTTCATGACGCCCTGAAATCGGCCGGTTTCCGCGATCATGTCGCGATGACCGGTCGGGCAGAATGTGCATTTGAAGTTGCAGGAGCTGGCCGGATCAACGAACACGATAAACGGCGTCGCCAATGGAATGACCGTCTCCAGTGGCGTGCGTCCGACGAGATTGATTCGCGGTTCGAGCTTGGCCTTCATGGTGTTTCCTGCGCCGACAGCATCGCTCTTGTCCTACAGGACATTGGTTAACAGGGATTAACCAAGCCAGGGTGCAGGACGTCAGGTACCGGCGCGGATGCCGACGACACAGGGCGGGTCGACGAGATTGTCTGGACGGGCCCCAAAACGTAGCAAGTCGCGGCGGCCGAATTCATCGGCAATCGTTTCGGCGAGCTGTCGTACCGTGATGGCCTTGCCGGAACAGATGTTGACCGGCCCTTGCACGGGGCCGAGGGCCGCCTCCACGATCATGCGACCTGCCTCCCGAACGTCCAGGAAATCCCGGATCTGCGTTCCACTCGACAGGTCGGCGGGCTCTCCGGCTTTGAGCTTCGCGCGCACATAAGACACCAGCCGGCGCGGGTCCTCCCCCTCGCCAAAGAGATAGAACAGACGGCACCAGGTAAATTCGATCGCGTGCTGCGGCAGCAACTGCGAAAGCGCCGCGAACGCATCCGCTTTGGCCTGCGCATAAGGGGTCGATGCCTTGAGAGGCGTTTCGACACTCAAACGCCCCGCGCTGAGGTCATATTCAAAACAGGTGCCTATTCCGACAACGCGCCGCACGTTCGCCTGAACCGCACCTTGTGCAAGTTGCAGCGTGCCCGAGAAGCAATCCCGGTTTTTCGGCGATTGCAGATAATGCTGCGGCTCCGCATACCAGGCGGCGTGGATGACCGTATCGACACCGGCGCAAACGTCAGCCCACCAGCCCGCGTTTTCGGCAAAAATATCGGGACTTGTGACCGTCGAGCGCACGACCGCCTGGCCCACAACCTGATCTTGTTTGCCGTCTCTTACGACCGCGCGCACACGGCAGCCGCGTTCCTCGAGCGCCCGCAATATCTGGCGGCCGACAAAGCCGGTGGCGCCCGTCAGCAGGATCAACGGCGAAGCAGCGGCCATCGGGCATCCTTGTGCGAGGCGGCATCCCCGGAAAAGCGAGCATGCCGAACATAAGGCCCACATCGCGAATCGGACGTCTCGATGGTATGAATTTTGGCCAAGGGATGCATTGGCCTCATCTCACACTGATTTCAGTGACGTCGACGTGATTCAACGCACGTAAGCGATCGCCTTTATCGCGCAACCCGAGATGGCTGCCCCAAGATGCTGATGCCGCAGAAACAGGCCCAAATCCCTCTGCGCGAACAAATTCTGTCGCTTGGGGACGCGTTCTTCGCCGAACACGAGAGCAGAAAGACATTCGTGCCGGGGCAAACCTATATCCCCTGCTCCGGCAAGGTTCTCGACGCCGATGACCTGCGCAGCCTGCTCGACGCTTCGCTGGATATGTGGCTTACAGCAGGCCGCTATGCCGACGAATTTGAAATCGCGCTTGCCGCGCGGTTTGGCCTGCAACACAGCCGGCTCACCGTATCCGGATCGGCCGCCAATTTGCTTGCGTTCTCGGCGCTGACGTCATGGAAACTCCATGAACGCCGGATTCAGCCCGGCAGCGAAGTTATTACTGTCGCCGCCGGATTCCCCACCACGGTCGCGCCAATCATTCAAAACCAATGCGTTCCGGTTTTCGTGGACGTTGATCTCGCGACAGCCAATATCAATGTCGACCGCCTGGCAGCGGCCCTTGGACCCAAAACGAGGGCGATTGTGCTCGCGCACACGCTCGGAAATCCGTTCAATCTCGACGCAGTCACCGCGATTGCCAAGCAACACAACCTCTATGTCATCGAAGATTGCTGTGATGCGCTGGGCGCTACATACAATGGAAAACATGTCGGCGCGTTCGGGGATTTGGCGACCATCAGCTTCTATCCCGCTCACCACATCACGACCGGTGAAGGCGGCGCCGTTCTAACAAACAAAAAATCCTTCGCAACGCTTGTCGAATCTTACCGGGATTGGGGACGTGATTGCTGGTGCCCTCCGGGAGAGGCCAATACGTGCGGAAAAAGATTCGACTGGCGCGTGCGCGGAATGCCGGTGGGCTACGACCACAAATATACGTACGCTCATATCGGTTACAATATGAAGGCGACCGACATGCAGGCCGCCGTCGGTGTCAGTCAGTTGCGGAAAGCCGATCAATTTATAGAGATGCGCCGTGACAATTTCGCAAAGCTCACCGCCATGTTCCGTGAGCACGCCCTCGATGAACATTTTATTTTGCCCGAAGCGACGGAACGCTCAACCCCCAGCTGGTTCGGCTTCTTGCTTACCATCCGAGACGGCAGCCCACTGAAGCGACGCGACGTCGTTACCTATCTGGAAAGCAAGAAAGTTGGCACACGACTGCTATTCGGAGGAAATCTGACCCGCCAACCGGCATTTCGAAACGTTGAATATCGCGTCGTTGGCGAACTCACCAATACCGACAAGCTGATGGAAGATGCGTTTTGGATCGGCGTGTGGCCGGGGATTGGAGACGCGGAGCGTGCCTACATCATGTCAACTTTTGTCGACATGGTACGGCACTTTGCCCGATAGACCATGATGGAAATTGCATCGGGAAAAATCCCGGGTGTTCGGCGACTGCGTCCGGCCGCGCAGCCTGATCGGCGAGGTCGCTTTGCCAAAGTCATGCACCAGAATATTTTCTCGGAGCACGGAATCCCGACACGTTTCGCAGAACAGTATTACTCGGTTTCGGAAAATAATGTTTTGCGGGGCCTTCATTTTCAGACCCCGCCACACGATCATTACAAGTTGGTGACCTGCGTTGAGGGAGAGGTATTTGATGTGATCGTCGACCTCCGAAAAGGCTCAACGCACTATGGACGTCATGAGATTTTCGATCTGGACGGCGCCAGAGGCGATAGTCTTTTCGTGCCATCTGGCTGCGCGCATGGCTTTTACGTTCGGTCGCGAAGCGCAATCATGTTTTACAACGTCGGCACCGTTTACGCGGCGTCACACGATACCGGGATACGTTGGGATTCCGTCGGCGTGTCGTGGCCTTCCGCAAACCCCATCGTGTCGGATCGCGACGCTGCCTTTCCGGCGCTCGCCGACTTCGACACGCCGTTCCGCCTTTCACCTGCTGAGGCAGACGTCTCTTAACGGCGCATTTTGACCGGAGCATTGTCGGCCTCCGCGCCTGGGCGGCCAATATCGCTCTCGAAGCTGCAAATATCGGCAATGCAGAGTTCTCGCGCATCCGCGCCGTCCCGCTGCGCACGGTACCAAGCCATCGTCCGCCTGACCGCTTCCACCAGTGTCCACGCGTGCGAAATACCAAGGTCACGTTTCACTTTGGCCGCATCGAGGGCGAGCCACGCTGTTTCGTGCGGCCCCTCACTGCCGTCACCGTAGTTTGTCGTTCCCTCGCCGTAGGCCGCGCACGCGAGGTCGACAAGATCTCGCACCCTCACCGTTTCGGCGGCGCCAGGCCCGAAGTTGTAAGCGCCGGCCAGTTCGGGGCGCTCCCACAAGCGCTGCGCCAGGACGAGATAGCCGAAGATTGGCTCGAGAACGTGCTGCCAGGGTCGAACTGCGGCCGGCCGTCGAACCGTCAGCGGTTTGCCGCCTTGCCAGGCGCGAACGGCGTCGGGAATCAGACGATCCTCGGACCAGTCGCCGCCGCCGATCACATTTCCCGCTCGTGCGCTGGCAACCGCTACCGCCTGTGCCGACAGGTAGGACTGGCGATAGCTTTCGATGATCATCTCGCTCGCAGCCTTGCTGGCGCTGTAAGGGTCATGCCCCCCAAGCGGATCGTCTTCGCTGTGCGGCACAGGCGATTCTGCGTCACGATAGACTTTGTCGGTGGTCACCATGACGGCCACGCGCGTGACACCGAGGCGGCGCAACGCCTCCAGGAGATGGACGGTCCCCATCACATTCGTCTCGAAGGTCGTCAAAGGATCACGGTAACCTGCGCGCACGAGCGGCTGGGCCGCCATATGGAAGACGACTTCGGGTTGCGCGGCCCGGATCAAATCGGCAAGTCCTGACGAGTCGCGAATATCCAAAAAACGGCTCTTGCACAGCGTATCGATCCTCGCAGCGCCGAAAAGGCTGGGAGTTGTCATCGGCGGAAGACTGACGCCAGTCACCAGCGCTCCGAGCCGACCTAGCCAGAGCGTCAGCCACGAACCCTTGAAGCCGGTATGACCTGTGACAACGACGCGCCTGCTGCGCCAGAACGAAGCGCGAGCCGCGCCGTTCAGTTCCAGATTTTCCATGGCGCCTTGCCGGATGCCCAGAGTTCTTCCAACAAACTCTTGTCACGCAATGTATCCATCGCGTGCCAGAAGCCTCGATGCTCAAACGCCATCATCTGTCCCATCGCCGCAAGCCGGATGATGGGCGAGCTTTCCCAACTGCTGTCGTCGTCTTCAATGAGATCGAGACAGCGCGGCGACAAAACGAAAAAGCCGCCATTGATCAGGCCACCGTCGCCACGCGGCTTTTCAATGAACGCGGTTACAGCCTCGCCCTGACGCTCCAGGGCCCCATAGCGCCCGGGCGGGCGCACTGCCGTGACGGTCGCGAGCTTGCCATGGCGTATGTGGAATTCGACGGATGAGCGAATGTTCAAATTGCTCAGTCCGTCACCGTAGGTGAAGCAGAAGGCCGTCTCGTCCTTTATGTAGTGCGCAACGCGTTTGAGACGTCCGCCGGTCGACGTATTTTCACCGGTATCGACCACAGTTACGCGCCACGGCTCGGCCTTTTGCTGGTGCACGACGACGCTGTTGTCCGCCATATCGAAGGTGACGTCCGACATGTGCAGAAAGTAATTGGCGAAGTACTCCTTGATGACGTAGCCCTTGTAGCCGCAGCATATAATGAAGTCATTGGCGCCATGCACCGAATACAGCTTCATGATGTGCCACAGGATCGGCTTGCCCCCGATTTCGATCATCGGTTTGGGCCTGAGATAGCTCTCCTCGGAAATGCGAGTGCCGAGCCCGCCGGCGAGGATGACAACTTTCATGGATCTTGATGTGCTGGTTTCAGAATCAATCAGCGCCTGCGCAATATTGCGCAGTGGCCGCCCCCATCAGCACGCGATCAACTGATTCGTACCGTGAAATAGTACCGTGCGCCGGGCACCTAGGCTATGCCGCTAGCGCTTGCCGGCCGCCGCCAGTGGACGGGCGTCACGCTTGCGCCTGTTGAGAACTGCGTCCCAAAATTCGAAATAGTTTTGCGCGCGCTGCTTGGAAAATAAGGCGAAAAATCCGCTGATGTCCGTCAGGATCCTTTCGAACGAGAGCTGCCCTGTCGAAGTGACGATTTTCGTGCACAGCTTGTTCGCCTCATCGGTGAAAGGAGATTCATAGGTCATCCGCGAATCGCGCTTGAATCGGGCGAACATCACAGCGAACCATCGATCAGCAATCGCCTGACGCTGTGGCGGCGGATAGTCCGGAAAATCGGTCGAGTGCATGATCAGCGCGGCACCCTCGAAGCCGCACAGCAGCCACTGGAGCTTGTTGGCGGCCGGATCGAGACCGGCGGCGGTGTAGAAGTCGACATCGCGTTTCTGCGACGAGTCGGCCGTCCCCCACACACCGATATCGTAGATATAAAAGAGCCTCTGAATCGGCACGTACTTTCCGTTCAACAAATAGAGCAGGCACAAAATCTGATCGTGAAACGACAGATAGACCGGCATCGCTTTCATGAAGCGTAGAACACGCTCGGCAAGGTCGCGGCGGAGCACCGAATAAAACAACATGTTTGGACCGGGATAACTCAAGTATCCGGTGACGCGAGTCGCTGGATCGTCTGAATCGATGTCCTTGTAGTTGACGATGGAAGTTCCCTGAGGAACCTCCAGGGCGTAGGAACCGGTCACTGCAACAACAGCGGGGTCGAGAACGAATCGATCTATGAGATCCGGCAGCGACAAAATCGCCCGGTCGATACATTGATCGTCATCGGACATGCAGAAGATGAAGTCGCCCTTGGCCAAGCGAAGGATTTCGGAATAGTTTTCCAGCGGTTCGCATGGATCAACGCTGATGATCTGGCAATGATCGCCCTGAAAATTTTTCAGCAGCGCCTGTTTCTCGGCGTTGCCGGAATTGTCGCGAACGACAACCTGAATTCTCGGGCTGGCCCACGAGCACGCCTGCGCGATTCTCGAGGCAGTCACCGGACCATGCCGGTTTGTCGGAAGCAGGATTGAGAGCTGCAAGGACCTTACTGCCAGCGTTTGATCGGCCTATCCGATTCTCTGCGCTGATTCGCAGCTTAACCACAATCCGATGCCGCCACGATTGTCTCCACTCTGGGCAATGGATGCCGCTGGTGGCAAACAAGAATGGTGGCCGATTCGGTCGCATTACGCAGGATTCCATTGCTGCACAAGGCGCGATCATTCCCCGATCTGCCAGGCCTGCGCGAGGCGCCGACGCTGCTGGACGAACTCGCAACGGCGGCTTGCTCCTATGCTCCCGTTCCAGCCGACCGCCCGCTCGCGCTTTATGGCGCAGGGAATCTTGGGCGGCTCGCGCGCAATTTCCTGAAAACGGTCGGCCAGGATTTTGTCCTGGCAATTGACCGGAATGCGAACGAGCTCGCCGGTCATCCCGATTGGTCAAACGTGCGGCTGCTCCATCCCGACGAAGCCACAAAGGATGACAAGGCGAGAGTCCGCCTCGCCGTCAGCGTGGTTACATCGGCCTACGTGCCGATCGAGCGCATGCTCGGGGAGCGCGGCTTCACCGACGTGGCGCCATTTTACGACCTGGCGGAAAGTTTTCGTCACCTGCATCCTTTGTCGAACGGATGGTTCGCGCCGCCACTGACGGCTGATGACCGAACCGGGACCGCGCGCGTTCTGTCCCGCTGGGATGATGACGTATCACGCGCCCATCATCTGCAATTTCTCGCATGGCGCCGGGTGCGCGAGGAATGGACTTTCGCGAAGGCACCGTTACCTGCAGGCGACCGGTTCTTTATTCCGGAAATTGTCACCGCACTGGGAGACGACGAAATCCTGCTCGACGCCGGCGCTCATCATGGTGTCGTGATCGAAGCGCTTGTCCGGCAGACAAAAGGCAATTTCCACCGCATTGTTGCGATCGAGCCGGACCCGATCAACCGCGCACGCCTTGAGGAGAATTTGAACAGCCTGCTGCCCCATGACTCGCGCGTGTCGATTGACGACTGCGCCCTCTCGGACCAAGAGGGCGAGTCCATGTTCCACTGCGGCCTCGACTACGCATCGCAGCTTTCCGATACCGGTCGTACCCGCGTCAGGACACGACGACTCGATACGCTTGGCGTGTATCCAACCTTCGTCAAGCTGCATCTCGAAGGCGCGGAGCTTGCCGCTCTGAAAGGAGCAAAGCAAACGCTCGTCGCTTGCCGACCGATCGTCGCAGTGACCGTTTATCACAATGAACACGGTATTTGGAAAACGGCGGACTGGCTGATGGAAACCCTCGCCGACTACCGGTTTGTGTTCCGCAATCATTCCTGGTGTGGCACCGGCGCAGTGATCTACGCGATTCCCAACGAGAAGGCAGCGGGGAAATGACGCGCTACGCCAAAGACAGCCGCCTCGTATTCGACCTCGGACTTAACAACGGCGACGACACGGACTTCTATCTGAAGCGTGGATTTGACGTCATTGCACTCGATGCGAATCCTGTGCTCTGTGAGAGAGCGCAAGAGCGATTCCATGCAGCAATCAAGGAAGGACGCCTGAGAATTCTCAACGCCGCCATCTGGGAGACGTGCGGTCAAACGACTTTTTACATCAATCTCAGCAACGATCACTGGAGCAGCCTTGATTTAACTTGGGCCTCCCGAGACTCCAGTCAATATGGCGAGATCACCGTCGAATGCGTCACGCTCGACAATCTGTTCAACGAATTCGGTGTGCCTTACTACCTCAAGGTCGATGTGGAAGGTGTCGACCAAAACGTGCTCGAACAACTGCGCGGCTGTGACGTACTTCCACTCTTTGTCAGCGTCGAGGACTGCCGTCTCGGCTTCGACTACATGCGGATTCTGGCATCGTGTGGATACAACAGGTTCAAGCTGCTAGATCAGTCGACCGTTTCACAAATGAAAGACGCAGCCACCGCCCACGTTTTCCCGGCCGGATCGTCCGGACCATTCGGACACGATCTTCCGGGATCGTGGCTGTCGTACGATGCGATGGTCCAGCACTACGCGCTGACTGTGCGTGATCGTTCCGGCAACCGATTGGCGCCACGCACTCACTGGTGGGATATCCACTGCACCAATTCGCCTGACGCGAGTTCCCACGCCTAAAGCGAGGCTTGCAGCACTCTCTGATCCGTGGTCGGCACGACAGTCGGCGCAGCGTGGAAATGCACGCCGTATTTTTCCGCCATATTGCGCCACCAGTCGTCGCGATCGCAGATCTCCAGAAACCGCGAGAAATGCTCCTCGGCAAAAGCCTCTTTCTCCGTGGCGCGATAACATTTGGCGAGAAAATAGTGCCCGAAAGCGTGATCCGGATATTTACTGACGACGTTTTTCAGATAATCCATCGGGACGTCATAGCGGCCCATCTTCATATTGTGATTTTCAATGAAGTTCACACGCAACTGCATCTCGTAGGCAAAGGCCTCGAGTTTGACCGGATCGACTCCAGGTGCACGGATGACCGACTTCGTGGCAACGAAATCCTGCGAATTCGGATTGTCGATATAGCCCTTCTCGACGCAAATATCGTAGAGTCGGCTGCCGAATATCGGCATTGCCAGATAAACGTGCACCCAGTCGAACCCGCAATCCAGAAGCATCTCCAGGGTTTCCGCGCGATGCTCGTCCTGTTCGCCCGGCAGTCCGATGACGATGAACACGTGCGAGCGGACGTTGAATTTCCTCAATGCCTCGACGGCAGGACGGATCAACCGCTTCTTCAACGGCTTGCGAATGATATTGTTGAGGACGTGGTCCGAGCCGGATTCCACCGCCAGCGCGACGGCCGATACGCCGGCATGCGAAAAGAGCTCCGCCACTTCGTCGTCGATGGCGTAGACGGCAACTCCGTTCGGAAATTCAACACGTATTTCCAACGCTGCCAGCTCGCGCAGAATCTGCTTCGCCCTGTTTTTGTCGTTAAAGAAATGGTCGTCCTCAAGCAGCAGCACCGTCATGCCGAATTCTTCCTTCATGCGGCGGACGTCCGCGACCACGCGCTCAATCGACATCGTGCGGACATCGCGACCGTGCAGTGAAGGATTCGAGCAAAAAACACACAGGAACGGACAGCCCCGCGAGGTATGAATCGCCATCTCGCGTTTTGGTCGCCAGGAGTGCTGCTTGTCGATGCTGCGATTGTTGTAGTGATCGAGATTGATGCTCTTGAAATCAAACGGCGGGATGTCATCAAGATTTTCGAGAAATGTGTGCTGCGGGACCTTGTTCGCCGTTAGTTCATCCCTCGCGATCCATGACTTGTGCTTGCGAATGACCTCCCACGGGTCGTCGGCATCCAACAGATCGCGCAAAGGCAATTCTCCCTCGCCCTTGCAGATCGCATCGAGCGCCGGGCAGCTTTCGAGCATCAGTTTGTAAGCCGCTGACGGTAACCCGCCGCCGGCAAGCGTGATAACTGCCGGATCGAAATCCTTGCAGACCTTGACGATATCCTGGATGTAGCGATTTGAGGAGTTGAACAAGGCGGAGACGCCGACAAATTGCGGGCTGAACGCGCGCAGCTGTGTCCGGATCTCTTCTGCGAAAACCGCCGCGTACTCCCCTTCGAACCTTTGGTCGACCAATTTTTGCAGCGTGATATTCAAATCAAGCAACTGCATATCGATTGTCGATCTGCAGCGCGCACTCAGGTAGCTTTCCATTGAAAGAATGCCGTACGGCATCGTGAATGCGGGCAGAACGGCGGCCCGGGATTTGTTCAGATAGTCGTCTGCATTGAAATAAGGAGGGATAATGAAAAGCAATTTCTTCATGGTCCCGAGTCTCGCCCCGCTGGCAGATAGTCATGGGTACAATGATCCGCGGCGCTTAAGACGACGTTAACCATCGCAATCTGCCGCAGACCTTTCGGCGCACGTTTTTCATCCAAACCATCTGCTGGGTGCCGACAACGATGCCAGCGCATCCTGCAATTTGAATGGCGGCGTAAGTATCGGCGAGCCAGTTCGAACATGCAGATGAAATCGTCGCTGAGCTTATGGCAGGCGTCATGACGCGTGACGCAACTGATGCCTAAGGGCATCGTGAAAATCTTACTCGAGTTTTTCCGTTAGATGTTTGCTAACCATGACGGTTGCGCTTGGCGCAATTCGCCGAACAGCGTTTTCACTCGGCTTTAAGCGAGTTTTTCGACGTGCCGCGCGACAACTCATTAACCAAGAACTTTTACGGGCCGTTGGTGGGGCCTATGCGATGAATTTTTCGATCCACTGGATCGACACGTATAACTGCCAGTACGGCAAATAGACCAGAAAGGTACGTAAGATGTCTGACATCGTCCTATCCGCAGGCGTGCGGTCGAACCTGCTGCAGTTGCAGCAGACTTCGAACTTGATCGACCAGACGCAAATCCGACTCTCCACCGGCAAGCGCGTCAATTCGGCCCTCGACAACGCCATCAACTTCTTCACCGCCCAGGGCCTCGACAACCGCGCCAATGACCTGAGTGGCCTGCTGGACTCCATGTCCAACGCCATCAATACAATTCAGGCGGCCAACAACGGCATCACGGCGATCACCAAACTCGTGCAGTCAGCCCAGGCCCTCACCAGCCAGGCGAAACAGACCACCGACTCCACGACGCGTGACAGCCTGGCGTCGCAGTTTGATGCCCTGCTGACCCAGATCGGCCAGCTTGCCGGCGACGCCGGTTTCAATGGCGTCAATCTGCTTGGCGGCGACGACCTGACGGTGAACTTCAACGAAGATGCCTCATCAAAGACGACCATAACCGGTGTGGACTACACAAATGCCAACGCCACCCCGCTGGGGATCGCCAACTCCGTCAACTGGAGTGCGGCAAACGGCGTCGGCAATACAAACATCGACACCGCTGTCGCCGATCTGAGTGCAGCACTTACCACGTTGCGTTCGGAATCGCAGACACTCGGCGCAAACCTGTCGACCGTGCAGATCCGTCAGGATTTCACGAAGGCGACAATCAACACGCTGCAGACCGGTTCTTCGGACCTCACACTGGCGGACTCGAACGAAGAAGGCGCGAACTTGCTCGCCTTGCAGACTCGCCAGCAGCTATCGACGACAGCTCTGTCGTTGGCGGCGCAGGCCGACCAGAACGTGCTGCGATTGTTCCAATAAATCGTACGAATTTCGACGGAAACGGCGGCCTTCGGGCCGCCGTTTTTTTTGCTCTGTAGGATTATGGTTAGCGAATTATTAATTTTCGGCTTTAACCGTCTATCAACCCTAATATTTCATTATCACGACCAAGCGATTTGGCCCAACGCGGCAAGGAGTCTGCCATGAGTGACATTGTCCTTTCACCCGGTGTTCGTTCCAATCTTCTGCAATTGCAGCAGACCTCAGACCTGATTACGCAGACCCAGACCCGCCTTGCGACCGGCAAGCGCGTCAATTCAGCACTCGACAATCCAATCAATTTCTTCACCGCTCAGGGCCTGTCCGTACGGGCCAACGACCTCAATGCCTTGCTCGACGCGATGTCGACGGGCATCGACACCATTCAGGCCGCCAACAACGGCATTACGGCGATCACCAAGCTGGTGCAGTCGGCCCAGGCCCTGGTCAGCCAGGCCAACCAGACCGCCGACGTAAACGTCCGCGCAACACTGGCGGCCCAATTCAATGCGCTCCTGCCGCAAATCGACCAGCTGGCCGGCGACGCCGGCTTTAACGGCGTCAATCTGCTCGGCGGCAATGATCTTACGATCACGATGAACGAAGATGGCACCTCCACGGTGGTCGTTGGCTCCGTCAACGACACCACGGCCGGCGACCTGGCGATCAACACCTCGGCGAATAACTGGGCGACTGGCACCGATATTGCGGCCGCCGGGACCCAGCTGAGCGCCGCACTCACGACCTTACGGTCACAGGCTCAGTCGTTGAGCTCAAATCTGTCAACCGTGCAGATCCGCCAGGACTTCACCAAGGCGATGATCAACACGCTCAATAACGGCGCCGACAGTCTCACGCTTGCCGACAGCAACGAGGAAGGCGCCAACCTGCTCGCCCTGCAAACCCGGCAGCAATTGTCGACCACAGCCCTGTCATTGGCAGCACAGGCTGACCAGAACGTGCTGCGGCTCTTCCAGTAGTCAGACTAGCCTGACGGGGCGGAGGCAGATCGTCCTTCGCCGTGTCAGGCCCAACAGGGAGCCGCGCAGAACGGCACACAATGGGTCTCAAGGTCGAGCTGAAAGGCGGCGAACGTTTCATTCTGGGCGATTGCCTTGTCACGAACGGCAAGCAACGCACCCGGCTTTTGATCGAGGGCAACGCGCCCATCTTGCGCGAAAAGGACATTATGACGGCGGCGCAGGCCGATACGCCGGCCAAGCGCGTGTATCTCGCCGTCCAGCTGATGTACACCGCGCGCGACCCACGGCTGCATCACGAAACATATTTCATCCTGATGCGTGATCTGGTGCAGGCTGCGCCCAGCGCATGGTCGCACATCGTGGCCGTAAGCAATCACATCCTGGCAGGTGAAATGTACAAGGCGCTCAAGAGCGCGAAGGCCCTCATTGCCTACGAAAAGGAGCTTATCGATCATGCAACGCGCGGCACAAGCCTACGGCGCGGTCGCCAAACAGACCGCAAATCCGCGTGAGCTGGAAGCGGATCTGCTTCTAAGCGCGGCCGCCCGACTGCAGGCCATTCACGACGGCTGGGACGCCAAATTTCCCGAGCTGGACGCTGCGCTCGTTTATAATCGCAAGCTGTGGTCGATTTTCGTGACCTCGGCGACGAGCCCGGAGAATCCGCTGCCGGCAGGCGTTCGGCAAAACGTCGCCAATCTGGGCCTGTTCGTCTTCAATCACACACTGGCGATCATGGCTGATCCGCGGCCCGAGAGCCTCGGCTCGCTGATCAATATCAATCGAGAATTGGCGGCAGGGCTGCTCGGCCGCGCGTGAGCCGCTACGCAATAGTCCATAAATTAAAAGACCGCGGCACGGCCGCGGTCTTTTGATTTGAGGCGTCGGGCTGTTTGCCTCCTTGAAGCCTGAATATTTGAAGTCTGCCTACTTGAGGAAGTTCACGAGGCTGAGTTGCGAGAGCATCGACGTAACCTGCATCGATGCCTGCATCCGGGTCTGCAGTGTCAGAAGCTGCGCGCCCACATCTTCGTTTGACACACCCTCGATCTGCTGAAGAAAGTCGTTCAAGGTCGAGTTGGCTTGCTGGTGCCGGTCCTTGGCCGCCTTGAGCGACGTCTGCGCACTGGCCAGATCGGACTCGATATCGGTAACGGTCTGGGTGCCAGGCGCACCGAGGTTGGCTGTCAGTCTCTGGTCCAACTCACTGCTCAGTCCCACTCCGTTTGGATCAGTGGGCGAAATCGTCACGGCCGCAAGCGTCGCGACGTTTTGCACAAGCGTCCGCAAGGCATCTTCGTTGGCGCGGGCGCCGTATGAAACCGACAATGACTGGTCGATCTTTGCCGTGGCGGTCGAACGCGCCGGGTCGGTGCCGGTCTCTCCGGTGTACCAAATCACCGTATTGGCGGCGGTTCCGGCAACCATGCCCGTTGCAGCGTAAAACGGCGAAGATCCGCCCACGCGTTGCGGCGGATTATTGGCATCGGCATTGAAGAAATCACTGGACGCCGCGACCGCGGACGCCGCCGTCAGGGACGTGCCGGCGAGTTTGCCGACTGCTGTGGTGAGCGCTGTCTGGAAATTGCTGGCGGTCTGGCCGGGAGTCGTACCGATCGTGAATTCGTTGGAACCGGGTGGCGAATCGGTCGTAGCCGTCAGCGTCAGGTTTTCGCTCGTACCGTCAGGAAGGTTGAACCGCAGGGTGGTTGTTTCCCCCGGGTTCGGCGCGGCCGCGGAAAAATCGATGCTCTCGGAAGCGGGCGATCCCGTCGGACCGGAGACGGTGGCACCGGTTACGGTGCTGGTGATCGAAGCCAGCTTGAGACCGAACGACGTCGCCTGTTCGTCGACTTGCACGGAGTTACCCGATCCGCCGATTGTCAGACGGCCGAGCCCGTCGATGCCGAGATCGGCCTGGTTGCGCTCGAAGATCAGCTGCTTGAGGCCGGCCCGGGCACCATCGCCATTCATAATGTGATCGAGCGTCTCCACCGCCGGCGTATTGGTGGCGCGGCCCGAAAACAGATAGCGATCCCCGGCCTGGGCATTGAGCAGCGCAAGCAATTGATCGAGCGAAGACTGTCCGGTTTGCTGCGCGACGAGCGCGCCGCTGCCGTTGCTGACGCCGTTGGCCTGCACCATCGCCGACTTCACCGTGGTGGTGATGTCGATCATGTTGCCCAGCGCGGTATTCATGAGATTTATGCGGGCCATGACATTGTCGATTGTATTGTCGTATCCGCTGATCGCCGACAACTGCGAGTTCAGGCTGACGGTCACACCGCGGTTGATGCCGAGACCGGCATAGGTGGCCGACTTTTGGCCGGTGCCGAGCTGGCGCTGCAGGTCATCAAATTGCGACCGCATCTGCACCAGCTGCTGCATGATGAGTGCGGATTGTGCCCCGATGGATGAGACGCTCATACCGTCCTCACATGTTAATCAAGGCATCAAGCATATCCTTCACCGCCGACATGACGCGCGCGTTGGCGGCGTAGGAATTTTGCAATGAAAGCAGGTTCGCCATTTCCTGATCGACGTTGACACCCGACACATCGTTGAACCGTTGCTGCAACGAGTTGAGAACGACGTCCTGGCCCTGCTTGAGATTATTGGCCGAACTCGCTGCCTCGCCCTGCTGACTGATGACCTGGCGCAAATAGGTCGTGAGCGACCCGGTGAACGGCGCACTGACCGTTCCGATTCCCGTATTCGGCGAAAATGTAAGTGAGGCGTTCGTGAGCTGTTGAAGGATGAAATCCGGCCGAGTGCTGTCGCCGGCCGGCGTACCAGCCTGATAGACGATCAGGCTGGACGGATCGGCGACGACTGCGGGATTGACGGCGATGCGGGCCGCCAGACCGACTCTCTCCGAGCCCGTGCCGGTGATCACGCCGGTATAAGGCGCTGAGCCATCAGTAAACAGCGGAAGTTCCCCGCTGCCGCCGGTCAGCGAAGTGGCTGTCGCGGTCGCCGACATTGAATTTACGTCAACAGTATTGGCGGCTCCGTCATCGAGAATTTGCAGGACCGTTCCCGAATTGGAAGCCGTCATGCCGGTTCCGGTGAGCGCAGCGTTGATCTGGGTGACAACCGAGCCCATGCCACCGGAGAAGTCGATGCCAAAGACCGTATCATTCGCTGTTGCCGTCGCGGTATTGGACAACGGCAAGGCGGAAGGATCGTCGACCCGCACCAATGTTATCGTATGCGGCGTGCTGGTCGCCGTGTCGGTGTAATTGATGGTGACCGTATTGCCTGCGGACAAGTTGCCGACATCAACGCTGAAGCCGTTTTGCGGCGGCGAGGAAACAGGTGCGCCCGCGGTCGTTTTATCGGAAAGCGCCTGAGCCATGCCCGCAGCGAGTGAATCGAGCTGGTTCTGTGCCTGCACGAGATCCTGGTCGCGCATTTGCAGGTAGGCCCCGATCGTGCCCGACCGGATGGCGTGATTCTGAATCAGATCAACCGGTGCGCCCGCCGGCGGGATGAGGCTAATTGTGCCTACGCCGCGGAGAGATGGATTTGCATCCCACTTGGAATTCGGCGTTATCGTGCCCACCGCATCAAAACTCAGCTGCGCCGCCTGCGCGCCGACGAGCTGCGTGCCGTTGCTGGTGAAAATGCTCACCTGGCCGCGATCGCCCGGTATCACGTTGATATCCATCAACTGCGACAGTTGATCGATATAGGAGTCGCGTTGATCCTGCAGCGCCTCGGTCGCGGCGTCACCGGGAGTCCCTGCAGCAATTTGCCCGTTGAGCGAGGCGATCTGGGTCATCGCCTCATTGGCTTTGTTGACGGCGTCGGCGATCCCAAGTTCTGCGTTTGCGCGCAGGCTTTGGATGTTGCCACTCAACTGGTTGAGTTGCTGTGTCAACAGCTGCGCGCTATTAACCACCGCGGTACGTGCACCGGGATCATCCGGGCTGGTCGAAAGCACCTGCAAGGACGACGTAAAGCTGTTGTAGACCGACTCAAGCGAAGTATCGGCACCAGGTTGACCGTAGATGTCCTGAAGTTGCGAGTACATGTTGGCGCGGGTGTCCGCATAGGACGCGCCGGCATTCTCGACACGCAGCTGCCGCTGGATGTACAGGTCAATTTCGCGCTGGATGTCGCTAACCCGGACACCGATACTCGCACTGCCGCCAATCGCAACCTGATTAACAACCTTGCGCGTATAGCCAGGCGTGTCGGCGTTTGCGACGTTGCCCGCGACGATCGAAATACTGGCCTGATTGACCTGTAGACCAGACAGCGCGGTGCTGAGCGCTTGCGTCAGACTCATGTGCCGGTCTCGATCACGTTTCGATCACGCCCTACGCTTGCCGAAAAATCATCGGATCACGTTGAGTAGATCTTGCGACATCTGGTTCGCCGTGGTGATCACCTTGGTGTTCGCGGAATAGGCCTGCTGCGTCACAATCAGTTTTGTGAACTCGGTTGCGATGTCCGTGTTCGACGCTTCCAGCGATTGCCCGATGATCTTGCCCGACGAGCCTGTCAGCGCGGGGCCGGATTCATTCGTCAATTGATAGGCGCCGCCATCGAGAGCCTTGAGGTTGTTGGGGCTGTTGAAATGGACCAACGGTACCTGCGCGAGCGCGACGTTTTGCCCGTTGGAGAACGTACCAATGATATTGCCCGCGTCGCTGACCGCGATCGACTTCAGCTGGCCGGCGGCATAGCCGTTCTGCTGCAGGTTGTTGACGGTCGACACGCCGCTTGTATTGGCGAATTGCGTGACGCCGCCCGTCGGGCTGTTGATCGTGATATTGCCGAGTGCTGTGCCATTGATCGAAACGCCCGTCAGCGCGACGTTGGTAATCGGCGGATTGAGCTGGCCGTTCGCGTCAAATACGAAATCCGTCCCGGCATTGATCCATGCCGGATTCGTGCCCGTCGCCGTTGCGTCCGTCTGATAAAACAGTTCCCAGGTGTCGGCGCCGCCATTGGCAACACTGTCGGTCTTGGCCCATCTGAGCTGAAGATTGGCGGGCGTGCCGATCGGATCGTAAATTGTTACAGAGCCGCCATCGATCGACTCATTCACAAACGTGGACACATCGCTCCCGACAACGACGCCGGTTCCGGCAACCGTAGGATTATGGCCGGCACTGAAATCCGTGGGGTTGAGCAACTCGGAGTTCGGGGTGGTGGCGACAAATGCATTCGTCTGCGGAGTGGACGGGAGGTTAATCCCGTAGTTCACCTGAGTTGTTGCGCTGGCCGGCAGAAAGTTGCCCTGGAATTGCACGGGGGTGGCGACGCTGCCGACTGGATTGCCGGTCGTCGGATCGATCGGAATGCCCTCAAGAAAATAGCCGGAGCCGTTGACGAGATAGCCGTTCGCGTCCAGCTGGAAGTCGCCGCGCCGTGTATAGCTGTCAATGCCGCCAAAGAGCGGCTGGTTTCCATTGAATCCGGTTGGAGCCTGCACGACGAAAAAGCCATTGCCGTTGATGGCCATATCCGTCGTCGACGTCGTGCTCTGGATTGTTCCCTGGACGTTATTCGTGGCGCGTGAATTAGCGATCACGCCCCCGGCGATCTGGCGCGTGGGCACTGAATCGCCCGGAATCAGATCCTCGAAATTGGTCTCAATGCCCTTGTAGGCGGTGGTTTGAGAATTCGCGATGTTGCCGGATATGTTTTGCATGGCGAAGGATTGCGCCTGCAGGCCACTGACCGCGGTTGTAAGAGCGTCGAACAGACCCATGACTTCAATCTCCGCATACGAGACACACTTCGCCCTGTCGGGGCTCCGAACTGGCTGTCCCGTCGCAATCACCGTGCCATCAAATTTTTGTAGTTGAATCAATAGCTTGCAAAGAAATGGCGGCCAGCAGGGGCCGCCATCCGCGGTTCTTTCTGCCGTCAAGCGGCAGATTTTGCCGGTGTTACGAAGACGAGCCGGGCTGCGGCGAGAACTTCAGCGCCACACCGTTCATGCAATAGCGCAAGCCGGTCGGTTGCGGTCCGTCGTCGAATACATGGCCGAGATGACCAACGCAGCGCGAGCAGTGCACCTCGGTGCGCGTCATGAAAAGTGACCGGTCAGTCCTGGTCTCTACCGCGCCGGCCAATGGCTGATAGAAACTCGGCCACCCGGTCCCGCTCTCAAACTTGGTATCCGACGAGAACAACGGCAGGTCGCACCCGGCGCAGGTGAAGGTTCCCTTGCGCTTTTCCTTGTTGAGCGGGCTACTCCCGGGACGTTCCGTGCCATGGTGCCGCAGGATCATATATTGGTCCGCCGTAAGCCGCTGGCGCCAATCCATGTCGGAAAGCTTGCGATAGTCGATCGTTTCGGTGGTGCTCATGGTTTGTGACCTGCCAAATCTAACGCTGACCGCCAGCGTTGAAAACGCCACACCAGCAACAAGCAGGGCGCGCCGATTGATCATTGAGGGGTCTCCACTGTGCCTGGTCCACAGTCGCGCGACCGCCCTGCGGACGCAAATCAACTAGCAATCGCGCTGCCATCACGATCCCGTTAGGCCGCCGCGTCCCGCCCTTTCGACACTTCACCCTAGACGACTCAGTCCGGCTTTTTTACCCCTCAATGCAAGGGGGAATCATGCCGCCAGCACCAGTGCCAGCACCCGCGCCGATCAAGGTGCCGCAGGTCTTCGCGCAGGCGCTGGAACTGCACAAGCAAGGCCGCCTGGCGGAGGCCGAACAGCTTTATTCCGAAGTCCTCGCTCACCGGCCCGATCATTTCGACGCTTTGCAAATGCTCAGCGTGATCAAGCTCGCCAAGGGCCAGCCCGCGGAAGCCTTGCGCCTCATTTCCGAGGCAATGCGCATGCGCAAACCCTCCCCGCAAATTCTGGTCAACCACGGAATGATCCTGCATGCGCTCGATCGCAGCGAGGAGGCGCTCGCCTGTTTCGATGCCGCATTAAAGCAAAAATCGAAATTTGCCGAGGCGCACAACAATCGGGGCGCGGTGCTGGCCGCGCTTGGGCGCCACGAAGAGGCGGTGGCTTGTTTTCACAAGGCGCTCGCCCAGAAGGCGGACTACTCCGATGCACATTACAACCTCGGTTCGTCCCTGCGCGTTCTCGGACGATACGACGAAGCCTTGGTCAGTCTCGACCGCGCGCTTTTGCTGCGCCCCGACTATGTCAAAGCACTGAACAATCGCGGTGCGGTGCTCGAAGCGACCAACCGATTGTCCGAAGCCCTTGCTAGCTATGTCCGAGCATTGGAGCTGTCGCCCGGCTTCACCGAGTCGCGGAACAATCGCGGCCGCGTGCTGCTCGCGCTTGATCGCGCAGACGATGCAATCGACAATTTCACCGCCGCGTTGAAATTTAATCCGGACGACGCCGAAGCCTGGTACCAGCGCGGCCGTTGTCTGTTGGAAATCAGCCGGAATGAGGAAGCCGCCGCCGATCTCGCTCAGGCGCTGGTGCTCGCACCTGGCCACGCAGACGCACGCTTTGCAGCATGTTTCGCCGAACTGCCCGTTATCTATCGGGACGCGAGCGAAATCCCGCGATGCCGTGCAGCCTACGAACAGAAGTTGCGCGAGCTGCTCAATGACGTGGAACGCGGCGTGCTCAAGGGCGATCTGATCAAGGCGATTGGCGCCAGACATCCCTTCCTGCTCGCCTACCAGGGTGGCAACGACCGCGCCCTGCAACAGGTCTACGGTGAGATGATCGGCAAAGTGATCGCTCGCCGGTTTTCGCCGGCGCCGTTGCCGCCACCGCCAGCGCCCGGCGAGCCGATCCGCCTCGGCATCGTCAGCAGTTTTTTTTACCGCCATTCCAACTGGAAAATTCCGATCAAGGGCTGGATCAGCCAGCTCGATCGCAGCCGCTTTCATGTGACCGGTTATCATCTCGGCGCCATTCATGATGAGCAAACGGATGCTGCTGCCCGCCTGTGCGACCGCTTTGTTCATCGCACTCTCGACACCGACGGCTGGCGGCGTGAAGTCCTCGCCGATGCGCCACATGCCCTGATTTATCCAGGCCTCCTTATGGATGTCTCCTCGCTGCAGCTTGCGGCGCAGCGCCTTGCATCGGTGCAATGTAATTCGTGGGGCCACCCGGAAACCAGCGGCCTCTCCACGATCGACTATTTCCTGTCGAGCGATTTGATGGAGCCGCCGGATGCACAAGCCTGCTACACTGAAAAGCTGGTGCGGCTGCCGAATCTTTCGATCTATTACGAGCCAGTCGCCGCGGCTGAACCGGTTTCCGTTACGCGCGAGGGACTGGGCCTGCGCGCCGGAGCGACCGCGTTTTGGAGCGCTCAATCACTTTATAAATATCTTCCGCAGTACGACGACGTGTTCGTGCGCATCGCGCAGGCCGTTGGCGATTGCCAGTTCGTGTTCCTGCGCCATTTCGGCGCACCGAATGTGACCCGCACGGTGCGCGAGCGACTTGAGCGGGCATTTGCGGCGGCGGGCCTGCGCGCTGAGCATCACTGCGTTTTTCTCAACCGCATGAGCCAAAGCCAGTTCGCGGCCTCGGCCGGACTTTGTGACGTGTTTCTGGACAGCATCGGTTGGTCGGGCTGCAATTCGGCGCTGGAATGCCTGCCTCAGGCGCTGCCGATCGTAACCTTCGAAGGCGCGACGATGCGTGGCCGGCACAGCGCGGCAATTTTGCGGATGATTGATGTTACCGACACCATCGCAGCGACTGTAGACGACTATGTCGCTATCGCGACGCGCCTTGGTCAGGACACGCAATTCCGGCAGACGATGTCGTCCCGGATGGCCGAAAACAGGCACCGCCTCTATGGAGACCGCGCGCCCGTGACGGCGCTGGAGAATTTCCTTGAAAGCGCGGTGCGCGGCTAGCCGAGACCGGGCTCTCGCCAAGGCGCCGCGTCGTACCGCTTCCCGTCTATATGAATGGCGCGCCGGTCTATGATAGATGGACCATCGCAACGGGATGCATTGTATGCGCTTTGACGGCACCAAGGCCTATGTCGCGACCGACGACCTGAAAATCGCGGTCAATGCCGCGATTACTCTCGAGCGCCCTCTCCTCGTCAAAGGCGAACCAGGCACCGGCAAGACCGTGCTGGCCCTGGAAATTGCAAAAGCAATCGGCGCGCCGCTCATCGAATGGCACATCAAATCCACGACCAAAGCGCTGCAGGGTCTTTACGAATACGACGCGGTCTCACGCCTGCGCGACAGCCAGCTTGGGGACGAACGCGTCAAGGACATCCGCAACTACATCAAGCGCGGCAAACTGTGGGACGCCTTCGTCGCCGACGACCGACCGGTGTTGCTGATCGACGAGATAGACAAGGCCGACATCGAGTTTCCCAATGACTTGTTACAGGAACTCGATCGCATGGAGTTCTTTGTCTATGAGACCGGCGAGACCGTGAAGGCACGGCGCCGGCCGATCGTTGTCATCACCTCGAACAACGAGAAGGAATTGCCGGACGCATTCCTGCGCCGATGCTTCTTTCACTACATCCGCTTTCCCGACGCGGACACCATGCGCGCGATTATTCAGGTGCATTTCCCCGATATAAAACAAAGGCTTGTCGGAGAAGCCTTGCGACTATTTTACGAGATCCGCGAAGTGCCGGGAATGAAGAAGAAGCCTTCCACCTCCGAGCTTCTCGATTGGCTCAAGCTCCTGATGGTCGAAGACATCGGACCTGAAACCCTGCGCGAGCGCGATCCCAAAAAGCTCATTCCGCCCCTCCATGGCGCGCTGCTCAAGAACGAACAGGACGTGCATCTGTTCGAGCGATTGGCCTTTATGGCGCGGCGAGAGAATAGATAAGCGCACGCAGGCAGAAATTGATCAGCCAGGTTTTCCACGCGCGGCGAGGCGCGCATCCTTGCGCGCGCGCGCACGGGAACGATAGCCGGCAGCTTCCTGCTCGATGCGCTCCAACGGTCGCGTGCCCCAATAGATGCCTTGCGCCAACGCACGGCCAAGCACACCTCCTGCCCATACCAGCTCATAGGGTGCGAACAGGCGCCATGTTTGATCGCCGTCGATAATGCCGCGCGCGATGAGTTCTCCCGCTACAGCTGTGTTGTTGAGACCGTGGCCTCCAAAGCCGCTCGCCAGCCACACGCCGCGCTCAATTTCACCGATCTGCGGCATGCGATGGACTGTGCGGCCGAGCGTTCCTCGCCATAAATGCGCAACCTCAACTTTCCCGAGGCCGGGGAAAGTGCGCCGGACGTCATTGACCAGTCCGCGTGCGACCAGCCGCGGGTTGGCCTCCCACGCGCGCATGCGTCCCGACCATTGGAGGCGATCGCCTCCGACGATGCGGTAGTGATTGTCAGCACGATTGGTGTCGCTGACAGCGCCGCGATAGCGCACGATGTCGTGCAAGATCTCGCCGATCGGTTCCGTCACCATGACAAAGGTCGTGACCGGCAACAGAGTTGCCGCAAGCCGCGGCATAAGTGTCCCAAGATGGATATTGCCGGCGAGCACCACGTGCGCAGAACGAACGCGACCAGCGGGTGTAATCACGCGCTTGCGAACGCCAGCCGGATCGAGCGAAACAGCCGGTGTATCCTCGAAAATGCGCGCACCCGCTTTTTCGGCGAGCGCCGCGAGTCCAAGCGCATAGTTAAATGGATCGATGTGAAAGGCTTCCCGGTAATGCACCGCGCCGAAATACCGGGGGCTGTGAAGCTGATCGCGCACGCGGTCCACCGGCCAGTACTCGACGTCGGTACCGATCCAGCGCATGCGTTCAACTTCACTGCGAAGTTCGCCCGAATTGTCGGTTTTCGATATGTGCAGCCAGCCATTGATGAGGTCGACGCCCGGCATCTGGGTGTCCAGAATCGTGCGGCGGACATAGTCGAGGCCCTGTTCTGAGAGGGCCCAGAGCTGCTTGGCATGGTCGAGACCGATGCGCTCGATAATGCCACTGATATCTTCGGCAAAGCCCGGAAGCACGAATCCCAGGTTGCGGCCCGACGCGGCCCAGGCGACCTCTCCTGCTTCCAGAACCGCAACTGACCAGCCCCGTTGCGCGATTTCACGGGCGACGGTCAGGCCGGCCAGCCCGGCGCCGACCACGCAGACATCAACATCGAGATCAAGATTCAGCCGTGGGCGATCAGGACGTGGAACACTATTCGCCTGGTACCAACCCGCTTCCATGCTTCATTCTCTGCGCCAATTATTGCTAGACTGAGCCGTAGCGACGAAAGACATCCCAAAGACACCCATAGCACGACCATGCGGCGACTTTTGCTATTTCGTCACGCCAAGGCCGAACGCTCCGAACCGGGCATGGAAGACCGTGCCCGCAAACTGGTGGAGCGCGGGCGCAAGGACGCCGCCAGGATCGGCGCCTACCTGTCCTCTCACACCCTCATTCCCGACCAGGTTGTGACGTCTCCCTCCGCGCGCACTCAGGAGACCTGGAAATTTGCGGCTGCCGCATTGCGCACGCCGCCCAAAGCTACCCCGGTTGATCGGCTTTATGACGCGAGCGCACATACAATCCTTGGCATCGTCAAGGAATCCGCCCCGGCGACGCACACGCTTCTGATCGTCGGGCACAATCCCGGCCTCCACGAACTCGCGGCCATGCTGGTCGCCGCCGGCGACGTCGAAGCGCGGGAACGGCTGCGGGAGAAACTTCCCACGGCCGGCCTTGCGATCATCGATTTTGCTCTCGACGACTGGGGTAAGTTGCACCCCCAATGCGGCCGTCTTGAACGCTTCGTGACCCCGAAATCGCTCGCCGCCGCGGCCAATTGAACAACTCTCACTCAACGCGCCCCTCAAAACATGCCATGATCGGACCCTCGCAGCGAAATGAGGGGCGCTGTCATGTACAAAAAGGTTCTGGTGCCGGTCGATCTTGCGGATACTGATCTGGTTAAACCCGCCATAACAACCGCGATTGAAATGGTCCGCACGTCAGGAGGGTCGGTACGTCTGGTCAATGTCCTGGCCATGACGCCGGTGATGCTGGCGGAATACGTGCCACCCGACTTCGACGTCCAGCAACGCAAATCGGCTGAGGAGGCGCTTGGCATTATCGCGCATGAGTGCAGCCTTGACGCAGCGCGTGTTTCCGCGACTGTGCGCCAGGGTGGCATTTACCACGAAGTGCTCGAGGAAGCGAAGGCGTTCAACGCGGACCTGATCGTGATGAGTTCGCATCGCCCGGCGATGCGCACGTACTTCCTCGGCTCCAACGCCGGACACGTGGTGCGCTATGCCAAGTGTTCTGTTCTTGTTGTGCGCCAGTAGCCGGAATTACTGCGGCGGCGGCATGACGCCTTTCGGCAACGCGTCCGCACGGTATGTGCCCGGGCGATTGCGACGCATGAAGTTTCCGCCTTGCCAGACAAATAGCACGAGGAAGGCGCCGACGAGCGCTGCGCCACTGGTTGTGCCCGCCCGCATGGCATGGACGATCAGCGCAGCAATCCCGAGTGCGACCGCAGCGAAAACGACCAGACTCGGCCAGTAAATCAGCGGATTGCTGCCTTGCTGGAAGCGCGCGGACCGTACCGCATTCGAAATGCGGCGGTGCAGCTCCCGCACGAAGGTCGTGTAAGATTGGTCGAGCCGCTCCTGTTCGGTGATGCTTTTCCACGAGGTGGAGGCAATCGTCAGCTTGGGCGCACCCTCCGCCCATAGCTCAAGAACAAAGCGTCGCGGTTGCATGCCGGTCGGCCGATACGACATGCGAAGACGGCGGATGCTGCGATACGGAATGTGCCCCGAATGGATGCCCACCGCCCAATCGATCCCGTCATCCGAAAGGCTGTAGACCCGGAGAGGCCCAAACGCCGACGGCCGGTAGGTGTAACTCAGGGGTCTGCTTAATATTTCTGTGGACTGTTCTGTCACGCGCACGCGTATCCCTTACAGCCATGGCCGACAAGGGCCGGACGGACGCGACGAAACGCACAGGCCGCTGTTGCGAGTGTTTCCATCGCCACAACGATAGAATAACGTAATTGCGGCGTTTGGGGCTGTCTTATCGTTTCTGGGGTTGGGGAGGCGTCGTCATGGCGAAGCTGTCGGACCTTTTTGGCCGAAAGGGCGGCGCGGCCGAGGTCGACAAACTTTTGGCGCGAGCTGCAAACGGAAATGGCAACGGCGGCAACCATATCTCTGTGGAAAATCTGTCCGACGTCGGCTCGCGGATGGGTGAGGAAAACGAGGTCCTCCGCAATCTGCTGACTGACACCGGCCGAAAAATCAGCGAGCTCGACGACCTCAAGGAGGCTTTCGACAAGCTGGTTGCGCCGTTCAACAGCACCCTCCGCGCTCTTGAACAAGAAAAATCCCAGACGATGAGTTTGTCTGGAATGCTGGCAGAAGCGCGCACAGCCTATGAGACGCTGCGCGAGGAATTCTACCAGCTCGAAAAAAAGGCAACGATATTCGAAGGTGAAGCAGGAAGACTGCGCGAAGATCTCGAGCTCTCGCGCGAAGCAAATCGGGCTCTCGAAAGCACGCGGCTTGAGCTGACCGATGATATCAATGCGCGCCGCGCGCAGATTGCCGAACTTGACCGTCAACTGGCGCAGGAGACTACCCAGCGCCGGACACTCAGTGAATCCCGCCGGGCGCTGAAAGAGCAGCACGACGCAGCCGAGAAGCGCATCGTCGAACTCGAGGGAGAACTCGCAGCTGCTCGCGAGAGCCTCGCGCTTCTGGAAGATGAAAAACGCTCGCTGCAAATCGCGGTCGATCAGGCGCTGAACGAAACCGCCCGGCTGACGCGGCGGCTGACTGAAAGCGAGAACACGCTGACCGCGACCCGCGCTCAACTCGGTAAGGTCGAGTCGAGCTTTGCAGAAGCCTACGCGGAGCGCGGGCGGCTCGGCGCTGCGCTTGATGAATCCAAAGAGCAGCACCAGGCCGAACGCAACAGCCTGAACATGCGGTTGGACGGATTGCAATCGCGCGCCGCGACCGCCGAGCGCCTGCTTTCCGAGGCGCGGCAAAATCTTATCGCTCGCACCGAAGAGGTACGCGCGTTCGACCGCAAATCGGTCGAAGCGACGATCGCTCGCAACAATTCGGAGAAGCGGCTCGCCCAGATCGAAGTCCAGCACGAAACCCGCGAGCGGCAGATCAAGGATCACGAGCAGGCGCGGATCGCCTTGACCGAGCGTAATAATGCTCTGTCCAAGGCAATGAAGATGCGCGAAACCGCCCTCGCCCGCGCGGAAGAAAAGATCGGTGCGCTGACCGAACGCAATGGACATCTGGAAGCGGATATTCAGATCATTCGCACCAATATCGAAAAGCGGGTGGAGGATCTCAATTCTGCACTCCAGCGCGAGCGTATGGAGCGCGCCGTTGTCGAAGGCGCCCTGGAAGCTGCGCGCAAGGACAATTCCCGCCTGCAAAGCGAAGTCGGGGCCCTCAGATCGACATTGCGGCGCGGGGCGCCGCTCGACGACATTCCGATTCCGCCCGCTGAGGCCGCCAATGACGAAACGCCCCCGGCGGCAAGACGGGGCAAAACCGGGCAACTTTCCGAAGCTGGCGGCAAGGGCTAGCCTTACCAAGCCACCGTTTTGAACGCGGAAAACAATTCCGCATTTGCTTTTTGAAGTCCGGACCATGGCACGGATACCGCGACGTCCTATATTGATGGGATGCGCAAGTTTCTCCTTGTTGTGCCGCTGCTGGCGCTTTTGGGTTTGTCGGTCTGGTTCGCGGCCGCTGCCTGGACGCGCATCGGCGGTGATGAAATTCCGCTTTACGGCTATGTCGCCATAGCGGGTGGCGTTCTGTTCTCACTGCTTGTAGGCGGCGGCCTGATGGCGCTTGTGTTTTACAGTAACCGTCACGGTTATGACGACCTGAGCGGCGGCGACAACTAGCCGCCCCGCACTTTCGGCAGTACCATCATGCATATATTGCGCGTGCGAATGCCGGGCACGCTATGTATTTCTGTTCACTGGTACTGATCGGGAGCACCCATGAGCAAAACCCTCGTCCAGGAGCAGTTCGGCAAAACCGCAGCCCACTACCTCACCAGCAAACCACACGCGGTCGGTAAAAGCCTGGAGCGGCTGGTTGCGCTCACCTTCCCGCAAAAAGGCTGGCGCGTTCTTGACGTCGCCACTGGCGGCGGCCATGTCGCCTACGCTTTTGCGCCCCACGTTGCCCGCGTTTGGGCGACCGACATCACTCAGGAAATGCTCGACATGGTGAAAGGCGAAGCTGCGAAGCGCGGCCTTGCCAACGTGCGTACGACATATGCAAAGGCTGAAGCACTGCCTTTCGAGGACGAGAGCTTCGATCTTGTCACGTGTCGGATCGCGCCGCACCATTTCGACTCGATTCCCGACTTTCTCGGTGAAGTGTACCGCACACTCAAAACGAACGGATTGTTCGCGCTCGTCGACAATGTCGTACCGGCAGGCAGCGTGGGCGATTACGTAAACGCCTTCGAGCGTCTCCGCGATCCGAGCCATCTACGCGCTTGGACCATGGAGGAATGGCGAAACGCGCTTGACAGGGCGGGCCTCCAAACAACACACGAAGAGCAAATCTACAAGACGATGGAATTCAAGAGCTGGGCCGCGCGTTACGACACCATCATGCAGGCATTGTTGCGCGCAATGCTGACTGAGATAGCGCCCGAGGTGAAGGCGACCTTGCAGCCGCAAGGCACCGGCGCTGAGCTCACCTTTCGCCTTTGCGAAGGCTTGTTCATAAGCAAGCGCGCCTGAAGCTGGAACCGATGAAGTTACCGCCGTGGCAAGCGGTATTTTTGCGCGCGCAGGTATTCTGCAGCCACTGGCCGTTTTTTCGAGAAACCATTGAAAGACCTTTGCAATTTGCCATTAACCTTTCATTTACCCACAGAAATTCAGATTCCGTTAGGATCGGTTAACGAGTGATTCGGCGTCGCTTCGGCCGGGCGAATCGGCGTTTTAGGGGTCACGTCAATGAGCAAATTCGGGGGCCTATTTGCCCGCAAGGCCGGACTTTACGACAACACGGCCGCGCCGACGCCGACCAATACCACCCCTCCCGAAAACCCGCTCGAACTCGACGAAGAACTGTTCTCCGCGCTGGGGGCCCAGCTTGGCGGCGAAAACGAATCCCTCCGGAATCTCCTGCTCGATGCCAATGCCAAGATTGGCGAACTAGACACCATCAAGAATGCCGTCGGCAGGCTTGTTGATCCGGTCAGCAAGGCCCTTCGCGCATTCGAAGCCGAGAAATCCGAGAAAATCAGCTTGCAGACGGTGCTCAGCAATACGCGAACTGCGTATGGCAAGTTGCGCAATGAAGTGGCTGAGCTGGAGAAAAAGGCAGCGTTTTCGGAAAAGGAGTGTCTTGCGCTCCGCCAGGAGCTCGCCACCACGCAGAGCCTGCTCCGCGCGCTTGAAGCCACCAAGGCTGAAATTGCCATCGACGTTGCTGCCCGTCGCGCGCAGATCGTGGATCTGGAGGCGCGACTCGCGCAGGAAACCGGAGAGGGAAAGGCCCTTCGCGAGGAGAATCGTCGCCTCGATGAAAGGCTATCCACTGCCGAAAAGCGCGTGGCGTCTCTTGAATCCGAAGTGAATGCCGCACGTCAACGGCTGCTCATGATCGAGGACGAAAGGCGCGCGCAGCAGATCTCGCTCGACAAGATCAGCGCCGACGGAGCTCGCCTCTCGCGCAAACTTGCCGAGACCGAGGCGGGTCTCACGGCCTCGCAAGGCCGCTTGCGCCATGTGGAAGGCAATTTCGCAGAATTGGGCACCGAACGAACGCGGCTCTCCAACGCGTTCGAAGAGGCCAAGGAACGGCACGAGCATGAGCTCACGACCCAACGCATGCGGTTCGATGCTCTTCAGGCCCGCGCCTCCGCGAGCGAAAGGCTGCTAGGCGACGCACGCGAGCATCTGCTTGCCCGTGCCGACGAGATTCGCACCTACGACAGGCGCGCCGGTGAACTCGCAATGGAACGCGACGCCCTGCAGGCACGCATTGCAGATCTCGAAACAGAGCGAATGCAGCGCGAATCCCAATTTACGGAGGTGGATCAGGCGCGCGCCACGCTCATGGAGCGCAGCACTACCCTCGCCCGTGCCTTTACCGTCAAAGAAGCTGCACTGACACGCGCCGAGAACACCATCTCGGCGTTGAGCGAACAGATCAATGCCCTCGAAGCAGCGCGGGCTGCCGAAAAGCAGGCCGCCGAGCAGAGGATCGAGGAATTGAGCGTCTCCCTGCGTCGAGAGCAGATGCAGTGTTCGGTGGTGGAAGGAGCACTGGAGACCGCCCGCAAGGATTTCGCCCGCCTCATGCGCGAGGCGATGGCGCTGCAAAGGGAACGGGCAGCGCCGGACGATCCCACACACCTGCGGCCAGCCAACGCCGCCTAACGAGCGCGTTTGAAACGGAAACAGCACGCGCCGGGCAATCCCGCCCGGTGCTTCTGCTTTCTGCTCGTCTCAAGAAAATGCGCGATATCCATTCGCGACCGGAGATGGTACCGGCAACGCCAGGATATCGCATTGCCCTTTGAAATTAGCCGGCGCGACGAAACCATCGGCCCATATTAACGCGCCAGTTCGCGCGTCGCACGATCGAGCCCGTCCAGCGTGAGCGGATACATCCGTCCGCCCATCAGCTGATGCACCATGGTGATTGACTGGGTGAAGCCCCACTCCTTCTCCGGTACCGGATTGAGCCAGACACAGGCCGGGTAGGTGCGCGTCACGCGCTCGAGCCAGAGCGCGCCGGGTTCGTCGTTATAATGCTCGACCGATCCTCCCTGGGCCACCACCTCGTAGGGAGACATTGACGCATCACCGACGAAGATCACTTTGTAGTCGTGTGGATATGTGTGCAGCACGTCCCACGTTGGTGTGGTCGCCTGAAAGCGGCGTCGGTTCTCCTTCCATACCCGCTCGTAGAGACAATTATGGAAGTAAAAATATTCCATATGTTTGAACTCGGTGCGCGCCGCAGAGAACAATTCTTCGGTGGATTTGATATGCCAATCCATCGACCCGCCGATGTCGAAGAACAACAGCACCTTCACCGCATTGTGCCGCTCCGGCCGCATCAGGATGTCGAGGTATCCCTTGTGCGCCGTACCTTTGATGGTGCCGTCGAGATCGAGCTCTTCCGGCGCGCCAGTACGCGCAAACTTGCGAAGACGGCGTAGCGCCAGTTTGATGTTGCGGGTGCCGAGCTCGACCTCGTCGTCAAGATCCTTGAATTCACGCTTGTCCCAGACTTTGACTGCGCGAAAGTTGCGATTGGTATCCTGGCCGATGCGAATGCCTTCCGGGTTGTAGCCGTAAGCACCATAAGGTGACGTGCCGGCAGTGCCGATCCATTTCGAGCCGCCCTGATGACGTCCTTTCTGTTCGGCCAAACGCTTGCGCAACGTTTCCAGCAACTTGTCGAGACCCCCCATGGCCTCGATCTGTTTCCTCTCTTCTTCGGTGAGATACTTTTCAGCGAGCTTCTTCAACCATTCAGCCGGAATCTCTGCCTCGATCGCGCCATCGACCGTTTCCAGCCCTTTGAACACGTGGCCGAACACGCGATCGAACTTGTCGAGGTTGCGCTCGTCTTTCACCAGCGCCGCGCGCGACAGATAATAAAAATCCTCCACCCGGCGCGAGGCCAGGTCAGCGTCCATGGCCTGCATCAGCGTGAGATATTCGCGCAGCGTCACCGGTATGCCGGCGCTTTTGAGTTCGGCGAAGAACGTAACAAACATGCGCGACAATTCGCCCTAGCCATGGTCTCCGTCAAGCGGGTAACACTGTGTCCCAGGGCGGGGACTTATTGCATGTATCTGCGCGGTAACGCTTTTCTGCCGCGATGGATCGCGGCCGGTGGCAGCTGGCTTTTGCTGCAGGCGCCTGCCCTGTGGAACGGCTTTCCGCTGCTGCAATACGACACCGGCGGTTATCTTGCGCGCTGGTACGAAGGCACGCTGGTGCCCAGCCGGGCAGTCGTCTACGGCCTCATGCTCAATGCCGGCGCGCCTGCAGCGTTTTGGCCGGTTGTCGCGGCACAAGCCGCGCTTACGGTGTGGATCATCGCGCTGGTATTGCGCGCGCACGGGTTCGGCGGGCGCCCGTGGCTATTGCTTGTCGTTGTCACCGCGCTGACTGTGCTCTCGACCCTGCCGTGGCTGACATCGATTCTTCTTACTGACATTTTCGCCGGACTTGGCGTCCTGGCGCTCTACCTTTTGCTGCAGCGGCCCGGTCGTCTCAGCCGCGACGAACGTTTCGCCCTGACCCTGCTCATTGCCGTCAGCGCCGCGACCCACAGCGCCACGATGGCCGTTTTGTTGACGCTAGTCGTCGCCGCGATTTTCCTGTGGCTTGCCAGACCGCACCGCATGCCACTCGCGCGCATTGGCCATGGCGTGCTGGCGCTCGCGCTGGGCACCGTTTTCGTCTTTGCCGCGGACTTCGCCGTGGCGAGGCGTCTCGCGTGGACACCAGGCGGCTTTGCGCTGTCATTCGGCCGCATGCTGCAAGATGGCATCGTCAAAAAATATCTCGACGACCACTGCCCCGATCCGAAAATCACGCTCTGCGCCTATAAGGACCGGCTCCCCGACGACGCCGACGTCTGGTTCTGGGGGAGTCCGCTATTCGACAGGCTTGGGCGGTTCGATGGACTCGGAGCGGAGATGCAGACGATCGCTCTCAACAGCATGATTGAATACCCTGGCCTGCAGATCGAAACTGCCGGCATTGCCGCCGCCAGGCAAATGATCGCCGTCCACACGGGCGAAGGCGTCGGTGGTGGCATCTGGCATACCTATCGCATCATTGAGCAGTACACGCCGAAGCTGGCGTCATTCATGCACCTGGCGCGCCAGCAGAATGACGAAATGTCATTTGCCGCCATCAATCGATTGCAATATCCGGTCGCACTCATTGCCATGGCCCTGCTGCCCGTCTTCGTCCTGCTTGCCTCCCGCCGGAAAGTTCCCGATGTCGGCGAACTAGCCGCCGCTTGTGGCGTGGCACTTGTCGCGAATGCCTTCATCTGTGGTGTCTTGTCCAACCCGCACGATCGCTATGGCGCCAGGCTGGTTTGGATTGCCGTTTTCGCCGTCATCATCGCGATCCTGCGTTTTGCCAGCCATCTTGGATCACGCGGCGACATCGCCTAAGCTCCGCCGCGCAATGGAAATCAAACCCGAGATCGCTGGGGGTCTTTGGACCGCATTTTCGCGAACCGCGCTACTCGCACTGGCGCTGTCTTGCGGCATTGCACCCGCATTTTCTGCCGAGCCTGTGATGGATGCTGTCTTAAAAGATCTCGCGCCCAGGGGGAAACTGCACGCGGCGATCAACCTCGGCAATTCCGTGCTCGCACAGGCCGATTCCGCCACCGGTGAACCCAAAGGCCTTACGCCCGATCTCGCGCGTGAGCTCGGCCGCCGGCTGGGTGTGCCGGTCGAGCTGGTGACCTACTCCGCCGCTGGCAAGGTGTTCGACGCGGTCAGGACTGGAGAATGGGACATCGCTTTCGTGGCAATCGAGCCGGTGCGTGCAGCCGAGATCGAGTTCACCGCGCCCTACGTCATTATCGAGGGCACATACATGGTGCCCAAGGATTCGCCTTTGAAGTCGATCAACGACGTTGACCGTCCCGGCGTGCGAATAGCGGTTGGTCTTAAGTCGGCCTATGACCTGTTTCTGACGCGCACCATCAAGAATGCCACAGTTGTCCGCGCGCCGGCCGGCGGCGGACGCGCGATGATCGATATGTTCGTGAATGACAAGCTCGAAGTTGCGGCCGGGGTCAGGCAGCCGCTGGTGGCCTATGCCGCAGATCATCCGGAGATGCGGGTGATGGATGGCCATTTCATGGAAATCCAGCAGGCTATGGGCACGCCCAAGGGCCGCACCGCGGGCGCCGAATATCTGCGGGCCTTCGTCGAGGACGTGAAAGCCTCCGGCTTTGTCGCCGACGCGATTAAGCGCGCCAATCAGTCGGCCAGCGTGGCACCGCCCGCCGCAAAGTGAGACAGCAACGATGGCCGATGCCGCGGTATTGAAGGAACTCGCTCCAAACGGAAAGCTTCGGCTTGCCATTGCCGTTGCGCCGTCGCCGTCGGCGCAATTCGCCATCAAGGACGGCGACAGCTATCGCGGCGTTGCCGTCACCTTCGGCCGCGCGCTGGCCGCAAAGCTCGGTGTCCCGCTGGAGATCATTCCGCACCAGGCTTCAGGCGAAATCCAGAATTCGGCGGCGACCAACCGCTGGGACGTGGCCTTTCTTCCCGTCGATGAGGAGCGCAAAAAGTTTGTCGATTTCGGCAACGCCTACCATCTCCTGCAGAGCACATTTCTCGTCGCACCTGGTTCGAAGATTCAGTCGGTCAAGGATGCCGATGCCAAGGGCGTTGGTATTGGCGGTGTCTCCAACACCGCGACCTTCCGCGCGGCGAAGAAAGCGACTACCAATGCAACGCATATCGATTTTGCCGGAGTCGACGCCGCGGTTGCCGCCATGCGCGAGAGCAAAATCGAAGCGATTGCCCTATCGCGGGAATCCCTGTCCGGCCTGGTCGGCAAAATCGCCGGCTCTCGCATTCTCGACGACGCCTTTCTCAATTCGAGCACGGCCGTTTGCGTACCGAAGGGCAAGCCGGCTGCGCTCAGTTATGTGAGCGACTTCATCGAGGAGGCGAAGGCATCGGGCCTCGTGCGCAAGGCCCTGGATGAAATGGGCCTCAAATCTTCGCAAGTTGCACCGGCCGGGATGAAACCCTAAGCCGCCGCGTTGCCCGCGGGCGACGATATATCCGGCGTGTGGATGTGCTCCGGCCTAATCCCGAGCGCCAGCACGCGGCCTGGAATGCGCCGCAACAACGGCCATTGCATCAGCTTCATGAAAAACGGCGCTCTTGGTTGCTTGCCTCCGAGCGCCGGGCTGATGATGTTATTTTGCAGGACGATTTGCATGCGTTGAGTAAAACGTGTGGGAAATTCGCGACGCTGCTGCACGCGCTTGAGCGTTTCGATCGTTCCCGTTCCGCGGCGCAGAGGTTCAGCGAGAATATTTGCGGCGGCAACCGCATCCTGCACCGCCAGATTGATACCAACTCCACCAATCGGCGACATGGCGTGCGCCGCGTCCCCGATGCAGAGCAACCCAGGCCGATACCAGCGGCGCAAGCGGTCGACTGTCACCGTCAACAGCTTTACCTTGTCCCAGCTGTCGATTTCCTCGAGCCGGTCCCGGGTGAAGGGCGACATCTCCCCAACTGTTTCGCGGAATTTGTCGAGCCCGGCGCGCTTGACCTCGTCGGCGGTATCCTTCGGGATAACATAAGCACATTGCCAATAATCGTTGCGATTGAGCATGACAATCATGCGGCCACCTTCAATATGGCCCACCGTTTCCTCGGAATCGTTTGGCTTGCGGGATAGACGAAACCACATCACGTCCATTGGCGCGCCATAGTCATCGCTTTCAAGGCCGGCCTTGAGACGTACGATCGAGTGACGGCCATCGCAGCCAACAATGAGATCGGCGCGGACTTCCAGCTCGCCATCCGGCGTCTTCGCGTGAACGCCGACGATGCGCCCGTTCTCCTCGATCAAGCCGGTCGCCTCTGCGCGCATGCGCAAATCGAATGTCTGATAGCGCCTGGCATGTCCGGCGATGAAATTGAGGAAATCCCATTGCGGCATCAGCGCGATAAATTTGCAATGCACTGGAAGGTGTTCGAAGTGGCCGATGACGACGCGATCTTTGCCGATCTGCATGGAAACCTGCCGCACCACCGAGTGCGGCAGCTTAAGGAATTCGTCGAGCAGGCCGAGCTCGTACATCATCTCCAGCGTTGAGGGATGCACCGTATCTCCGCGGAAATCCCGCAGGAAATCGGGATGCTTTTCCAGTACAACAATGGGGACGCCGGCGCGCGCCAGCAGGAAGCCGAGCATCATCCCGGCAGGACCACCGCCCACAATACAGCAGGTGGTTTTGATCGAAGCCACGTGCCACCTTCGCGTTGACCAGACTGGAACCGCGGCCGCCGGCCGGTTCCATGCACGGATCGCTTTTAGCCTAAGCCTGCTTGTCCGGCGTCATCACCACCAGCCCGTCAAGCTCGTCGGTCACCTTGATCTGGCATGAGAGGCGCGAGTTGGGCCGAACCTCGTAGCCGAAATCGAGCATGTCCTCCTCCATCGGAGAAGGCCCGCCAACTTTTTCGCGCCAGGCTTCGTCGACATACACGTGGCACGTCGCGCAGGCGCATGCGCCGCCGCATTCCGCCTCGATTCCGGGAATATTGTTGCGGATGGCAGTTTCCATCACGGTCGAACCGAGCTCGGCTTCGACTGTGCGGGCCATGCCGCTAGAGTCGGTATAAGTGATCTTCGGCATATAGAAGGGATATCAGGAATGGCTGCGCCAAGGGTGACGCGGGCTTCTATATAGTCATTCGCGCGAGGGCGCCATCCCCGTCATTGCGTGCGCAATATGGCGCCGATCTCCACAAGAACCTCTTGAATTGCCTCCGCCAACTGATCGATCGCGAGGCCACAATCCGCTGGAGCGCGGCTCGCCGACAGTTCGGTGTCCTCAGCGGCTCGGGCGACACCGCGGGCGCCAATGCTCGCGGCAGATCCTTTCAGCGTATGCGCCAGCGTAGCGATCGCGGCGGGCTCACTCCCGCGCATTCGCGCCATCAGCAGTTCAGCCTGCCGTTCGAACAGTTGCAGGACTTCCCGTTCCAGGCTGCGGTCGCCGAATGTCATTCGCGCCAGATGGCTGCGATCCAGCACGGCACTTTTGAGTGCTCCGGCTTCCAGTTCGAAAATTCTGACCGCGACTTGCGCCATCCCGGCCTCCCGCTGTCTTTTTGTTGCCGGGGACTTTGGCCTGAACGGGACCAAATCCAGGTAAATGCGGGGCCCCGCATGGCCACTCAAACCCGACAAAAATTTTGGTGGTTAAGGCGGTGTAATCGTAGCGGCGTGTTGCGCCGTCCATGCGACAGCAGCGCGGGCTCGGGTTGGCGGTCATAATCGCTTTTGGCAGACTTGGGGGGACACGTTCGCTATGGTTAGCAATCAGTTAACGATGATTAAAAAGACCTTACCAGCGTGGTTTCCTTCGCATTGCCAAGGCGATAGGATGATCGCCGGGCGATAAATTGGGGAGCTCGCGGTCAGTTTGCCGCAGCAATGCCGCTCTCGCGGCAGGGGTCCCCCCTTTTATCGTCACGGTGCGAGCCCCGGCGATAAGTCCGGCGTAATGACGAGGCGGCAACCCTTATGGCGAATATCCCTAAATCAAAAGACGCGACGGAAGAGGCTCTCTCTGCCATCCAGGAGGCCCTCAATATTCGTGCGCCCGAGACGCGCCCCGCAACGCCTTTTGAGCCAGTCGCCGAGAGTGACGCCGTCGCCGCATCGACACCCCCGGCCAGCAACTTGTTCCCGCAGGAAGCACTCCCGGCCGGCTGGCCGACGGGCGAAACTACGCCACGCCGGGCCGCCAACGACGACCGCGCCGGCATCGGACAAATATTGCAGGCCCTGCGCTACCGATCGGGGCGCGCGCCGTACCTCGCCGCTGCGGTCGGCGGTTTCATTTGGGCCGTGGGCGGTATCGCCATTGCGACCCTGTATGGCGCCGAAATGCGGTCCGTTTTCGCGACGCCGGGCGTCGGCCTGGCCGCGATTGTCGCGTTCGCCGCCGCGATCGCCTTGCCGGTGATTTTCTTCTTCCTGCTCGCCCACATGTTCAACCGCGCCCAGGATATGCGTGTCGTCGCTGAATCCATGGCCGAAGTGGCGATGCGCCTTGCACAACCCGAGACCGTTGCACACGAGTCAATAGTCACCGTGGGCCAGGCGATCCGCCGCGAGGTCGCAGCTATGGGTGATGGTGTCGAACGGGCGCTTGCCCGCGCCGCCGAGCTCGAAGCGCTGGTGCACAACGAAGTCTCGGCGCTCGAACGCGCCTACAACGACAACGAAGTCCGCATTCGCGATCTGCTCACCGAGCTGACCAATCAACGTGAAACACTGGTCAACCAGGCCGAGCACGTCCGTAACGCCATTGCCAGCGTCCACCTCGATCTTGCGCACGACGTTACCTCGGTCGGCGATTTGGTTGCCGACAAAGTCAATGAGGTGGCGCAACGCGTAACTCGCTCACTCACCGAGAAGGGCGAACACATCACCCTTGCACTTGGCCACGCCGGCGATTCCATGATTGACGCCCTGAGCGAGCGCGGTTCGACGCTACTCGAGCGGCTGGAAACGACCAGCGATCAGGCGACCACGGCGATATCGTCTGCAAGCGACCGCCTGTCTGCCAGCCTTAATTTCAAGACCGAACATGTACACGACGAATTCTCTGAGCTGGCAGCTCGTCTGCAACAGATGATGAGTGCGCGTCTCGATCAGGTCGCCCAGGGCTTCGCGGAGAAATCCTCCGTCACCATTGAAACTATGGCGAACCGCTCGCAACAATTCACTGACGCCCTCACTGACACGAGCACGCGTCTGGCCGAGTCGATCGCTTCCCGCGCCGACGAGGTAAACACCACCTTGCGTTCGACCGGAGATTCGCTCGTCCTCGACCTTTCCCTGCGCGGGGGCGATGTCGTCTCAAAGCTCGAACAAACCGGCGCTCGCATCACCGACACCATTGCGAACCGCAGCGACGCGGTCGCGGATACGTTCCGCCAGAGCGGGGAATCACTCGTGTCCGCGCTCAACAGCAATAGCGAGACGGTCAAAGACATGTTGGCGGCCCGCCTGCAGGCCTTTGAAAGCATGTTCAACCAGGGTGGTACCGAGCTCACCGAGAAAATCTCGCGGGACGCCAGCAATCTCGGCAACCTGATTACCCGCCATATCACCGAGTTCGATCACACGGTGAAGAACTACGGCGGAGAACTGGTTGGCCGGCTTGGGCAGCGCACGCAGGATGTGGCCGAAGCGCTGCGCAGCTACATCGATACTTTCGACCAGCGCGTCACCGGCCGCACCGGCGAGATTTCCAGCACGCTTGACGACCGGCTTGCGCATTTCGAAACGGTGCTTGGCTCACGCGTGTCTGACATCGCCAGGGCGCTCACCGAAGGGGGCAAGGACGTCGTCGAAGCCCTCGACCAGCGCATCGGCGAAGTCGCCGGTACCATCAATTTGCGGGGCGTCGAAGTGGCAGATTCGATCAGCGCCAAGATTGGCGAGATGGACAAAACGCTGGGGACGCGCGCGCTTGAGGTTGCCAACAATCTCGACAGCCGTATTGGCCGCTTCGAGGAACTCCTTGTCGGCCGCGCCGAGACTGTCACCAGCCAGATCGAGACCCGCAGCAAAGCCGCTGCGGATGCACTCAATGCGCGGCTGGAACAACTGAGCCAGGCGATCAAGGTCAACTCGGCCGAAGCCGAGCGATCGCTCGGTCAGCTTGCGCTGACCACCACCGAGGCAATTCGCAACAGCGCCGGCGAGGCGGAGCGCACACTTGTCGGCGTCAGCGAAGAGGTTGCCCGCAGCTTCGTCGGCAAAGCCGAGGAAATCGCGACGGCGGTCAGCCGCCGCACCAATGAAATGACCACGGTCCTGTCCGACAAGAGCGGCGGAGTGCTGGCGGCCATTACCCAGAAAAGCGACCAATTCGCGCGGCAGGTGACCGGCGCGACCGATCAGGCGGTTAAGGCGATCGAAGAAAGAGGTTTCGCCTTTACGCGCACGATGATGGACAACAGCACCGAGATCTCGCGCATGATCAATAGCGCGGGCGAAGCGGCCACCAGCGCAGTCACCCGCACACTGACCGAGCTCAATGACGTCACGCAAAAGGCGATCACGCACTCGCAAGAAACCGCGACGTCAAGCGTCAAGGAGATGCTGGAAACGCACACGATGCTTCGCACCGATACCACAGCCCTGTTCGAGCGGCTACGCGAAGCCAATATCTTGTTGCAGGAAGTGCTCACCGGTTCGCATGAAAACATGGGCGCTCTCGAAAACACACTGATGTTGCGTGTGTCGGAGTTCGTGACCGCGATGAACGACATCACGGCCTCGACTGGCGCTGCGACCGGACGGGTGGAAACAAACATCTCCAGTTTCCGTGACATCACCGCGCAGGTCATCACAGACCTCAGCCAGCTCGCCCGCCAGTTTGACATTCATGGCCGAGAGCTCGCCAAGGCTGTTGGAGTGATCGATCACAGCAACCAGCGCGCCGAGGACAGCGTCAATGAGCGCCGTGTGCAGCTCGATTCGCTGGTCGCGACGCTCGACATTCGTACTGAGGATCTCGAAAAACGCCTGAGCCGGTTCTCCGGACTGCTCGACGAGTCACTCGAAGCCGCATCATCCCGCGCACGGGAAGTCGCTCGCCTCGTTTCCGAGGCAAGCGCCGAGGGTACGCGCGCAATCAGCGAACAATATGAGCGCGTGCGCGAAAATGCCGAGGAGGAACGGCTCCGGGCGAGCGGAGCAATGCGGGAGCTCTACGAGCAAACCACAGGCGATACCCACACCCTGTTCCACAACGCCAACGAGCGCTTCGCTGAGGCCGTCCAGAACATGAAGCAGATGGCCGCGGAAATGCACCGCGAGCTGGAAACCACACGCGCCGAACTGCGCAGAGGGGTCTTCGAGCTGCCGCAGGAAACGGCCGAAAGCGCCGCGCAAATGCGCCGGGTCATCGTCGACCAGATCGAGGCATTGGCCGAACTCAACCGGATTGTTGCCCGTCACGGCCGCAATCTCGACGCGGTCGAGCCGGTCCGGCGCGTACGTGAGGAGCCGACGCTTGCCGTTGTCGGTAGTGCCCGCAACGAACCGGCAGCACCGCGGAGCGAGGTGCCACCGCGCAACGAGGCTCCGCCGCGCAATGAGGGCCCGTCGCGTACCGAGATGCCCTCACGCAATGAAACGCTGCCTCGCGGCGATAGTCCCCCGCGTCCCGTCCAGCGCAGCGAGACTGGCGGAGGCTTTGCTCCGGCCGCGCGCCGCGGCAGCGAAATGCCTTCACCTGCGGCAGCGCCGATCGCGCCGGGGCGCGGCTGGCTTTCCGACCTCCTCACCCGCGCATCGCGCGAGGAAACCGAGCCACACCGCGAATTCCCGCGCGAGCCGACACGTGAAAGCGCGCGTGAACCAGCCCCCGCGCGCGGAAACGAAGAACGGCCGCCACGGCACTCGATCGAGTCGCTGGATTCGCTTTCGGTCGACATCGCGCGGATGATTGACCACGATGCGGCTGCCGACCTCTGGGATCGCTACAAGCGTGGTGAACGCAACGTCTTCACCCGGCGACTCTATACCTTGCAGGGTCAACAGGCCTTCGACGACATCCGCAAGAAGTATCGCGCGGACCGCGAGTTCAAGCAGACGGTCGACCGTTACATCAGCGAGTTCGAACGGTTGCTCGACGAGGTTTCTCGCGACGATCGCGGCCAGGTGGTGGCGCGAACCTATCTGACCTCGGAAACGGGCAAGGTTTACACCATGCTCGCGCACGCGGCAGGACGGTTCGACTGATCGCGGGGTCTGCCCGACGTAGCGCTGGCGAATGTATCCGCGCCGTCGCGCGGCCAGGCCCTTGGATTTCTTGAGTGCGCTTGCCCCTCGCCCTCGCCACTACCACCGAACACTGGCCTATTGCAGGCTCTTTTGAGATCAGCCGCGGCAGAAAAACCGAGGCCGTCGTAGTGGTTGCAGAATTAAGCGACGGCGTCAGCCGGGGACGCGGCGAATGCGTTCCCTATGCCCGCTACGGTGAAAGCGTCGTCAGCGTCACGGCACAGATCAACGCCCTGCGGCCGCAGCTCGAGAGCGGTCTCGACCGTTGCGGGCTGCAAATCGCGATGCCACCGGGCGCCGCACGCAATGCCATCGACTGCGCGTTCTGGGATCTGGAGGCAAAGCGCAGCGGGCGGCCCGTGCATGAGCTCGCAGGCCTTCTCGCTCCCCACGCACTCACGACCGCTTACACGATTTCCCTCGCCGCTCCGGACGACATGGCAAAAGCAGCCGAGAAATGCGCCACCCGCGCCGTGCTCAAAGTCAAACTTGGCGCCGAGGGAGATGCCGCACGCATCGCCGCGGTGCGCGCCGCTGCGCCACATTCCATGCTCATCGTCGATGCCAACGAGGGCTGGAGCGAGTCCACCGTCGCCGCCAATTTTGCGGCCTGCGCCAAAGCCGGTGTTGCCCTGATCGAACAGCCGCTGCCCGAAGGAAAGGATCAGATGCTGGCGCAAATGCAGCGGCCCATTGCCGTCTGCGCAGATGAGAGCGTCCATGACCGTTCTTCACTTGCGGCGCTGGCCGGAAAATACGACGCGGTCAACATCAAGCTCGACAAGGCAGGCGGGCTGACCGAAGCGCTCGCCGTCGCCGCCGAGGCACAGCGGCAGAATTTCACGATCATGGTCGGATGCATGGTTGCCACATCGCTGGCAATGGCGCCCGCGCAGCTGCTCGCGCAAACCGCCCGGTTTGTCGATCTCGACGGCCCGCTTCTGCTCAGCAAAGACCGCGCGGACGGCCTGCGCTACGCCGATAGCCTTGTCTATCCTCCCTCATCATCTCTTTGGGGGTGAAGACCGGTGGAACTTACGGAACCTGCGGTCCTGGTGCGGTAACTGTCCACAGGGCAAAAGCCGCAGTTCCAATCGATTCGTTCATGAAATGTGCCCACCTCATGCCGTGGTGCTCAAAGTTTTTAAAACCAATGCTTTCCGTCGACCGCCTCCTTGGCTTAGACTTGGGCCAAGATCGCACCATCGATTCCGACAGGGCGACGATAACGGGACGGGGATATGCGAATTCGGGGCCTGTTTTATGGCGCCGCGATAGCGGCGCTTACCGTAACATCGGCATCCGCGGCGATGCGAATCGCAGAGGACCGCGGCGGCCAAATTGGACAGTACCTGCAAGCCTTTGCATCGGTACGTTCATCAGGCGAGAGCGTCGTCATCGACGGAAATTGCCTGTCAGCCTGCACGCTGGTGCTGGGTTTGGTCCCGCGCGAGCGCATCTGCGCCACTGAGCGAGCGCGCCTCGGATTTCATGCCGCATGGATGCCAGACCGCGACGGACGGCCCGTGACCAGTCCGCTCGGCACGCAGGCGCTTTGGAGTATCTACCCGGCTACGGTGCGGCGCTGGATCAACCAGCACGGCGGCCTGTCGCGCAAAATGATCTTCATGCAAGGCCACGAACTCAACGGCATCGTGGCCAGTTGCGATCGCAATCCGCACTATCAGACGCGCTCAGCGCGTCGGATGGCGCCACAGCCGGTGCGCTATCAGTCCGCAAGCGCCTCCGGCGAAGGCCGCTAGCGCCATCGCCGCATAGGCGCGGCTGCCGAAGTCTGCGAACAGCACGCCCGATAGTCCCATGGCTGCGGCCATCACCGCGCCTGCGGCGATCGCAAGATAACCCTGCGCCGTTGCTGCCTGGCCCGCAGGTGCGCGATGCGCGAGAAACATCAGCGCGCCGAGATGGGTCGCGCCGAATGACAATGCATGCAGCAATTGTAACCACGGCAGTACAAGCGTCGGCGGATCGATTGCCATGCCCAGCCAGCGCACTGTCCCGGCCGCAGCGCCCGTCATCAGCAGCACCGTCGGCGTGAAGAACGGCGGCAAGCGCGCGTGGACGGCGAACAACACGATCTCTGCGGCCACCCCCAACGCCCACAATGCGGCGATGTAAGTGCCATCAAGACCGGCGGCATGCCATTGCACTGCGGAGAAGCCATAGAACACCGCGTGGCTTGCCTGGATAAGGCTCGCGGCCGCGAGGACCGCGATAAACGCGGGATCGCGCAGCAAACTCTGACGCGGCGCCGGGTGCGCGGCTCCTTCTGGCGCATTCGTCGCAAGCGGTGCGAGCGCACACGCGGCCAATGCGACCAATGCGCTTGCCGCCACCATCAGCCAGATGAGATGCCGCGCCGGAATGGCGTCGGCGGCAAAACCGGCTACGAAATTGCCCAGGATGAAAGCGAATGAGCCCCACAGCCGTACTGGTCCATAGGCCCGTTTGCGCGCCATAAGCCCCCTGAACGCATAGGTTTCGGCGAGCGGCATCAGCGGCGTCCAGAAAAGTGAGGTCAGCGCATAGGTGACAAAAATCGCAATGACGCCGGATGACAGGCCGACCAGTGCATAGCCGACGACGGTCGCAAGGCTCGCCACGAGCAGAACCGTACGTACTGCATCGCGCCGGTCGGCTTCGCGCGTAATAACCGGGATCGCCAGCATGCGGGCAACCATTGGCACGGCCAGGAGAATGCCAATGAGCTGGGCGTCCAAATCCTTGGCCTTGAGCCACACGGGGAAGAACGGCATCGCGATGCCGGGCAGGATGAACAACGCGGCATAAAACGCCGCCAGGCGGGGAACGAAGTCCAGCGACTTCCGCGAGAACTTCCGCAAGTCAGGCTGCATCGCCTCGCCTCGGTTCCATGCAACGCATTCCCTGTACAGGGTTTTTGCGCGCCGGCGGCCATTCGCCGGGCGCAGTTTGACTGGCCGAATCAAGCCGCATGATTGATAAACGGGACCGGCAAGGATTGCACATGCCGACCGAAACGACCGCCCAGGTCGAGCAATTGCCCAATGCGCCGGACGAGGGCGAGTATCAGGCGTTCTGCGACGCGCTGTCCGCGACCGCGCGCGGACGCGCTTTCCTCGCCGAGTACGCGCGCCGCAATCGCAATGCCGACACCGAGCAGTTGCTGGCGGCAATCGGACGCTTGCAGTCTTTGGTGGCGATCCCTGCGACGCCGCAGACCTCGGAAACGATCAAGCAGGAATTGCGGGCGCTGCACGATGATATCGTTATGGCACAGTGCGAGCTCGACGCGTGCATTCTTGCTACAAAAGCCGCAAAGCTTGCGGAGATGATGGCGGTGGTCGAACGGCGCATCTCGAACATGCTCGAGGCGCGAGGCCGGGAGATCAACCCGGTGATCGAGACCCCGCCTCCGCCGCCGCCGGAATCGCCGAGCGAGCCGGTTGAAGATACCGAACGCGCGCATCTCGCGGTGGTGCCGCTACCCGAGCAGCCGGAATTGCCGATCCCCTCGCCGGCTCCGGCGCAACCCCCGTCAATCTCGCTCGTGCGCAGCGAGGCGATCATGGCGCAGGTCGTATTCATTGAGCCACCACCCGCGCCCCGTCCTCACCCCGCGCCGGAGGCAATCAACACGCCGGTGAGTGGACCAGCGGCTGCAACGGCGTCCGAGGCAATGCCTGCCGCGAAAGCTGTGCCGCCGGCGAATCCGCTGGCGTCAATCAAGGCGCTAACCGAAGTGGAGCGGCTTGCGTTGTTTACGTGAGTGCCCGGCGTTCACGCCGCGATCAGCCGGTCGAACATGTCGGCATCCACATTGCCGCCCGACAGGACACCGACGACGATTTTCCCTTTGACATTGATCTTGCCGGCGAGCAGCGCCGCGAGACCGATGGCGCCGCCCGGCTCAACGACCAACTTCAACTCGCGGAAGGCATAGCGCACGGCCTGCGCGACTTCGGCGTCGGTCACCGTCGTTCCCTGTCCGATCAGTTCGCGCGTGATCGGAAAGGTCAATTCGCCCGGCGTATTGCTCATCAGCGCGTCGCAAATGGTCCCGCTCATGCGCGCATTGGCCTCGCGTTTGCCGCTCGCAAATGAGCGCAGCGTGTCGTCGAAACCCTCCGGCTCCACGACATAAAGCTTCGCCGACGGTACCCTCGCCTTCACGCCGAGCGAAATGCCGGCGGCAAGCCCCCCACCGGACGCGCCGATCACCACCACCTCGGGCTGCAACGAGAGCCTGGCCAGATCCTCGACGATCTCGGCGCCAATGGTGCCTTGCCCGGCAATGATCAGCGGATCGTCGTAGGGCGGCACGAGCGTCGCCCCGCGTTCCGCCATGATGGCTTTGGCGATGGCGGCGCGATCCTCGGTATTGCGATCGTAGGGTACGACCTCTGCACCGAGCGCGAGGGTACGGTCGCGCTTGGCTTTAGGCGCATCGGCCGGCATCACGATGGTCGCGCGCATGCCAAGCAGACGTGCAGCCGCTGCCACGCCTTGCGCGTGATTGCCGCTCGAATAGGCGACCACACCGGCCGCGCGCCGCTCGGAGGGAATAGAGGCGATCTTGTTATAGGCCCCCCGGAATTTGAACGACCCGGTGCGCTGCAGGGTCTCCGCCTTCAGGAAGACGCGTGCGCCAATCGCATCATCCAGCACGGACGCGTTGATCAGCGGCGTTCTGACTGCGACGCCGGCAAGCCGTTTGACCGCCGCCTCGATGTCGGCGGCTGTCGGTAGAATGGTATTGTCGATAGCGCCCATGGCCAAAGCGTAGCGCCGGGAGGTCCCGGTGTCATCGGTGGGAATCGTCCTGTCGCCCGGGGCAGGCGCGCCAGCGCCGCGACCCATACTCTGTGCCTCTCGATGGTCTGTGGAGTATCGGTCCCCGCATTCGCGGGGACGACGGCAATGCGCGTGATGCATAACCTTCGCTAGGCCGGGATGGGCGGCAAGCTTTGCGCCCCGGCGACCTCGCGCGCCGACTTCACCGCCTGCGTCACATGATCGAGGAATGTCCGAGCGCTGGCAGCCCAGGTCATGCCGAGCGCGAAATCGCGACAATCTTCGCGAGAGCACTCCAGCGCGCCGAGACATGCGCGGCGCAGATCATCGTCGAGAACGCCAACCGGCGCTTGCCCAATCACGTCGCGTGGCGCCGCAGCGGGAAACGCGGCAACCGGCACACCGCTCGCCAGTGCCTCCAAAAGCACGAGCCCGAACGTGTCGGTGCGGCTTGGAAACACAAAGACGTCTGCGGCAGCATAAGCCTCAGCCAGAGCCTCACCGTGGCGCGATCCGATGAACACCGCCTCCGGAAATTTCCGCGCAAGCGTGGTCCGCGCCGGTCCGTCCCCAACGACGAGCTTGGTGCCAGGCAGATCGAGCGCGAGGAACGCTTCGAGATTTTTTTCGACCGCCAAACGGCCGACCGTCAGAAAGATCGGCCGCGGCAAGTTGAAATTGACGCTTGCGCGCGGGTGAAACAGCCCGGCGTCCACGCCGCGCGGCCACAGTTTCACATTCCTGAAGCCGCGCGTCGCCAGTTCGGAAACAAGCGTTGGCGTCGCCGCCAGGACCGCGGCGCCCGGCGCATGAAACCGGCGAAGCCAGGCCCATGTCACCTCGCTGGTCCATCGCTCCGGCACCGGCAGTCGCTCGGCGAGATAATCGGGAAATCGTGTGTGAAGGCTGGTGGTAAACGGCAAGCTCCGCCGCAGGCAGACGCGACGCATGGCGTGTCCAAGTGGGCCTTCCGTCGCCACATGAATTGCATCCGGTCGGATGTGCTCAAGTCGCCGCTCGATACTGCCCGACCCGGCCAGCGCCAGCCGGATTTCCGGATAGCTCGGCATCGGTAGGGTCCGGAATTGATCGGGGTTGAGGAATTCAACGCCGACACCGATTGCCTGCGCCTCGCGCGCGACATGGCTCAGTGTACGCACGACGCCATTGACCTGCGGGTGCCAGGCGTCAGTGACAATCAGAATCTTCATGCGTTCAGGCTGCTTTGGCCGCGGCCGGCAGCGTCATGGCGGGCCCGCTGTCGTGGCCTGTGTGCGTCCAGGTGACGATCTCAAACCTGCCATCGTGGCCTTCGGTGACCGCGGTGCAGCTTTCCACCCAGTCGCCGCAATTGATGTAACGCAGCCCGTATTGGTCATGCATGGCAGCGGTGTGAATATGGCCGCAGATCACGCCGTCCGCCTGATGATGCCTGGCCTCGGTTGCCAGCGCCTTCTCGAAGGCACCGATATAGTTCACCGCGTTCTTGACCTTGAGTTTCGCCCATTTCGACAGCGACCAATACGGCGCACCGAGCACGCGGCGGAAAGCATTGAAGATGCGATTGGCGGCAAGGGCGAGTTCGTAGGCCTTGTCACCGAGGAGCGCGAGCCAACGCGCCTGCGTCACCACAAGATCGAATATATCGCCATGCACGACCAGATACCGGCGTCCGTCGAGCCCTTCGTGGATCGCATTCTCCACGACCTCGATGCCACCGAAATGCGTGCCGTAGTAGCCGCGCAGGAATTCGTCGTGATTGCCCGGAATGTAAATGACGCGCGCGCCCTTGCGCGCCTGCCTTAGAAATTTCTGTACAACGTCGTTGTGCGCCTGCGGCCAATACCAGGACGACCGCAACGCCCAGCCGTCGACGATATCGCCGACGAGGTAGATCACTTCTGCTTCATGACGGCGGAGGAAGTCGAGCAACTTGTCGGCCTGGCAGCCGCGTGTTCCCAGATGGACGTCCGAGATAAACAGCGCGCGAAACCGCCGCGTGGCGTTATCCGTCACAGTACAGCGATCTCCGGTGCACTTAACATGCGTGACATGTACCAGCCGGCCTTATCCGTTTTATGACAGCGTTGTTTACCTGTTCTACACCTTCGCGATTCACGCGGCGGCACTTTGCGTTTCAGCGCGTCGAAAACGCACCAGCGTGTAGACGCCGAATGGCCTGACCTTGCGCCGCTCGATCAGTTCGGCGCCGCCATGCGCTTGCGCCCAGGCCGCAAGGCGCTGAAACGGAAATTCCGGCCGCAGGCCGAGCGTGCGCGCCTTTTGCGCCAGCAACCGTTCGACTGCGGCGGCAAAACCTCGTTCGGAGTAAAGATGATTGACCAGAATGATCTGACCGCCCGGCCGCAGCACCCGCGCACATTCCGACAGCACGCGTTCCGGGTCCTCCACCAGCGTGATCACGAACTGGCCGACGACACAGTCAAACGTTGCGTCGGGAAAGGCCAGCGCATGGGCGTCCATCACCGTCAGTTCCCTGACGAATGGATAGCGGCCGCTTTTGACCCGCTCACGCGCACGGGCAATCATGGGTTCGGAGATGTCGATGCCGGTAATTTCTGTAGCTGCGTCGTAGTCGCCGAATGACAGGCCGGTGCCGACACCAATTTCGAGAATTTGTCCGCCCACCTCCCGCGCCGCTCTTGCGGCGGCGCGCCGCCCATTGACGAAAACCGGCCCGCACAGCGCGTCATAGACGGGTGCCCAGCGGGCGTATGCTTTTTCCATCACCTGGCGGTCGGGGTCGCGCTGCATGATACCTCGCGAATCGTTTCGGCTTTTCGCGACGGGACGTAACAAGCCTATGCGACACCCAAGCGACACTCTGTCTATGCTGTGCCCTCCGCTGTAGGGAGAGGGTTAAAGGGAGCAGTCGCTGTGCGTGCCTCGGCTGACTGGGTGGCCTCTTGACCCCGCCCCCCTGTCCGGCCTCTAAAACTCCCGTACCGTCGTACTCATGAGGGCCCCATGAATCTCGGAATTGCCGGCCGCAAGGCCATTGTTTGTGCGTCGAGCCGCGGGCTCGGCAAAGCCTGCGCGCGGGCCCTGGCGGAGGCTGGGTGCGAGGTCGTGATCAACGGGCGCGACGCCAAAAAGCTGGAAGCGACCGCCGCCGAACTTTCGAGTCTCGCGAGCGTCAAGGTGATCCCGGTAGCCGCCGATGTCGCGACCGCTGAAGGTCAGAAGGCGCTGCTCGCCGCCTGCCCTGAGCCGGACATTCTGGTCAACAACAATGGCGGCCCGCCGATGCGAAATTTCCGTGAGCTCACACGTGCGCAGATGATCGACGGCGTCATCGCTAACATGGTGGTGGCGGTCGAATTGATCCAGAAGGTGATCGACCCGATGTGCCAGCGCAAATTCGGGCGCATCGTCAATATCACCTCCAGCTCGGTGAAGATGCCGCTCGCCGGTCTTGATCTCTCGTCCGGCGCGCGCGCCGGTTTGACCGCATTCCTCGCGGGCGTCGCGCGTACGGTGGCGGACAAGAACGTGACCATCAACAATATATTGCCCGGCGCCTTCGATACGGACCGGCTGCGCGGAACATTGAGCAAGACCGCTGAACAGAAAGGCAAGAGTGTTGACCAGGTCGCCGCCGACCGCATGACCACCATTCCAGCCAGACGTTTCGGCAATCCGGATGAGTTCGGTGCCGCCTGTGCGTTCCTGTGTTCGGCGCATGCCGGCTACATTACCGGCCAGAATCTCCTGATTGACGGCGGCACGTTCAACGGCGCGCTCTGAAAATGCAAAGGCCGGCATCGCTGCCGGCCTTTGCACCCCACCCCATCCTCGCAGGTTATTTGGTAATCAGCCTTGTCGCCGGTGCCGCCGCCGGCTCATCCCAGCGAAAGACGAGCGAGCCTGAGAAAATGTCGACGTGCGCATTTGTCGTCCCGACATAGGCTGCAGTAGCTCCTGGGATAAACCACGGATTGCCGGACCCTGCCGAAATATTGATCGTCGGATCCTTCACCCAGAGGTGGGAATAGGCGAGATCGAAGTGCAGGCCTCTGAAGACCTGCCAGGTTGCGCCGACCGACGCCCAGAACCGGTCATTGTCCGGAATGAGCGGCGTGCGGACCCGATCGTCAATCGGCGAAAGTTCATAGCCGACGCCGCCGCGCACGGTCAGCCGGTCGGTCCACTTGTATTCGGCGCCGCCCGAGAAGAACCAGCCGTCCTTATACTGGAACGGCAATGTCACCGGCACGCCGCCGATCGTGGCGGCTCCGCCGCTTGGCGTCGTCCACACCGAGGTGCCGATGCGGCTCCAGTTCGACCATTCCGCCGTTGCCATGACTGTCCAGAGCGGACCCAGGCCCTGGCGAATGCCAAGCGATACGGTGTCGGGGGCTTTGACCGTGGTATTGATCGATCCGATCGTGGTGAGGGGGGGCACCGCTGTGGTACTCAGCGAGGAGTCGATTTTCTGATCGACGTATGAGCGCCAGCCAAGTCCGATCGTGGTCGTGGGCGTTGGCGTCAAAGTGGCGCCGGCGGTGAAACCGTAGCCCCATCCATTGCCTTTGATAACGGCTTGCAAGCCCGGTGTGGCCCCGAGGCCCTGGGTCAGGACTTCCGTTGCATACTGGATCTGCACGCCGACGCCAACGCTGATCCAGTCATTGATCCGGTAAGCGATGCTCGGTGTGGCGTTGTATGTATGCAAGTTGGTGGGGCCGGCGGCGAAATCGCGGCCCGCCCATCGGTCAGGAAAGGTCACCGAGAGTCCGAATGGCGCATTGATCGAGACGCCGAGCCAGAGGTTTGGATTGAGCTGATACGAGAGATAGCTCGCCGGAACAAAAGCGCCCTCTGCCGTATTTGTCGTGCCGCCGAACGCTCCGAGCACACTGCCGGGTCCCGGATTGCTTGCGCTATAAGGGAGGAGGCCCGATACAGCCGTTTCACTCTGAATACCCGGCACCTGCGTCAGGGTCGCCGGATTCCAGAACATTGAAGACAGCGCCCCGCCGGCGGCGACGCCGGCAAATGATGTGCCCTGTCCGTATGGGCTTTGCTCCCGGATACCAAATCCGCCTGCACTCGCCTGCGCAGTCGCTATCACCAAAAGCCCGAGCGCGGTGCCCGAGCGCAAGTAGCTTGCCCAACCCCAACGTGACATTGCTGTGAGTCCCCCAGCTGATTCGCGCCATCCGCCCTGCGTTTTGACATCGTGACCGGAGGTTGCGCGAGGGACAATAGCGGCACCCCTAAGAACCGATGGAATGGTGGCGCTGCCGGCAAAAATAACGTGCCTGTTGCGGCGATGACACAGGCTCTCTCTTGCACTGCAGCACTTCGCATAACCGGGTTCGTCAAAGCCTTAGGCACCCCGAAAATTATCGACCGCGGATCCGCCGCTGGGGAGGTAAAACCATCCCGTCAGCCACACCCACGCGGCGCTTCATGCAGCACGAAACTCCACGCCCAGGCGGGTGTCCGAGCGCCAGATCACATGGCAAGTCCGACGGATTCTGTCGTAGCTGACGACCAGCACGAAATTGTCCGGAATGCCGACCTGACTTGTCACTTCGAGGCACGCGCCGGCTGGCGACATATTGCGCACACGGCAATTGATGCCGCCGGCACGGTTAAAAGAGATCGTGCCCGCTTTCAGAGCGCGTAATCGCTGTAATCTTCGTCTTTCGTCCATCGCTGCCTCCGTCGATACACGGCATCCGCGCGACTGCCGCGAGGTGTGCCATTTGGCCAAACGTCAGACGGAAACGGCCGATGACATCGTAGGTTCGCCAGTTTATCGAGCGGTGAAACTGATCATCAAAAGACGCGTAAATGCGCAGGACTCTGCTAACCAGAACGCGTGCGGGCGCAAAAGCCTGATCTTGCGGAGCTTTTGCCAGCTGCACCTGTCCCTGCGCCATGCAAAGGAGGGTTGCTCCCCGCCCGCGGCCATGCATGATGCGCCAATCAGCGACCTCTAATCTTCAAAAACAGAACGCTCACGGGAGATACTTTCAAATGAAGCTCGTTCGCTTTGGCGCGCCCGGCCGCGAGAAACCCGGCATTATCGGTGACGACGGCAAGATTCGCGACCTGTCACGCATCGTGAAGGACATCGATGGCGAGATGCTCGCCTCAGGCGGCCTTGCAAAAATAAGGAAGGCAAACCTCAAGCGGATGAAGCCGGTATCCGGCAAACCGCGACTTGGCCCCTGTATTGGCAACGTGCGCAACTTCATTGCCATCGGGCTCAACTATTCCGACCACGCGGCGGAAGCGGGTATGCCGATTCCGAAGGAGCCGATCATCTTCAACAAGGCGCCGAGCTGCATTTGCGGGCCGAACGATGACACGATCACCCCGCGCGAATCGAGCAAGCTCGACTGGGAGGTCGAACTCGGCATCGTCATCGGCAAGCGAGCGCGCTACCTGACGCAGGACAAGGCAAAGGACGCCATTGCCGGATATTTCCTGGGCAACGACGTATCCGAGCGCGTTTTCCAGATCGAGCGCAGCGGCGGCCAGTGGAACAAGGGCAAGAGCTGCGAGACTTTCGGGCCAGTCGGTCCTTGGTTCGTCACCAAGGATGAGATCAAGGACCCGCAGAATTTGGACATGTGGCTCGACGTCAATGGCGAGAAGCGCCAGCGCGGCAACACGAAGACCATGATCTTTGGATGCGAGCATCTGGTGTGGTACTGCTCGCAGTTTTTCGTGATGGAGCCGGGCGACATCATCATCACAGGCACGCCGCCGGGCGTCGGCCTCGGGATGAAGCCCACGCCGGTGTTTCTCAAAGCCGGCGATGTGGTGACGCTCGGTATTGAGAAACTGGGCGAGCAGCGGCAGAAGGTCGTCGCAGCGAAGTAGGCTTCCCCTCGCGAGAACAAAATCAAGAAAGCCCTCGGGTCAACTGATCCGAGGGCTTTTCAATTGGGTCCCCAACACTACCGCTGCGGCGATTCCAATTGCCGTTTTAGCCCTTCGACCAGATCCGCAATTCGCCTGTCCTCCGGAGCGGATCTGGCCAAACGTTGCGCATAGTCCAAAGCCAACGCGATATTTCCCGCATCGCGGTTGAAGGTGACCAGCGCCAGCAATGTCTGCCGGTCGGCCGGATGCTTGGTCAAATTTTCCTTGAGAGTCGTGATCGCATCTTCGACGTGTCCTGCAGAATGCTGACCAACGGCATAGACGTAAGCGTATTGGGACTGATTAGGTGCCAGTTCGGTGGCGCGATGGAGTTCGGCAAGCGCCGCATCGTTCTGTTTCTGACGAATGAGCGCCAATCCAAGCGCGTAATGAAGACCTGCATCCTGAGGCACCACGGTGACGGCCTCGCGCAGGACCTTCAATCCGTCGGAGCCGCGATCCAATGCGCGATAAAGGTCCGCTAAATTGATCGCAGCGGGCGTAAATTGCGGACTTAACTTCAATGCTGCTTTGTATTCGGTTTCAGCTTCGGCTGATTGGCCGCGCTGCGCCAGGAAATTGGCGAGGGTCGTTCGCGTTTCTGGCCGGTCCGCGTTGAGACGCTGCGCGGCGAGAAACTCGGCTGCAGCTCGGTCGAAACTTTCACGATCGGCGCCTGGTTGGCTCGCAGTCGGACTCCCCGCAAGCAGCGATACGGCCCTGATGCGCACGCCTGCGACTGGATCCGATAGTAAAGGCGAAACGAGTGGCCATAGTTGACTGGCCGGAACGCCCTCCAACATCGAAAGGGCACCGAGGCGCACCATAGGATCGCTATCCGTAAGCCCTTTCTGGGCCAGATTGACAATGCCTGGCGAAAGATAAGCCGACAATGCCGTCAACGCGCTGGCTCGGGCAACGGCAGGAACGTTTGCGTCCGACGTCACCTGACCAAGAAGCTTTTCAGCATCTGCCTGCCCCGTCCATGCAGAGTGGAACGCCTCCGCATAGGTCTGGAATCCTTTCCGCTGCGGCCCGTACCATGTCTCCACGGCGCTCGCCGCCCATTGGGCGGGCTTGTCGGTGTGACAGTCGTTGCATGCGTTCGGAGTACCCAACTTCGCCGACTGATCCGGCCTGGGAATCCGGAAGCTGTGATCGTGCCGCCGGTCGACGATCATGTATTTGCGTTCAGGCATGTGGCAGGACGCACAAGGTATCGAGCCGCTCACACTCTCATGGTGACGGTGTGAGACGGTCTCGTACTTGCTCGCCATATGGCATTGCCCACACACACCATCTCCAGGCGCACGCAACGCGGCGCTGTGTGGATCGTGACAGTCGCTGCAGGTCACGCCCGCAGCAAACATCCTGCTCTGCCTGAACGGCAGATAGTTGTAAATTTCCTCGATGTCGCGCATCTGCCCGTCGGGGTAAGACGATGTGCGAATGATCGGCGTGGGCAAATGTGTGTTTGAAAGCGGTTGTCCGGGAATCCAGTTGTCGGAAAACGGATCGCGCCTTGCGTGGCACAGGCCGCAGGTTTCCACCTCCTTGCGCGGTCCCAACGGCATTCCATTACGCTGAGGCATTCCGGTCCTGTCGTTTTGCGTCCATGTGACGCCGGCGCGCTCATCAAATTGAACGAGCAATCCTTTCGTCGCATCCTTCGTCTTGCCAAACGGCCACCAGCTTTGCTGGGTTCGCGCCCAGGCAACGTGATTGGAGCCCTGCCCGTGACAGGCTTCGCAGCCGACACTGATCTCAGCCCAGGTTGTCGCGTAGCGATCGTTTGCCGCGTCATAGTTTTTGCGAATGCCGGTCGAATGGCATTCGGCGCACATGAAATTCCAGTTCTGATTGAGCTTGGTCCAATGCAGAATGTCATCGTGCTTGATTTGCTCAGTGGGGTAGAGATGAATCCAGCGTTGCCCGCCTTTATCCTTCGGCCGGGAATCCCACGCGATGGACAAGGCCTGGACGCGTCCGTCTGAAAATTCGATCAGATATTGCTGAAGCGGGTCGACGCCGAAGGTGTATTTCACCTCAAAGGTGGCGAGCTTTCCGTCGGGCCCGTCGGTTTCGACAAAAAATTTCCCGTCCTTGCGGAAAAAGCGCGAGCGTACGCCGTAATTGTCGAAACTCGCATCGTTGAAATCGCCCAGCACGGATTTATCCGTTGCATGAGCCATTGCACGCTCGTGCTGTGAGGAGCGCCAGAGTTTGGCTTCGGACTGGTGGCAGCCGACACAGGTCTCACTGCCGACGAATGCGGGGGCGTGAGTGTCTGCGGCACGCGCCATCGGCGCGTGCAGAAATTGCCAAAGACTTCCAAGCAAAAAAACCGGTAGCGCCGCCACGCAGCCGGCGACTAAGATTCCGTTTCTGCCGCGAAACGTCACGCGGGACGGATCACTTGGGCAAAGATTTCACGTCCTTCGCCATTTGCAGGCAGGTGAGCAACTCCACATAACTCTGCGGGCCGGCAGGGTCGCCGACCATCTGCGTGCACCTCGTCCTGTTTTCCGGTGCAAATTGTGTCCATTGGCTCACGAGCATTTGCCGGGCATTTTGCTCATCGGTTATGCATCCCGCGCGGGTTCCGGTACCCTGGTAGGCCTGCACGTCGGCCTTGCAGCTTTTATTGACATCGTATGTCGGCACGTCGTCGGCGCGTACAGCAAGTGGCGATGCGCAGATCACGACCGCCACCGTTGCCGCCAATATCTCAAGCTTGGTCATGTTCTCTCTCCCAAAACCCAGCGTTCATTCTCGCGGCGCGCTGTCGCCTTCCGGGCAGGCGAGCCTGACTATTGAAATTTGAAGATACGCTTCCAGTCATCCTTCATAGAAACAACAGTCCAATTGTTCAGCCTGGCCGCGTCAAGGGCCTTGTCGAGCTTGCCGACATGACTGTTGCGATCGTAGGCATATTCGCGCTCGGCGTCGGTGTGGTGGACGATCAGGGCAAGAGCCGGCGTGGCAGCCGCCTTGGTTGTCCATTCGAGCATCTGAAGATCGCCGTCCGAATTACCGAATGCGGCGACCGGGCGTCGCCCTATGTGGCTGTTGATCCCGACGGGTTTGCCGGGCCCGTCGTCAACAAAATCCACATCGGGAAGACGAAGTAATATCGGAATGTCGTTGCGCAGCACGTACCGTGTCTTGATACTCGACCCCACGACCTGCTCCGGCGGAACGCCATAGACCCGCTCGGTCCACGGCCGCATGAATTCGATGCCGCCACCGGACACGATATAAGTCTTGAACCCGTTCGCTCGCAGATAGGCCAGCAATTCGATCATCGGCTGATACACGCAGTCGGTATAAGGCTGCTTGAAGCGCGGGTGCCGGGCGGTCGAAATCCAATCTGTGACAACGCGCTCGAAGTCTCGTGTGCTCATGTTGGCGTGCGTCGCCATGACCAACTCGACCATGCCGTGTTCGCCCGTTCCGGCCAGAGCCCGCATGTCGCCATCCAGGACTGCCTTGAAAGGCTGTTTCTTTTTCCATTCCGGATGCTGCGGCGCAAGCGCCTTCACCCGGTCGAGCGCGAACGCCAGTTGGGTGTACATCGGCTGTTCCACCCACAGTGTGCCGTCGTTGTCGAAAGTTGCAATGCGTTGCGGCGCGGGCACGAAACCTGATGAGCCCTCGCGCGTCACACTGGCGACAAAGTCCATGATCGATTGCTTGGCCTTGCCGTCATTCCATGACGGAAGCGGATCGCTTTGTGCGAACGCCGGACGTCTCGAGAGCGCAATGGCACCGGCCGAAGTCAGCAGTGCTGCCAAGACCGCACGTCGGTGCGGGTAAAAGAACGCTTGCATTGGCGGTCCCCAGCTCGAAAAATCATCTGTGCAAGTTTAAACCCCGCCCGGCAGCTGCTCATCAGTGCCTGATCGGATCCTCGCCTGGTGATACTCAATCCGGACTTGTGTGACCTCAATTGGCCTAAAGGGAACCTGACGATCTCAGCTGACCGGGATGCCGATTGACGCAATTTAATTTGCAAAGGAAGGTCTGCATTCCGGCGGCTGGGCTTTCAGGACCTCGGAATCAACGGCTTCCGGAAGCCCAGGATCACCCAGACGCAAATGAGCCCAAGAACGAGGACGACAACGGGTATTGAAATAGAGAGGACCAAAAATCGAACGACATATTCAGTGACGCCCGGCATTTGAACCAGGATCTCTTGCCGACAGGAATCGCTACGTTCCTTGCCGCAATCAGCCTGCCACTTTTTTACGACGGCTGAATTGCGCATAAATGGCAACACGTCCGCCTTTGCCGTACCCACCGGCGCAGTGACAACAAATTTTATACCCTTTGGATCAGTGACTGGAAATCTGGCGACTATTCCTTCGTGCCACTGGAATAGCGCCCATCCGCCGCATGCGATTAGCCATAGCAGCGTAAAAACCACCCATAACCTGAGAAGGCCAAGGCGCCAGTTCATGTGAGTTTGACCATCAGCAACGCTGTTTGCGAGGGGCGCGGCGAGCGCACTGTCGCATAATCGGACGCCACCGCACGAGTGAACCGCTCGGTCGAACCCACTCGCGCGATGATCGCTAAAATTAAGCTTGATTCTTGAGGTTAACGCGGGCCTCGGGCAAATATTTCCGCTTGGCGGATCGGGCTCGATCGCCCGCGTCATCCAGGTGCCCGAACAGCATTGACGGTGGCGCATGGCGTCAACTTAACTAACCGCGGCTTTGTGATTTGCCACTGGCGGCCAATTTGTACGACGGTCAGGCGCAAGAGCTGATCGTGCCATTGTTGGGGCAATCCCTATGCGCGTGAAAGTCATTCTTGTACTCGCAGCTGCAACCGCGGCGCTTCTGAGCATCATTTATGCGGAGAGTGAAGCCTTGGCTCGTGGCGGCGGAGGCCGAGGCGGTCACGGCGGCATGACCTCAGGTTCGCACGGACCCGGTTCGCACGGCATGCGCCACATGCCTCGCTTCGCGTCCAAGGGGCGGTCGCATGGCAAGCACGACATGAAACACCAGGCGATGGGCGACCACGGCAGATCTATGAACAAGCAAGGCATGTGGCACAAGGTCACCCAGCGAAACAATAATTTTCAGGGGCAATGGCAGGCTGGCGGCGGAGGTGGGAGCGTCGGCGACATTTGCATTAACGCGGGCGTCTGCCAGGGCGTATGGCAAGCCGCGCCGCCCGACAGCCAGGCATCCCAATCGCGCAGCCTCCAGAGAAGCTGGCACGTCGGCAACGAAATGTAGGCGCTCGCTCACGAAGCCCAGGGTACGGACACTCGGTCATTACCTGGAAGCCGCGCCGGATTGCAGAAGCCCAGTGACCGCCTTCCACGCCTCATTTTTCAAATTCACGATCGGCGGGTTGTCCAGCTCCACGACCGTCACAGCCTTCGCATTGCAGCCCGTAACAAGACGCGAAATCTTGATTTCTCCATCAGTGTAATAGCGGTCGCCCTCTCCGTTCCGGCCAACCAGTGTCGGGCCGACGCCGGTGACCTGATAGATCGCTTCGACAACCTTCGCGATTTTCAGATCGTCAGTGAGTTCGTTTCGCTCGGCGTCGATGTCGGGCGCGATGTCATGGGTCACCTGTCCGGTGTAGTGGCTCAAACCTACACCGCGGTCGAATGTTGCGGAGCCGAGCCAGACGGGCCGGCCTTCCTGCCCCTCCTTGAGAACTTGCCAGAAGCGCACATGATTGCGCCGGTCGGCGCTTTCGCCAACGGGCTTTTCGAATGCAAGATCTTCGCGTCGCCCGTCGTAAAACAGAGGGCTCACAGGCGCATCACGGTAAGGCCTGCGCAAGACAACGCTGCCGACGATCTCCACGCTTGACCGGAATGTAATCGGATCTGCCGGATACCATGCGGCCGCATGCATGGCGCACAAGACATCCTCCTTTTGTCCAACCAGCCCCACGTTGATCGGACCACCCGGAATATCCTGCGCCGTGCGCGTCACCATCGGGCGCCCGGCGAGTCCCTTCTGGTGCTCGTAGTGAGTCCAGCTCATCGGGAGCACGACATAGGCCAGGATTCCGTAGGCGACGAGCGCTGCCGTAATGGCAAGCAGAACGGTTCTCAGTTTTGAACGGCGGGATTCCATCGAGTGGTGGCCGCGGATTTCTTGCGTCCTCAGAAACTCGGATCAAGAATACTGCTCATGCTGTTGCCGATGTCGGCGGGAATATAGGGAGTTCCGATATTGTCGGAATCGATCATCTGCATGGAATTTGACAGCGGACCACTGCCCCCGCCGCCGGGGCCGATGTTCGACCAGTTCTGGTAGGCCGCGTAGGCCTCAGGCGTTCCCACGTAGGCACAATTGCAACGTTCAGCATCCGCGTAGACGTAATATGTCCTGCCGTCCTTCGTCCGCTTCACAAGCTTGTCCGGCGGAAGGGATCTCAGGATCCGGCTTTTTTCCGGCGTCGTCGCATATTTCACGACAAAGCCGGCCTGCGTGAATAGATTGTCCGGAATGACAAGGGTCTGCTGTTGGGCGAGTGCGAATGAAAGGCCGCACATGAGCAGCGCGGACCCAACGATGACGCGGCGTGGCGGCATGATCACTCCTCACATAATAAATTCAAAAATGTGGTTCAGTTGTTGGGCGGTGGCGGCATTCCAGATCCGTCAAGCCCTGGTGGTGGGCCCGGATTTTGCAATTGGAGGGGGAGCAACCCCTGCGCATTTTCTGAATATGGCGGCGTAAGCGCTGACGGCGGTGCGTTGCCAGCCGGATTTTGAACGCATCGCCCCCCGATCCCGCTCAGCGTCTGAAGGCATTGCTGAAAGGTGGAGTAGTTGCATTGCGTGTTGCCATCATTGTCCATGATGGCACACCAGGGAAAACTCTGCGCACGAACAGGCGCGGCCGTAAAACTCGTTGCCACCAAAAACAGCGACGGTGCAATGACACTCCAGGTGATGCATCTATAAGCGACCGCAAACATTTCTCGAGCCTCCACTTTCAGTTCGGCAAGTCGATGGGCAACATAGCGGTAAAACAAGAGCCAGTGTATTGCCCTTACGGGCACTGTTGAGAGCAAGTGGGAAGCCACGCAGGCACTGTTTTACCGCCAATACTTGATTTGTGCATGCCGATACTTGCCGAATTTGCAACGCATTGAGGCCCCAATCGCAGTTTCCAATCGGCATTGCACACCTTGTACTCACACATCGAGTCGCATTTCTTTTCTTTCTTCGAGCCAGGAGGGTTGGCATGCGAGAACGCAGCGCAATGCTCGCATCGGTGATGTTCGCGTTTGTTTTGATCGCGGGGTTGGTGCTGCAATCGACACGTGGCGCGGACGCTGAAGATTGCATCGCCAAACCAAACGCACCGGCAGCGCAAGGCGAGCATTGGTACTACCGGATCGATCACGCAAACAACCGTCAGTGCTGGCGCCTCGGACCAGAAGGACTCCGCGTGCAGTCGGAACCTCGCGTGCAGAAGAGTGCGCCGCAAATCGAGAAGCAGGTCGCGCCGGCAGCCGCAGTACAGCCACCCGAGCCGGCGCAGCCGCGCCGCCCGGAGACCACAGGATCGTCCGCTGCAGCTGCTGCAAGGGCAGAGGCCGCGCCCGAGCCGAATCCTACGTCAGCGCCCTCCCCTCTGCCGTTCCTCGATACGCCGACGCTCGAGACGCCGAGAATGCCCGACCTTCCGCCCTCCGTGCAGCCTGCGCCACAGCCCGAGCTCGTTAGACGGACGCAAACGGCCAGCGCGCTCGACACGGTGCCGGTGGAGGTCAATTCCGCGTCGTCAAACGTCAATGACGCGCCGGCCAGCTCCGCCGCAGAACCGCCACGGCAAGCTGCCGCGCGACCCTCGGCTCCGCCTGCACCGGCAACAGACATGGAAATCGATCACACGTTCGCTTTCCTCATGATCGTGTTCGCCGTGCTCGCTGTTGCCGGCCCCACGCTTCACTACGCGGAACGGCGCCGTCAGCGCGAAGACACTACCAACTACGAGTCCCCGCGATGGGCGCGTGTGGTTACCCCGAATACGCCCACGCCCGTTCGTGTGCCTCTCCAACCGAATCTCGTGGCCGACAGGCGCCCCCCGCCGATTCCACCCACGCCGGCTGACCAGACCGAACGGCTGGCGCAGGCGCTGCAGCAACTCGTCGATCGGTTACATACACAACCGCGTCCCGAACCGGGCGCCGCAATGCCTCCGGTGCAGCGCGCCGACATCGAAATGATCAGGAAGCGTCCGATAGCGCTGCGAAACTGATCGGGGTTTAGCCCGCCTTGCGCCGTTTCGCCGCCGGCGCCGGCCGTCTCGCTTGTTCTTTCCCGGCCTTCTTCCCGGAAATCGAGAAGAGCATTTCCTTCTGACCTTCGATCCGCTTCTTTGAGCGTTTGGCCAGTTGTTTGCGCGCCGGCTGGCGTTCTTCTTTCACGCTCCGCCGCAAGGCATCCATGAGATTGATGACCTTTGCAGGTGCCCGCTCCTTTGGTGCCTCAATCTTGAGACCTTTGGATTTCTTTTCGATGAGCTCTTTGAGCGCCGCTTCGTAGTGATCCTCAAACTTCTCCGGCTTGAAGTGCCCGGATTTTGTTTCCACGATGTGCTTGGCCAGATCCATCATGTCCTTGCTGATCTTCACATTCGAAATATCATCAAAATATTCATTTTCATCACGAACCTCGTAGGGATATCGCAACAGCATTCCCATCAAACCCTTGCCGCGCGGTTGCAGGGCGATGATGTGCTCGCGGCTTGTCAGCACGACGCGGCCGATCGCAACCATATTCATCTTCTCGATGATGTCGCGGATGACGACGAAAGCGTCTTGCCCCACTTTGCCGTCGGGCGCGATATAGTACGGACGGATATTATACAGGTCATCGATCTCGGACTTTGGCACAAATTCATCGATGTCGATCGTACGGGTGCTCTCAAGCGCGATCGTCTCAAGTTCGTCGTCGTCAACCTCGACGTATTGGCCTTTGGAAACCTGGAAGCCCTTGACGATATTTTCCGATTCGATCTCTTCGCCGGTGTCCTCATCGACCTTGCGATAGCGGATGCGGTTGCCGGTCTCTTTGTTGATCTGGTTGAAGCTGACCTTCTCGCGCTCGCTTGTGGCGGGGAAAAGCTGGATCGGGCAAGACACGAGTGAAAGGCGAAGAAAGCCCTTCCAATAGGCGCGCGGGGCCATGAGCAACTCCTACACAACGAGACAGAGGCTGAGTGTAGTCGCTGGACACCAATCTTGCATCGTTCCAGGCCGCATCCGTTCTCAGTCCGTTCCGCAAAATGCGGTCAAAGTAAACTATGTACAGCGGCCTCGCCCAACGCCTGCTGCCTGCTATAGTTCCTGCCAATTCAAGCGTTCAAGGGGGGATGCGATGCGGACGGTGATGTGGCTGGGGTGCGCCGCGTTTTGTGCGATGCTTGGCGCGATGTGTTCCGCGCCGGTGCAGGCCGAGACAATCAAGATCGGAATTCTGATTCCCTATTCGGGCACCAATGCCGATCTTGGCGATGTGCAGGACAAGGCCTTCGACCTGTACATGAAGCTTCACGCCAAGGACATCGCGCCGCACAAAGTCGAGCTCATCAAGCGCGATGAAGGTCCACCGTCCGGCGCGAATGCCAAGACCGCCGCGACGGAACTCATCACACGTGACAAGGTCAATCTCATTCTTGGTGTCGTGTATTCGCCATCAGCGATCGCGATGGCGCCGGTTATCACACAGGCCAAAGTGCCTTTCATCATTGCCAATGCCGGCACCGCCTGGATCCCGCAGCTGTCGCCTTACATTGTGCGTTTCTCATTCAGCATGTGGCACGACGGCTATGCGATGGGCACCTTCGCGGAAAACAAACTCAAGTGCAAAACAGCGGCGACCGCCTACACCGATTTCCCGCCCGGCAAGGATTCGACTGAAGCTTTCAAGACCAGCTTCGAGAAGGCCGGCGGAAAGGTGACCGATGCCATCCCGATGGGCAATCCGGCGCAGGTCCCCGACATGACACCTTTCTTCCAGCGCGTGAAGGATATGAAGCCTGATTGCCTCTTCGTGTTCATCCCGTCGGGCTCGCACGCTTCGGCCGTTGTCAAAACCTACGGCCAGCTTGGCCTGCGCCAGGCGGGCATCAAGCTAATTGGGCCGAAGGACGTCGTGCCCGACAGCAAGCTTCAGACCATGGGGGATGCCGCGATCGGAACGATTGTCATGAGTTCGTACAGCAATGACCTCGACAATCCCGCTAACAAGGCATTCGTCAAGGCGTGGCATGAAGCCTATGGCCCTGACAATTATCCCGATTTCGAGTCGGCCAATGCCTGGGATGCCATCGACGCTGTTTTCCACACGATCAAGAAGCTCGATGGCAAATTTGACGCCGATACGTTCGTCAATGAAATCAAGCATTGGAAGGCGTCGGGACCGCGCGGAAAGATCAGCATTGATCCCGAGACGCGCGACATCGTGAACGACGAACATGCGATGGAAGTGATCCGCAAGCCGGATGGCAAGCTCGGAACCAAGATTCTCGGCACCATCAGCCAGGTCAAGGATCCTTGCAAGGAACTCAAGATTGGGCGCTGCGGCACTCCATAACTGATAGTGTCTTCGCCCGGTCGTTGAACATCATCCGGCGATTTCGTTGCTGATGATTTCGACGACGATGTACGCGCACAAGAAGACATAGAGCAGGATGAAACCGCCGCCGGCCGACGGCCCAAAGATCGCCATGAGGCCGGCTGCCGCGGCAAGGATGGTCGCGAGCCAAACGTCCAGTGGAATTAATGCAAACATGGCGCCCTCTTTCCGGTGGGCACCCGGCGGACTATTTTTCCTACCGACGCGCGGGCGCCCGGTAGGAGTCATCAGCCTTTCGGCAGTTATCGGGGGACTCCATCCCCGTCAACGTTACGGAAATCATAGACCGCCTGCTTGCCCGGTCAATGAGCCCATTCCTTCGCTAACAGGTATTTAAGACCGTCGCAGTCGACGGTTTTATCATTCCGACAGCGCACCCAGACCGTACATGATCCGCAGGACCGGGCTCATCTGAAGGCCGATCCCATCGAACCATGCCTTGAATACGCCAACCACACGCCCGTCACGATAAATCTGTGCAAGTCCTGTGTTGACGGCGAGCCGGAACGCCCAATCGCCACGCGGCAAAACGATTGCATAAGGCTCAACGGACAAATCATCAGGTAGCATTACCAAGGCTTGCGGATCCTTCATGCGAGCCCCGACCAGCAACAACTTGTCGCTGGCGAAGCCGTCGACACTGCCCGATTCCAGCATTGCGATCGCTTCTGCCCCGCTTTTCACGGAGACGAGCATCGCCTCGATCTTCTGCTGCTTCATCTGGGCGATAATCGCCTGCTCGTTCGTTGTACCACCTGCGACCGCAATTTTCTTGCCCGCCATATCCGCAAACGAGCGAATATTGGAGGCTCTCGTAACGGCCAAGCCGGTACTCTCGACGAACACAAAACTGGAAAAATCCACATCCTTCATGCGGCCCAAGGTCGCCGTGCTTGCCCCGCATTCCATATCAGCCTTGCCAGCCGCCACGGTCGTAAAGCGCGTTTGAACAGTCACCGGCACCCACTCGATCTTGAGGTTTGCGACCCCGGTCTGCTGCGCGATGGAATTCACCACCAATTTGCAAAGATCGATCGTGAAGCCGACCGGCTCGTTCTTTTCATCGACGAATGAAAACGGTCTGGCATCCGTCCGGTAGGCAATCTTGATCGTCTTTGTGCTCGCAATGGTCTTCAAACGGCTGTTGGATGGAATGTCGGTTTGCGCAAAAGCGGTCACGGAGAATAGAGCCAGGAATAGAGCGGTCAGTCGCAACATGATCGTCACCAAATGTTGGAGTGGTATTATCCGATGGCCTGCATCATCTTAACATTCGATTGTTACGCATGGCGATAGGGTGAGCTCACCATCAGCACGCTATGGTGGCAGCAGAATCGACTGATCTTTATGGTTTTCGGGAATGAGTCATCGATACGGGCGAACGATGGCAGAACGGCTCCGCGGCCAAGTTACGCGCGACCCTATGTGAAAGCTGCCACGGACTATGAACGTATGGCAGCGCACCGAAAAAGGTGAAATGCGGCATCAATGGACGCAGCAATTATTGCGCCGTCGGCAATTGCGGCCCTGCCAGAACGGTGGAACGCCGGGCTACGGATTGTCGTCAGAGCAGGGCGACAAGCCGCCCTTGCGGGCACAGCCATAATCCTCGCACAGATGGGAAAGATCGCCGTCGCACGGATAGCCGGTGATCGGACAACGGATCGGTGCCTTGCTCGCGGCCAATGCTGCGACAAAAAACCAGGGATTGGTCCAAACTAGTTCCTTCAACGTCGCCTCCGCGCCTGGCGCTTAGTCGCTTGCAGTCATCGGCCCGATGACCGTGGGCACTTCGTTGACTCTCGCTATGGGAAATCCGGCCAGCCGCGAGTGCTCTCGAACCAGGACCTCGTTCTCGGCGAGGTAAACGCAAAAGGTCCTGTCGGCGGCAATGTATGAGTGGACCCACTGCACCTTGCCGGAAAGCTTGACGAGCGCATCGTTGGACGTCACGGCAAGACCCTTGAGCTGCTCGCGACTCAGACTGCCGACGTTCGGTATGTCCCGTTCGATCAGATAGCGTTTCATTGTCTCGTCTTTGTCTCGTCTTTCGCCCTACACCGGGCAGTCAGGATCGTTTGGCAACAGGTACGCATGATCTTCGAATATGCGGCGAGCCTGCTGACGCCGCGATTCCGTCAACGCATCCATGAACCGCGCAAAGAAACGTTTGAGCTTTTTGGCCTTTGCGCGTTGGGAAACGGCAGTGCGGGGGGCGCGAGCGGCCCCATAGGTCACGGTATTCATCACGTCTTTCCTTCGCGAGAAAATGTTCGGCAGATTCGGCGACGTTCGTCGCCTGATGCAATGCCGAGGCGACTCATCTTTTCATGATGACGACTTCCAGATACTCGCTGGGTACGATCATCGTTTCGTCATCGGCCCTGTTCATACGTGCTATGAGATCATACAGATCCTTTTCAAGACGATTCTGCTGGGGCGTATCGAGCGCCGAGAAAGCCTTGAGCATCGGACCGTAGTAGTTCCTGAACACTTCGATGAAGTGCTGTGCCGATCGATAGCGGAAATTGAAATAGCGCGACTCGGTCTTGATCCAGCTTGCAGCTGGTCCAAACATCTCGGTCAGCCGCGTGCGTGTCCCCCACAGCAATGGGGATTTCGCCGCAGCCGGAGGCGGTAGATATTTCCCAAGCGTCTTAAAGACCTGTCCGATGAAGCCATCTGGCGTCCAGTTCGCGAGACCGATCTGGCCTCCTGATTTGCAGACCCGCAGAAGTTCGGCTGCGGCCTTGTCCTGGTTGGGCGTAAACATCACGCCGAAGGTCGAAACCACCGCATCGAATGTGCTCTCGGCAAACGGCAAATCCTCGGCATCGGCCTCCATGAATTCGATGGTCAAGCCTTCTGCCTGAGCGCGAGCGCGGCCGCGTTCCAGCAAGCTGGCCACATAGTCCGTCGAAACCACGTCGCACCAGCGCCGCGCGGCGGCGAGACTCACCATTCCGTTGCCGGCAGCTACGTCGAGTACCTTACTCCCCCCGCTCAGATCGAGAGCTTCGCAAAGCTCCTCGCCGACGATCTGCAGGGTCGTGCCCACGATGGCATAGTCGCCTGACGACCAGGCTGCCTTTTGGCGGGCCTTTATGGCCGCGAGATCGGGCGATACGGTTTCCTGGCGAACCGGCTTGAGAGCAGTTAGCGTTGCAGCGGGCATTAATGCCTCCTGTCCAATTTCCAACATGATTGGGATGTGAGTACCGCCTCCGCATCCGGAAGACTTTGGCCCGGGCTTGATTTGTCCTTGAGACGGGCTTGATTATTTCGTGAGGCGGCTCAGTCGTGCAGTTGGGGGCGACCAACGTGCAATTTGTCTTTGGGGATCATACGCTTGACGGCGACCGTCGCGAGCTTATGCGCGGGTCCGAATCCATTGCCGTTGAGCCCCAGGTCTTCGATTTGCTGGTCTTCCTCGTGGAGAACCGCGACCGTGTCGTCAGCAAGGACGATCTTATCGCGTCGATCTGGCATGGCCGGGTCGTTTCCGATTCAACGCTGACCAGCCGCATCAACGCTGCGCGCAAGGCGTTGGGCGATAGCGGCGGGAAGCAGAAGCTGATCCGCACTATTGCCCGCAAGGGGATTCGCTTCGTGGGCGAAGTGCATACGCGGCCACTGGGCTTCGAGCCGCATGCCGAAATCCATGAATTGTCACGCGCGGCTCTGCCATTGCCCGACCGTCCCGCCATCGCCGTGCTCCCCTTCGTCAACATGAGCGGCGATCCGGAGCACGAGTATTTTTCCGATGGCATCAGCGAGGACATCATCACCGCGCTGTCCAAATTGCGCTGGTTCTTTGTGATCGCACGCAACTCCTCGTTCACATACAAGGGCAAGGCCGTCCACATGAAGCAGGTCGCCGAAGAACTCGGCGTCGGTTATGTGGTCGAGGGCAGCGTGCGCAAAAGCGGCGATCGTGTGCGCATCACTGCACAGCTTAATGACGTCGCAACCGGAAGCCACATCTGGGCCGAACGCTACGATCGCGACATTACCGACGTGTTCGCCGTACAGGATGAGATCACCGAGGCCATCGTCGCCGCGATCGAGCCGCAGCTTTATGCGGCAGAAAATTTTCGCGCCCAGCGCAAGCCGCCCGACAGCATGGATGCATGGGATCTGGTGATGCGTGCACTGTCGCACTACTGGAGGGTGACGCGGCAGGACAATGTTGTTGCCCAGGCCCTCCTTGAGAAAGCAACCGCCATCGACCCCAACTACGGTCAGGCGCTCGGCGTGCTTGCCGCCAGCCAGACGTTCAGCGCGCACATGGGCTGGGCGGACATGGCGGAGGTGGTATGGATCGCCGAGCGAGCAGCGCTGGCGGCGATCCGGGCCGACAGCGAAGATCCCTGGGCGCACTACGCGCTGGGTAATGTCTATCTATTCACGCGGCGTTTCGATGACTCGATCGCCGAATTCGAAGTCGCGCTGCAGCTCAATCCCAACTTCTCGCTGGCGCAGGGCTATTACGGTCTGGCGTTGTCCTATTGCGGACGCTGGGAAGATGCCGACCTCGCCGCCCGCCGCGCGCTGCGGCTTAGCCCACGCGATCCATTTTCAGCGATCTATTGCGGCATCGCCGCCTATTCCCAGTTCGTTGGACACAACTATGAGGAGGCGATGCGTTTGGCGCGCGAATCTATCCGGCTACGCAACGATTTCGTCGGCGGCCACAGAGTGCTCACCGCCGCCGCCGGTATGCTCGGCCAAAAGGAGACCGCCAAAGCCGCGCTGCTGGAACTGCGCCGCGCGCAACCCAATGTCTCTGTCGACTGGGTCGCCAATCAGATGCCATTCAAACGGGACGCCGATCGCACGCACTATCTCGAGGGTTTCCGCCGTGCCGGACTAGAATAGGCCTCCAGGCGATGCCGTCGGCCGGCTTCACCTGTGGTGTTTTCTCAAATACTCGTGCAACGAAGTCGAGCCCGTTTCCTTGAGCAACGTCTTGAGCATCATGTCCTTGCGGTGACCCTTGGCGAAACTTTCGCCGTATTCCTTTCGCAAGGATCCGACCCGCGTATTGCCGTGCTTTTTTTCAATTCTGCCGCCTTTGTCGCGATGACGGCGATCCAGTCCACGACGTCCCCTTGCCATAGTGGCTTCCTTTCGCTCAGTGCCCGCGAGGCTGGTCCATTTCAGACCGTTACGATCTCAGGAGCGCATTTTCCAAAACAGGCGCGATTGTCGGGGCAGTGGAGACATTCCGATTGGACTGGTCGCCCGGCAAATCCTGTTGACTGGTGCGCGCTCGGAAATGAGCCAGCACAAAGACGCGGATTGCGGATGAAAGATTGTGGCTACTGCGGCCGTGGTCGATCCTCTCCACGAGTGTCGATACCGCCACATTGTCCCGGGCGGCAATCTCGCGCAAACCATCCCAGAACTGGTCCTCCAGGGACACGCTCGTCTTGTGTCCATTGAGTATGATCGAGTGCTTGATGACAGGCGATTTCATCAATATCTCCCTGCGTCGGATTTCCGTGTCGCCGTCAGCGACAGATTACTTCGAAAAACCATAGTGCAGATCGGGGATTTGACATATTGGACTACGGTCCAATCAATCGTACCGTCCAAACGCGGTTAGGACAGCGAGGCGATCAGCGTCCATGCCATGGTCTTCGGCTTTCCCCGCTGAAATCGGGAAAGCCAAGCGTCGAGAGCCGCGCATGAGTATCCTTCGTCTCTACGCTCGTGTTCTGTCCTTGCTCGGGTCCGAGGGCCCGTTGGCATGGATATTGGCACTGGCGAATCTGGCACTGGCCTCGGCCCAGTTTGCCGAACCGGTGTTGCTCGGTCGCATCATCGACACGCTGACCGGAGCCCAGATGCGCGGCGGAAAGCCGGAGTGGTCACACCTGACGGTGCTGCTGGGCGCATGGGCGGGCTTCGGACTTTTCACCATCGCATGCGGGACGTTGATCGCTCTTTACGCAGATCGCCTCGCGCATCGGCGACGACACGTCGTTTTGACGAGCTATTTCGAGCACGTCCTGCAGCTTCCCCTCTCCTACCACGGAAATACGCATTCCGGCCGGTTGATGAAAATGATGCTGCATGGCACGGAAGCGTTGTGGGGACTGTGGGTCGGATTCTTTCGCGATAACCTCTCATCGCTTATTTCATTGCTCGTCCTGTTGCCGGTTTCCCTCTTTATTAACTGGCGTCTCGCTCTGTTGCTGATTGTCCTGTGCATCGTTTTCGCGGTGCTCACCGCGCTTATCGTACGCAAGACCGAAACGTTACAAAGCACCGTCGAGCAGCATTATTCGGATCTTGCGGAACGCGCCTCAGACACGCTCGGCAATATTGCTTTGGTGCAGAGCTTTTCTCGCCTCGAAACCGAGGTCGCCGAGCTGCGCCATGTCGTCGAACGTTTGTTGTCCGCACAGATGCCGGTCCTTTCGTGGTGGGCATTGGCGAATGTGTTGACCCGCACCGCGACGACATTGACGGTGCTCGCGATCATCGTCGTCGGTACCCTGCTCACCGTTCAGGGCAAGGCAACGGTCGGCGAAATGGTGACGTTCATGAATTTTGCGGGACTTATTATCGCCCGACTGGAGCATAGCGTCAGTTTCATCAACAGCGTGGTATCGGAGGCGCCGAGGTTGCGCGAATTCTTCACTGTATGGGACACCGTTCCTTCCATTCGCGATCATCCGGACGCCATCGATCCTGGCAGGCTGCGTGGCCTCGTCGAATTCAAACACGTTTCATTCTCCTATGACGGCAACCGGATGGCCGTGGAGGATTTGAGCTTCAAAGCGATGCCGGGTGAGACAATTGCGCTGGTTGGAGCAACCGGCGCAGGAAAATCAACAGCGATCGCGCTGCTTCACCGCGCCTTCGATCCGCAGTCAGGCCAGATCGAAATTGACGGGACGGATATCCGCAAATTCAAGCTTTCGGCATTGCGCCGAAACATCGGCGTGGTTTTCCAGGAGTCACTGCTGTTCAATCGTTCGATTACCGAGAACCTGCTGGTTGGGAAGCCCCATGCGACCGATGCGGAGATTCTTGATGCAGTCGAACGTGCGCAAGCGCTGGAATTCATCGAGCGCAAATCAGCAGGGTTTGGCGATAGTGTCGGCGAGCGTGGCCGCGCACTGTCCGGTGGCGAACGTCAGCGATTGTCGATTGCCCGCGCGCTTTTGAAGGATCCGCCGATCCTTATTCTCGACGAGGCAACGAGCGCCCTCGACGCCGATACCGAGGGGAAGGTCATGCGCGCGCTCGACGAGGTGATGAAGGGCCGCACCACATTCGTCATCGCGCACCGGTTATCGACGGTGCGCAAAGCATCTCGCATCCTCGTCTTCCACCAGGGCAGGATTGTCGAAAAAGGAACATTCGACGAGCTCGTCGCTGCCGGGGGCCGATTTGCCCGCCTCGCCAAGCAGCAATTCATTTCAGCCGAGCCAATCGGCTTCCCGGTAACAGTCGACTGACTGAACCTTCCTAGATCACATAAATGCGGTCGGGCAATTCGTTGCGGTTGATATCAGGTGGAGGAAAATGCTTGGCCAGCTCATTTCCACATATTTCTACGGCAGTAATGAAACCATCGGCGACCAAGCCGTTACGCGTGTGTACAATCAGCGCATCTACCGCCTCCTGCCATTTGGCCTGTGGAACGCGCGCGGCGATATCGTCGCCGGCAATAATGCGCGCGTAGCGTTCCGTGAGTGAAACGAAGATCAATATTCCTGACTGATTCTTTTTGCCGGCAAGTCCGCGGCTGGCGAATTGCTCCATGGCAAACCGGTAAGCGATGGCGCGACGCGCCCGGCGTGGCATAAGCGCGACCCGAACGTACGGCAAGCAGAGCACCACGAGGAGCGTCACGAACACGATAACTTGCAGCAATAGCATCCGATAAACCGTCATCACGGTGAATGCCGTGAGCAACCACGGCAATGCAAGCGCAACAATCGCCGCGATGAAAACCGGCAACCCCGTCACATGAGATGACGTCTGCGCCAGCACGCATACGATTTCACCGGACGTCCTCGCCTCCGCAGCTCGGATGGCGCGCGCGATTCGGTCTTGGTCGTCCTTCGAAAGGCTCATCACCAGCTCCCCGAAGCGCCGCCGCCGCCCGACGACCCGCCACCTCCGGAAAAGCCCCCGCCTCCGGAATAGCCTCCTCCACTCGAAAATCCGCCACCACCTCTCGAGCCACCCGAACTGACCAGAATGTTGAGAAGCGTGTTGAAGAATAGCCAGCGAAAAGTCCGCGAAACGATGAGCATCGTGATGAGACCGATCAAACCCGCCATAAGCAGCCAGCTTGCCGGATCCGCAGTTTGCTGATTGTCGAGCCGCAGCGACGGCCGCTCCTGCCATTCCGCCGCGTCGGTGGTCAAAACAGTGATGATGTCATCGACGCCACGTGAAATGCCGCCGCTGAAATCGCCGGTTTTGAATCGCGGCGTAATGGCATTGACAATGATGACCTTTGACAACGCATCGGTGAGCGTTTTTTCAAGTCCGTAGCCGACCTCGATGCGGACTCGCCGCTCATTCGGCGCCACCAGAAAAAGCACACCGTTGTTCTTGGATTTCTCACCGAGTTGCCAGGTTCGGAACAATTCGTTGGCATAAGGCTCAATGTCCTGGCCTTCCAGGGAGGACACTGTGGCAACGACAAGCTGAATGCCGGATTTTGTTTCAAGGTCTGCGAGCTTTTGCTCTATCGCGCTGCGCGTCGACGGCTGAATGATGTTGGCCTGATCGACGATGCGGCCCGAGAGCGCCGGAAAATTCAGCGCCAGCGCGCCGGCAACCGCCCACAATAACGCGGCAAAGGCGATGATCGCGCGCATGTCCCTTCTACCGACGGCAGAAGAGACGCGACCCGCGGTCATTTTGATGCCTTTGAAGCTCTTCAGAATTTCACTTGTGGCGGCTTGGCCGCATCTTCACTTGCGGCGAATTCCGCCATCGGCTTGTTTCCACGGAAGACCGTATTGGCCCATATGATGCCCGGGAACGTCCGCAACTCGGTATTGTAGAGACGGACTGCTTCGATGAAGTCGCGCCGAGCGACTGCAATGCGGTTCTCGGTGCCCTCGAGCTGCGACTGGAGGGCAAGGAAGTTCTGGTTGGACTTGAGATCAGGGTAATTTTCGCTGACAGCTATGAGCCGGCCGAGTGCGCCGCTCAGCTGGTTTTGCGCATCCTGGAACTGTTTGACTTTATCGGGATCGGTAAGCTGCGAGGCATCCACCTTTATTTGTGTCGCCTTGGCGCGCGCCTCGATGACTTGAGTAAGGACTTCCCTCTCCTGCTTGGCGTAGCCTTGCACGGTCGCCACCAGATTGGGGATGAGATCCGCACGGCGCTGATAGTTATTCTGTACGTCTCCCCATTTTGCCTTGGCCTGCTCTTCGAGTGTCGGGATGGTGTTGTAACCACATCCGGCAAGTGTCAGTCCCGCAAAAACAACGAAGATAAGACTGCGAATATGCGCCATCGTCATGGTCATGACGGCCCCTCATGAAATTGAGAAAATACGTTTTGTTGTTTCTATCGCACAACGCCTCTTGTCGACGTAGGCCAAATCCCGCGCCAACAAAGACAGCTTCGCATATACGGTCGTCCGCCGTCACCAGATGATCAACTCGTCAGCCGGAACTTGTGCGGCTAGACGTGTGGCCCGGCCCCGAGGTCGGGTATCACCCGCCCGGCAACAAGGCGGTTCCAGATGAAAAGGACAAGTACTGCGCCGACGGTCGCCCCGATGAAACCCGCACCCTGGTCGGGCCGGTACCAGCCGATTGCCTGGCCGATCCATGTTGCGAGGAACGCGCCCGCGATGCCGAGGACGGCCGTGAGTATGAAGCCCTGGGGAGTATTTGGCCCCGGCGAAAGCCAGCGCGCGATAATCCCCGCTACAAAACCAATGATAATGATCCAGAGGATGCCCATGCTCGCTCCTGTTTTGTAATAGCGAGACCGTTCAGCGGACGATGCTGAATATTCGATCGTACACGGCCAAGCGCATCCATCAAAGCAGGCGATGGACCTCCTGTTCCGTTGGAACACGGCCGTGCGGCGTCAGCTGATCGACCACCTGCGGCAAATATTGGCTGAGGCCGCGGAGCAATTCATCGCGCGACATTCCCGTCTGTTCGACGAGTGCGTTGATCTTGTCGGAACCGAGCGCACCCCCCAAATCGTTGGGCGATATTTGCTTGTTAGGTCCGGTGCCGACCCACGAATTGACGGTTTCACTCTGGCCGCTCTGCTGGAACTGCTTGAGCAGATCATTCAAGCCACCACTGAGCACGCTTCCGGCCGCCCCTCCGGCAAGAAGCCCGCCCAATCCGCCTTTGAGCAGATCGCCTAGCCCGCCGCCGCCGGCGGACGCACTGGCGGACTGATCAGGACTGGTCGGATTTGGCCCGGGCGGTATGCGAGTATTCGCCGGCGCAGTGGACTGTTGATTGCCGGCAAATCCTTTAACGGCCTTGTATGCAAGCAATCCGAGGATCGCCATTGTCATTGGCGACATTCCTCCACTCTTGCTGCTGGTGCTGGCGCTTGGGTCACGCTGTCCGTGCGGACCATTCTGCATTCCGTTGAGAACATCTATCAGGCCCATGTGTCGCCTCCGTTGAGACTAGAGATAATCTTTGAGACTACGACGCCGCAGTGACAAGAACATGGCGAGAGTATCCCGCGCTAGTGCGCTCGCGCAGTTTTTACCAGTCACGATCTGACGCCGAATGATATACTGGGCCTGTTCATTGAGCGGTATCGAAGTAAACGCACCTCAAGCGCAAAAAGGCGGAGGAATGTCATGAGTGTTTTCGGAAATATCATGAGCGCAATTTTTGGCCACGGCTCTGCACAGGCGGCGGGTGCGTCACCAACGTTGGCGCCAGGAGCACCATCAGGAACACCATCGGGAACACCAGCTGCGACTCAGGCGAACGCGCCGGCGACGCAGATGGTTGATGTCGCCGCCGTTGTCGACAAGGCGGCGGCAGCAAAGGGTGAGAAACTTGCCTGGCGCACGTCCATCGTCGACCTGATGAAGGCGCTTAATCTGGACAGCAGCCTGGCCGCACGGAAAGAACTCGCAAAGGAACTTAAGTACACCGGCGACACCAATGATTCTGCGACGATGAATGTGTGGTTACACAAGCAGGTTATGACGAAGCTCGCTGCCAACGGCGGAAAATTACCAGCTGACATCAAGACTTAAACTTCAGACGAGGCAACATGAGGAGGCTCTAATGTCGGGCATGCTGATCAATCTCATCATTCAACTTGTTGCGGGGGCCATCGGTGGCAATGTGGCCGGCGGGGCCTCGAAGGACCTCAGCCTTGGAACGGCAGGCAACACAATCGCCGGCGCGATTGGGGGCGGCGTTGGTGGGCAGATTTTGACTGCGCTAATTCCATTACTTTCTCAATCTGCTGGCACCATGGACATCGGCGCACTCGTTGGCCAATTCGCAGGCGGCGGCGTCGCCGGCGCGGTCCTGACGGCGATCGTCGGATTGATCAAAAACCGGGTGGCCGCCTAGATCTGCGGCAGCCGGCAGGCCTGAAAACGCTTGCCGGGATTAACGCCAAACGAGAAGTCGCATCGCGCGAGGCGCATGCGGCCGGGGGTGATTTGCCTGCCCCGGTCGCTTTCGACGCAAAGCGGGACATACCCCCGCGTCGTTCGGCCCCTTCCAGAGACCTAGTTTGAGCCGATACGATGCTCAATTCTTGGTTTGGGGGAGGCAATGAGACGACGCGACTTCATCAAGGTCATTGGTGGCGGGGCCGCTGTGTGGCCGTTTGCCGCGCGGGCGCAACAGCCGGCGCTGCCGATCATCGGATATCTTGCCGCCGGTTCTTCCAAGGCAGAGGCACAGCTTGTTGCGGTGTTTGTGAAAGGGCTGGGTGAAGCCGGTTACGAAGATGGCAAGACCGTCCAGATCGAATACCGGTGGGCCGAGAATCAGTACGACCGACTGCCGTCGATGGCAGCTGATTTCGTTCGCCGACAAGTGGCTGTGATCGTAGCGACGACCACACCGGCGGCACGTGCCGCAAAGGCGGCGACGTCGACAATTCCCATAGTCTTCACCACGATCGCCGATCCGGTGCAGATCGGATTCGTCGCGAGCCTGAACCGCCCCGGTGGGAACGTGACCGGCGCGACCATGTTAAACGTAGAACTAGGACCGAAGCAGTTGGAAACGCTGCACGGGGCTGTGCCTTCCGCAACTGTCATCGCACTGCTCGTTAACCCCGCCAACCCCAACGCCGAGACCCAGCTAAAAAATACGCAGGAAGCAGCCCTGCGGCTCGGTTTGCGAGTCCATGTCCTGAATGCCAGCACGGAACGCGATTTCGATGCAGCTTTTGCAAAGTTGCTCGAGTTGCGGGCAGGTGCGTTGATTATCGGCCAGGACGTACTTTTCAATAACCGAAGCGAGCAACTCGCTGCACTGACGGTCCGACATGCGATCCCTGCGATCTACCCGTTGCGGGAGTTCGCAGCAGCCGGCGGCCTCATTAGCTATGGTGCCAGCCGAAGCGACGCGTGGCGTCAAGCAGGCATCTACGTCGGGCGGATTCTCAAAGGCGAGAAACCTGCCCAGCTGCCCGTTATTCAGCCAACCAGATTCGAGTTCACGATCAATCTTAAGACCGCCAAGGCGTTCGGCCTCACCGTGCCTTCGTCACTCCTTACGAGTGCCGACGAGGTGATCGAATAACTTTTTTCTGCAATGCATGAGTCCGCTTTGGCCCTTAGCGGACATAGACTAATCCGTCTATTCAATCACTTTATCGGCGCGAGCGAGGAACGATTCTGGAATTGCGACGCCAAGCATCCTGGCGGTCTTGAGGTTGACATACAGGTCGAACTTCGTGGGCTGCTGAACCGGCAATTCACCGGGCTTCGTGCCTTTCAATATCCTGTCAACATAGCCGGCGGCACGGCGGTAAAGGTCAGCATCACTTGGACCGTAGCTTATCAAACCTCCCTCTTCGACAAATCCTTGAAAAAAGTACATGGCAGGAAGCCGATTCTTGTTCGCCAGATCAACCGTTCGCTTTCTCTGACTAAACAAGATCGGATCCGTAAGAACAATGAGGGCTTCGACGCCGACCTTGTTCATTGCAGCAAACGCATCACCCAATCCATCTTCAGCCGAGATTTCGGCCGGATGAAGTTGCAGTCCCATAGCCTGCGCTGCCGTCTGCATCTCTTTCAGTTCTACTTTTGACTGTGGATTGTTGGTGTTCAGCAGAACTGCTATCGACGAGAGCTTCGGCGCAATCTCTTTCAGCAATTCCAGACGCTTTGTCCCTAGTTCCGGAGCGACAATGCTGAAGCCGGTGGCGTTTCCGCCAGGCCGCGCAAGACTGTCCACCAAGCCGGCCGCAACGGGATCGCTGACGATGGCCATCACGATCGGAATTGTGCGAGTCGTGGCTTTGAGCGCCTTGGCAGCGGCCGTGCCACCCGTGACTATGACATCAACATTGCTTCTCGCCAGTTCAGCAGCAAGCTCGGGTAGTGCGTCGAGCCGGTCCTGTCCCCATTTCCATTCAATCTCAATCGTCCTTCCCTCCACATAGCCGTGCTCTCTCAGACCCTCGCGGAATGCTTTTGTTCGTAGCGAGAACGATGCCGGTGTGCCGGGAAGGAGTGCCCCAATTCGGGGTATTTTCTGCGGCTGCTGCGCATGGGTGTGCAGCGGCCACGTCATGCCGCCAGCTAGAAAGGCTACGAAATCGCGCCGCCTCATCACGCCTCCGGCGGTAAGAATGCGAAATGATTTACGAACGGGTCAAACACTAGACGGGCTAGGGACAAAAACAACGGCAAATCAGAAGCTTAAGAACCTTAGGGCGCATGTTGTACTACTATTAAAAAACCACACCCCCATACATCTTTAATCCTTCGTCAACCATGCGCGCGCACGATCCCGCCTACACGCATTGCTGGTGGGGAATTAGCCTTTGCGTACCATTCGCTGTTCGCTCGGCATTGTCGGTGCCGCCCTCCTGAGCCTTTCAATGACGCCGCTCCGGGCGGAGGACGGCGTATTCAAAGACAAGATCCTGTTTGGCCAAGTCGCTGCGCTGAACGGGCCAGCGCAGGCGCTCGGCCAGGGCATGCGCGAAGGAATTCTCGCCGCATTCGAGGAAATCAATCGCGCCGGCGGCGTCAATGGACGCAAGCTTGAGCTCAAATCGATCGATGACAGCTACGAGCCTGAGAAAACCATCGAAGCCACGACCAGAGCGATAAAGGAAGACAGGGTCTTTGCTCTTCTCGGTGCGGTGGGAACGCCGACCTCGAAGGCCGGTCAGCCCATCGCCACGGCCGCCAAGGTGCCGTTCATCGGCCCATTCACCGGCGCTGAGTTCCTGCGAAATCCGTTCAACCGTTACGTCGTCAATATTCGCAGCTCGTATTTCCAGGAGACGGAAGCCTGGATCGAGCATCTAACTAGCGACCTCGGCATCACAAGAATTGCGATCCTCTACCAGGACGATGCTTTCGGCCTTGCGGGTCTCGCCGGCGTCAAGAAAGCGATGGCCAGGCGCGACATGTCGCTGGTCGGCGAAGGAACCTTCAAACGCAATACGACGGCGATAAAATCGGCTTTGCTCGAGATCATGAAGGGCCAGCCGCAGGCCGTCGTGACGGTCGGTCCATACAAGCCGATCGCAGAATTCATCAAGCTCGCGCGTCAGCTCAAGGTCGACGCAGCATTCGTCGCCATTTCGTTCGTCGGATCGGATTCGCTCGCGCAGGAGCTTGGCAACCAGGGCGCAGGAGTGATCGTCAGCCAGGTTGTTCCCTTTCCGGGCGACAAGTCGCTGCCAGTGGTAACGTCCTATCAGGCTGCACTCGCTGCCGTTAACCCCAATTCCAAACCTGGCTTCGTGTCGATCGAAGGCTATTTGGTCGGTCAGCTCGTGGTCGAGGCCTTGAAGCGAATTCAGGGAGACCTTACGCGCGAAGCCTTCCTCGATGCGATCGAGACCGGCACCTTCAAGCTTGGCGGGGTCAATCTCACTTTCAGTCCCACGCAAAACCAGGGATCAAACCAGGTTTATTTCACTGTGCTCCAGGCCGACGGGTCATTCAAACCAGTTACGAAACTCGTAAAAACTAGCGCCAGATAACGACGAACGGATATGCAGAAGATGCCTGCCGGGTGGACTAAACCGTCAACGGTGCAGAACTCTAAAGGCGCTCAAAGGCCCGGTTGGCTGTCGACCATCCGGAGTCGGCTCTACCTCGCATTTGGCTTTGCCGCCGCGCTGACGATCATCGGCTCGTCAGTTGCTTTCTATGAATTCACCGTCATTGGCCTGACAACAAATGAAATCCTGTCGCGCAGCTTGCCCACGACGGCTGTATCGCTGCGCCTCGCCGAACAGGCGAGCAGCCTGGTCTCTTCCGCCCCACGCCTGATGGCAGCATCGAACGACAAGATCCGTAGCGAAATTATGGACAATATCGGCCAGCAGGAGAAAAAGCTGGAAAACGGAATAGCGCACCTGAGGGCGCTCGGAGTCAAAAGGGCCGATGATATCGAGGTCAGCAGCAAGGCGCTGTCGGAGCGATTTCACACGCTCGACGCAGTGATCACGAACCGGATCATCATGTCGAACGAGCGGTCCTACCTCGCGTCATCAGTGCGAGCGGCGCACGAGGCGCTGCTTATTGGACTCGCTCCTGCGATCGATGACGCAAATTTTGACCTGATGATGAATGCCAAGCAGGAAGGAGCTGCGGCAGTCGAATCAAGGCTGGAAAGCCTGCGCCGCCTTCTGGAAACGGAGTCGGAGTCTAATCTCCTCGCCGGCCTTCTGACGGAAGCCTCTCTCGTCAACGATGCGAATCGCCTGGAACCCCTGCGCGATTTGATAGAGTCCGCGCAGCGGAAAATTGCAAAAAACCTCGCGGCCATCAGCGACAACACCCATCAAGGCAAGCTCATTTCCCTCTACAAGCAGCTCGGCGCGATCGGGGCGGATGACGGAATTATTGCCGCGCGAGCCTATGAGCTCAACCAGCAGCAGCTAGCCCTTTTGGCGTTCGGTGCCGCACAATCCGAAGCTTCCACGCTCAAGAGTGCCGTCGATGAGCTCGTTGAGGAGCAGGGCCGCATTGCGCAAGAGATATCCAGCTACGCGAGCGGCCAGATCCGTTCAGGGCAACTCATTTTGATCGTTCTTTCGATCGCGGCAGTTATCGGCGCTACGTTGGTGGCGTGGCTGTATGTCGGTCGCAGCATCGCACGGCGGTTAGGTCTTCTCAGCGACGCCATGCGCCGCATTGCCAATGGCGATTTCAATGTCGACATCCATGACACCCGTGGCGACGAAATAGCCGAAATGGGGCGGACCCTCCTGTTCTTCCGGCAGGCAACCGCGGATGCAGCAAGTGCGCGCCGCAAAGAGAGCGACCAGACCCGCACGCTGGAATCTCGCCGTCAGCTTGTCGAAGGCGCCACGACGGAATTTGAGAACGCGGTATCGAATATCGTCAAAACGCTCGATCGCGCGGCGGCGGCGATGGACGCTTCAGCACGCGAAATGGCGAACAGTGCGAGCCACAATCAGGAACAGGCGCTGGCGACCGCAGCAGCGTCCGAACAGGCGACGGCAAACGTCGGGATCGTGGCGACCGCTGCCGAAGAAATTGCTCAATCGATCGAACATATCGCGGGCCGTGTCGCGAATTCCGCGACAGTGGCGAGTCAGGCAAGCGGCGAGGCCAAAGCCATTACCGACGCGGTCGAGAGTCTGTCTGCATCGGTCGATGAAATTGGTGAGGTCAGCGATCTCATCAGCAGTATTGCGGCGCAAACGAACCTGCTCGCGCTCAACGCAACCATCGAGGCTGCCCGCGCCGGGGATGCAGGCCGCGGTTTTGCCGTCGTCGCGCAGGAGGTAAAGGGCCTTGCCACCCAAACCGGCAAGGCCACCGAAGAAATCACGCGGCACATCGTATCGATCGAGCAGACGACAGAGCGATCCGTCCAGGCGATCAAAAAGATCGCGGCAACGATCGAGCAACTCAGCGAAGTTGCCAACGATGTCGCGGTTGCGATGCGTCAACAGGATTCGGTCACGCAGGAAATTGCGCGCAACGCCGGCGCTGCGGCAGAAGGTACACGTGATGTGGCCGGCCATATCACCGAAGTTTCAAATAGCGCCGTGAAGACCGGCCAGGTTGCGTCGACCGTTTTGACTGCGGCGGCCGAACTCGGCGATCAGTCACATCTGTTGCGGAAGGAAGTCGAGCGGTATCTGACGCAGCTTCGCGTGGCTTCATAGTCCTCGTCGACAACGATTTCACGACGCCTGAACTGAGAGGCGCTGAGTGCTATAGACGGGCTGTCAGAAAAACCAGCGTCCCGAAGCCACAGATGGCTACGCCAGCGAGCAGGATCGACCATTCCGATGGCTTGAGCGCGCATAGCCTGCCCTCATTCACCACATACGTCAGCATCGCATTTACTCTTTGCATTTTGGCCTCCACTCGCACGGCGTTCGTGATTGGAGGTTAGGACAAGCCGAACAGCCACTCTGTGACGGAGGTCACCAAACTGGCGATTTTGACCACACATCCTGGCCGGGATCGGCCCGCCGCTCCGGAAAAAGCATGGGATGCGTGCTTACGTAACTCACGGGCGCGCTTGAGGATTTTCAGAGGCCCATTTTCGCAGACTTGCCAGTAAACAATTCGCCGGGGTCCGGAACTTTCGGGCGGGCCGGCAGGTTAGACCCGCGACTGCCGGCCTGATTCCCCCTTCCCCCGCGCCGGCAGACTTAATCGTTGGGCCGCCCACTTGGCGGCCCTTTTTTTATTGGCGAAACCCCGGGCCTGCGCCCGGGGTTTCGTTATTCAAGTCCGGGAATGTCTGGGTGTACTAGCGCAACGACACAGTCATACCGCTGAGGTCGATCGACACCTCGAAACCCACTTGCCGTCCGCGCAGTTCAAGGACAACGCCGTTCGCATTTCGGAGCCGCGCCACTCGGGCGCCGCCTGCAATCGCTAGTCCTGCACCCACTGCCGTGTAAGTCCCGGCAATGTCTTGTGCTCTTCGGATATGATAGGCACGGCCGACGAAGTCAACACGGCTGACCCCCAACGTCCCTACGCTGATCCCTCCGACGCTCAGCGGATAGCTTCGGTTAGCAAGACGCAATGTGCCCTGGCCGCCGCCGACACCGATAATGAACCCAGCTCTGGTGACCGTAAGCCGGACCGACCCGGTATCCGCGTACGACGGCGAAGCCGCCGCAAACAGCAGCGCCGCAGCCACCAGAGTCATCACGCTGTATTTCATTGCACGAAAGATACCCGACATAATCTTCTCCCAAATTATGATAATGAGCGGACCAGTTAACGTAGCACCGCGCGATACGACTTTCCAAGAGCGCCGCGAGCCTAGTTGACGTAACCAGGCGGAGCCTTCTGCCACGGATAACCACCGCGACCCTTTTGATATCCGTACGCAAATAATGATTGCATGTACTCTTTATCGAACGGACCCTTGTAAGGCACGTCGAAATCATCGCCGATCGATGAAAGATTGAAATCAACTCCGTCTCGTCTGGCGAGCAGATACATTCGATAAGTGTCGTTCACTCCGCTTGAGGCGATCATTGTCGAAAGCGCTTCTTTCGCGATCGCAATGGTTTGCAATTTTACAGTCTCTTCCGGTCTTGTAAACCGGCCATTGCGGATCACGTAGGCGGTACGCTTTCGCGACGTCCTCAGCGTTTGCTCGTTAACTCCGGCACGCGCAGCGGCCGACCTGAGCGAGAATGAGGGTGGGTAAAGAAAGGCCTGCGCGACCGTTCCGCCGTCGACGTGCATCTCCTGGTGCCTCACTCCGTCAACTGTGACATCCAGCATAACCGGTGGGAAAACGGCAGGAATCGAGGCCGACGCCAGCAGCACGTCGATAATGAGATCCTGCGCTTTCGGGCTGCCGCTCGCAGCAATTCCTCCGATGTTCCAGATAACGGGGCGGCCTTGATCGAGATTGGTTGTCAAGATGAACAAAAGACGTCCCTTGCGGTATTCTTCCGCGATTCGTTGAATCATCGACTGATCGAGGTAGCGCGCAATCATATGACGTAGCGGTGCGCTGTCCGATACAGCATCGCTTGCGATTGCCGCGAATACTGCAGGCCGACGCACAAAAATGTCATTGGCAGTTGTTTGCGTATAAATCTCTTTCAGCTGTGCATCGTATTTTTCGCCAAGAAAAACGAATGGGGCCGATAACGAACCCGTGCTTACACCTGTGACGACGTCGAATACCGGCCTGTCTCCCCGGTCACTCCACCCGACCAATAGTCCAGCGCCGAAAGCGCCATCATCCCCGCCACCGGAAATCGCGAGAAAATATCGGTTTGTCGACGAACCCCGCGTTTGATTGCGCCGTTCACTTGCCTTTATTGCAAGGTCGACAATTTGTTTGCTCTCACTCACGTAAAAGCGAGCATCCGGAATATCAAGAATGTCGGTTTGCTTCGCCTGCGCGTAAGTGACCGCAGGAAGACGCTCAAGTGTTGCACAGCCACACACCGCGCCGGAGACCACAATACTCACGGCTAAAAATAGAGTGGATTGCAAACCACGCAATCCGCTACGAATGGTTACAGATTTTCGGAGCATCTACGCCGCGTTTCCGGAAGCCACACAGAGAGAATTCGCTAACACAGCACACACGCAGCGAGCAAATCGCGCTCGGAGATTGCGCAGCCTGACAATGGGCTGGATTTTGCGTCCGCTGGATGTGCTTGTGAATGCGGTACTGGCGTAGGTGCCGGGTTTACTCGTTTGCAAAGGCCCGAACCAGCAAGGGCGCTTCGACCCGTCGGCTCTCCGGCCCCCGAAAGACACGGTCTTCCGCCATCGCCGGCGTTGAACTAAGCTGATTTGACTGAGGATCCTTCACGCTTGGGGCGTCCGCAGTTGGGGGGTTACGTGTCGCGAACTGCCGTCACGACAATTACTTTTGTCGCGTCTTGTGCGCCAGGTCTGGCCCAGCCAGGTAGCCCGGCGACCCGGTGGCACCTATTGCGCGTCACCGGCAAATCCTGACGTAGATCGATTTGCATGGACCCCCACGTGAATAAATTTCACCAGGGAAAGGGCTACAAGATGCTTCGGAATTGTTTACTGGTCGTGTCATTTGCGTTGACGGCGATGTTCTCGGCGCCAACGGGAGCGCAACCTGCATGGACCCAGGTCGGCACGCTCTCGTGCAGGGTTGATCCGAATATTGGTTTCATCATCGTCGGCCATCAACCGATGCAATGCATTTACAACCAAGCTCCGGGCGCCGTTCTCCAGATGCCTCCGCAGTCTTACGACGGTGCCATCAATACCGTCGGTCTCGCCATCGGCATCAGCACCGGCAGCGCGCTGGGCTGGGCCGTGTTTGCCCCCACGAGTGGCGTGCCAGCTGGCGCACTCGCCGGCGAATATGTTGGCGTTTCAGCCGATGTCGGCCTCGGGCTGGGCGCCGGGGCGAACGTCCTTCTTGGCGGATCTAATCGCACCATCGCCCTTCAGCCGCTATCGCTTCAGGGATCGCTCGCACTAAACGTCGTGGCTGGCGTGTCGTCGCTCAAACTGCGATGGCGTTAGCAGCTTGAACGGAAACGCCGAGCCGTGCCTTCGGATCAACTTCGGTTCAGTGTAATCGTCGCCTTGACGATCTGTCCGGCACCATGTGAGTTGATGTCCACACTCTGCCGCCGGTTACGAGTCACCATGACAACATCGGCGGCGAAACCCGCACTTTCGATGTGAAGCTGGAGGCGGTCGCCTTGGGCCATGCCGACGGCCGTGCCCCCGGTGCTGCGGCTGCGCTCAGTCCAGCGGCCACTGACCTGGTTTTGTTCGTCCGCACTAAATTGCCCGGAGAGATCGAAATTGTAACTGTCACTGGCACAACGCAGCTGCAGTTCGACGTCACGCTGGGTCCGGCCGCTCGGTCGGTAAGTGGCATTGCAACGGATACGCTCGGACGCGCCGTTCTCTGGCCGCAGCGTTCCGCTACCGGACCAGCTGCCGGCAAACTCGGCGAAAGGGCCTGACTCCGCCATTGCGGGCGGCGGAGAGACATACAATGCCGAAACCATGAGACAGCAACCGAGAATTCCGGCCTGCAAAAACGGCATTCGAAGACCAAATGAGCTCTGCAAGGGCTATTCCCCTTCAAGTTCGGGTTAAAAGAAGCAAAGTGTCACCCGCCCTTAACTACGAACGGGGTGGTTTAGGTTCCCAAGGAAGCATGCGCGAACCCTACCGGGTTCGTCTACGGTGATTTGGTCACAGAAATACCGGCTTATTTTTGTTCGCGTGGCAGAAATGGCTTCAAAGGCCGCTTAATTGAGCCAGAACAGGTCCGGCTGATGGTTTTGCCGCCGTCGCTCCAGACTTGAGTGCCCTTGAGGCTGGCGTGACGCCGCACGAACGTCCCGCTGTATTTTGCCTCGTATTGGCGATTACCACTTTTCCACGATCCTTGCAGGCTGATGTTGTTGCCGTTGAGCGCTCCGGTACCCGTCTCCGAGGTCGGAGCTGCCGCACCGTGGAGCCTCACTGCATGGGTATAACGCGCCGCATTTCCGGCTATCGTAACCTCAATTGCCTCTCGGCCGTTGCCCACCGTAAATGGCAACTTGTCACAGACCATCGTGCCCCGATACGCCGCGTCGCGTACCTGCGCTGAAGCCGGCGTGCCTGTGACCGCAAATGTCGCAGCAAGCAAGCCAAGAAATCCTTTCCGCATTACGTCCTCTCCCCGAACTTTTCTGTTGTTGTTGCCCCTCAAATAGCTCCAGTTTTCATCCGCACGATTGACCCAAAATGATTGTCGGGAGCATCCCCCTGATGCGGCGATACCGCACATTGTTTTCGCATCGCTGAAGTGTTCAGGTCAATGGATCATGCCTCGTTCCACCAACAGTTTATGCGCGGGTATTCTCGCGGCCGTTCTCGGTAGCGGGGCGGCATTTACGTCCGCGTCCGCGGCGCCAAGCCTGTCGGAGGCAGACGATCGCGCCATTAAAGAGGCGATCGCATCCTGCAAAGCCGAAGTTAAAGCCAAGAAGATCCGCTTTCCCGGAAGCCGGACATACCTGAGAAATTGCGTCACTGAGACTATCAGGAATAGTTCAGCCAAGCGTTAGCGCGGCGCGGGAATCGTCGTGCCAACCTGCCGAATTTGCTGTTGGTCCAATTTCGTCTTGTACTCCTCGACAAGACCCTCGAGACGCGAGACGTTTTGCAAAAGGCGCTCGCTGGTCAGACTCAGCAAATAATAACCGAATTCCGGATTCTGGAAGTAAAGCTCGAGCAGCGTTTCATATGTAATGGTCAGAACGTCGCCGCTTTCGATGCACTTGACCGTCTGGGTACGCTTGTTTTTCGGTGCCACGAATCCAAGTTCACCCATGATGCGGTTGGGGGGCACCTCAACGCCAATTTCTGTCACCAGAAACTTTCCAGTGACTGTCAGAAACATTTCATTGGCAACGTCACCCTTGCGGAAGAGCGTTTCATCCTTGCGATATTTTCTGGGCGTCATGTACGGCCTGAGCCAGTCCATCGACAGATCGCCTTGCGCAGACAGCCGTGCCTTCTTGACCAAGGAGAGCATCTGGCGGAGGCGAATGACGTTGATTGGAAGCGAAAGAAGGTAAAGCAAAAGTGTCGACACCGCTCCGGCGACTACACCATAGGCGATGAAAAATGTTATGCTGATGATGCCAATCACGCGAAGCGGCACGATTGTGCGCATCATCAGTGTGGCGACGTAGAACGCAGCGCCAACCAAAGCCAGCACATTCGCAGTATTGATATTCGCAATCGCGACTTCGACCACGCGATGGGCTACGGCGTCCCAGGTGAAATGATTGGGATCAAATCCTAGATCGGTGAAAATCTTGTCGAGGTGAAGGTTTTGCCCCAGAAAATTATAGATGCGGCCTAAGATTGAATCCGGATCTGCGCTAAGCATGCTTCCCCCACGGAAATCTGCCGGTGGCTCGGTTCGCCAAGTTTCGCTTGATATTACAACGCGTACGCGCGGTAAGCGAGTGAACCTTGTCACATTACATTGCAGCTGTCGGCCAGACAGCAGATGGGTGGAAATTCGCCATTGCCACCGCGGCCGGCCCGCCGACGATGCCGCAGGATGCGGAGCCGCGCCGCCTCGGCTGAACCTTCGACTAGCTGGTCGGGATCGCGTCGGGAGGGAGCCGCTTCGCGTAGTCATCACCGCGTTGATACGCTGATTCGTGGACCAGCGAATTTGGCGGGATGGTGCGCCGGCGTCCGAGATTCGGTCGACGCTCCCATTTCTGTTTGGCCCAGTTGTAATGCCGCTTCCAGAGGATTTCAGCGAGCCACCACAGCCCCCTGAGCGACCTGTGCATCATCGCATTGGCATCAGGAACGGCGTCAGTGCCGGTCTTGCCCAACACAACTTCCATATTCCCCGGACTGATCAGAAGGCCGGCGGCCATAGCCTCCTTGAGCATCCACTGGAGTGCGATCTTTGAAAGGCCGCTCTCAGTCTCCGGGTAACCGCCGCCGACATCGCCGTGAACGCCAGGAAACCAGACCTGCTTGAGGTCCAGCGGCCCGCTCAGTGGCGGCGGGCCTTTCGGCATCCAGAGGTTCGTACGGAAGAATGCGCGGCGCTCGTCGAGAGCAATGGCATGGCGGCCGATTTCGATGTCGGAATTATCGCCCGTATAAGGCAGTCGCAGTGGATTTTCGTACCAGCCGACCGAGCTCACAGTATCCCACACACCGACAAACCAAGGCTTGCAAATTCTCGCGGAGAACGTGCCCTTGAAGTCGGCGGCAAGTGTGAAATAGCGCTTTTCTTCGACGCTGCGACCGCCACCCTCGCTGTCGATGGCATGGATCGCCATCAGCATGCGGATTGCATAGGGTACAAGCGCATCGTTACCCTTGGAGATGAGGCCGTACATGCGAAGCAGCGACGCCACCGCCCGTGCGGTATAGGCGCCTCGACTGAAACCGAAAAGAAAGATGCGGTCACCCTCCGCGAAATTGTTCATCAAAAATATATAGACGTCTCGAATGTCGGCCTCGAGCCCGTAGCCAAAGGCCTGGCCGGCAAGCCGCGTGGCGATGCGCGTCGTCTGTGTCAGCGTGCCAGGCGGCTCCATCGTGCCGAGGCCGGGATGATAATAGGCAACTTGTGCGGCGGGGTCGCGGACGAGAGTGAAGAACAGCTTGACGACATTGGTACGGTCTTCCGCGAACTCATTCGCAGTACCGTCACAGCAGAGCACAAGATTCTTGGACATTGGCGATCCCCCCGACCGCAAATCGAAAAAGCAATCGGACCTTACGCTCCTGGCAAAATCGGTTCGATCAGGCGGAATTTTACAAAGTTCATAAATCGATCAAGGCTCGAGCGCGGCAAGACGCGTTGGAAACGGCCGTTCAGCGGCGTCAGACAGGTCGGGTTCATTGCAATCCCGTATTTCAGGGCTGTGCCTGTCACAAGCCGACCTGATTTTTCGTCCAGTTCAGCGTTCGTGTCGGTGTGGGTCGCAACCTTGAGCGCCTTCGCGACGGCACCGGCCTCCGTTTGCAATCCAGTGTCCACCGTGCGGCCGCCCTCAAGTTTGAGATCGTATTCGACCGTCGCTTCAAGGATTTGCTGGCCCTGGCAGACGTAGCCACCCGCTTCGATGTAGTCCAATACTGCTTTGTTGCAGTCATCCTGCGCCATCAGCTTGCTGTAGATCTTGTGATTGGTTCCCAGGGCGATCTCATAGAGATGCACGTCGGTCAGTGAGTAATGTACCTTTGTCACAAACTTGTCTCCCGCCCCGCCGTGGCCCGAGCCGACCGTCCCGGCGTCAAGCTTGATGCCAATCGAATACGTCCCGGAATGAAGCTCGTCGGCAAGCGTGCTCGTGCTGGGCGAGTCAATGACCGCGTCCTTCAAATCATCCTTCTCGACACCGCAGAGCGTCTTGAAGAATTTCACATTGGGATCGACATAATATAGAGACCCCAAATTCATGAGGTTCGACGGCGGAGTGATCGGCAAATAGCCAAGCGACCTCAAGGTATCATTGAGTTCGTCATCACTCGGGCGCGAGCCAAGATACCAGGCACTGGGGACCACAGTCACGATCAGCGCGATCGCAGCGGCTAGGATGTGCCGGTTCAACGACATGGCAACCTCAGCGGCTCGGGCAGCAGACACTGCCGCACTGGAAATAGTCGCGCGGACAGGCCACGGTCTGTTCGCACATGAGTGCCGAAAGCAGGGCAACGACGGCGATCGCTCTCAATGTGTTGGCGAAACCACGCATGGCCCCTCTCCTTCAGCTGGGCGAGATCACGGTTTCTCTCATGAACGAACTTAGACCCGCTTGCCGATGAAGGTGTGTAAGGCACTTCACATTCCGCGGTGCGCATTTACTTGTCGCGGTGGGGTTTCTAGCGAACCCAATGTTCGCGGTTCCAGGTGCGCTGACGACCGCAGCGGCAGCGAAACGCGCAGGCGTGCTCCGAAGAGTATCGTTCCGAAATTGCTTGGCCGATCCGCACAGATCGCCGCTTTTTTTAATTAAAACCGGGACCAATTTCCTAAAGGGTTCAATACAGACAGCCGGTAAAGATGAGCTCCGACAAGAATACCTTTTCGCTTAGGGGCTCAGCATGGATCAGCCGAGGCAACAGTCGTCGCGCGCCGATATTTTGACCTTTCCGCACATGACGCGGAAAGACGAACAATTGCTGCAGACTGTCCTGAACAACATGTCGCAGGGCGTGCTGATGTTCGATGCCGAAACACGCCTAACGTTTTGCAACAAACGTTATATCGAATTGTACGGACTTTCTTCCGAAATCGTAAGGCCAGGCTGCCATCTGCGTGATCTCCTCAGGCACCGGATCGAACTTGGGAGCTTCGCAGACGACCCTGATCAATACGTTGCCAGGCTCAGGGACGGCATTGCTGAGGGAAAGACATTCAATCAGGTCGTGAACTTGCCCGATGGACGGGCTTTTTCAGTTGTGAACAAGCCGATCCCTGGCGGCGGCTGGCTGGCCACTCATGAGGATGTGACCGAGCGCCAGCGATCCGAAGACCGCATCGCGCATATGGCGCGCCACGACGCGTTGACCGACCTTCCCAATCGCGTACTCCTGCTGGAGCAGCTCAATCACGAAATCAAGCGCGTGAAACGCGGCGAGTGCCTGGCAGTACTGTGTCTCGACCTAGATCAATTCAAGAGCGTCAATGATGCGCTCGGCCACCATATCGGCGACGAACTCTTGAAGTTGGTCGGCGAACGCTTGCGCGGCTGCACCCGAGAACTCGACATCGTTGCCCGCATGGGCGGCGACGAGTTCGCCATCATCATGACCCAGATGGAGCAGGCCGCGGATGCGGCTACTCTCTCCAAGCGTATCCGCGACTCTGTGATCAAACCCTACCAGATCGATGGCCACCAGATCGTCACAGATATCAGCATCGGCATCTCAGTGGCGCCGATGGACGCGGTTGAATCGGCCGAGCTTCTGAGGAACGCCGACATGGCGCTCTATGACGCGAAGGCTGACGGCCGCGGAACCTTCCGGTTTTTCGAGCCAGAAATGAACACGCGCATGAAAGTGCGGCGCGAGCTCGAAATGGACCTCCGCAGGGCTCTGGCGAGTGAACAATTCGAATTGCACTACCAGCCCCTCGTGGTACTGGAAACGAATGAAGTCAACGCTTTCGAGGCACTGTTGCGATGGAATCATCCGACGCGCGGACTGATTTCACCAGCTGATTTTATCCCGATCGCCGAGGAGACGGGCCTCATCGTACCGCTTGGCGAGTGGGTGCTCAAAGCGGCATGCGCCGAGGCCGCTAGCTGGCCGGAACACATCAAGGTTGCCGTCAATCTTTCGCCTGCCCAACTGAACAGCCGCAATCTGGTCAGCATGGTCATGTCAGCGTTGAACGAATCCGGAATGGCGCCGCACAAGCTGCAGCTTGAAATCACCGAGACGGTCCTGCTCCAGAATACCTTCACGACATTGGCCACACTGCATGAACTGCGCAAAATGGGCGTGCAGATTGCTCTGGATGATTTCGGAACCGGATATTCGTCATTGAGCTATTTGCGCAGCTTCCCATTCGACAAGATCAAAATCGACCGGTCGTTCATTCAGGATCTCTCCAATGGTGCCGAACCGCTTGCGATCGTCAATGCAGTGGCGGGCCTCGCAAAATGCCTCAATATGACCTCAACGGCCGAAGGCGTGGAGACTCAGCAGCAAATGGACGTACTGCAATCGATCGGCTGCACCGAGATGCAGGGCTATCTCTTCAGCCACGCCAGGCCCGCCAGCGAAATCAGGCAATTCTTTGCCCAGCGCGCGATCAGCAAGGCCGGAGCGGCCTGAACCAAGGCGCTGCTGGCACGGCAGGGGCTTACGCCCCCCTCGCCCGCAGCACCGATTCGATCGAGACACGCGACCAGGGCGCCGTGCGTTCGCGGAAGTCGGCATAGGACGCGTGTACCTTGCCCGTGATCGCGCTGCGCCCGGCTAGCTCCGCGAGTACATCATTCGCCTGCGCCCGCGCGGCGCTGATCAGATCTTCTGGAAATGCTGCCAGCTTCACGTTGTGTTCGGTCACCAGCGCGGCGAGCGCTTGCGCATTGAGGCGTTCCATCTCCGCCAGTGCGAAGTTAGCTTCTGCTGCGCAGGCGTGCGCGATAACGGCCTTGAACTCATCGGAGAGCGCGTTCCATGCCTTCAGCGATACGATGCATTCGCCGGTGCCATTCGGCTTATTGAAGCCCGGATAATAGTAAAATGGCGCGACGCGATAGAGCCCCAGCGCGATATCGGTGCCCGGTCCCACGAATTCAGCTCCGTCGATCACTCCTGATTGGAGACTCATGAGAATTTCTGCCGGCGGGGTGGTCTGGGGCGTGACGCCAAGTCGGCGATAGACCTCGCCACCGAGCCCCAACGTGCGGAGCTTGAGGCCGCGCAGGTCGGCGAGGCCCTTCACCTCGCGCCGGAACCAGCCGCCCATGCAGACCCCGGTGTTACCGGCCATGAAGGGCTTTACGCCAAACGGGGCATAAAGCTCGTCCCACAAGGCCTGCCCGCCGCCGGCATCGACCCAGGCGACATGCTCGCCGGGCGTGAGTCCAAACGGCACCGTTGTAAAGAATGCGGCGGCCGGCATCTTGCCCTGCCAATAAAAGGAAGCCGTGTGGCCGATATCTGCGACGCCGTTGCCGACGGCATCGAGCACTTCGAAGGCCGGCACCACTTCGCCCGCGGCGTAGACCGCAATGTCGAGCTTGCCTCCCGAAAGAGCGCGAATGCGCTCGGCAATACGCTCTGCGGACATGCCAGGCCCCGGTAAGCGCTTCGGCCATGACGTAACCATGCGCCATTTCTGCACTTGTGCGCGCGCAATCGCAGGCGCAGCAACGAGGCCGGCAGCGATGCCCATTCCGATAGTGAAATTCCGTCGGGTGGTCATGGCTTTCTCCATAGTTCGTGAAAATGGTGCAATGGCCCGTGGCCGTGGCCGATCCTGAGCGTTTCAGCGGAAGCGATGGCTGCGGTGACATAGGCTTTGGCGTCCCGCGCCGCAGATTTGAGATCGAGACCCTTGGCGAGCCCGGCTGCGACCGCCGAAGACAATGTGCAGCCGCTGCCGTGCGTGTTCCTGGTAGCAACGCGCATTTCGGCAAAACGGGTGACGCTCGTCGCATCGACCAAAAGATCGACACTCTCCGGCCCCTCACCGTGGCCGCCTTTGATCAAAACGGATTGCACGCCAAGACCCAGCAACGCACGCGCTTGCCCTTCCATTTCGGATTCCGAATGCGCGGGCGCATGCTCCAGCAACGCCGCCGCTTCTGGCAGATTGGGCGTCACGACCAGCGCGCGCGGGAAAAGCCACGCCCGCACCGCCGCGACGGCGTCAGCAGCAAGAAGCTGATCGCCAGACGTCGCGACCATCACGGGGTCGAGCACGATGTTCTTTGCGCGATGACGATCAAGCCCCCTTGCCACCGCCTCGATTGTCGCGGTTTGCGAGAGCATACCGATCTTCACCGCATTGACTTCGAGATCGGAGAAAACGGCGTCGATCTGCGCTGTGATAAAATCGGCGGGGACATCGTGAATCGCGCGAACACCCTGCGTATTCTGTGCAGTCAGCGCGGTAATGACCGACGCGCCATAGACACCGAGAGCGCTGAAAGTCTTGAGATCGGCCTGAATGCCGGCGCCGCCACTCGAATCCGATCCGGCGATAGTGACGGCGATAGCGGTCATGATCGCTTTCGTTGCTTGAGTGCGCTGTCGAC